>JACPOR010000044.1 GCA_016191425.1 Chloroflexota bacterium
AGCTCCAGGGGCTCCGGTTCATGCTGGCTGAGATGGCCCGCGACGTGGCCGCGGCGTGCGCGATCACCCACGAGGCGGCGCGGGCCAGGGATCGCGGCGCGCCGATCGGGGAGCTATCCTCGCTTGCCAAGTGGACCGCCTCAGACGCGGCGATGAAGGTCGCCACGGATGCGGTCCAGCTCTTCGGTGGGAGCGGCTACTCGCGCGAGACGGGGATCGAACGGCTCATGCGCGACGCGAAGGGCGCCCAGATCTACGAGGGCACGAACCAAGTTCACCGCGAGATCGTGGCGGATGCGGTCCTCGAGCGGGCGAAGCCTTGAGCGACAGCGGATCGGAGCACCTCCTGTGACGGGCTGAGCGGCCCGGGTCCTGGGGACATTCGTCACTCCGTTCATGACCGCCGCAGCGGTTATCGTCCGCCTGGGAAATGTGGCCATCGCGAGCCAGCGTCCCGTCACGTTGCGTAGAGGATCCTCATCATGAAGCCCGACTCCGAGGCAGCCCCCGGTGCCGCGACCGACCCGAATGCCACTGACCCATCCGAGCCGCCGGGTGACTCCGGCTGGCGGCATCTGGTCATGTCCGAGGTGACCCGTCGCCGTTTCCTGCGGACCGCCGCCATCACGGGCGGAGGCTTTTTCGCCGGTTCCCTGGCGGCATGCGCGCCGGCGACGTCCAATCCCGGCTGGACGTACGGCCCGGTCGCTACGCCCGCGGGTGGCCTGCCCACCACGGTTCCCGCGACGCCCGGCCCGCTACCCGCGTCCACCGCGACCCCGGCGCCGTCGGCAGCCATTCCGCCCGGCTTCAGCGCGACGGATGTCGACGCCCGACAGGTGGTCCGGCGCTATCTCGGCAACCTCGTGCCCGCCCTCGAGGGCATTTTCGGCACCGTCACGTTCGAGAAGATCGGGGGGATCCTGGCCGTTGCCGACAAGTACCCGGAACTGAGCCAGAAGCCCGCCTTCATGCAGGTCGGGCCGCAGCTCCCGCTGACCGACCTGCTCCAGCCGTTGACACCTGAGCTCGACAATGGGGTCAAGGTCTTCCGGCTGACCATCGACGAGGTGTCCCTCAAGATTGATGAGAAGCGGCCGCCCATCGACGCCCTGGGCTACAACGGACAAGTTCCCGGCCCCACGATCCGCGTCGGGGAAGGGGATCGGGTTCGTATCTATTTCACGAACAACCTCAAGGAAGCAACGACCGTCCATTTCCACGGCGTCGAGTTCGACGACTTCCTGCAGGACGGCGTTCCATTCGTGACCCAGCGACCGATCACGCCGGGCGAGACGTACGCCTACGACTTCACCGCTCGATCGACCGGGTCCCTGATGTACCACTCGCATCACAACGCGACCGACCAGGTTGGACGTGGCCTCCTCGGCGCGTTCATCGTCGAACCGAAGGACAACCCGGTGACGTATGACCGGGAGTACATCTGGGTCTCCAACGACGTGCTCGGAGGGTTCACGATCAACGCCCACGGCTTCCCGGCCACGGTGCCGATCCTCGCGGCCGTGGGGGAGCGGGTCCTGATCAGGTTCATGAACGAGGGCGTGATGATGCACCCGTTCCACAGCCACGGATTCGCCATGAAGGTGGTCGCTCGCGACGGCCGGCCACTCGGGAGCGCGGCCTTCGAATGCGACACGCTCGGGGTCAATCCAGGCGAGCGCTGGGACGCCGTGATCACGGCCGACCGGCCGGGCGTCTGGGCGTTCCACTGCCACATCCTGCCGCACGTCGAGGGGCCGAACGGCATGTTCGGCATGGTGACGACGCTGATCGTCGTGCCGAAGAAAGAGCACGTCGATGCCATCGTGCAGGCGCTCCTCGCATAGCCCGGGCGGGTTCGACAGGGAGGACCTCCTGCCCGGGCGGCGGGTGTAGATTCGGCCGGTGAGTTCCCCTTCCCACGGCCCGGTCGGCCCGGTCGGCCCGAACGGCCACGTCTACATCGTCAGCGCCGCACGCACGCCGATCGGCAAGTTCGCCGGAGCGTTGTCGACGACGCCCGCAGTGGCGCTGGGTGGCGTGGCGATCCGAGCCGCCGTCGAGCGCGCACGGCTGCCGGAGGGCACACCGATTGACGAGGTTCTGATGGGCCAGGTGCTCCAGGCTGGCGCCGGACAGGCGCCCGCCCGTCAGGCCGCCCTGCTCGCCGGTCTCCCGGATACGACCTCGGCAACGACGATCAACCGGGTCTGCGGGTCGGGCCTCAAGGCGATCATGCTCGCGGCCGCGGAGATCCGGGCCGGCGATGCCGAGGTCGCGGTCGCCGGTGGCATGGAGAGCATGAACCTCGCACCCTACCTTGTGCCCGGCGCCCGGTTCGGGCTCCGGCTCGGCGACGCGACGATGCTCGACGCCACCGTCCACGACGGGCTGTGGTGCGGGATCGAGAACTGCCACATGGGCACCCATGCGGAGCGTGTCGCGATCTCCGAGCACATCAGCCGCGAGGACCAGGACGCGTTCGCCCTGGAGAGTCATCGTCGGGCCATCGCCGCGATCGATGAGGGTCGCTTTGCGGACGAGATGGCCCTCGTCACTGTCCGCGACGCCAAGGGCCGCGAAACGATCGTCGACACGGACGAGGGCCCACGGCGCGACACGACAGCCGAGGCACTGGCGCGCCTCAAGCCTGCCTTCGCGTTGCCGACCGGCGAGGACCGCGGGGACGCGACGAGCGGGACCGTGACCGCCGGCAACGCGCCCGGGATCACGGACGGCGCCGCGGCCACGCTCGTCGCGAGCGAGCGCGCCGTCGAGCGGCTCGGCCTGAAGCCGCTCGCCCGGATCGTCGGCTACGCGCAAGCGGAGGTGGCTCCGAAGTGGCTGTTCCTCGCGCCGATCGCCGGCGTCCGGAAGCTCCTGGAGCGAACGGGCATGGCGATCGGCGACTTCGATCTCATCGAGATCAACGAGGCCTTCGCGGCCCAGACCCTGGCCGACGGGCGCGAACTCGGCTTCGACTGGTCGAGGGTCAACGTGAACGGCGGGGCGATCGCGCTGGGCCACCCGATCGGGGCGTCGGGCGCACGGATCGTTGCGACATTGCTCCACGAGCTCCGGCGTCGCGAGGGCCGTTACGGCTTGGCGACGCTCTGCCTGGGCGGGGGCGGCTCGGTCGCGATGGCCGTCGAGCGGACCTGATCTGCGACGAACGGCGACCGACAGGTTGCGTCACCGGCCCGCCTCGCCATGGAGGCGTCGCCAGTGGAACTGCAGCTCCCGAGGCCGCCTCGCGGCCGCTCGAGTCCACCCTCGGCCATGAAGAGGCTGAGAAGTTCGACGACGTCCAGGCACTGCCGGCGAAGCTGCCCCGGGTGACCTGCTGAGGGCCGGTCGGCGCAGACGTCGTTAGGTGGAATCATCTATTGACGGGCGCCTCGGCGGGGGTAGTGTCGGCTGCGTGAGTCGGCCGAAGCGAATCGCGGTGCTCCTGGCGGTGGCGGGCCTCCTGCTCGCCATCTGGCCGTCAACCACGCTGGGAGCGGCGCCCGATCCACTCAAGACCGACGTCTGGGGCAAGGGCTTCGTCGGCACCTACCGCTTTGCCTCCAACGTCACGCTGGGCTGGATGAAGTCGGCGATCAGCCGGGCGGTCGGGACGATCAGCCACACCGCCTACGCCAACCCGGACTTCCACCTGACGAGCGGGTCGAGCGCGAACGGGACGATCCAGTACCTGTCGTCGTCGACGTATGCCTGCGACATCTCCTACGGCTGGAAGGGCTGCGGTGATGCCTATTCGGACAAGACGTTCCGGGTGTGGCTCGCCTCGAACTACTGCTGGACCGACGGCACCAGCTCCACCTGCACGGGGACCAAGTACGACGCCGAGACCGTGGCGCTCAACGAGATGGGCCACGTCAACCGCCTCTCGCACCACCTGCCGGCGACCCCGCACGATACGAACGCGGCCTACGGCGATGCGGTGGTCCAGGCCATTCCGGATCCGTTCGGTCACCCGTTCGGCACGAACCGGTACCTCCGCTGGGCCGATCTGGACGCGCTCCACGCCCTGTACGGCCACGACCCGTGCACCCTGCCGCCCTGTCCCCTGGGGCCTGTGCCGTGAGCGGTCGGCGCGTCCGGCTCCGTCTCCTGCTCGCCGCCGCCCTCCTCGCGGCCGCGTGTGGTCCGACCGGGGCGGCTCGCCCGTCGAGCGCTCCGACCCCCACGCCATCCGTGTCCCCAGCCACGCCCGCCCCCGAGCCTCCACGGCGACACGCTGACCAGCGGGGCTAGCATCGGCTACAGCGGGTTCCGCGACTGGGCAACGGCGCTCGGGTGGGGCGGCATCGCCGTCGTCCGGGTCGTGGGCGTCGGTCCTCTTCGGTGGACCACGCGTGACGGAGCGCGGCCATCAGAGGGCGAGCTTCACGGGGCTCCGCCCGGGCTGCGAAGTCGTCCCGGCATCGGGCGGCTCATCTCAGTCAGCGAGGTTCAGCTACTTGGTGGGCGATGGCTTGGGTCGGTCGACGGGGCGACCTACTTGCGGCCCGGCGGCCAGCTGGGCCTCGACACGGAGGAGGCGGAGATCCCGCTGCCCGAGTTCACCGTGGGGGAGACGGCGATCGCGTTCATTCTCCCGCAGGAGGGCGATCTCGGCACCGGCGGTCCGCTTCCAGTCCAGATCGGTTGGCTGTTCCCGGTCGACGCCGCCGGCCGGGTCCGGACGCTCGATCCGCGCGAGAACATCACCCTCGACACGATCGCCTCGTACCTGCGGTAGGGCCGAGGCGATCGGGATCGCCGCGCCCAGCTTCGAGCGCATCGCGGCGCTCAGCTTCGAGCGCTTTGCCGGGGCGCTCGATGGCCCGACGAGGATCCGGCCCGAGTGACCGGCTCTGGCCTATCCTTCTGACCATGACATCAACATCAGGGCCAACGCCCGCATCGGACGTCCCCACGACCTTCCGCCTGTTCATCGCCGGCGCGTGGGTCGACGGGGTCGCGGGCGAGACCTTCGAAAGCCTCAACCCCGCGGACCGGCGCGACGTCATCGGGCGATTTCAAGCCGGGTCGGCCGCCGACACGGCGATGGCCATCAAGGCGGCCGAGACGGCTTTTCCGTCCTGGCGAGCGACCCCCGCTCCGAAGCGCGGCGAGATCATGTATCGCTTCGCCGAGCTCATGGGCCGGCACAAGGAGCGCCTGGCGCGGGCGATGACGCGAGAGATGGGCAAGGTCATCGCCGAGGCTCGGGGCGACGTCCAGGAGGGGATCGATATCGCCTACCTGATGGCCGGGGAAGGCCGTCGGATGTTCGGTGACACGGTGCCCTCGGAGCTGCCGGACAAGTGGGCGATGAGCATCCGTCAGCCGATCGGGGTGGCCGGGATCATCACGCCCTGGAACTTCCCGATGGCGATTCCGTGCTGGAAGATGATGCCGGCGCTGGTGACAGGGAACACGGTGGTGTTCAAGCCATCGAGCGACACGCCGCACTGTGCCACCCTCCTTGTGGAGTTGATGGCCGAGGCGGGCTTCCCGCCAGGCACGGTCAATCTCGTGACCGGTTCCGGCGAGGCTGTCGGGAACACGATCGTCGACTCGCCGGATGTACCTGTGATCTCGTTCACCGGCAGTTCGGCGACGGGGAAGTCGATCGCCGAGCGGGCCGGGCGTCGGCTCAAGCGGGTCTCCCTGGAACTCGGCGGCAAGAACGGCGTCGTCGTGCTTCGCGACGCCGACCTCGAACTCGCGACCGACGGGATCCTCTGGTCCGCCTTCGGAACGACAGGCCAGCGCTGCACGGCCTGCTCCCGGGTCATCGTGGAGCGCGCCGTGGCCGACGACCTCGTCAAGCGTCTGGCGGACCGCGCGAAGACGCTGAAGCTCGGCTACGGCCTCGATGCCGGCGTGGACGTCGGGCCCCTCATCAATCCCGGCGCGGTCGAGAAGGTCGGGCGCTACGTCGAGATCGGGCGCGGCGAGGGCGAACTCGTGATCGGCGGCACTGCGGCCGGGGACGCCGCTCTCGCCCACGGCAACTTCTTCAGCCCGACGATCTTTTCAGGCATCAAGCCGATGGATCGGATCGGCCAGGAGGAGATCTTCGGGCCGGTGCTGTCGGTGATTCCAGTTGATGACTTCGACGCTGCGATCACAGCCCTGAACCAGACCCGGTACGGTCTGTCGGCGTCGATCTTCACGCGGGACGTCAACACCGCGTTCAGGGCGATGCGCGATTTCGAGGCCGGAATCGTGTATGTCAACGCCGGCACGACCGGCGCCGAGACCCACCTACCGTTCGGGGGCTGGAAGGAGACCGGCAACGGCCACCGCGAGGCCGGCCACGCCGCGATCGAGACATATACCGAGTGGAAGTCAATCTACGTGGACTTCTCCGGGCGCCTCCAGCGGGCCCAGATCGACAACCAGTAGGCTCCTTGGGCCGTTGGGCTGCTGGGCCGCTGGGCCGCTGGGCCGAGGGGGCGTCGATACATGGCCGCCGCCGCGCGTCCGGATCGCGACGACGACCGCGAGCCCGAGGATGTCGTGCGGCACGGCAGTTGGCTTCCCCTTGCCGCCGCCGGCGTTCCCGGAAGTCGACGGCCGTCGAGCTGGTTCGGCGCGTCACGAAGCCGCGGTGCTCCGAGTCGGGTCGGGACTGCATCCGACCCGATGTGCTGCGCGGCGCCCCACCGGTCGCACGGTGTCTGGCGTCTCGGCGGTCGAATCGGCGCGCATCATGGTCGAGCACAACCCGATGCTGAGGCCAGACGCGCCAGCACCAGCGCTTCGTTGGCACGAATCTGGGGCTGTGCGGTATTCTCCGGGTCCGCGGGCCCGTAGCTCAATGGCAGAGCAAGTGACTCTTAATCACTGTGTTGAAGGTTCAAGTCCTTCCGGGCTCACCAACTGAATCGATCACGACCCCCGGCTTGCGCCAGGGGTCGTTTGCTGTCCGATGACTCGGCCGCGTTTCCCTCCCGGCGGCGATGGACTGACACTCGGCGGCGATGGACTGACACTCTGCGGCGAATGGACGCGGCCGCGTGCTACCCTTCTGCCACCCTTGAAGGCCGGTCCCGTGAGACCGGCGAACCGGTTCTGTGAGGCCGGAAAGGAGAGTTCGGTGGCTGCGTTCAGCTCCGTCTGCGGCGATGTTTGCCGCGCGCCACGCCCGGGCGCCATCGCCCACTCCTTCGACCTTCCTGCGGGCCAGAGCATGCCTGCGTGAGGCCTTCATTGCTGCGCCTGAGGCCCCCGTTGCCTCGCCCGAGCTCAGTTGTGGACGTTCGCATTGGCGATCTTGGGCCGGCGCTCCTCGCCCTGGAAGACGGGACGGTCTTCCCTGGCGTCGCCTTTGGCGCTCCTGCCGCGTCGGGCGGCGACCTCGTGGTCAATACCAGCCAGACGGGCTACCAGGAGGTTTGCACGGACCCTTCGTACGCAGGTCAGATCGTGGTCATGACATACCCGTTGATCGGCAACTATGGGCGGCTGATCGCGGATGATCAATCCATCCGGCCGTGGCTCCGGGGCCTCGTCGTGGCGAACGCCACCGCGGCGGTCGTCGACAATGCGCGCCAGCTGGCGACACTCCTCCGCGGCGCCGGCATTCCAGCAATTGCCGGTGTCGACACCCGCGCCCTCGCCCGCCATCTTCGAACCCACGGCAGCCTTCGCGGGGCGATCCTCGAGCCCGGCAGCCTCGACGAAACGTCGGCCCGCCGATTCGCTGCGGCCGTACCGCGCTGGGAGGACCAGGACTTCGTGGGGCTCGTCTCGCCAGCGACCACTGCTGAGTTCGGCGAGCCGGATGCGCCGGGTCCCCTCGTTGCGATCGTCGACTTCGGGCTCAAGACGAACATTGTCCGAAGCCTCGTCCGACGCGGCCTGCGCGTTCGGGTCCTGCCGCATACCGCGGAGGTCGCAACCATCCTGGCCGAGGATGTCGCCGGCGTCGTTCTCTCGCCCGGCCCCGGCGACCCCGTGCGACTGGACGGACCGGTTGCGATGGCGCAGGCCGTCATCGAGGATGGTCGGCCGCTGCTGGGAATATGCCTCGGGCATCAGATCGTCGCGCGGGCGGCCGGCGCGGAGACCACCCGCCTGCGCTTCGGGCATCACGGGGCCAATCACCCGGTCCGCGATCTCGAATCGGGCCTCGTGCAGGTGACCGCCCAGAACCACGAGGTCCAGGTGGTAGCTGAATCGCTCGCTCCCGACACTGCGTTCGCGGTCAGCCAGGTGAATCTCAACGATGGCTCGGTCGAGGGACTGCGGCATCGGACGCTGCCGATCGAGACGGTCCAGTACCACCCGGAAGGCTCACCGGGTCCCCTCGACGCCCTCGCGGTCTTCGACCGCTTCGTCGCGGCGGTCCGGCGTGGAACCAGGCCGTGAACGACGCTCTCCCGTACCGGACGCCCCGGGCCGAGACAGCAGGCCCGTCTCCCGGCCTATCGCCCGGCGGACCTCAGGGCCCGTCGCCCGGCGTACCTCAGGGCCCGTCTCCCGGCCTATCGCCCGGCCTATCGCCCGACGTATCGCGCGGCGTACCTCAGGGCCCGTCGCCCGGCCTATCGCTCGGCGTATCGCCCGGCGTACCTCAGGGCCCGTCGCCCGGCCTATCGCCCGGCCTATCGCCCGGCCTATCGCCCGGCCTATCGCCCGGCGTACCTCAGGGCCCGTCGCCCGGCCTATCGCCCGCGCTATTACGTGGAGGCTTACGGTGCGGCGATTCGCGCCGGAAAGGGCCCACATCGAGCTGCGTCTATGCCGTTGCGTGCGGCCGCGATGTGAATGGACCACAACCGGAGTCGAAATCGCCGGGAGACTGGCTTCCACGTGCCGGTGCAGGCGCGTCGCCGCCACGAATGCTGTCTGGTAATCCTTCTTGTAATCCGCCGGCCCCAACGGCCCCGCCTGCTCCGCCGGCCCCAACGGCCGCGCCAGGCCCGGGCGCACCAGGCCCGGCCCCAACGGCCCCGCCTGCTCCGCCGGCCCCAACGCTCCCGCCTGCTCCGCCGGCCCCAACGCTCCCGCCTGCTCCGCCGGCCCCAACGGCCCCGCCTGCTCCGCCGGCCCCAACGGCCCCGCCTGCTCCGCCGGCCCCAACGCTCCCGCCTGCTCCGCCGGCCCCAACGGCCCCGCCTGCTCCGCCGGCCCCAACGGCCCCGCCTGCTCCGCCGGCCCCAACGGCCCCGCCTGCTCCGCCGGCCCCAACGCTCCCGGCCGCGCCAGGCCCGGGCGCCACGGCCCCGCCTGCTCCGCCGGCCCTGCCTGCCAAGAGGGGCCCTACGGCTACGGCAGCTCCGCTGGCGCCAACGGCCGTCGCAGCCGCGCCAGGCCCGGGCGCCACGGCCCTCGCCGCGCGGGGCTGCCCGGTCCTCGCCGCGCTCGGCTGCGCGGACCAGGTACGAGCCGTGCTCCGATGACGGACAAGCCCGCATCGGTCCTCATCATCGGCTCTGGGCCGGTGGTAATCGGCCAGGCTGCCGAGTTCGACTATGCCGGCACGCAGGCCTGCCGGGCGCTCCGGGCAGAAGGCGTTCGGACGATCCTCGTGAATTCGAACCCGGCCACGATCATGACCGACCCCGATGTCGCCGATGCCGTGTATCTCGAGCCCCTGACGGTCGAGGCCATCGAAGCGGTGATCGCCGCGGAGCGACCCGAAGGCTTGCTCGCCGGACTCGGCGGGCAGACCGGGCTCAACCTCGCCATGGACCTGGCGCAGGCCGGCATCCTCGACAGGTACGGCGTGCGACTCCTCGGCACCCCGCTCCGAGCCATCGAGATGGCCGAGGACCGCGAGAAGTTCCGTGACCTCCTGGACCGGATTGGCCAGCCGTACGCGCCGTCGTCCATCGTCGTGGGCGACACGCCGGCGGCCCGGGAGCGCTCGACCGATGCTGCGCTCGCCGAGATCGGCCTGCCCGCGATCATCCGGCCGGCCTTCACCCTCGGCGGCACCGGCGGCGGCATCGTCGACACCGAGCCCCAGTATCGGGCGCGTGTCCGAAGCGGGCTGCGCGCCAGTCCCATTGGCCAGGTCATGGTGGAGCGTTGCCTCGTCGGCTGGCAGGAGATCGAATACGAGGTGATGCGCGACGCGGACGACACATGCATCGCGGTGTGCTCGATGGAAAACGTCGATCCACTCGGAGTGCACACCGGCGACTCCATCGTGGTCGCGCCGGTCCAGACGCTGCCGGATCCGGTGCACCAGCGCTTGCGGAGTGCGGCCCTCGCGATCATCCGGGCACTCGGCGTCGAGGGCGGCTGCAACGTCCAGTTTGCGCTGTCACCAGACAGCACCGACTACGCCGTCATCGAGGTGAATCCGCGTGTTTCGAGGTCGTCAGCGCTGGCCTCCAAGGCGACCGGCTATCCCATTGCCCGCGTGGCCGCCCAGATCGCGATCGGTCGCCGCCTGGCCGAGATCCCGAATGTCGTGACCGGGACGACCGTCGCGGCCTTCGAGCCCGCCCTCGACTACGTGGTGGTCAAGCTGCCGCGGTTCCCGTTCGACAAGTTCCCGACTGCGGATCGCTCCCTTGGCAGCCAGATGAAGGCCACCGGCGAGGTCATGGCGATCGATCGGACCTTCGGCTCCGCCCTGAACAAGGCGCTCCGTGGCCTCGAACAGGCCGGCGCCGGGCCGCTTGCGGAGGACCCGGCTTGGGCCGGGACCGTCGAATACCTGGCCGCCGTCTTGGGGCTGGATCCGGAGGCAGATTCCGATGCCGCGCCTGATGTCGAGGAGAAACCGATCCGCTGGATCGACGAGCGCGGCGAGGCCTGCGAGTCGACGCGCCACGCCCAGCGGACGGCGGCACCAATCGTGCTCCGGCGGTTTCTGTCACCGTCCGACGATCGGCTCTGGCGGATTCTCGCCCTCCTTCGTCGAGGCGTCCCGGAAGCCGAGATCGGGGTCATCACGGGCATCAACTCCTGGTTCCTCGCCGAGCTCGGACGCAACGTCGCTCTCGAGGCCGAGGTCAGGACGATCGGGCCGGGGCTGACCGACAGCGAGGACGCCGCGGCCACCGAACTCCTCGCCACGGTCAAGCGGGCCGGCTTCGGGGACCGGGAGCTGGCGGGGCTCGCCAACGTCAGTACGGACGCCATCCGCACCGCTCGACTCGCGAACGGGATCGTGCCCGGCTTTGCCATGGTCGACACCTGCGCCGCCGAGTTCGCGGCCGAGACGCCGTACTTCTACTCGACCTACGCCGCGTCGGGCTCGCCGCCGGAGGCAACGCCGGTGGCTCGCCCGGCAGCCCTGGTCATCGGCAGCGGACCGGTCCGGATCGGGCAGGGCATCGAGTTCGACTACTGCGCTGTCCAGGCAGCCGACACCCTCCGTCGGGCCGGCTGGTCCGCGGTGATGATCAACTCGAACCCGGAAACCGTGTCCACGGACTTCGATTCCTCAACCCGTCTGTACTTCGAGCCGCTCGATCCGGAGTCGGTACGGAACGTGATCGACGCCGAGACAGGGCCGGGCACGGGTGTTCTGCCGGCGCTCGTTGCCTTCGGCGGCCAGACGCCCCTCAACCTGGCGGCGCCGCTCGCGGCCGGCGGCGTACCGCTCCTCGGTGCCGACCTCGAGGCGATCGACCAGGCCGAGGAGCGGACCCGGTTCTCCGCCCTCCTCGATCGGCTCGGGATCCCGCAGCCGGACGGTGGGATGGCCCATTCGTTCGAGGAGGCGCTGACGCTCGCTGATCGGATCGGCTACCCCGTGATCGTTCGACCGAGCTTCGTGATCGGCGGTCTCGCCATTGACTTCTGCTACTCCCCCGAGGACCTTGCCCGGCAGCTCGCCCTCGCGACGGTGGTGGACCCGGATCGGCCTGTTCGGATCGATCGTTATCTCGAGGGGATCGAGGTTGACGTGGACGCGATCTCCGACGGCACCATTGTGCTCATCCCCGGCCTCCTCGAACATGTCGAGCGCGCAGGAGTGCATTCCGGCGACTCCGTCGGCATGTTCCCGCCCCAGACTGTCAGCGACGGGGATCAGGGCCTGATCGTCGCGACCATGGAGCGGATCGTCCTGGCGCTCGGTGCCCGCGGCCTCGTCAACGCCCAGTTCATCGTCCGCGAGGACGGGGTCTACCTCATCGAGGTCAACCCGCGCGCCTCGCGAACCGTCCCGTTCATGTCGAAGGTCACCGGCGTGCCGATGGTGGAGCTGGCTGTCCGGATTGCTCTCGGCGCCACCTTGGCCGACCTCGGCTGGCCGGGAGGCCTCCAGCCGCCACCCGACTTCGTGGCGGTGAAGGCTCCGGCGTTCTCGACGGCGAAGCTGCGAGGCGTGGACCCCTCGGTCGGGCCGTTCATGCAGTCGACCGGGGAAGTCATCGGCATCCACCGCGATCCCCGGGTGGCGCTGGCGAAGGCGCTCCGAGGTGCTGCCCTGATCCCACCCCGCGCGGGAGTAGGGGATGGCGCGGGCGCCCCGATCGCGCTGTTGTCCATCGCGGATCGAGACAAGGGCGGCCTTCCCGGGCTCGCTGCCGCGTTGGGGGTCGCCGGCTACCGCCTCATGGCGACGCCGGGCACACGCGACGAACTCGCCCGCCACGGATTCAGTGCAGCGTGCGTCTCCAAGCTGGGAGCCTCGGCCGAGGAAGGCATCGGTGTACCGGGGATCCTCGACGTCATCAGGTCCGGGACGGTGCGCCTGGTCGTGAACACGCCCACACCGCGATCGGGCGCGGTCCGGGACGCGGCGGAGATCCGTCATGCCGCCGTCGCAGAAGGCATCCTGTGCCTGACGGCCCTGGAAACCGCGACAGCTGCGGCAGAGGCGCTTGATCCGGCGATCCAGGATCAACTCGCCGAAGTCCGCTCCCTCCTGGACTGGGTTCCCGCCGGGCAGACGGGCGCATTCGCGCCGCATCCGCGCGCACTCGCGCCGCGGCCGGGCGCCCGGGCGGGACCGACCTCCGAGCGGGATTCAGCCGGCCGTCGTCGCGTTTCTCGTCAGGCGGCGAGCGGTCGGGTGGGTCGGGCGGACGGCGAGCCGGCCTGACCCGGTTCGCCGCCCATCCGCCGCCCAGCCAGGATCAGCAGGCGCCCGACCTCGCGTCGGACGCTGCGGCCGTCGCCGGTCGAGCGAGCGACGATTGCGAGTCGCTCACTGGCCGCCTCGAGCTCTCGCGACCGAATGCGTGCGTGGACTGCCAACCGGGTTACTTCGATGTATCCGTTCATGGCGCCGGGCTCTCCTGTGTGATGCGTGATGTGATCGATGGTTGTCTGTTGTGCGTTAGTCATGGATCTAACCCTCCGGGGTGAACGTGGGCCGTGGATACGCCACGGCCCGATGCCGGTGTTCAGCCGACGAGGAACTGCTTGAGGTCGATGCTCGCGTCGTCCAGGCGTGCACGGCGGAGGCTGTAGTAGACGACCGCGCCGGATTCGACGACGGTCAGCAGCCCCGCGGCTCGCAACAGGGCGAGGTGATGCTTGATGGTCGGCTTGGACAGATCCAGCTGCTGGGCGATCTCGGTGAGGTACAGGTCTCGCTCCGTGAGGAGCTTGAGGATCCGCAGTCGCGTGCCGTCGCCCAGCGCGCGGTGCAGTCGCAGGACCTGGGGCGGTGGCGCCAACGGATCGGGGGAGTCGATTGCCTCGTCAGACACGGGGTAGCCGAAGAACCGCCAGTCGGCGCCGGCCAGCAGGAAGTTGAAGGGCCGGGCGAAGTAGGACGGCGCGAGGACGACGCGTCGGATACCGGGTTCGGGCAGCCATCGGACGCCGCCGGTGGTTCGCTCGATGAGGTCGGACCCGGTCAGGGTCGCACGGTCCTCGGCACGAAGTTCGTAGTCGCGGACGAGCATCGCCTTGATCCGACCTTCGATCGGTCCGAAGGCCTCCGCCCAGGCGCGGGTGAGATCCACGATCTCACGATGCGTATCGACAGGGTTGGCGAGCATCGCGAGGCGCTCTTCGCGGTGCCATTCGGGCAGCGCGGCGCGGAGTTGCTCGAGCGCCGTCGCATCGCCGGACAGAGCACGCTCGAGGATCGGCGCGATCGTCGGATCGGTTGCGGCCGTCTCGGAGAACATGCTCCGGAGCAGGGCCGCGGGCCCGGCGGCCTCGAGCGCCTCGACCAGGGCGCCGGCCGTCTCGATCGATCGGCGTTCGACGACGAACGAGGCGAGGTGGACTGCCGTCTGCGTCTCGCACATCCGATCGAACGCGTCTCGACGCTCCGAGGACAGATTCCCCCGGGATTCCGTCGCCCATTCCCGATCCGCGATCGGGAGGTCATCCGTCGTGCCGACCTCGCCGCTCATCGAGAACATGAAGTCATAGACCGGTCGGACATCCCATTCGAGGACGTGGCCTGCCGCCCCGCCGGTGAAGTCACGGATGGCGGGACGCGCGGCGGCATCCACGGTCGGGACCGGCGTACGGCGAGTGGCGGGTCGAGCTGCCATCCGGTTCAAGTCTCCCGATTCACGGCGGGCTGGATTTCTCCGTCGCCGGCGTTGGTTGCGTGCTGTTAGATAACAGTCTAACACGTGGATGATGGCTGTCAAGCAACGTCTTCATGCTGGCTGCGGTACCCTCTGCCGGCCAACCGTCAACGCTGGAGTGTCGTCAGCCCATGGCCGGACTCACCATCGACTTCACCGACGAGCGCCTGCCGAACGGGCTTCGGCTCGTCATCGCCGAGGACCACGCGGCGCCCGTGGTTGCCATCAACATCTGGTACGGGGTGGGCTCGAAGCACGAGGTCCCGGGCAAGACCGGATTTGCCCATCTCTTCGAGCACGTGATGTTCCAGGGCTCGGCCCATGTAGCCAAGGCGGAGCACATCGGCCTGATCCAGGAGGTCGGCGGCACGATGAACGGGACGACCTGGCTGGATCGGACGAACTACTTCGAGACGGTCCCGTCGCACCAGCTCGAGCTGGTCCTGTGGCTGGAGGCGGACCGCATGGGGACGCTCCTCGAAGCGCTCAGCCAGGAGAACCTGGACAACCAGCGTGAGGTCGTGAAGAACGAGAAGCGCTGGTCGTATGACAACCGTCCCTACGGCTCGTGGGTCGAACGGATCCTTGCCGGTTCCTATCCAGCCGAGCACCCGTATCACCACTCGACCATCGGTTCCATGGCCGACCTGGACGCCGCGTCCCTGGACGATGTGCGTGCGTTCTTCCGGACGCATTACGCACCGAACAACGCCGTACTCAGCGTCGTGGGGGACGTGGACCCCGGGCAGGTCCGCGCATGGGTGGATGGATACTTCGGAAGGATCCCGGCGAACCCGGCGCTGCCCGTTGACCTCGGCGACCTGTCGTTGCCGCCGACCTTCGGGGGCGAGCGGCGCGAGACAGTCGTGGAGCAGGTTCCGCTGCCGCGCATCTACTGGGCCTTTCGAGCTCCGGTCTTCGGGGATCCGCGACTGGATGCCCTCGAGCTGGCCGGCCAGATCCTCGTGGGCGGCAAGGGGAGTCGTCTCCATCGGCGACTCGTCCGGGACGAACAGCTCGCCCAGGACGTGAGTCTCTTCTCGCTCGGCCTCATCGGCGGCGCCTCCGTGACCGCCGGCTGGGCCACGGCCCGGCCGGGGGTCGATCTCAATCGACTCGAAGCGGCGTACTGGGAGGAGCTGCAGCGACTCGCCACGGAGCCGCCGTCCGATGATGAGCTGGCGCGGGCCAAGGCCCTGACCGAAACCGATGAGCTCGGCGCGCTCCAACGCGTCGAAGAGCGGGCCGACCGACTGTCCATGTACGCCACGCTGTTCGACGACCCGGGCGTTGTCAACGAGATCCTGCCACGCTACCTGACAGTCACCGCAGAACAGATTCGCGACGCCTGTCGGGACGTCTTTCGCGCCGATAACAGGTTCGTGCTCACCTACCTGCCCGCCGAGACCGCGACCGCCGACACCGAGGCGGCCGCATGAGCGTCGATTCGGGCACCACGGTGGCGAAGCGGCCGGTCGCCGGCGAGCCTCGCCCGTACACCTTCCCGGCATTCACACGGACGCATCTCGACAATGGCCTGGCGGTCATCGCCGTGGACCTGCCGGGTCGCTCATTGCTGTCCGGCGTGCTGGTGATGCTCGGTGGTGCGGCCGATGACCCTGACGACGAAGCGGGCGCGACAGTCCTCATGGGTCGTGCCCTGTCCGAAGGTACCGAACTCCACGACGCGGTCGCCTTCGTCGAGGCGACGGAGCGTCTGGGCGCCTCGATCCACGCCGAGGTCGGCTGGGACTCGGTGTCAATTTCCGTTGAAGTCCCGGCCGCGCGATTCCCGGCCGCCCTGGGCCTCGCTGCGGAGATGGCGGAACTGCCGACCTTCCCGGCGGGCGACGTGGAACGACTTCGCGACGAACGCCTGAACGACCTGCTGCAGGCTCGTGCGGATCCGCGCCGACGGGCTGAGGACGCGTTCATCGAGACGATCTACGCTCCGTCATCGCCGTACCGGCACTCGGCGGCCGGTACCCGCGAGACAGTCGAGCGCCTTGGTCCGGCCGAGGTCCGGGCGGCACGCTCACGTGGGTTCGATCCCGGGTCCATGACCCTCCTGGTCGGCGGCGATCTGACCGGCGTCGATGTTCACGAGCTTGCCGCCGCCCGTTTCGGTGATTGGCGCCCCGACCCGGCGGCGGCCGGGTCGGGGCTGGTCGACGCCGCGGCAGCTTCTCGGGAGCGGCGGATCCGAGTCGTGCACCGCCCGGGCGCGGTCCAGACCGAGATCCGGATCGGACATCCCGGGCTGGCGCGACGGATCCCTGACTTCCACGCCGTCGCCGTCATGAGCACGCTCCTCGGGGGACTCTTCAACAGCCGGCTGAATCGTCGACTCCGCGAGGAGAAGGGCTACACGTACGGGGCCAGCGCGGGGTTCGACCTGCGCCGTTCCGCAGGGCCGTTCTCGGCGCGTGCCGCCGTGAATACCGACGTCACCGTCCCCGCCGTCGTCGACATGATGGCCGAGCTCGAGCGCATCAGGACATCGCCGCCAAGCGAGGCCGAGGTTCGAGCGGCCCGCGACTTCCTCATCGGTGTCTTCCCCCTGCGTTTTGAGACCCCCGACGCGGTCATCGGGTCGCTCAGCAGCCTTGTGGTCCAGGGGCTCCCGGATGACGAGCTGGCGCGGTATCGCCCGGCCGTCGAGGGGGTCGATGTCGACGCCGCGTTCGAGGCTGCGAGGGCGCACGTTCGACCGCAGGAGGCCGCGATCGTCCTTGTCGGTGATGCCGACGCCTTCCTCCCCGCGCTCGAGGCCGCCGACCTTGGCCCCATCACCGTGGATCGCGAAGGTCCAACCTCGTCGGAGGCGTCCGACGTCGACGCCGCCTGACCAGTCGCGCGGGGTGGCGTCGCGGTTCCCGGCCCTGGCGTCGCCGATCTATCGGCGGTTCCTGCTCGCATCCATGCTCGCCACGCTCGGAGCGTTCATGCAGGCAACCGCCCAGGGCTGGCTCGTCCTCCAGCTGACCAGTTCACCGGCGCTCCTCGGCCTCGTCGGCGCGATCGCCGGGCTCCCGACGCTGTTCCTCGCCGCCGTGGCCGGCGTCCTTGCCGATCGGATGGATCGGCGGCGGCTCCTGGCCTGGGGGTACTGGGTCGGCGCGATCCTCGCCGGCCTGCTCGCCCTGCTCACCTCCCTCGGGATCGTCGTCTATTGGGAGGTGGCGCTCATCGCCCTCCTCGGCGGGATCGTGATCACGGTCCAGATGCCGGCCAGCCAGGCAACCGTATCGTCGATCGTGGATCGGGAGGTGATCGGCGGGGCCATCGCCCTCAATTCGGCCCAGTACAACCTGGCCCGGATCATCGGTCCATCACTCGCCGGCCTGTCAATTGCCGCGGGTGGCCTGGCCCTCGGGTTCTGGGCCAACGCCGTGGCCCTCATCGCGGTAGGGTTCGTGATCGCCCGGTTGCCCATTCCCGTGAATCGCGCGGGAAGCCGGGCCAGCGCCGCGCTCTGGGGCGACCTCCAGGACGGCGTTCGGTACGTCATTGCCGATCCGATCCTGTCGATGCTGGTGGTGCTCGCGGCGGTACCGGCCCTCTTCGTCCTGCCGTACCTCACGTTCCTGCCGGTGTTCGCGCGCGACATCCTCGTCATCGGGGCACCCGGTCTAGGGCTCCTGACCGGGTCGATCGGTGTCGGGGCGCTGGCCGGGGCCCTGCTGATGGCCGGGCTGCGACCATCGGGTGGCAGCGGGCGGCTCCTGCTTCTCGGCCTCGGCGCCATTGCCCTGTCGCTGTTCGTCTTCGCCACGTCGCGCGTCGTCACGATCTCGGTGCTTGCCCTCGCGGTTCTCGGGGCGAGCCAGGTCGCCTACTACTCGACCACGAACACCCTGATCCAACTCCGGGTTCCCCCGCGACTGCGGGGGCGCGTCCACAGCCTGTACGTGCTCACGTCGATCGGTCTCCTGCCCATCGGCAATCTCGCGACCGGGGCGATCGCCGAGGCGACGGGTGTCCCCTTGGTCCTCGCCGTCGGCGCCGTCATCACACTCGGGATGGCTGCCATCGCAGTCCTGGTCAGGCCGGCCCTGCGCGACGTGACGGCCGGCCCGTCGCCCCTCCAGCACCGGGCGATGACGGCTACCCATCGAGCGCTGCCAGCCGGACGTGCCGACGACCCGTCCGCTGCCCGGGCGGCCCCTGAAACCTTCTTCCCTGCGGCAGCCTCAGACATGACGAACGACCGGTCACCGATCGGCACCGAACCTGGAGACCAGATCCCATGACAACCCGAAGTCGCCTGAACATCATTCGCCCAATCGGCGTGGCCGTCGTCAGCCTTCTGCTGATCGTCGGCGGCGCATTCGCGGCCAACAGTCTTGCCGGGTCGGTCGCGTCTCGTGATGCCTTCAATGCCGCGTCGAGCGCCGAGCCGTCCGAAACGCCCGAAGCCTCGGATGGCAGCGAGTCCACCGGCGCCTCCGGATCGCAGCAGGCTCTTGACCTCACGGCCGGCGCTCCCGAAGCCGGCGACGATCAGGGCGGCGTCGGCTCTGACGACGGCATCAGCTCACCCGAACCTTCGGACGACAACGGCGTGGACGCCTCCGGAACGGACGACCAGTTCGATGACAACGGCGTGGACGCCTCCGGAACGGACGACCCGTTCGACGACAACGGCGTGGACGCCTCCGGAACGGACGACCCGTTCGACGACAACGGCGGGACGACCACGACCGAGTCAACCGCCGATGACAGCAGTGTCAACGGAGCCTCGGACGCGAGCGACGACAGTGGTGGGCACGACTGACCGGTCCCCATTGGCCCCCACGCAACGTGACCAATGGCTCGCCGTGGCATCGCTCGAATCCCGTCACCATGCAGTTGGCGTCCTCGGGATCGTCGCCCGGCGACCACACGTCCTGGAGGCGATCCATCGACCTCGCACCCTCGCCCGCACGAAGTATCCAGCAGGGCACCGATGAGACCGCAGTGGTCAGGGCCGTCCTGGATGGTGATCGCGATGCCTTTCGGGTCCTTGTGGACCGTGAGTCGGCGAACGTCATCCGAGCCTGTCATCGGGTGCTCGGCGATCTCGGCGAGGCCGAGGACGTCGCCCAGGACGCGTTCGTGATCGCCTATCGGTCCCTGGGCGCCTGGCGAGGCGAAGGGCCGATCGGCGCCTGGATTTCACGGATCGCCGTGCGTCTGGCCATCCGCCAGGCCACGCGACGGAAGACCGTGTCGTGGGTCCACCCAGCGACCGAGCTTGACGGAAACCCTGACGATCCGATCGCACGCCTCCGTTCTGACGGCTCCGCCGATCCGGAGGGGCTCGCCCTCCGCGGAGAGCGCCAGCATGCGGTGCGCCGCGCGGTCGCCGACCTGGACGAACCGTACCGTGAAGTCGTTGCCCTCCGATTCTTTGCCGAGCGCTCGCTCGAGGAGATCGCGGCCGTCACCGGGCGTCCCCTGGGAACCGTGAAGACCCACCTCTATCGTGGCCTTGTTCGTCTCCGTGGGAACCTGTCGGAGCACGATCGATGAGCCTGACGCCCGGATCCTTCCGTCCCGAGGAGATCAACGACGCCGACGCGACCATCCGCGATGGTGAGATGGCGGCGGCCTATGCGGCAGCGCGTTCGCTCGAGCAGGCCATGCCCATCGAACACGTGCGTCCGTCGTCCGACTTCTCCGATCGTGTCATGACTGCCGTCGCGGTCGAGCCCGCGCCGCGAGCGGCCGGATTCCTCGCCGGCCTGCTTGCCCATCCGGGACTCACGAGCCTCCTCGCCAGCGTTCGAGAGGCCTGGACCACGGCGGCTGGTGCCTCCGGTCGGCCGTTCGGCGTGCGAGCCGCCGCCCTGGGATACGTCTTCGTCCTCCTGATCGCCGCCGTCTCTGTCACGGGAGCCGTGGCTCTCGGCACGGCCGGGGCGTTCGGCCTTCTCCCCGCCGACGGATCGGCCGTCCCGACCGAGGTCCGCGCAACGCCATCACCGGAACCATCCGAACTCGCGGAACCCACGAACTCGGCGGAGCCGTCGGAGTCCGCGGAGCCCTCGGAGAGCACCGAACCCACGGACTCTGCGGAGCCGACCGAATCGCCGACCTCGAAACCGCCGGTCGGAACGGGGACCGGACTGACACCGTCCCCCGAGTCCTCGGATGACCAAGGCAGTGCGGCCTCGCCGAGCCCGAGTGACGATGGTGGCGGCGACTCGGGATCGCCGACGGAATCTCCGCGTCCGTCCGACACGCCGCGTCCGTCCGATACGCCGAAGCCGTCCGAAACGCCTCACTGACCCTTCGTGGGGCGCCACGTGCTGCTTGCCTCGCGATCCGCCCGATGCCCGTGGAGCGCGCTACTGCACCAGCCCGATACCCTTGAACTGGTAGACCTGGGTCGCGTCGTAGTTGATACTGAGTTCTCCGCCGCCCGTCACGCTGAATTCATCGCTGATGATCTGGGCATCGAGGACCTCGCCGGTCCCATTGCCCGTGTAGACGAAGTCGGCCTCCGGGATATAGATCGTTCCGACCAGCGTCTGGGTCGAATGGCCTTCGGCCGAGAGCGCCGGCTGTGCCGAAGCAATCGGATCCTGAAAGAACAGGAGGTTCCTGAACGCTACGTCGATCTTCTCGCCTCGCAGATCGACATTGGACGTAGCGCCGGTCTGGAAGGCTCCATGCCACCTCGGAGAATGCGTTGCCCGACCGCACCGGTTGCCGGCACTGCGAGACGCTCCGAGCAGGCCCGGTCGCCCGAGGACATTGCAACCGACCGGGCTCGGCGGATCAGTCGCAGGACGCCGCGGGCCGGCGCACAGGTTCGACCGCACGGCTACGCTGGTCTCATGATCGCCATATGCGGAGACCTTGCGACAACGGGTCGACGGGAGCGACTGTCGATCGCGATCGCGGAGCGAGCCCTCGCCGCTGGCGCGGAGGTTCAGGTGATCGGGATCGTGCCTGCGGGGGTTGAGGGCGATGCGACCATGCTCGAGCTCGCCGCCGCGGGCGTCGGCCACGCCGCGGTTCTGCGGACCGCCGTTCGGCCGCTCGAGAGTGGCGACCTCGAACTGGCGCTGCGCTATCTTCCCGACATTCGCGTGGTGATCGCCGCCGAGCTCGAATCCATGGCGCTGCCCAGCGTGTCCGGGGGAGCCGCCTTCACCGGTGCGTCACTCATCGTCGTGCAGCCGCACGGCACAACTCGGACGGATGTCGCATACGTGGATCTCCCGGCATCGGCCATCGTCATCAGCGCCCCTGCCGCCGACCCGGATGGGACCTTCGCCGGATTCGTGGCCGACTTCGCCGCTCGCCTCGATACCGGTGCCGCGCCCGCGGACGCCTGGGATTCGTCAGTCCGCTCCCTCGCCGTCGACGCCGTCAGCTGAGCCGCGGACCATCGGGGTCGGGCAGCGGCTCGATGAGTTCCGGGCCGTCGTTCCGTACGCTGTTGACGGCTCGGCTGACACGGTAGGCCTCGAGATCGTCGTTCGGTGCCGGAACGAGAAGTCCTTGCAGCTCGGCCAGATCGGGGAGGGAGGGATCGAGCCAGCGGTCCCAGGCTTCCGGCGATATGACCACCGGCATGCGCGTATGGATCGGACGCATGAGGTCGTTCGGTGTCGTCGTCACGATCGTGAAGGTCCGACGAACCTCGTCCGTCCCGGGATCGCGCCAGCCCGACCAGAGACCCGCCAGCGCCAGTAGGCGCCCATCGGTACGCACGATCCGGAACGGCTGCCGAACTGCGCCTTCGCGGCGCCATTCGAAGAACGACTCGACCGGGACCAGGCATCGGTGCCGACGGAACGCGTCGCGAAACGCCGGCGAGGTCGCGATGGTTTCCGCACGGGCGTTGAACATTCGATTGCCGATCTTCGGATCGTCCGCCCAGTGTGGTATGAGACCCCACCGGTAGGCCTTGATGGCCCGCCGCTCGTCCCGTTCCACGACCACGACCGCGTCATCGGTCGGCGCCACGTTGTACCTGCCGCCGGGCCCAGCCGCGAGATCCTCGGCCCCGAAGATCTCGGCGAGCTCCGAGGTCGGCCGTTCCTGTGTAAAGCGCCCGCACATGTGCATCTAGTATCGTCGCCCGGATGAGCGAGCACCTCCCGCCTTCGGCGTCGCCAGATCTCGACGCCGCGATCGCGTCCGAGGGACCGCTCTCCCGGCCGGTCGTGCTGGCGCTCCTCGACCTCGCCGCGGAGCGGATGGAAGCCGGCGAGTACCTGTCGGCAGCCCAGGCGTACCAGCGCGTGGCCGGCTTCGACGATCCGGCGATCACGGCCGCGGCGTGGCTGGGGCTGGGCGAATCACTCTTCCGTCTCGATCACGACACGGAGGCCCTGAATGCGTGGAGCGCGGTGGTCCAGCTCCCTGAGACGCCGTCCACCTACACCGCCTGGCGGAACGTTGCCGCCGCCCACGTTCGGGCCGGGGATCTTCCCGACGCGATCAGGGCGTACCGGGAAGCCGATCGCCGCGCGCCGGCCGCCGACAGGGCCGAGATTGCCTCACGGCTCGGCTGGCTGGCCAAGGAGACCGGCGACACGGGTGCTGCGCGTCGCTACTTCGCCCTGAGTCGCGGAGGCGGATCGGCCATCCAGCTCGCCCACCTGCTCATCGGCGCGACGATCCTTGTGTCGTTCTATGCGCTGTCGGCCGATGGGTACGGGCTCGGCCTCGCCCTGGCCCTGGACAAGCAGGCCCTTGCCGCCGGAGAGATCTACCGCATCGTCAGCGTGGCCCTGGTGCATGCGAACCTCGTCCACCTGCTCGTGAACATGTACGCGCTCTACCTGCTCGGGCCGCTCGTCGAGCGGACCTGGGGTTCCGCAACGTTCGCGGTGTTCTACGTCCTGACGGCCGCGGCGGCCTCGACGGCGAGCTTCATCGTCAGCCCGAATCTGAGCGTTGGCGCATCGGGGGCGATCTTCGGGCTCGTCGGCGTCCTGCTGGCCGGGACGCGGGTTCACCGACCCGTGCTGGATCGACGAGCCGGCGCCATCGTCCCGCAGCTCGGCATGATCGTCGTGATCAACCTGGCCTTCGGTTTCCTGTTCAGCGGGACGATCGACAACGCCGCCCATGTGGGTGGCCTCTTCGCGGGACTGTGGCTCGGTCTCTTCGTGCCACCCGGCCGCGTCCGGACGATGCGGGACTTCTGGCAGGCACTCGAAGGCGGGCGGGCGGGTCAGCGCTCGATGCTGATCGCGATCATCGGAGTCCTCGGGCTCGTCCTGCTCATCGCCGCGGGGCTCGTCGCCGGCGGCGTCCGGTTCGACTAGCCGACTCCGGTTCGACTAGCCGCCGGAGAAGGAGCGCAGATGTTCGCGACACTGCTGGGGTCCTTGCCTCGTCCGCACCGACCGGACGGGACCTTGATGGCATCCGACGACGCCGCCGTCGTCGCCGCGATCGAGGCGCAGGGCTCGGCAGGTCTCGATCCGCTGACTGACGGCCGGCTCCGCGACCGGGGTCCGTTCGGGGCGCTGACGGGATTGCGCGGGCTCGACGACGGGCCTGCCGGCCTCCGACTCCGCGACGTGCCCACCTGGGAGACTCCGCTCACCGTGCGCTCGTGGCAATTTGCGGCGGGTCACGCCCAGGGGATCGTGAAGCAGGCGCTCCCGGGGCCCTACACCCTCGCGCACCGGCTGGGCTCGGGTGATCCCGGGGTCGCCCTGGCCTTCGCCCGCGCCCTGCGAGCCGAAGTCGCTGCCCTTGCCGACGCGGGCTGCGTCCTGGTAGAGGTCGAGGAGCGCGACGCCCACCGTATCGGCACCGACGAGGCCGAGCGGCAATCCTTCCGCGACGCCCATCAGCTGTTGCTGGACGGAGTCACGGGTCTCCATTGCTCGCTGGCGATCGTGGGCGGCAATGCGGACACCGCGGGGATCGAGACGATCCTCGCCGCTCCCTATTCGAGCCTGGCGGTCGACCTGATCGATGGTCCCGACAATTGGCGTCTCGTGACGAAGACGCCCGGCGATCGGGGAATCGTCTGCGGCGCTGTCTCGACTCGCCACCCCAGCGACGATTCGCCGGAGCTCCTGCTCTGGGCGGGCGCCTATGCCGCGGCCTCCGCGAATCGCGGCGCCGTCCGCGTTGGGCTCGCCACGGCCGGCGATCTCGCCGACCTTGCCTGGGAGACGGCCGTCAGCAAGATGGTTGCCCTGGGCCGGGCCGCCGCGATCGCCCAGCTGCCGCATGAGGAGGCCGCGGTGCACCTGGATCCCCGAGCGATCGACATCCGGAGCGCGGCCATGGGTCGCTACCGGCCGCCCAGGCCCAACCCTGGCCCCGACCGCTAACCTGACGTGCGAACCCCCACCTTTCGAGGTACATCGTGACGAGCCATTTCTGGCACGGCTTTGCCGACATGCATGTCGTGGCGAACAACGAGATCGTCTTCACGTCCGGCGACGGGATCCTCCTCACCGATACGACCGGACGCCAGGTCCTCGACGCGACCGCGGCCCTCTGGTACTGCAACGTCGGCTACGGTCGCCGGGAGATCGCGAACGCGGTCGCCGACCAGCTGACGCGGCTCGCCGCCTACTCGTCGTTCGGCGCGTACACGACGGATCGGTCCGTCGAGCTGGCCGAGCGCCTCGCGGGGCTCAGCCCATTGGGGCCGGAGACCGTGGTCTTCCTCGGGTCCGGCGGGTCCGATGCCATCGATACGGCGGCCAAGCTGGCCCGTCGGTACTGGGATGTGATCGGTCGCCCCGAGAAGCGGGTGATCGTCTCGCGGGAGCATGCCTACCACGGGATGCATGCCTGGGGCACGTCGCTGGTCGGGATCCCCGGGATGAAGGCCGGCTACGGCGGGCCGTTCATCGACGAGGTCGCGATGGTGGGTGCGATGGATCTGGACGGGCTCGCGGCGCTCTTCGAGGCTCGGGCCGGCGAGATCGCCGCGTTCATCGGCGAGCCGGTGATCGGCGCCGGCGGCGTCATTCCGCCGACGGATGCCTACTGGCCGGCGGTCACGGCACTCTGCCATCGGTACGACGTGCTCCTGATCGCCGACGAGGTGATCACCGGCTTCGGCAGGACCGGGGAGCTCTGGGCGAGCACCCGGTACCGGATCGAGCCCGACATGATCACGTTCGCCAAGGGCGTATCGTCGGGGTACGTCCCGCTCGGGGGAGTCCTGGTCGGGGAGCGAGTGCGCCGCCCATTCTGGGACGACCCGGTTCCCGGCGCGGTGCTCCGCCACGGGTACACCTACTCGGGCCACGCTGGCGCTGCGGCCGCGGCTTTGGCCAACCTGGACATCATCGAATCCGAGGGACTGGTCGCCCGCGTCAAGGCGATGGAGCCGTTCGTCGCGAGCGCCTTCGGCCGGTTGGCCGGCCAGCCGCTCGTCGGCGATATCAGGACGGTCGGCCTGACCGCCGCCGTGGCCGTCGACGCGGAGGCACTCGCGGTTGATCCGGCTCTTCCGGAGCGCCTCGTGGCGGCGGCCTATCAACACGGCGTGGCGACCCGCGTCCTGCGCGGCCACGCGCTGCAGTTCTCGCCCGCGTTCGTCATCACGGAAACCCAGATCGACACCATCGTGTCCGCGTTCGCGGCATCGTTCGATGAGCTGGCAGCCGGCCGCTGACGCCGCCCTGATCCGGGAGGACTTCGACCTCACTGGCACGCACGTCGGCTGCGATACATCCCAGTGCGGCGCCTGCACCGTGCATGTGGATGGCAAGGCGGTGAAGTCGTGCACCAGAACGCGGCCTGCAGCGGGTGGAGCCCGTCCGGAAGGGCCATTCCCTCGATCGTCGTGACCTCAGCGCTTCCTCTTCCCTGCCCATGATTGTCCAGGCCAGGGTGGAGGGTCTGGGGTCGTGCGTCTGGAGGGTCGTGCTGTCTGCTCCGCCCAGGTACGAACAGGGCTCGTGGTAGGCACCGGGTTGTCAGCTCGGCGATGAGCGGCGAGTCACACCCGAGCGTGAGCGGCAGTCCCGCCAGCCCCATCCGCAGCGATTTCCGGGGATCCGGTCACCCAGCACGACCCCGGTTCGTAGGTGGGGGCAATTTGGGGCGGCTGGCGTGTTACGACGAACCGGCCTCGTATCCGGTGCCGGAGTCTGCCTCGACTGGCAGGGGGAGGCGGCCTCGTATCCGGTGCCGGAGTCTGCCTCGACTGGCAGCGGGAGGCGGTCTCGACTGACA
Source organism: Chloroflexota bacterium (assembly GCA_016191425.1). GTDB lineage: Bacteria > Chloroflexota > Limnocylindria > Limnocylindrales > CSP1-4 > UBA5189. Next base: position 26,628 of record JACPOR010000044.1, read on the forward strand.
GCCGAAGGGGATGTGACCGGCCAGCCTGCTACGATCGCGGCCCATGGCAACCGACCTCAGCTCCACCGATGCGATCCAGGAGGCCTTCCGCGAACGCGGCTACATCGCCGACCGCTCGATCGCGACGGCCGTCTACCTCGGCCTCCAGCTCGGGCGGCCGCTCCTATTGGAGGGCGAGGCGGGCGTCGGCAAGACCGAGCTGGCGAAGGTCCTTGCGGCCAGCCTCGGGACGCGCCTGATCCGGCTCCAATGCTACGAGGGCCTGGACATCAACCACGCCGTCTACGAGTGGAACCACACCCGCCAGATACTGGAGATCCGGTTGATGGAAGCATCGGGACACGTGGACCGGCAGACTGCCGCCGCCGACCTTTTTAGCG
>JACPOR010000053.1 GCA_016191425.1 Chloroflexota bacterium
GTTCATCCCGAGCGCCACGAGCCGGGGCCTCTCCGAGTACCTGTGGCGGATCGAGCAGGTCAGCCACGCCGTCGCCAACGGCTACTTCGTGGGCACGATCAACCGGGTCGGGATCGAACCATTGGGCGACGACGACTTCTACGGCCAGAGCTACTTCTGCGATCCGCGGGGCCAGGTCATCGGGAGTGTCGGCAGCCCGCACGCCGAGGAGCTCATCGTCCGGGACATGGACCTCGACCTCGTGACGGCGGTCCGCCAAACCTGGCAGTTCTACCGCGACCGGCGACCCGAGGCGTACGGGGACCTCGTCCGGCCGTAGTCGTCCGGGGCCGGGACGGGGGCGATCGGCCAGTTCGAGCGACGGAGGGGCGTTCATGCAGTTCGGATTCACGCTCAGGCCGGACCACAGGATCGAGCGGACGGTCTCGCTCACGAAGCAGGCCGAGGCCGCAGGCTTCGAATACGGCTGGGTCTTCGACTCGCACGTCATCTGGCGGGATCCGTACCCGCTCCTCATGCTCATGGCCCAGGCGACGACGCGGATGCGGCTCGGCACCTGCGTCACGAACCCCGCGACCCGCGAGCCGTCCGTCACGGCCTCCTCGCTCGCCGTCCTCGACGAGGTTTCGGGCGGGCGGATGGACCTGGGGATCGGCCGGGGGGACTCGGCGCGACGCGTCCTCGGCAAGGCGCCCACCTCGATGAAGGACCTCGAGCAGGCGGTCCACGTCATCCGGGCTCTCGTGGAGGGCCGGTCGATCGAGTTCGAGGGGGCGATGCTCCAGCTCCCGTGGACGCCCCGCCACCGGCTGCCCGTCTGGATCGCCGGCTACGGGCCGGTGGCCCTCAAGCTGACCGGCCGGATCGCCGACGGGGCGATGCTCCAGATCGGCGACCCCGACCTCATTCGCTGGTTCACGTCACAGGTCCGCGCGTCGGCGGTCGAAGCCGGCCGGGACCCGAAGGCGGTGATGGTCATGGCGGCCGCGCCGGCCCACGTCGGAGACCTGGCCGAGGGCCGCGACCGGACACGCTGGTTCCCCGCCCTCGTGTCGAACCACGTCGTGGATCTCGTGAACAAGTACCCGCGCGAAGACCTGCCACCGGCCCTGACGCAGTACATCCGGGACCGCGAAGGTTACGACTACCTGCATCATGCCGAGGTCGGCAGCTCCAATGCCTCGTTCGTCACGGACGACATCGTGGACCGGTTCTGTGTCGTGGGTTCCGTGGCCCAGCACATCGAACGGCTCCGGGCGCTCGCCGAGGCCGGCGTGAACCAGTTCAACCTCTACCTGATGAACGGCGACGAGGAGGAGCAGCTGGAGATCTACGGGCGCGAAATCATCCCGGCCCTGCGCGGTGTCACGGCCGAGTAGGCCCAGGTCGAATGGAGGCGAACGGCATGGACAAGAAGGCGAAGAACCCCAAGAAGCCGAAGCAGAACAAGCCCAAGACCACCGGCAAATAGTCGATCGCGGGAGCACCGCGGGAGCACCGCGGCCCACCGGCGTCCCTTGGAGGCACGCTCGAATGCGCACGCTCATCACGAACGGGACGATCGTCACCGCCGACGGGTCGTACAGCGCGGACGTCCTCGTCGACGGCGAGACGATCGCCGCGATCGGAGCCGGGATGGCCGGCATGGTCCAGGCCGACGAGATCATCGATGCGGCCGGGAAGTACGTCATCCCAGGTGGCATCGACGTCCACACCCACATGGAGCTGCCGTTCGGCGGCACGTTCGCCAAGGACACGTTCGAGACCGGCACTCGGGCCGCGGCCTTCGGCGGCACCACGACGATCGTCGACTTTGCGGTCCAGTCGCGCGGGAAGTCACTCCGCGAAGGCCTCGATGCCTGGCACGCCAAGGCCCAGGGAAACGCGGTGATCGACTACGGGTTCCACATGATCATGAGCGACGTCAACGACGACTCGCTCAAGGAGATGGACACCCTCGTGGCTGAGGGCGTGCCGGACTTCAAGCTCTTCACGGCCTACCCGGGCGTCTTCTTCAGCGACGACGGGGCGATCTTCCGGGCGATGCAGCAGACCGGCAGGAACGGCGGGCTGATCATGATGCACGCCGAAAACGGGCTGGCCATCGACGTCATCGCCGCCGACACGTTCGCGGCCGGCGTGACGGATCCGATCGGGCATGGGCTCGCGCGCTACTCGGTCCTCGAAGGCGAGGCCACGAACCGGGTCATCCGGCTCGCTCAGGCGGCCAAGGTCCCGGTCTACATCGTCCATCTGTCCGCGCGCGAGGCGCTGAACGCCGTCCGGATGGCCCGCGACGAGGGCCTGCCGGCCTTCGCCGAGACGTGCCCGCAGTACCTCTTCCTGTCGCTCGACGATCTCGGTCACGGGTTCGAGGGCGCGAAGTTCGTCTGCTCGCCGCCGCTCCGCACGGAGGATCACCAGCCCGAGCTGTGGAAGGGGCTCGTCAAGGACGACCTCCAGGTCGTCTCCACGGACCACTGCCCGTTCGACTTCCACGGCCAGAAGGAGCTTGGCGTCGGTGACTTCCGGAAGGTCCCCAACGGCCTCCCCGGCGTGGAGGACCGGGTGGATCTCCTCCACGATGGCGGTGTCGCCGACGGGAAGATCACGAAGGAGCGCTGGGTCGAGATCATCTCGACGGCGCCGGCCAAGCTGTTCGGGATGTACCCCACCAAGGGCGCGGTTGCGGTCGGCTCGGACGCCGATCTCGTGATCTACGACCCGAACCGGAAGCGCGTCATCTCTGCGGCCTCGCACCACATGGACGTGGACTACTCGTGCTACGAGGGTCGCACCGTCCAGGGCGCGAGCGACATCGTCATGAGCCGCGGCTCGGTTGTGGTCCGGAACGGTGAGTTCACGGGCCGCAAGGGCCACGGGTCATTCCTCAAGCGCGGCCTGGCCGACTTCGCGCGCATGGCCTGAGTCCTCCGCTACGCGCGGATGCGCTCGCCGCGCGGATCGTAGAGGGGTCGGAGCGAGGGGGTCGCGGGGACACGCTCGTTGGCGATCTCGATCTCGTACCGACCGCCGAGCAACCACTCGGGCGTCGCCGCGCCCGGCGCGCCGGCGTCCACGTAGCCGAGGCCGACGGCCCGCCCGAGCGTGTGGCCGTACCAGCCTGATGTCGTCTTGCCGACCAGGACGCCGTCCCGCCAGATAGGCTCGTTGTGATAGAGCAGCGGCTGCGGGTCATCGAGCGTGAAGACGACGAGCCGGCGCACGATGCCCTCGTCCCGCCGCCGAAGCAGCGCATCCCGGCCGATGAACCCGCCGGCCTTATCCCAGGCCACGGCGAACCCGAGGCCGGCCTCGAGCGGCGTGTCCTCAATCGTGATGTCGTGGCCCCAGTGCCGGTACGCCTTCTCGACCCGGAGCGAGTTCAGGGCATGGTATCCCGCGAGGCGCAGGCCGAAGCCCTCGGATGCGCCGATCAGCTCGTCGTAGACATGCCCCGCCAGATCCGACGGGATGTACAGCTCCCAACCCAGCTCGCCGACGTACGTCACCCGCGACGCCCGGACGACGCCGTAGCCGAGCTCGATCTCGCGGGACATGCCGAAAGGAAACGCGGCGTTGCCGAAATCCGCAGGCGAGACGCGCGAGAGCAGATCCCGTGACCGAGGGCCCTGGACGTTGAGCACGGCCCAGCCCGCCGTCACGTCCGTCGCGAAGCAGTGGGCGTCGGCCGGGATATGTGCCTCCACCCAGGTTCGGTCGCGTATCTCATCCGCGGCCGCGCTCACCACGAGGAACCGCGTCTCGTCGAAGCGGGTCACCGTCACGTCCGCCTCGATCCCGCCGCGCTCGTTGAGCCACTGCGTGTAGACGATCCGGCCCGGCTCCACGGCCACGTCGTTCGCGCAGATCCGCCCCAGCACGGCCTCAGCATCACGACCGGCGACGAGGAGCTTGCCGAACGAGGACTGGTCGAACACGCCGACCGCCTCACGGACGGCGTGATGCTCCTCCGCCGACCATTCGAACCAGTTCTGGCGCCCGTAACTGTATTCGTAGCGGGGCTCCGCACCGGCCGGCGCGTACCAGTTCGCGCGCTCCCAACCAGCCATCTCGCCGAAGCACGCGCCCGCGGCCGCGGCGCGATCATGGAAGGGCGTCCGGCGAACGCCGCGAGCGGTCTCGACCTGTCGGAACGGCCAGTGCATGTCGTAGAGCAGGCCGAGCACTTCCGTCGTTCGCTCGCGCAGGTAGCGTCGGTTCACCTGGAACGGCATGAACCGATTGATGTCCACCTCGGAGAGGTCCATCGACGGGTGGCCGTCCACGATCCAGTCCGCGACCGCCCGACCGGCGCCGGGTCCCGACTGGAAGCCGACTGAGTTGAAGCCGGCCGCCACGAAGTAGCCGCCGAGACCGGGCGCCTCGCCGAGGATGTACCGATCGTCCGGCGTGAAGCTCTCGGGACCGTTGAAGAACAGGCGGATCCCGATATCCCGCAGGAGCGGCAGACGGCGCGCCGCCAACTCGACGAACGGCGCCAGATGGTCCCAGTCCTCTGGCAACTGCCCGAAGGCGAAGTCGTCCGGGATCCCGTCCATGCCCCACGGCTTCGCGCCGGGTTCGAAGAAGCCAACCATGATCTTGCCCGCGTCCTCACGAATGTAGGCGGTGTCGTCCGGACAGCGCAGGACGGGCAAGTTCGAGGGCAGGTCCGGGACGGGCTCGGTCACGAGGTAGAAGTGCTCGGCCGCGTGGAGGGGGATCCGCACCCCGTTGCGGGCACCGAGCTCCCGGGCCCACATCCCGGCACAGTTCACGACGACCTCGCAGGTGATGTCGCCGGCCTCGGTCCGGACGCCGGTCACGCGACCGTCCTTCGTGAGGACCTCCGTGACCGCGGTATGCTCGAAGGCCTGCCCGCCCCTGCCCCGGAACGCCTTCACGATCGCGAGGGTGGCGTCGCTCGGGTTGGCGACACCGTCGGCCGGCAGGTAGGCCGCCCCGACGATCCCGGATTCGTCCATGAGCGGCCACATCCGCTTCGCCTGGGTGGCGCCGATCACCTCGACGTCGAAGCCGCAGACCCGGCCCATAGAGATCCCGCGCTTGATCTCCGTCCAGCGGCCCTCCGTGCGTGCCACAAGGATCGAGCCGGTCGTCCGGAAGCCAGTGCTCAGGCCGGTCTCTCGCTCGACATCGCGGAACAATTCCTCCGCGTAGGCGGCGAGGATCGTCATGTTCAACGTCGCCCGGAGCTTCGTCACCAGGCCTGCGGCGTGCCAGGTCGTGCCACTCGTGAGCTGCTTGCGCTCGAGGAGGACCGTGTCCGTCCAGCCGCGCCGGACGAGGTGATAGGCGACGCTGACGCCGACGATGCCGCCCCCGATGACGACGGCTCGGGCATGCGTCGGAAGTGGGCTGCTCATCGGGCTCCCTGCAACGGGTTTTGGCCGGGCCACCCGGCCGCACTTACTGCTTGACTTTGGAGATGTCGATGCTGATCTGCTTGACCTCCGTCAGCTCGGCCAGGATCCAATCGGAGAGCTCGCGTCCGAGGCCGCTCTTCTTCATCCCCCCGAACGGCGCCAGCTGGTCCCAGTAGTTGTTCGTCTCGTTGATGAGCACCGTACCGCAGCGGATCCCCTCGCCGAGCAGGAATGCCGTGCGGAGGCTGCTCGTGAAGGCCGCACCCTGGAGGCCGTACGGCGTCTCATTGGCCAGCTCGATCGCCTCGTCCAGCGAACCGAACCGCATGATCGGCGCGACCGGGCCGAAGGTCTCCTCCCTTGCCATCAGGAAGTCGGACGTGACGCCGTCGACGATCGTCGGCTCGAAGTACAGGCCGTCGCTGCCACCGCCGAGGAGGAAGGTGCCGCCACGGGCTCTGGCGTCGTCGAGGTGCGCCTGCACCTTGTCAGCGTTCGCCCGGTTGTTGAGCGGGCCCATGTCCGTCTGCTCGTCAAGCGGGTCGCCGACCCGGAGCTGCTTCGTGCGAGCCACGAGCCGATCGACGAACTCGTCGTGGATCGCGTCGTGCAGCAGGATCCGCTCGGACGCCGTGCACACCTGGCCGGCCAGGTAGAAGCAGCCGATGATGGCGGCCTCAACGGCGGCTTCGAGATTGGCGTCGTCCATGACGACCAGGGGTCCGTTGCCGCCCATCTCGAGGAGCAGGCGCTTGATGCCAGCGATCGCGGTGATCGATTCGCCCGTCTTCGTCTCGCCCGTGAAACTGATCGCGTTCGTGCCGGGATTACGGGCGAGCTCGGCGCCGACGGTCGGCCCCGGGCCGGTCAGCACGCTCACGCTGCCCGCCGGAAAGCCGGCCTCCTGATAGATCTCGGCGATCGCGATGGCGCTGAACGGCGTCGTCGACGCCGGCTTGAGGATCACGGAATTGCCGGCGGCAAGCCCGTGGCTCACGGCGATGTTCGGGATGTCGGCCGGCCAGTTCCACGGCGAGATGACACCCACCACGCCGATCGGCTCATGGGTGATGAGCAGGCGCTTGTCGAGCGAATCCTCCTGGGTCGATGGGTTGATCAGCCCGCGGAAGCGCTTGAGGCCTTCCGCCGCCTCAATGAAGTGCGGGTTGCTGTACGTGCGGATCTCATCCCGCGCCTCGCGGATCGTCTTGCCGACCTCCCGGCACAGGACCACGGCGTCGTCCTCCGCGCGCCGCTCCGCGATCTCGTGGGCGCGCCAGAGCAGCTCTGCACGGCGCTTGACGGACATCCGGGCAAGGACCTTCTGCGCCTCGATCGCCGCCGCGATCGCCCGCTTGACGTCTCCCCCGGTACATCGAGGAACCGTGCCGATAAGGCTGCCGTCGCCGGGCGAACGGACCTCGAACCGATCGCCGCTCTCCGACTCGACCCATTCGCCCCCGATCAGAACCTTCTTCTCGAGGGCCCGCTGGAGTGCGATTGCCATGCTCAGCTCCTCCTCGGCCCCGGAGCGCCCCGACAGCGGGCGCTCCGGGAAGCTTAGGTGCGGAGGCGCGCTACGCGGCGTCCACTGCGTAGCCGCCCTTGCGGCTTGGGATGACGAACGCCTTCGTAAGGATCCAGTAAACGATGGCGCTCAGGACGATCGTCGCGATTGACGCGCTCGTCCACTGGAACACGATCGTGTCACCGACGACGAATCGGTTCTCGTACGTCACCGGGTCGAGGAGGAACCAGTAGAACACGGCGCCCACGATCGTCGCCACGAACGCGACAGGGTTGATGCCCGCCCAGAAATGGTAGCGCCCGTTGCACGTGGAGTCGTAGAGCGACGGGACGTGGAGCTTCTGCTTCCGGAATACGTAGTAGTCCACGATCTGGATGGCGCAGATCGGAGCGAACACCACGCCCAGGAAATACATGAAGGTCAGGATGTTGTCCATGAACAGGTTCGGGATGAGGCCGGCGATGAGCGCCACGGGTCCGAGTGCGACCGCGGCGGTCATGGGCCAGCTCAACCGGAACTGGAATGCTGGAACCTGCTTGAGCCCGATCATCGTCGCGTAGACGCCGACGATCGCGGTCCCGACGTTCGCGAGCCCGATGAACACGACGGCGACGAGGCCCATCCACGCACCGGTGACCTTGACGAACGAGATCGACGGGTCGGGATCGCCGGTCGCCAGGCTGGCGTAGAGCCCGATGAGGCCGATTACGCCGGTCGCGAGGCCTAGGCAGATCATCGACGGCCAGAGCGCCTGACGGACGCTCCGGCTCATCCGCATGATGCCGCCCATATACGGCCACCACGACAGCACGGTTGCGACGAGGATCTCGAAGCCGAGCGTGTAGTCGAGTTGAAGGTTGCCTGTGGCATATGCCGGCTCGCCCGCGGCGATCGTGTCCCAGCCGGATTGCCTGATGAGCTGGAAGAGCACGATACCGCCCGCGACAGCGACCGCAACGGCGATCCACACCGAGTTGTTGCGGATCGAATCCGCGCCGCCGATGACCATGAAATAGGAGATGGCGATCGTCGCCAGCGAGACCACGACGGAAAGGGGGTAGTTGAGGTCGGCACCGATCACGCCGGCTTCCTGCAGGACGTTCGCGGTGGCCCGGCCGAACAGGATGATGAGGATGCCGTTCCAGCCGATGATCGAGGCGTACTGCACGAAGATGCTGAACGCCGCCCCCCGAGAGCCGTAGATCGGCTTGCTCGCAGCGATCGTGTCGATGCCGTACTTGATGCTGACCGGCATGGCCGCCAGTGTCACGAAGTACATGCCTACGAGCGCACCGGCAAGCATCGCGATCGTGCCCAACGCAGCGGGCAGGTACCAGGACACGGCGCCACCGATCGCATAGCTCCACGCGGCGATGCCGGCGGAGAGGGTGACACCGAACAGACCGACGACGCCCCATCGTCGTTCGGCCGGCACAACCGGCCAGCTGCCCTCGGCAGCCATGTGGATCGCGGAGATCTCCGCCTTGCTAGCCTCCATACAGCACCCACCCTCCGATCAGCAGCGCGGCGGGAATCACCAGCCCGATGACCGCCAGCATCAGATGATCGTTCGTCGTCGGCTCGGCTCCCTCGTACTCGGGGTCGTTGTCGACGAGTTCCAGTCTCTCCTGGAGCAGTCTCCGAAGCTCAGCTTCGTCCTGCGTGGTCATCGATCCTCCCTTCGCAGCGGCGTCCGATGACCGGCCGCGGAACGTTGCTGACCCGTCGGTCCGCGGGCCTGCGGGCGATGCGCCTGGGCGCGCCTAGCGGCCGGGATGGTGGACGAACGCTACGCCGCGGCGGGTCGCGGAGGCGATGCTGGGTGGCCCACCTGTCACGGGCCATTCGGCCCGGATGGCACCAGGCCGGCACGGCGGGACGGCCATTCAAAGGCGGCGGCGCGAAGGATGGGCGCTCGGTCGATGAGCGCCCGCCAATCCGCGGCCAATCCGCGGCGGCCCTATCGCGTGCGCGGGAAGCCCAGGTCCACCTTGGAGGTGCCCGGGTCCGGCCAGCGGGCCGTGACGATCTTGGCCCGTGTGTAGAACTGGATCCCCTCCGGCCCGTACATGTGAAGGTCGCCGAAGAGCGAGGCCTTCCAGCCGCCGAAGCTGTAGAAGGCCACCGGCACGGGGACCGGGACGTTGATCCCGACCATCCCGACGTTGACATCGAACTGATACTGGCGGGCGGCGCCACCATCCCGCGTGAAGATCGCCGTCCCGTTGCCGTACGGGTTGTCGTTGACGAGCTGCAGCGCCTCGGCGTAGGTGGCGACGCGCGTGACGGTGAGGACGGGGCCGAAGATCTCGTCCCGGTAGCAGTCCATCGCCGGCGTGACATGGTCGATGAGCGAGGTCCCCAGGAAGAAGCCCTCCGACCCACGGTAGAGGGGATGCTCGCGCCCGTCCGCGACCACCGTCGCGCCCTGCGCCGGGGCGCTGTCCAGGTATGACGCCACCTTGTCCCGGTGCTGCTTCGTGACCAGCGCCGTCCCGGGGCCCACCCTGACCTTCGGCAGGCGCTTCGCGATCGCCTCGACGAGGGGGTCCGCCACCGCGCCGACGGCGACGACCGTCGCGATGGCCATGCACCGCTCGCCTGATGAACCGTAGCCGGCCGAGACGGCGGCATCGGCCGCCATGTCGATGTCCGCGTCCGGCAGGACGATCATGTGGTTCTTCGCACCGCCGAGCGCCTGGACCCGCTTGCCGTTCCGCGTGCCGGTCTCGTAGATGTACCGAGCGATCGGCGTGGAGCCGACGAAGCTCACCGCGGCGATGTCGGGGTGGTCGAGAATCCGGTCCACGGCCACCTTGTCGCCCTGGATCACGTTGAAGACCCCATCGGGGACGCCGGCCTCCTTGAGCAGCTCGGCCAGGTAGAGCGAGGCCGACGGGTCCTTTTCCGACGGCTTCAGGATGAACGTGTTGCCGCAGGCGATCGCGTTGGCGAACATCCACATCGGGACCATCGCCGGGAAGTTGAACGGCGTGATCCCGGCCACGACGCCGAGCGGCTGGCGGATCTGGTAGACGTCGATCCCCGTCGAGACCTGCTCGGAGAAGCCGCCCTTGATGAGGTTCGGGATCCCGGTCGCGAACTCGAGGTTCTCGATCCCCCGGGCGATCTCCCCGAGGGCGTCGGAGGGGACCTTGCCGTGCTCGGCGGTCAGGAAGGCCGCGAGCTCCCTGCGATGCGCCTCGACGATGTTCCGGACCCGGAACATGACCTCGGTCCGGCGGGACAGCGAGGTTGCGCGCCAACCCGGGAAGGCCGCCTTTGCGGCGGCGACGGCGGCATCGACCTCCGCGATCGACGCGAAGTCCACCTCGCGCGCCACCGCGCCGGTTGCGGGGTTATAGACGGGCCCCCGGCGCCCGGACGTGCCGGGAACGCGGCGACCGCCGATCCAGGCCGGTATCAGCGAACGATACCGCGCCTCCTCAGAATCTTGGGCGCGTCGCCGGGTCCGGCCAGGTCGGCGGGGTGTCGGGATCCGGGAGCGGCGGCGGTTCGGCCCGGCGGCGGCGTGCCAGGACGAGCAGGGTGACGCCACACGCAACCGCAACGCCGACGAGGATCAACTGCTCGGCGTTGAGGGGCCCGGCGACCGTGGCATCCCGCCAGGTGGCGGCGACGGCCCCCCGGCCGATCGCCCACAGCGCGATGGCCGCGAGGAGAGCTGAGCCGTCTCGCCGTCGAAAGGCACCCAGGCGGAGGGCGATCCAGAGCACGATCATGACGATCGTCGTCGCGATCGCCTCGTAGACCTGGGACGGGTGGGACGGGACGTCCGGCGCAAGGCTGCTCCACGGGCCGGGGCCGCCGAAGGCGGTCGCCCACGGCAGGTCGCTCGGCATGCCCTGGCCTTCGGCGGCAAGGACGCTCGCAAACTTGCCGGCGACGAGGAGGAAGAGGGTCGGGATCGTCGCCACGTGCATCCAGCGGCCGGCCGGCGCATCGACGACGCCGGTCATCGCGATCCCCCCGACGACGCCCCCGAGCACCGCCAAGCCGAGGGACAGGCTCCCCTGGGCCGGATCGAGGATCGACCCGGGGTTCACGGCGTAGAAGTCGAGGTGGAGGAGCACGTAGTCGATCCGCCCGCCGATCACCGCGCCCGCGACGACGCCGAGGGCAATGACGGGGAGCTGAGCCGGACTCGTCCTGGACAAGGGCAGGAACGCACTCGTCAACGACGGCGCCCGGCCACTCCAGGCCGCGAGGACCAACGCGACGAGGATGATCCCGGCCAGGACCGCGGTCTGTGCCCGGACCTCGAGGCCGACAAAACGCAGTACCGGGTCGAACGCCAGCGTGATGATGGCGGGCGGCATCATGCGCGTGGCCTCGAGCCCCGGATCCGCATCACGTCCGGAGTGTACCGGCGACGTCCCTGAGATCGGGTAGGGGGCGGGGTTAGCCCGCCCCCTCCCACACCACCGGACGTGCGGGTCCGCATCCGGCGGTTCGCCAGTGCTCCCGGAGGCGACGGGTTCGAGCGCCGAGACCCACCAGACCGAGATCGGTCCAGTAGCGGA
>JACPOR010000038.1 GCA_016191425.1 Chloroflexota bacterium
GTTCGCGTCGACCGCGTTGACCGTGATGTTGAACGCGACCCCAACGGTCTGGGTCGAGGGGCTCCCGGTCTTGCCGCTCACCGTACCCGGGGCGGCCGTCTCACCGGGGACGAGCAGCTGGAGCTTGGCAAAGGCGCCGGCCACAAAGGTCACCGACCCGTCGGTCTTGACGATGGGGAACGTGATCATCAGCGTCTTGACCTCGGCCGTCAACGATGCCAGGGTGCAGGTCGACACCCCGAGGGCATCGGACAGCGAGCACGCCCCGTAGGCATTCGTGGCGTTCGTGTTCGTGGCCTGGAACGTGGGCGTGACCCCCGGGACCGGCGTGCTCGCGCTGTCCTTGAGCGTGATGGTGATGGTCGATGTCGCACCGCCATCTGCCGTTACCGGCCCGGTTCCGGTGATCGTCGAGGTGGTCGGATCGGGGGGGCCGGGCGGGGCCACCGCGGCCGCGAGACCCGGCAACAGGAGCGAGGCGATCACGGCCGCGCCGACGATCGGGATGAGGCTCCGCGACCACGTGCGTGTTCGAACGGAAGGTTTCATGAACCGATCCTCCAGGTCGGGTGGTCGTCAACCAAGTAGTGTGGTGAGCCCGAGTCTGCGCCCCATCGGCCCGGCTGTCCATTGTCGGGGGCACGTCTGCACTGCGACTTATCTCCCTTGACAGGGGCTCAGCCGCCGAGCACCGTCCAGCGGTAGACGGGGCTGATGTTGTTCGCAAACTCCGCCGAGGACAGTGAGGACACCCGCCAGTAGTACCGGCCCGCCGTGGGTGTCCACCAGAGCGTCGCCCGCCCGTTCGCATCCGTCGTGCGACCGAAGCTCCGGTAGTAAACGTAGGCTCGCCTGGCGCCGTCGTATCGATACAGCCGGAACGACAGGCTCGCAGCCGGGCCGGACGGGCCGACCTGCGCCGTCAGCGTCACCCGGGCACCCGTCCGCACGGTTCGCGTTGCTGTGGGATCGACGCCGCGGAGAACGACGTTTCGGCGGACCAGGACCCGGACCTCCGGCGATGCGGCGGGAGCGGTCGTCGGCGTCCCGAAGTATCGCCAGCGGTACCACGTGTTCATCACGGGGACGAGGTTGACCGACAGCCGGCCACCGACGGGCAAGTACGGACCGAATCCGAGGGCGCCCGTCGAGGAGCCTTGACGCGCCTCGAGAATGACGTCGGCGCCATCCAGCCCGGACGCAGTCCCGGTGAGGGCGATGCCAGCTCCGGCAGGAACGATCGATGGGACAGCGGAGATCGACAGGCTCGTCGGCAGGAACGGCGTCACCGTCCACGACGAGAGCGGATCGATCGTGTTGCCGGCGATATCGCGGACCTGCCCGATCGTGACGACATACGGCGAGCCGGGCGTCAGGTCGACGCTCGGAACGAAGGTCCCAGTCCTCGATGGGGCGTCGTACGTGTACGCGCCGTCGACGCGCGCACCCGACGCCGCCTGGACAACGAGCCCGAGCTGATTCCAGCTCGCCGGATCCATCGGTTCGTTGAACTTCACCGTGAACGCCGGCCGAAGGCTCGTTACGAAGGATCCGGGCGATGGATTGATGGACGTGGGCAACGGTGGTTGCGTGTCGAGCACGACGGAGCCCTTTGTCGGCGCGGACTCGACACCGACGCCGCTGAGGACCTTCGCCCACAACGCCTTGACGCCATCGCCTGCCGGGAACGTCCATGAGGTCTGGACGGTGTAGGTCTGCCAGGGCCCGAACGACACGCCGTCCGGGCTGAACGCCATCTGGGCGATGCCCGAGAGCGATGCGAAGGCGGTCAGCCGGACCGTGACCGTCGTCGTGTTCACGGACGGCTTGCCGTCGGCAAGGAGGAGCGACGCAATCGGGGCGGCCTGGTCGGCGATCAGCTGGACGGTGAGCGTATACGTCCCCTCAACGTCGCTTGCGCCGTTGAGGTCGAGGTAGTAGGTGCCGCCGGCGAACGAGGGGTATGACAGGTTCTCGGAGCTCGCCGGGCCCGTCGACTTGGCGAGCAGCCCCGTGTTCGAGACGACCGTCGTCGCCGTCGCATCGAACAGATAAAGGTCGAAGTCCGTGCCCGCCGCACCGGTCAGGCCGGCGACGATGACGTAACCCGGCTGAACGTTGAGCCGGTAGACGACGTCATAGATCGGCCCGCCGAGCTGGCCGGTTGCCACCGGCCCCGGGAGAACGACCCCCGGGATATCCGACTCCGGTGGCGTCGCCGCCCGAGCATCGGTAGGCCATGACAGCGAACCTGCCAGGGCAACGACAAGCGAGAGAAGCCCCGGAATCGGTAGCTGGCGGATGCGCATCGGCACGGAGGATACCCCTCTGGGCGAGCGAAGGGCCGGGGCGATGCCCCGGCCCTTCCTGCTCAGCTGGTCGGTCGCCCGTCAGGCGCACGACCATCCACTACGCGTAAGTCTTACTTCCAGCGACCCTGGACGGCGTTCGAGAGGCCTCCGTCAAGGTCGCCCCTGACCGAGATCCACGACGCCGAGCTGGAGCGCCAGCTGAACCACGCCGTGCCCGAGGCGTCCGCAACGCGGCCGGTGAGCCGCGTGAAGGAGCTCCAGACACCCGCGGAATTCTTCGTGGCGACGAGGATGCCGACCGTCTTGCCGGCAGCAGCCGCGCCGAACGAGATCTTCCAGGTCTCGTACTTGCCGAGCGCCGCAACCTTGGTGGCGGTGCTGTAAGAACCAGACGTCGAAAGGCCGAGTGCCGACGCATTCGTGCCGGTGACCGCTCCACCGCCTGCAGCCGCGCCGATGGTGAGGCTCACCGAGTTCGGGCCGCCAGCGTTGCTGACGAACGCCGTCACAGTGGCCGCACCAGCAGTCGACGGAGCGAGGAAGGTGAAGGTAGCGACGCCGTTGGACGTCTTCTTCTGGTTGTTGCCGTCAGAAGAGACGACCGCGCCCGAGTTGGCGGCAGCCGTGACGACCGTTCCGTCGGCAGCCGGGAACCCGTTGTCATCCTTGACGGTGACTGTGATCGTCGTGTTGCCACCCGGGACGAGGCTCGTCGCGGCGGCGCCGACGGTGAACTCTCCGACGGCATTCGATGCGAGGATATCCACGCATGAGATGCTGACGGTTCCGGTCTCGACGGTGTCGGTGCCCTTGGTGAGCTTGACCTTGACCGTGCCCTGAAGCGCATCGACGCCACAGGTGAACGGAATGGCAAAGCCGGGGTTAAGGGAGCTGTAGGAGCCGGCGGCGCCGACCGTCAGCAGATTGGCCGGCGCAACAGTTGCGCTCGGCGTCCACCCGGTCAGGTCGCGCACGCGGGTTCCCGCGGCATCCTTGACCAGAAGGCGGAGACCGTCGGTCGCACCCCTGCTCATGCACGCTGCGGAGGTGTCGTTGCTGGCGCATTCGGTGCCAACTGAATAGGCGTTCGTGGTCAGCTCGGCGGTCTTCGGAGCGCCGTAGAACGTGAACGTCTTGTCGGCGAGCGCGTAGTCGACATTCAGGTACGTGACGGTCGTCTTGATCGTCGCCTCGCCGGAAATGCCGCTCGAGTAGATCGTGGCGGCGAAGCCATCGGTCCCGTCGCTGTCGGTGTACGTCCCGGAGCCAAGCGTCCCAATCGATCCGGGGCCGGTAAGGGTGTACTTCACCTTGACGCCGGTCGTAATCGCGAAGCCATCGGGGTCACGAACGATGGTGCAGACGGCCTTGCCGCTGCTGCCAACAGCAGCCACGGCAAATGCGCTAACGGCCGAGCAGCTCGTATCGCCAACGGTGGCGAAATTGTTGGTGGTATTGCCTGCAGAGACCACCTTCGCGGCGGCCGCTGTGAATGTGAAGGACTGGATCGAGTCGACTGTCTGCACACCGTCGGAGTAGCTGACGGTCACGGTCGCCGTTCCAGCCGTGGTGGACGCGAGATACAGATCGTCGCCGGCAGTGATGGCGCCTGGGACGAGGTTGATGGTCGTGCCCGTCTTGGTGAGGAACGCGCCGGTGCCGCCGATGAACGTCCCGCCGGTGACGACGAAGCTGGTGACGGCCTTAGAGGTGGTCGTCTGGAACTCGAGATCGATGAAGCTCGAGCCGTCAGCTGGCCGCGAGGCGACGTTGGTCGTGTACGGGATCGCGGTCCCGTACGGCCCATTGCCGAAGATGCTGGTAACTGTCGCAACGGTCAGGCTGCCCCCAGTCCAAGTGCCGCTATAGGTCGCGACAACGTTGCCGGTGGCGGCAGCGGGGCTGCCCTTGACCTGAGCGCCGCTAAATGACAACGTCGCGGCCGTTGTCACCGTCGGGATCGCCGTTACCGCGAAGGTGACAGTCGACCCCCCGGCCATCGTGCCGTCGGCGACAGCAAACGTCGTGCCGGTCTCCGCCGTCGTGATAGTGCCCGATGTGGCCCACGTGTACCCGGTGGGTAGGGTGACAGTGATGGTTCCGGTCGTCGAGATGTCAGTCGACCCAGCGGAGAATGACACCGGTCCAAGCGAGGCAGCCGTGGCGGCGACGCTGCTGATTGCATTTGCCGGCACCGTTGCCGTGGTTGCGGCAAACGTCGAGCCCGCGAATGCGGTAGCGAAGAGCGAGGCGAGCAACGAGGCCGTAGCCAGGGTGCTGATCGCCTTCTTCCAGATAGTCAAGGTACGAAACCTCCTGTGTGTGGTTGAAAGGTACCGACCCGCGGGTCGGGTCCGGGAGTGGGCCCACCCTCCTGTGCGTGGATCCCGGCTTTCGTGTTCCTGACTCCAACAGCCTTCCGGAAGGCCCGGAACGGCATGACGCGCACTGCGCGCCCTGCTGCTACGGCGATGGTGAAGGCGCCTCGACGGGCGCGACTGAGCTGGATGGCGACGGGCTCGCTGGCGGCGGAGGTGTCCGCCGCGGCTTCTCCGTCGGGGTCGGAGTGGGTGTGGGCTGGGGTGTTGGTTCCGCCGTCGCGACCGGAACGGGCGTTGGCTCGGGCGTGACCACCGGCGTCTCGAGCGGCGTGGGAGCGATCATGGGCGCCGGCGTGACCACGGGGGTAACGATGACTACCGAGGGTTCGGGGCTTACTGCCTCGGGGGGCGCCGTCGGCGCGGCGGTCGATCCTGCCGTCGGCACGGGCGTCGGTGTCACGTCGGGTTGAACCGTACCACTGAAGGGAGGCGCTTGGACAGTCTGAACGATGAACCCCGTCGCCGCGAGCACGATCACGCCACCCAGGAGAGCGACGGTCGCGATCGTGACGAAGAGTGTCCCGGTCGTGCGCACGGCGCCCCGGACAATTTGGGTCGAAAGGTCGGAGAGCCAGGATCGGTGGTCGTGGCGTCGGTGACGAGCAGCGATGGCCGCGAGGATGATCCGTTCGTCCAGATCAGACACGGGTGACGGCTGCGGCAGCGTCGCGAGCAGGCCCAGGAGCCTTGAGATGCTCCCAAGCTCCGCCGAGCAGGCGGTGCAGTCCCGAAGGTGGCCGGCGAGGAGACGGCGGCCTCCATGGGCGAGCCCATCGAGCAGATAGGCGTCGATGAGCGGCCGCGCGCCCGCGCAGTCCAGGGGCTCGCGGGTTTCCATGCGACTCACATTCTCCACATGACCGGAGCCCGTGGAACAGTTGCACCCGCGCCGTGTCGGTGGCGGAGGCTCAGCTTCGCGCGAGCCGCTCGGGAATTGCGGCTGCCGGATCCCCGAATCCGCCGGCCGCCGGCGGATCGGCCGGCTGACCGTCGAGGATGACGTGTCGGCCGTCCTTGTCTCGCGCCTCGGCCAACGTCCCGGTCTCGAGGTGGCGTGCGAGTTGCTCGCGCAGCAGACGGGTCCCCCGCAGCAGGTTGCTCTTGAACGTGTTCAACGGGATCTGGAGAATTTGCGCCGCTTCGGCGTAATCGAGCCCCATGACGAGCCGCAGAACGACCGCCGTCCGGTACTTGAACGGCAGCGCCGCGATCGCCTCGCCCAGGTCCCTGCCGAGCTCGGCCATCTCGGCAGCAACGTGCGGGTCGGCCATCGAGTCGAGCGAGGCAAAGCCGATCGTCGGGTGTGCCCCGTCGCCGCTCTCGTCCATGATCCGATCGAGTGACGTCCCGCTTCGTGATGATCGGCGGCTGGTCACGCGACCGGCAAGGCGGATCGTGATCGTGTTCAGCCAGGGCACGAGGGACGGACGCGGCTCGACCTTGTCGATCGACTTGAAGGCCGCCATGAACGTCTCTTGGACGATGTCCTCGGCCGTCCCGGAGTCGTTCGTCAATCGGTAGGCAAGTGCATAGAGCCGGGGGCGGTGGCTGCGAACGAGCTCGGCGTACGCCGCTTCCGAGCCCTCCCTGCATCGCCGGACGAGCTCGCGCTCATCCCTGCCCCGATCGTTCACGAGCCCTCCGAGCGTGCGTCCCACAGCCCATATGGGACTGCAACTGGCCGACGCTGCGCACACATCAGTTGACGCTCTCCGGAAACGATGACCCAGTCTGTCACACGGGCCCCCAATCTGGCCACCCAGACGATCGTGCCACCCTCCAGGATCCCTGCCCGTCTGCGGCTATGCCGTACGCTACCCTACCCAGCCTGCCGCACAGGATCGTCCGTGCCTCGATCTCGACTGCCGCTTGCTCTCCTCGCCATCGTCGTCGTGGTTCTGGTCGTGGTCGGGCTCGCGCTGGTTGCGGGTGGCCCTGATTCCTCCTCGTCCACCAGCCCCCCAGGCGCGACCGCCACGGCGACTATCGCCGCGATGCCGCCCTCCCGGAGCCCGATCCCCACCGAATCCCTCGCCCTGGCCAGCCCTGAACCTCCAACCGACAACGGGACCCCGGTGCCCTGCGGAACCTTCGATCCGGCGTGTGGACGGCTGCCGGTGAACGTCGCGGGCGCCCCGTTCAGCCCGGAAGTGCCGTGCGGGGAGAGTGCGACGTGCACGCTCTCGGTCGACATCTTCTACCCACGGACCGGTGGTCCCTGGCCAGTCGTCGTGGCCGTCCCGGGAGGGCCGGGTGGGCCGGGAATCCGATCGTACCTGGCTGATTTCGCGCTCCAGGTCGCAGGCCAGGGCGCGGTCGTCTTCGTCGCCGACTACCGCGAATCACCGGAGTGGGGCGGTGGATCGCCAGCAACGTACCAGGACATCGCGTGTGCGATCAGGTTCGCTCGGGCACGCGCCTCCGAATACGGCGGCGACGGGAGTCGCGTGACGCTCGCGGCTCACTCCCTTGGCCCATTCTTCGCCTCCACGGCCGCGCTCTCGGGCGATTCGTTCGAGCCCCAGCCAGGCACGTGCCTGGCGACGGAGGGGTCGACGAAGCCCGACGCCTTCATCGGGATTGCCGGAATCTACGCACAGACGGGCGTGACGCCGGGGTTCCTCGACTCGTTCTTCGGGGGCTCGCAGGTCGAGGCGCCCGCGGCGTGGGCTGCCGGTGATCCGTTCGCAGTCGTCCGCGAGAGTAGCGCCAACAGGATCCCCGTCCGGCTCATCCACGGTGAGTTCGACGGCAACGTCACGCCGCAATCCTCGCGCGAATTCCAACTTGCACTCGAGGCCGCCGGCTTCGACAGCCAGCTCACCTTGATCCCGCGAGCGGATCACGGCAGCGTCCTGCAGCATCGCGACACGATTCGAATCGTCCTTGAGACGTCGCTCGCATTGCGCTAACGGGTAGGCTATGCCGTCGGCACGCCGTGGTCCCCATGGCCCGGGGTGACTATCGGGCCATGGCACCCGGCCCGTCCGCCAACTGATGCTGCCTCCACCGACCTCGTTCACGCTGCCAGAGTGCCACCAGGACATGGGGATTGACGCGGCCGGGCTCAGAGAAAGGGTCCACGTGGCGATGTCACGAGACAGATCTGGATCGGCGCCGCGGGCGTGGGTCGTATCGATCTTGACGACGGCACTCCTCACCGCGGGACTTGCCGGAGCGGTTGACGCGGCGGGAGCGGTTGTCAACATCACCGACTACGGATTCGCGCCTTCACCGGTCACGATCAGCGTGGGCGAGACCGTCACCTGGGTGAACAAGGGTGCCGTCCCTCACTGGGTCGAGCCGGGCACGGGCACCTACGGCGGTGGGTTCGCCGCCAGCCCCAAGATCCCGCCCGGCGGTCAGTACACCGCAAAGTTCTCAACGATCGGCACATTTACCTACCACGACGCGCTGTACCCGTTCATGAGCGGCACGGTCTTCGTGAAGGCCGCACCCGCCGCGACCCCGAAACCGACCCCGAAACCGACCCCGAAACCGACGCCGAAGCCGGCGCCCAAGCCGACGGCGAAGCCCACGGCAAAGCCGACGGCCCCGCCGACCGCCGCGCCCACGCTCGAGGTCACGGCCGTGCCGTCGCCTGTCGGCCCGTCGCCGTCGCCGGCGGCGGCCACGCCTGGGTCCGCGACACCGGGGAGTGGCACCACCGGGGCGCCGGGTGGTTCCGGCGGTGGCGGCTCGGGATCGAGCGCGGGCGGCGGTTCCGACCTCGGCGACATCCTGATCGGTCTGGCGCTTGCGGTCCTGCTCTTCCTCGCCTGGATCGGCGTCCAATCGCTTCGGCGCAATCGGCCAGGCCCGCCGCCCGGTAGGGGATGGGGTGGCGGCGGATCGGGCTGGTTCGGTGGATCCGGTGGCTTCGGTGGATCGGGCGACAGTGCGGGCGGATCGGGCGGTTCAGCGGCCCCGAGGGAGGCCGATCGATCGCAGCCTGAAGATCCGGTCACCGCGCCCCCGACGGCCGTTGAATCGGCGCCGGCTCCCGTCTCCCCGGCCACCCGTCGACTCGTCCGGCAGCCGCGCCCGCCCGAGCCCTTCGACGAGGACGCCCCGATCGGCGGCGGATAGGTCCGTCGGGTCAGGCCGAGTCGCCCAAGACCGTGGTCAGTCGCGCCGCCCAGGGCAACGAGACGTAGCCCACGAACGGCGTCGCGGCCGTCGGTGGGCTGTACGTCGATTCAATGGCGGTTCGTAGGCTTCGCCGCCGTCCGGCCGCACTCGATCACCTGTACCGTCCGGCTGCCCTGGCCGCCCTGTCCGCCTGGCCGCCCTGTCCGCCTGGCCGCCGTGTCCGCCCGACGCTTTCCTGGCCAATGATCGGGTGGGCGAGCACTCGGCGGATGGGAGGTCCGGTTCGACCGGTTTCCGGTCCGCCTGGGCCGCCTCGGGTGGCGAAGATCGTGGCTTGTGCTTCCGTGCGGAGCGTTGACACGAAAGGGAGCATCGGGATCGGCGCCGTCATCTGGACAGTGGTCCGCCCGGGAGCGTTGGCCAAGAAAGCGAGCGCCAGCGTGCAGCGGCGGCCGGACGACGCGGACGGGCGGTCCACACGACCGGGCCTTCGGCGATAGGGCGGCGCGGGTCCCGGTGACCAGCAGATAAGCGCACACCTGCAGACTCGGGGTGTGGACGACCTTCGTGTCGGTGGGTTGATCAGGGCGATCCGGATCCGGAAGCATGCCGACTGTTCTTGAGATCGATGGATACGAGTTCCTCTTCCGGTCGAATGATTGTCCCGAGCCACCCCACGCTCATGTCCGTGGCAACGGCGGCACGGCGAAGGTCTGGCTCGATCCCGTGAGGTTGGCGCGGTCGAGCTACAATCGGAGGCGGACCGATGAGGTTCTGTCGATCGTGATAGGTCATCGGGGATACTTGTCGGGGCGCTGGAGTGAGTTCTGTGGTCGCGCGTAGACGGCTCGCAACAAGCGGGAGGTTCGATGATCGCCGGCTGTATGTGAAGCTGGCGAGCGGAGTCGAGGTCAGCGCGCCTCTCACCGACTTCCCGCGTCTGCTGAACGCATCCGAGGCCGAGCGGCGGGACTATCGGATCGAGGAACGCGGCACCGGTATCCACTGGCCCCAAGTGGACGAGGACATTGGAGTCGCCGGTCTGCTGGGGCTGCCCGAGCAGGTTGTCGAGGACGCCGTCGGCCTGCGCTGACGCGTAGAGCAGGGACCCGACCCGAACGACGCTCCCCGATCCGCCAGCGCCTCGGCTGTAGGGGCGGGCGCGGGCCGACGCCCTACATCATCACCAGGCCGCCGTCCACCGCGAGGATCTGGCCAGTGATGTAGGCGGCCTCGTCGCTGGCGAGGAAGGCGACCGCGTTGGCGACCTCCTCGGGGGTGCCGAATCGCCCGAGCGGCGTCCGGGCGTTGATCTCGTCCTGGAGGGGCTGCGGCAGGTCCTGGGTCAGCTCCGTGAGCACGAAACCCGGCGCCACGGCATTGCAGGTGATCCCGCGCGAGGCGAGCTCGCGAGCCGTGGCCTTCGTCAAGCCGATCAACCCGGCCTTTGCCGCCGAGTAGTTGGCCTGGCCGGTCTGGCCGGCCTGACCTGAGACGGAGGTGATGTTGATGATCCGGCCGCCGCGGGCCTTGAGCATCGGCCGGGTCACCGCCTTGATCGCGTAGAACGCGCCGAACAGGTTCGTCTCGAGCACGGATCGCCAGGCGTCGAGGGACATCCGCATGATCAGGTCGTCGCGGGTGATCCCGGCGTTGTTGACCAGGATGTCCACCTTCCCGAACGCCTCGAGCGTCGCCTTGACCAGCGCATCGGCGGTCTCGGGGTCGGTGACGTCGCCCTGGTACGGGAGAGCCTGCCGGCCCAGCGCCCGGATCGCGGCGGCGGTCTCCTCGGCGGCGGGGGCGTTGCCGCGGTAGCTGAACGCGACGTCGGCGCCCTGCGTGGCCAGGCGCAGCGCGATCGCGCGCCCGATCCCGCGCGAGCCCCCGGTGACGACGGCGGTCTTGCCGGACAGATCGATCACGGCCCAACCTCCTCGCTCACGGGTCGAAGCGGTCGGAGGCCCGTGCAGTCGATGGCGGTCTCGGACGCATAGGACATCGCGAACTCCTCGTGGGCCTCGAACAGATCGACGTCGTAGGAGCGGAAGTGCGAGATGGACGGGTTCCCAGTGTCGTCGCTCGTCACGTCCCCGAGTCGATCGAGGATCGCGATGATCGTCGCCTTCCGCTGCTCAAACGCGTGGTCGTCGCGCAGCCTCACCCGGTGGTCCACTCCGAGTCGTCATCGAGCATGTGCGGGTCGATCTTCCCGTACGGTCGCTCGATGATGACGGGCGGGTTGGCAAGCTCGGGGGCGAGGAGCTTGACGACAGCCTTGTTCGGGATCCGGACTGTACGCTTCGACAGTCGGATCGCGTACAGCCGCCCGGAGCGGATGTAGTTGAGGATGGTCGTCCGATGAAGGCCGGCCATCTCGGCCACCTCCGCGGGCGAGTAGAACGCCTTCGTGAATTCCACGGCCTGAGCCTCCAACTTCGCTCTTCTGGACGATAGCGAACATGGCGAAGTTGTCAAGGATCGAACAGGAGACCGCGAGGCGCGCCCGACGCCGGCCGCCGAGCCATTGACCGAGACAAGTGCCGCTCGAACACCGCCGGGCCTGGGTGATATCAGATTGACGAGATGCGGCATCGCGTGGATGTGCGTCGGATCCCGATCGGCTTCACGGATGGCCAACACGCTCGGCTTGCTGGCGAGGCGGCCCGCCGTCGGATGAGCATGGGCGCCCTCGTGCGCCAAGCCGTGGACGCGGCGTTCCCGGAGGATCTCGAAGTTCGCCGGCAGGCTCGTGACCTGCCTCCTTGGTAGGGTGTTCCCTGGTAGCGAACCAATGGCGTGTTTGAGCCGGAACCGGGAGGGCCGAGGCCGATAGTTGAGTTCGAGGGTGATCCGGCGTCGGTCGCGTCCGGCCCCTCCGCCCGACGATTCGGCCGATTGGTTCGGCCGTGGCGAACACGGGCAATTGGAGGCTTGCCGCGGCCGCGCGTGGATGAGCCGCCGCGCGTGGATGAGCCGCCGCGCTCGTTCATTCGGATCGCGTGTCCTGGGCTGACAGCGCCCGGGCCAGTTCGCGGTCAGGAGACCGGGGCAGGTGCGGGTTCGCCGGGGACGACGTCGTCGAGGGGGACGGGGAGCTCGCCGGGGCGAGCCATGAGCTCGGCCAGGGCGGGCGGGATCGGGTCCACGGAATCCCAGTCGACGGGGAGCCGCACGTGGACGTCGCCGGGACGAACCAACGTATCGGCGTCGATCCCCCGCGTGGGATCGGCCGTCCACTCGATCGTGGCGGCACCGGAGGTGAACCCGGCGCCGAAGGCGACGATGCAGATCCGGTCCCCGACCTCGACTCGCCCCGAGTTGACGGCCTCCGCGAGGGCGATCGGCACCGAGGCGGCGGACGTGTTTCCGTAGCGGTCCAGGTTCACGAACATCCGGTCCATCGACAGGCCCAGGCCCTTCGCGACCGCTTCGATGATCCGGATGTTGGCCTGGTGCGGGATGAACAGCTTCACATCGTCCGGCTCCAGCCCGGCCCGCCGGATCGAGGCGAGGGCCGTGGAGGCCAGGGTCCGCGTCGCGAAGCGGTAGGTCTCGCGGCCCTCCATCCGGATGTAGTGCTCGCCCCGGGCGACGGTCTCGCGCGACGGCGGACTCTTCGCCCCGCCGGCCGGCAGCCAGATCATGTAGGCGCCCTGGGACTCCGTCGTCAGCTCGATCCCGAGCGCGCCGCCGGGCTCCGCCGACCCCGACACGACGACCGCCCCCGCCCCGTCGCCGAACAGGATGCAGGTCCCCCGGTCCGAGTAGTCGAGGAAGCGGGTGAGCAGCTCCGCGCCGATCACGAGGACGTGCTTCGCGAGCCCCGAGGTCACGTACGCCTGCGCGGTCGAGAAAGCGTAGACGAACCCGGAGCAGGCCGCGGCCACGTCCATCGCCGCCGCCCGCGTGTTCCCAATCGCCTCCTTGACGAGCGCCGCCGTCGACGGCATGTAGTAGTCCGGGGTGAGGGTCGCGAGGAGGATGAGGTCGATCTCGTCCGGGTCCAGGCCAGCCGTCCGGATCGCGCGGAGGCCGGCGACCGCGGCCATCGAGGCGGTCGTCTCGTTGGCGGCCGCCACCCGGCGCTCGCGGATCCCCGTCCGGGTCACGATCCACTCGTCGTTCGTGTCGACCATCTTCTCGAGGTCGGCGTTCGTGATGACCTGCTCGGGGACGTAGCGGCCCCAGCCGGTCACGTGCGCGCGCAGGCCCGGCGCACCCTGGTTCGTCACTGCAGATCCACCTCGATGAGCGGCTGTCGGGCCTTGACGAGCTTGCCGTCCTCGGCGTGAACGCGGGCGACCCGCCCGGTGAGGTCGCTCTTGATCTCGTTGAACAGCTTCATCGCCTCGATGAGCCCGATGACCTGCCCCGTCGCCACCTCGCCGCCGACCGTGACGTACGGGGCCGTCCCCGGTGACGGCGAGCCGTACCAGATCCCCGTCAGCGGGGCCTTGACCGAGGGCCGCGCCGGGGGCACGGGCGACGCCGCCGAGACCGCAGAGCCCGGGGCGTCCGAACCGGCTGAACTGCCCGAAGCCGGCGCGACTGGCCCGCCCGGCCCGCCCGCGGCGCCCGCTCCCACCGCGCCCGCGACGAGGACCGGTGGCGCGACCGCCACCGGCTTGCGGAGGACGAGCCCGGTCCCGCCAACCTGGACCTCCAGCTCGGTCAACTCGGAGCGTTCGAGCAGGGCGGCCATCCGGTCCACCAGCCCGAGGAGGGCGACGTCGCCCGGGTCGGTGGGCGGTGGAGGGGCCCCTGCGTCGAGCGGTTCCACGGGGTTGTTCATGCGTCCCACCGGCGGAAGATGAGGGCGGCGTTCTGGCCGCCGAACCCGAACGAGTTGTTGAGCCCGATCCGCAGGTCCCGCCGCGAAGCCCTGCTCGGCGTCAGGTCCATCCCCTCCCCCGCCGGGTCCGGCCGCTCGAGGTTGATCGTCGGCGGCACCGTGCCGGTCCGCAGCGCCTGGATGACCGCGATGGACTCGAGCGCCCCGGCGGCGCCGAGCGTGTGCCCCAGCATTGACTTGTTGGCCGTGACGGCGACCCGCCCGGCAGCCTCCCCGAAGATCGTCCGGATCGCCTGGAGCTCCGCCCGGTCGCCTTCGGGCGTCGAGGTGGCGTGGGCGTTCACGTGGTCGACCTCGGCCGGCGAGATGCCGGCCTTCTCGAGCGCACGTCGGGCCGCCCGGACCGCGCCGATTCCGCCGGGCGCCGGGAGCGTGATGTGCGAGGCATCGGCCGTGGCGCCGTAGCCGACGATCTCGGCGAGCGGCTCCGCGCCGCGAGCTTCAGCGTGCGCGAGCGTTTCCAGGATCAGCACGCCGGCCCCTTCGCCGATCACGAAGCCGTCGCGCGCCTCGTCGAACGGCCTCGAGGCAGCAACGGGGTCCTCGTTTCGGGTAGAGAGGGCCTTCATCGAGGCGAACCCGCCCAGGACCGCCTCGTGGATCGCCGCCTCCATCCCGCCGGCCAGCATCACGTCCGCGTCGCCGCGCCGGATGGTCTCCCAGGCCTCGCCGATCGCGTGGGCGCCCGTGGCGCACGCGGAGACCGTCGCGAAGTTGGGACCGGTTGGCCCGAACGCGATCGCGACCTGGCCCGCGCCAACGTTCGCGATCCCCATCGGGATGAAGAACGGGCTGATCCGGTCCGGGCCCCGCTCGGCCATGACGAGGACGTTGTCGAACAGCGTCGTCACCCCGCCGAGCCCGGAGCCGAGGATCACCCCGGTCCGCTCGGCCAGCTCGCCCTCGAGGCGCCCCGGGAAGCCGGCCTGGTCCAGCGCCTCGCGCGCCGCGACGAGCCCGAACTGGATGTAGCGGTCCGTCCGCCGAACGTCCTTCCGGTCCAGGACGTGGCTGGCATCAAATCCCTGGACCTCGCCGGCGATCCGTGACGCGAGCCGGGAGGGATCGAACCCCTGGATCGTCCGGATCCCGGATCGCCCGGCGACGAGGCCGTCCCACGTGGCGGCGACGCTGTTACCGAGCGCGGACAGGGCGCCCATCCCCGTCACGACGACGCGGGGCGCCGACATCGAGGTCCGAGTCACCTGACCAGCTTCCCCGTCCGGATGGTGGCCGCGCGATAGACGTCCCCGGGCAGGCTCCGGGCGGAGACCGCGTTCGCCACGGCCAGGACATCGAACTCGGCCCGCCGGATCTCGGCGGTCACCGTCTCGTCATCGAGGGTGACGAGCGCCCACGAGGCGGTCGGGTCGCCGTCGAAGACATAGCCGGCACTCCCGTCGTTGACGATCTGCTTCCAGCCGAAGTCGCGGACCTCGGGCAGGTGGGTGTGGCCGCAGCAGATGATCCGGGCGTCCGTCCGCGACATGCGCTCGAGGGTCGTGCCGGCATCGAGGTCCTTGTCGAAGCCGGCGGTCTGCGAGCCGGGCGATGCGTGGGTCACGAGGACGAGCGTCTCCCCGATTCGCAGCCGCCGCTCGGCCGGGAGCCGGCGGAGCCACGAAAGGGCCTCGTCGTCGAGGGCGTTGTGGGCCCACTCGGCGGCGATCCGCAGTGGATCCGGGACGCCTTCGGCCATCCACGGGAAGGCCGCGCCGTAGTCGGCGTCAGCCACGGCGATGTCCGTGTTGCCCTGGACGATGATCGCACCCTCGGTCTCCATCTCGCGGAGCACCGCGATGGCGCCGACCGGGTCGGGACCGTTGAGCGCATGGTCACCGGCGACGAGGATCGCGTCCGGCTTTTCTTTCCTGATCGCCTTGCGGACGGCCTCGAGCGCGAGCGCGTTGCCATGGACGTCGGAAAGCACGGCGATGCGTGCGGTCATCGCAGGACGCCCTCGCCCGGGATGATGAAGGACAACGTCGCCTCGCAGGCGGTCTCGCCGTTCACGCTGGCCACGCCGCGGGCCCGCCCGAACCGGCTGCCGAGCTTTTCCATCGTGATCTCGAGGCGAAGCGTGTCGCCCGGGACGACCACTCGCTTGAACCGGCAGTCGTCGATCCCCGCGAACAGCCCGATCCGGTCGCCGAACCCGGGCTGCTTCGCGACGTAGACGGCCATCGTCTGGGCGAGGGCCTCCACCTGGAAGACGCCCGGCATCACCGGCAGGCCCGGGAAGTGGCCCTGGAAGAACCACTCCGTCGCCGTCACGCCCTTGATTCCCACGATCCGTTTCGCCTCGGGGTCGTACTCGACGATCCGGTCAACGAGGAGGATCGGCCATCGATGCGGGATGAGCGCCTCGATCTCGCGGGTCGTATGGATGGTCTCGGTCACGGGCAGGCTCCGGGTTCGGGGTTTGTCGGCCGGTCGGGGTCAGGCTCGACCCGCCGCGGCGAGGAACGCCGCGCTGCCGATCCGGTCGAGGAGATTCGTGGTCATTCGGCCATCGAGGAAGGCCTCGTTGACGAGGAGTGCCCGGTGGATGTCCACGTTCGTGGTCAGCCCATCGACGACGAGCTCGCCGAGGGCGACCCGGCCCCGCTCGATGGCGGTCGTACGGTCCGGCCCCCAGACGATGAGCTTGCCGAGCAGCGAATCGTAGAACGGCGGGACCTCGTAGCCCGTGTAGAGGTGCGAGTCCATCCGGATCCCCGGGCCGCCCGGCGCCTGGTACGCCTCCACGACCCCGGCGCTCGGCCGGAACTCGTGGGCCGGGTCCTCGGCGTTGATCCGGAACTCGATCGCGTGGCCCCGCGGCCGAACGTCCGACTGGCCGAAGCCGAGCGGCTCGCCGGCCGCGATCCGGATCTGGGTGGTGACGAGGTCGATCCCGGTCAGCATCTCCGTGATCGGGTGCTCCACCTGGATCCGGCAGTTGATCTCGATGAAGAAGAAGTCTCCCCGGGCATCGACGAGGAACTCAAGGGTCCCGACGTTCTCGTAGCCGGCGGCCACCACGGCCCGGACTGCCCGCTCGCACAGGTCGGCTCGGGCCGCCGGAGAGAGGGCCGGGGTGGGAGCCTCCTCGAGGATCTTCTGGTGGCGGCGCTGGACGGAGCAATCGCGCTCCCCGAGGTGGACGCCGTTGCCGTGGCGATCCACGGCGACCTGGACCTCGACGTGGCGGTTGTCGTCGAGCCACTTCTCGAGGTAGAGAGAGTCGTCGCCGAACGCCGACCGAGCCTCGGACCGGCAGACGCGGATCGCCGATTCCAGCTCGCGCGGCGTGCGGATCATCCGCATCCCCTTGCCGCCGCCGCCGGCCGAGGGCTTGATGAGGACCGGGTAGCCGATCCGGGCGGCCTCTGCCAGGGCGTGCTCATCGTCGCGGAGCATCCCGTCCGAGCCGGGGATCGTCGGCAGGCCGTGGCCGCCGAGGAGCCGGCGGGTGCCCTCCTTGCTGGCGAACCGGTCGAGGACCTCGGGCGGCGGCCCGATGAACGTCAGGTCGTGGGCCCGGACCACCTCGGCGAAGGTCTCGTCCTCGGACAGGAAGCCGTAGCCGGGGTGGATCGCGTCGCAGCCGGTCACGATCGCGGCGGAGATGACGGCCGGCGCCGAGAGGTACGAACGCCGCGCATCCGCCGGGCCGATGCAGATCGCCTCGTCGGCGAGCTGGACCGGGAGGCTGTCGCGGTCCGCCTCGCTGTACGCGACGACGGCCTCGACGCCGAGGGTCCGGCAGGCGCGCAGGATCCGGAGGGCGATCTCGCCGCGGTTCGCGATGAGGATCTTCGTGAACACCGGTCAACGCCCCTCGGCCGGGACGGCCGGTTCGAGGTGGATGAGCTCCTGGCCATACTCGACGGCCGTGCCCGCCTCCACGATCACCCCGACGACGATCCCATCGACCGGCGAGACGACCTCCTGCGGGACGCCGAGCATATCCACGACGCCGAGCCGGTCACCCGCCCGAACACGCGTCCCGCCGACGGCCTTCTGGCCGGGCTGGAACACGCCGACGGCCGGCGAGGTCGCAATCCGCGAACGATCTGCGACTGACGTGGACCCCGCCGACGCCGGCGCAGCCGGGCCCGCACCGGGCGGCGGAGCATCGCCGGACCTGCCCGGGCCGACGGGCGCCAGGGCCGGACCGCCGCTGCCGTTCGTCGCGTCCGCCGAGCCCGCCGAGCCTCCCGCGCCTGGCGCGCCTCCCGCGACCGCCGCGCCCGGCGCGTGGGAGGCGCGAGACGCCCGATGGGGTTCGGGCGCGGCCGGGGGATGGACGTGCTGCTCGTGGCCGGGGTGCGCGCGCGAAGGCCGGTCCGTCGCGCGGCGGCCATACGCCGGCCCGGCGCCCGCCAGGCGGCGGAGCCGGATCCGCCAGTCGCCCTCCCGGACCTCCAGCTCGCCGACGTTCAGCGTGCCGAGCTTCGCGATGAGCGCCGGCACGAGGCCGTCCACGAGGCGGTCGATCCCCGCGCGGTCGGCAGATCGGGCGTCAGGGACACCGCCGGCGGCGGCCGCCAGCTCGCGGGCGGTGTCGCGGGCGGTGTCGCGGTCGTCGGGCACGCGTCAGACCTCCTCGCGAACGGGCGGCTCGTCGCGGCGCGACGCTCCCGGTGGTGGCGCCCCGACCGACCAGCGGGTCGGGTCGA
>JACPOR010000039.1 GCA_016191425.1 Chloroflexota bacterium
GTGATCTCCGAATCGCGGCGGACGACCGTTGCGACTTCCGAGGGGTTCTCAGGTTCTCCGGACACGCTTGCCAATCCTAGGCGGAGAGCGGGACCGGCACAGGCGGCGGTGCGACCCCCCTACCGCGCCTGGCCGGCCAGCCGTTCGAGGGCGTCGAGCGGGACCCAGGCCCAGTCCGGGCGGTTGTTCGCCTCGTAGGCGACCTCGTAGCAGGCCTTCTCGATCTCGAAGGCGTCGAGCAGCCTCGCCTCTGTGGCGGAGACGCCACCGTAGGCCGACAGGAAGGCCGCTCGGGCCATGCCCACCCACGCATTCGGCTCGGCGAGCGCGGCCTCGCGGTGCGCGACACGTGCGACGTAGTCGATCGAGCGCAGCATGCCGGCCACGTCGCGCAGCGGGGACGCGGGCGCTCGCCGCTCGGCGAGGGGTCGCGCCGGCTCGCCCTCGAAGTCGATGACCGAGAAGCCGGTGGCGGTGCGCAGCAGCTGGCCGAGGTGGTAGTCGCCGTGGATGCGGCTGGCGCGGGCGCCATGAGCCGTCCGCAGCGCGTCCAGCCGGCGCCGGATGCGGGGAGCGACGGCCAGCAGCCGCTGGCGCGGCTCTCCCGAGAGCGAGGCGAGCGCTGTCTCCAGCTGGCCGTCGGCGCGGGCGTGCCAGGCGGCGAGCTCACGGGTCGTCGCGGTCCGCGCCGGGAATGCGGCCATCTCCGGGCGAGAGGCGAGCGCGCGGTGGAGCGCCTGCGTCAGTGCGCCGATCTGCCCGAGGGCATCGGTCGCCTTCTCCCGATCGCCCGCCCCGCCCGCGAGGCGCGCCTGGACCCAGGCCCAGCCATCGGCCTCGGAGGCCACGAGCTCCTGGAGCATCGCCGCCGCGGAGGCCTCGCCGTCGTCCGGCTGGTACTCGGCCGAGCCACCCAGCCGCGGCGCCCCCACGAAGCCCACCGCGGTCAGGAAGGCGTTGATCTCGACCTCCGGATTCACGCCGGGGGTGAGCAACCGGTAGCACTTCAGGATGAGCCGATCGCCCAGCGCGACGGAGGTGTTCGACTGCTCCACGCCCAGCCGGCGTTCGGCCAGGCCGACCGCCCGGGTTGCCTTCGGGAGGAGCGCGGCCAGGGCTGGCGTCGCGGTGAATGAGAACCCTCCGCGGCTGGCCCGCAGCCCACCGTCGGCCGCCATCAGGTCAACGAGGCGCTGCCAGATCCCCTCGCCGTCCCGCGGCTCGCGGAAGCCGTCCCCGTCGAGCACCGCGGGCACGAGGTAGCGCGCCCGTTCTCCCGCCTCGTCGGTCGCCTCGAGGACGAGCAGCCAGCCCGTCGTAGCGGCGATCGCCGCGGCGTCCACCAGCTCGACCGTCGTCAGGCGGCGGCTCTTGGCCCGGAACCACCGCTGCACAGCCAGCCAGTCGGGGCTGAAGGCAGAGGCGAGGCGCTGGAGCCCGGGGTCAATCCTCGCCGTGGGCGCCATCGGTCAATTCGAACCAGTAGAACCCGTGCGGGGCGAAGGTGAGCAGATAGGGAAGCTCGCCGATCGGCGGGAAGTGCACGTGACCGATCAGCTCCACCGGCACCATCCCGTTGAACGCCCTGAGGTCGAGCGTCACGTACTGCACGAAGCGAGACAGGTTGGCCACGCACAGGATGGTGACCCCCTCGTACTGCCGCACGTACGCCAGGACACGCGTGTTGTCCGGGTGCAGGAACTCGAGCGAGCCGCGCCCGAAGGCCGGGTGGTCGCGTCGGACGCGCAGGATCCGGCGCATCCAGTGCAGGAGCGATCCGGGGACCCGTTCCTGCGCCTCCACGTTGACCGAGCCGTAGCCGTAGACCGGATCGACGATGACCGGCGAGTAGAGGGCGGCCGCGTCGGCGGCCGAGAAGCCGGCGTTGCGGTCCGGCGTCCACTGCATGGGGGTCCGTACCCCGTTCCGATCACCGAGATAGACGTTGTCACCCATCCCGATCTCGTCGCCGTAGTAGATCACCGGAGTGCCGGGCATCGAGAGGAGCAGTGCGTTCAGGAGCTCGAGGCGACGAGGGCTGTTTTCGACGAGCGGAGCGAGCCGGCGGCGGATCCCCAGGTTGATGCGCGTGCGGGGATCGGCCGCGTATTCGGTCCACATGTAGTCCCGCTCGTTATCGGTCACCATCTCGAGCGTCAGCTCGTCGTGGTTGCGCAGGAAGAGGGCCCACTGCGCAGTGTCGGGAATCGCTGGCGTGCGCTCCATGATGTCGACGATCGGTGAGCGATCCTCCTTGCGCAGCGCGATCCAGATGCGCGGCATGAGCGGGAAATGGAACGCCATGTGGCACTCGTCGCCGTTGCCGAAGTAGGGGCGCACGTCGTCGGGCCACTGGTTCGCCTCGGCCAGCAGCATCCGGCCCGGATGCTGCTCGTCAAGCGCGGCGCGGAGGTGGCGCAGGACCGCATGCGTCTCCGGCAGGTTCTCGCACGAGGTGCCCTCGCGTTCGACGAGGTAGGGAACCGCGTCGAGCCGCAGGCCATCGACTCCCATGTCGAGCCAGAAGCGCATCACCCGCACGACGGCGCGCAGGACCGCTGGATTGTCGTAGTTGAGATCGGGCTGGTGGGAGAAGAAGCGATGCCAGTAATAGGCGCCCCGCCCCTTGTCCCAGGCCCAGTTGCTGGTCTCCGTGTCGGTGAAGATGATCCTCGCGTCGGAGAACTTCTGGTTGTCGGTCGACCAGACGTACCAGTCGCCGCGCGGGCTGGCCGCGGAGGCGCGCGACTGGAGGAACCACGGGTGCAGGTCGCTGGTGTGGTTGATCACCAGCTCGGTGATCACGCGGAGGCCACGCCGGTGGGCGGCGCGCACGAAGGCGCGGAAGTCGCGCCGGGTTCCGTAATCGGGGTGGACGTTCGTGAAGTCGGAGATGTCGTAGCCGTCATCGCGCAGCGGCGAGGGATAGAACGGCATGAGCCAGATGGCGGTCACGCCCAGGCTGGCGATGTAGTCAAGCTTGCCGGTAAGGCCGATGAAGTCGCCGATCCCGTCTCCCGACGAGTCGGCGAACGCCTTCACGTGCACCTGGTAGATGACCGCGTCCTTGTACCAGAGCGGATCGCTGCCCAGGTTGTTCGAGGGAGGCGTGCGGCGCACGGCCAGAGGGTACCCGCTCCGGAACTCGCTACGCTTGCCGCATGAGCCGGACAGAGCAGGACCGGTGGCGTGACCTTCGCGCCGACGTGGTCGCCCTGTACCGCGCGAACCGGCGCCAGGGCTACGCGCCGTGGTGCGACGCCGAGTTCGACTACGTCTGCCCGTCGGCCGACACGTACCCGTTCCAGTGGTTCTGGGACTCGTGCTTCCACGCGATCGTGCTCTCGCACTTCGATGGTGAGCGAGCCGAGGCGGAGCTGCGGACGCTGCTCACCAACCAGCGGGCCGATGGCTTCATCCCCCACGTCACCTACTGGACCGCGGCGCAGCCGCCGTCCGGCCCGTACCAGGTCGCCGGATCCTCGCCCTGGCAGTCGGCCAGCATGCAGCCGCCGGTCCTCGCCGAAGCGGTGGACGCGGTCGCCACGCGTGGCCGCGGAGTGGCGTACCTGCGGGAGGTGCTGCCGGCCGTGCGGCGCTATTACGACTGGTGCGATCGGGTGCGGGACCCCGACCGCGATGGGCTGATCGCCATCGTCGAGCCGCACGAGTCGGGGATGGACCAGACGCCCGCCTACGATGCCTACCTCGGGGTGAGCGGCGACGATCCGGCGGCCTTCGAGGCGGCGTGGCGGCCGGTCGCGGAGGCAAATGCGCTGGCCGGCCACCAGGCCGAGCGGATCTTCGCGGCCGATCGCTTCGTCGTCGAGGACGTAGCGGTCAACGTGCTCTATGCCGAGAACCAGCGGGTCCTTGCCCGGCTCCTCGGCGAGGCTGGTGAGGCTGGCGAGGACGAGGGTGCCGCCCTGCTGACCGAACGCGCCGACCGAACGGTGGCGAGCCTGCTGCGGCGATGCTGGGATCCATCGGACCAGGACTTCCACGGTCTTGCCGGTCGGGCAGAGGAGCGACTCCCCGGCGATACCGTGGCCGGTCTCCTGCCGATCCTGCTCTACGACGTGCCGTCGGAGATCGTCGGCCGCATCGCGCGACGCCTGGCGGATCCCAACGACTTCGGGACCAGGTTCCCGGTGCCGAGCGTCTCGCGACGATCCCCCGCCTACCGCAGCGCGCCGGTCGGCGGAACGGTCCTGTGGCGCGGGCCAAGCTGGGTCGGCACCAACTGGTACATCGCGCGGGGGCTGCGCCGACACGGGGCGGAGGCGCTCGCGACCCGCATCGAGACGGCGAGCCTGGAGCTGGTCCGGCGGTCAGGCTTCCGCGAGCACTACGACGCGGAGACCGGGCATGGCTATGGCGCGCGCGGATTCTCGTGGTCCGCACTCGTGCTCGAGATGGCCGGAGCTAGCCCTTGACCGCGCCCCCGACGATGCCGCGCACGAAGTAGCGCTGCAGGCTGAAGCGATGTTCACCGTCAGGGGCAGGTTGTCGGGGTAGATCAGGTTGATGTAGATGAGCGCCACCAGCAGGTCGTTCCAGACGAACAGGAACTGGAAGATGGCGAGGGCGGCGAGGGCGGGAACGCTCATCGGCAGCGCCAGCCGGAAGAAGGCGGTGACGGGGCTCGCGCCGTCGATGGCGGCCGATTCGAAGACCTCGCGCGGCAGCGAGCCCATGAAGTTGCGCAGCAGGTAGATCGCGAAGGGCAGGCCGTACCCGGTGTGGGCGAGCCAGAGCGCCGGGAAGGAGCCGACGATGCCCCAGGTGGCGAAGATGCTGAGGATCGGGATCAGGGTCGCCTGGAGCGGGACGACGAGCAGCCCCACCACGACCACGAAGAGGACGTTGCGGCCGGGGAACTCCATCCAGCTGAAGGCATAGGCGGCGAAGGCCGCCACGAAGATCGGGATCACCGTCGAGGGGATGGTGATGAAGAGGCTGTTCAGGAAGTTGGTGCCGAGGTTGCCCTGGCTCAGCACGTGGGCATAGTTCTCCAAGGTGAAGTTGTAGGGCGGGAAGAGGGCCGTCCACCAGCCGTTGCCGCTGACCTCCGATCCGGGCCGCACGGAGTTGACCAGCAGGCCCACCGTCGGCAGGAGCCAGATGATCATCAGGATTGCGAGGACGGTGTGCAGCCCGATCCGGCCGCGCGCGCGGGCGAACCAGCCCCTGCGGGTCGTCACCGAATCGAGGGTCCCGGCGACCGCGGTCATCGGATCGCCTCCTGCGCCCGGAAGCGTCCGATGTTGAAGAACATGATCGGCACGATCGCGATCAGGAGCACCACCGCGATGGCGCTCGCTCGCCCGTAGTTGCCGACCTGGAACATCTGCTGGTACATGAGGTTGGCGATCACGTTCGTCTCGAGCCGGCCGCCGGTCACGGTGTAGACGATGTCGAAGGCCTTCAGCGCGGTGATGATCATCGTGGTCGACACC
>JACPOR010000047.1 GCA_016191425.1 Chloroflexota bacterium
GCCGCCCCGCTCCACGACACCCGATCCGCGGCCAGGCTGGACGCCCGGTCCTGACCACCCGTGGCGAGGGCGCTACGCTGGACGTGGCCGGTGACAGATTCACTGGCCGCTTACGCGGACAGATTCACTGGCCGGCGACACTCGGGCCACTCAGGAATGCCGTCCGGATCGCCTACGACCGTCTCCGTCGCCGGCTCGACTCGCTGGTTGCGTCCGAGCTCGGGAGCGCGCTCCAGGAACCCATCATCACCCTTCGCAATGGCCGCTACGTCGTGCCGGTGCGGGCCGACGCCCGGAGTCGAGTGAAGGGCATCGTCCACGACGCGTCCGGCTCGGGCCAGACACTGTTCATCGAACCCCTCGTGGTCGTCGAGCTCGGCAACGCCTGGCGTGAGGCCATCCTGGCGGAGCAGGAGGAGATCGGCCGAATCATCGATGAACTCTCGGCCCTCGTCGCCGTCCACGCCCTGCAGCTCCGTGAGATGCTCGACGGCCTGGCCCGGTTCGACTTCTGGGCGGCCAAGGCGGCGCTCTCCGCGGATATGGGAGCGATCCGGGCTGAGACGGGCGATCGGCAGGAGATCGTGCTCCTGTCTGCCCGTCATCCGGGGCTCGTGGGCCGCGTGGTTCCGATCGACGTTCGGCTGGGTGACGGGTTCAGCGCTCTCGTCGTCACGGGACCGAACACCGGCGGCAAAACGGTCACGCTCCGGACGCTGGGCCTCCTCGTCCTCATGCACCAGGCCGGTTTGCACGTGCCGGCCGCTCGCGGAAGCCGTCTGCCGGTCCTGAAGGACGTCTTCGCGGACATCGGTGACGAGCAGTCGATCGCCCAATCGCTGTCCACCTTCTCCGGCCACCTTCGATCGATCATCCGGATCGTAGCCGCGGCAGGGCCGCGAACACTCGTCCTCCTCGACGAGCTGGGAGCCGGTACCGACCCAACCGAGGGATCCGCCCTCGCCCAGGCCCTCCTGGATCACTTCATCCGGTCCGGCGCGCTGATCGCGGCCACGACCCACTACGCGGAACTGAAGGCCTACGCTCACACGACACCCGGCGCGACGAACGCGGCGGTCGAGTTCGACATGCAGACGCTGACTCCGACGTATCGGGTCACGATCGGATTGCCGGGTGGCTCACAGGCATTTGCGATCGCCGAACGCCTCGGGCTCCCGGAGCCGATCGTCGTCGATGCACGATCCCGTCTGACGGACGCCCAGCGGACCTTCGAGGCGACGCTCGCCCAGATTCGGGAGACGGAGGGCGAGACGACCGACGCCTTGGCCCGTGCCCGAGCCGCCGATGAGCGGGCGGCTGGGGCACTGCGGGTCGCGGATGAGGAGCGGCGCCGCGCCAGGACGGAACGTGAGGAAGCCGTCAGGGCGACGCGGGAGGAAGCCGAGCGACTGCTCGCGGGGGTTCGTGCCGAGGTTGAGGCCCTGCGGGCAACGCTCGAACGCGGGCAACTCGCGGCACCGGCGCTGGACGAGGCGCTCGGCCGGATCGAGGCCGGAGTTCGCGGGCTTCCTGAAGTCCATGTTCCCACCGGCCCGGTGGGCCAGGCTGCCGACGAGCGGCCGAAGGTATGGGCGGTTGGCGATCGCGCTCGAAGCCGCTCGGGTGGCTGGGAGGGCCGAATCGCGGCCATCGAGCGTGACGGCAGTGTCGCGAGCATCGAATCCGGCGCCATGCGCGTCCGCGTCCCGGTCGACGACCTCACGGACGCCCTGCTGCCCGATCGACCGGCCTTCAGCGGCCAGTCGGGGACACCGCACGACGGCGAGTGGTCAAGATCCTCCCTAGACATCCAGTCGGCGCGGGCCCGGACCGTGCCAACTTCGCTCGACCTGCGGGGCGCCCGGGTGGAGGAGGCACTGCACGCGCTGGAGCGCTACCTCGAGGATGCGTCCCTGGCCCACCTGCCAAAGGTGACCGTCATCCACGGCATGGGTACCGGGGCGCTCCGCGACGCCGTCCGGACTGCCGCGGCTGCCCACCCGCTCGCCGGGACGGTTCGTCCGGGTGGGCGGGGCGAGGGCGGCGACGGAGCGACGATCGTCACGCTGCCCTCGCTGTGATCGCCCGGCACGTTCTCGTCCGGGACCTCGCTGCTGAGCCGGCCGGCGACGGTCGCAGGCGCTTGCTCACGAGCCGCCCCTCGATCACGAGCCGCACAGTGACCGGTTGGACGCGTTGAGCTACGGGGGGCCGATCGTGAATTGCGGCTCCGGAGTCGGTTTGTTGCCGTTGCCGTTGCCATTGCCGTTGCCGCCGGGCGGGGGTTCGGGCGTTGGCTGGACGCATGGCGTGGGCAGAGGCAAGCCGAACGGGTC
Organism: Chloroflexota bacterium; assembly: GCA_016191425.1. Taxonomy (GTDB): domain Bacteria; phylum Chloroflexota; class Limnocylindria; order Limnocylindrales; family CSP1-4; genus UBA5189. Next base: position 2,337 of record JACPOR010000047.1, read on the forward strand.
GAACGTCGCGAAGGGATCGAAGGACGTGAAGGGGTCGCAGACCGGCGGCGGCGGGGGCGCAACTGGCTGGCAGACCTCGGTCGGAGCGAAGGACCCACCCCACGTCCGGCCGAACGGCGCGAAGCTGTTCAGGTAGAAGTAACTGGTCCTCGTCTTCTCGGGGCCGCCGGCAACCCCGGGCCCCCTGGCCGCGCGCGCTGCCCAACCCTGGGTGAACTCCTGCCAGGCCGGGAACCTTGGCTCGACGTTGCTGAAGTCGAGGAAGCCCTCGGTGACCATCGGTCCGGTGCAGCCGTCCTGCCAGAGGAGGCCGGTAGCCTGGTCGATGTCGACCGGCACGTGGAGATCATCGGTCCGGGTCGGAACCGTTCCATCGATGAAGAGTTCCTTGACAGTCTTGACGGTGTACGGCCCTGGCAGCAGCCCACTGAAGGCATCAACGGTCGCTGACACGATTCCGGATGGTGGGCTGAACTTCGCGACCGGCGTGCCGGCGCTGATCTCGGTCAGGATGCGCGACCAGAGCGGCGCCGAGGAGTCCAGCGAGAGGCTGCCGGAGTTGGGTGTGGCGTCCGAGTTGCCCATCCAGACACCGACCACGAAGGCCGGTGCGGCCGGATCCTCGGGCGGTGCCAGGTAGCCGTAGGCGTGGACGTCCTTGTTGTCCTGCGTGGTGCCCGTCTTGTAGGCGGCCGGGCGACGCTTGCCATCTTCACGGATGAGCCACTTGGACCAGTAGGGGTTGACAGCGTTGATCGTGTTGCCCTGGAGGATGTCGGTGATGATGTAGGCCGCCTGGGCGCTGGCAACCCGCGTCCCGAGCGAGGTCAATGACTCGGTGGGGTAGAGGGCTGCCCCCGAGGAATCGCGGACGGTCAGGATCATTTCTCGGGGCATGAGAACGCCCCCGTCGGCGATTGCGCCGAAGGCCGAGACCATGTCGATGGGATGCACCTCGAGCGTCCCGATCGACATCGACGTGACGGGGACGGTTCCGGGCGGGAACCTGAGGCCGAAGTCCTTCATACGCTGGAACAGGTGGTCGAGGCCGTTGATGAGGCCCGCCTTGATCGACGGGATGTTCATCGAGAACTGGAGCGCAGAGCGCAATCGCACCGGCCCGCGCTCGAGGCCATCGGCCTGAGTCGGTGTGTACGGTTTCGGGCCGCCAAAATCAGTCACGACGTCCATGAACATCGTGGCCGCCGTCATGCTGCGGTCGTCGATCCCGGTGATGTAGTTGATGGGCTTGATGGCGGATCCGGGCTGCCGGAAGCCGTCCGTGAGGACGTCATACTGGGGCTGGAAGGTCACGTCGCCGGCCGCGTAGTAGCCGGCGCTGCCGGCGTAGGCGAGGACCTGTCCCGTCCGGTAGTCCAGGACCGCCGACGCCGCGTTGTTGATGTTCTTGTCCTTCAGCGCCTCGATCCACTTCCAGTCCGCTTCGGGGATCCCGAGCTTCTTGAGGATGGTGGGCGTCTTCGCGAAGTTCGGCGCCCGGGCGGTCGCGAAGAGCCACTTGTCGACGACCTGCTGGATCTTCCAGTCCAGTGTCGAAATGATCCGGTAGCCGCCGGTATCCACCTGCTCGCACGTATCCGCATTCTCCGCGCCGCAGAGGATGGAGCCGAGTTCGCGCCGGACCTGCCAGACGAAGTGGGCCGCCTTCCACGGGGTCGTGCCCTGTCTGGAGAGGATGACGGGCTCGAGCTTCGCCGCCTCGTACTCCTGGATCGTGTGTTTCGAGCCGGAGAGCACGCTCCGCGTCTGCATGAGATCGAGGACCTTGTTGCGCCGGATCACGATGTCGGCCGTATCTGGGACGACGAGCTGGACGCTCGCTGCCGGGCAATCCTCGCCGTCGGCAAGGGTGACGGCGCAGACACTCGTGGCGTTCTTTACGAGGTCGAACTGGGTGGGAGACTGCGGGATGGCAGCCAGGATGGCCACCTCCGCGAGTGTGAGATCCTGGAGCGACTTGTTGAAGTAGCTCTTCGCCGCCGCAGCCACGCCGTAGCTCTGGTTGCCGTAGAAGTTCTGATTCAGGTACTTGGTGATGATCTCTTCCTTGCCCGCCTGATCGGGGAAGGCCTGCGTCAGCCGGATCGACTGGATGATTTCGCGCATCTTGCGTTCATACGTGGAGCCAGTGAAAGCGGTATCGGGCAGGAGGCGAGCGCGGACGAGCTGCTGGGTGATCGTCGAGCCGCCGCGTGGCCGACCCTGCAGAGTGTCCACCGTCGCCGACAGGAAGCCTCCCAGGTCGAAGCCCGGGTTGCTCCAGAAGTCCTTGTCCTCGATGGCGGTCGTGGCATCGAGCATCTCGAGCGGTATCTGGGCGAAGGTGACGAGTTCACGCTTCTGCTCGCCGAGGCGGGCCAGCTCGATGGTTCCCGTGCGGTCGTAGATGATCGACGGCTGGTCGAAGCCGAGGTCCGAGAAGGCCTTCGCCGGATCCGGGAGGTCACGGCTGTAGTAGGCGTAGGCACTGACCACGCCAACGAACGCGGCTCCGCCCAGCGCGAGAAGGCTCGCGAAGAGGAGCAGCGGGAGAGCGAGCGCGGCACGGCCAGCAGAACCGCCACCGCCTCGCCCCCGTCGCGCGGCACCGGTGCGGCGGTGGCGCTGGCGCCGGGAGAGGCTGGTCTGCATTTCGGCGGCGACGATACCATAGGGGCCGTGGAGGACCTTCCCCCCGTACCGGCGCGTCTGATGACGCACCGTCATCTCGCGCTGTGACGTCGTTCGCTGCCGGACCGTCCGGTCTGCTCGATGAGCTGCGATGGCGGGGCATGTTTCATGCCGCGTCGGATGGACTCGAAGCCCGGCTGGCGACCGATCGGCCGATCTCCGGGTACATCGGCTTCGATCCCTCGGCTCCGTGGCTCCACATCGGTCACTTGGTGCCCATCTTCGGGCTGTTGCACTTGCAGCGCCACGGCGGACGACCGGTGGCGCTTGTCGGTGGCGGCACCGGGATGATCGGCGACCCATCCGGGCGCTCGAGTGAGCGAAACCTGCTCGATGCGGAAACGCTGTCGACGAACGCGCTTGCCATTCGCGCGAGCCTGGAACGGTTTCTGGATTTCGAAGGGCCCACCGGCGCCGTCATGGTCAACAACCTCGACTGGCTTGGGCCGATGACGATGATCGAGTTCCTTCGCGATGTCGGGAAGCACTTCACCATCCCCTACATGCTGGCGAAGGATTCCGTTCAGGCACGTCTCGACAAGGGTCTCTCCTACACGGAATTCAGCTACATGCTCCTGCAGTCGGCCGACTTCGAACACCTGTACCGGACCTTGGGCGTCGAGCTGCAGATGGGCGGCGCGGATCAGTGGGGCAACATCACCGCCGGGCTTGAATTGATTCGGCGATCGGGCGTGCGGACCGCGGATGCCGCGACCCGCGCCGTCTCGGGCTCGAAGGCGTCCGACGCCGCGTTTGCGCTGGCGTACCCGTTGCTCCTGTCGCCGTCGGGAACCAAGTTCGGCAAGTCGGCCGAGGGCGATTCTGTCTGGCTGGATCCGGCTCGGACCTCACCATTTGCGTTCTACCAGCACTGGCTCAACACGGATGATCGCGACATCGGTGTCTACCTCCGCTGGTTCACGACGATCTCGCCGGACGAGATCGAGGGCCTCGAGGCGGAGATGGCCTCCGACCCGGGCGCCCGAACGGCCCAGCGGACGCTCGCCCTCGATATCACGGCCCGTACGCACGGTGCGGATCTTGCCCGGCAGGTGGCCGAGGATTCGGTTGCCCTCTTCGCGCCCCAGTCGATCCGCGATCCGGAGCTTCTCCAGCGACTCTGGGCGAGCGTCGATGGGTTCCACGTGGCGGGGGACGGGGCGGCTTCGGGCGTGGCGGCGACCCTCGCGGCGGCCGGCGTCTTCGCCTCGAACGGGGAGGCTCGCCGGATGATCCAGAACGGCGGACTGACCATCAACGGCGAGCCGATTCGAGATCCGGCAGCCCCCATGCCGGATCCGATCGCCGGCGCCTGGTGGGAGGTCCGCATCGGAAAGCGCCGCCGCGAGATCGGGCGCCTGGCGCCGTAGCGGCCGCTCCCGCGCTCAGGCCCTGGTGCAGGCGATGATCGCAACGACGCTGCGAAGGTGGCCCGAGGCAGCCGCTCCCGGGCTCAGGCTCCGGTGCTGACGATCATCATCCTCGGCCAGGCATCCGAAGTCCATGCCCGGTGGTGCGATCCGGAAGTGCTTGCGGCGCTGCCGTCGTGAATGGGGTAGCGGAGGCAATCACGGTCGTTCGTGACGAGCCTTGAGGATGTCGAGAACCGCCCGCGGTTCCTGGCCGCGTTCAGCGAGCAGGGCGAGCGCGTGGTACAGGAGGTCGGCGGTTTCACTGGACAGGGCTGCCGCCGTGATCGTGCGATCACGACTGGCGGCTTCGGCCGCGGCGTCGTCCTTGGCGGCCATCAGGACCTCGGTCGCTTCTTCGGTCACCTTCCGGCCTGCGACATCGACCCCGCCATCGAGCAACGAGGTCGTGTAGGAGGCAGCCGGTCGCTCCCGGCGACGTGCGTCGATCGTGGACCAGAGGTTCTCCAGCCACCCAAAACCCTGCTGCGAACGTGGCGGCGCGTCGCCTGGCTGCGAACGTGGCGGTCCTTCGCCGGGTGGCAAACCCGAGGGTCCTGCCCTCGGCGGCGAACCCGTCGACCGTGCGCCGTCGTGATCGAAGCAGCTCCGCGTCCCCCGATGGCATGTCGGTCCGTGCGGCCGGACCGTGGCGAGGACCACGTCGACGTCGCAGTCGAGGTCGAGACGGACAAGACGCAACACGTTTCCGCTCGTCTCGCCCTTCCGCCACAGGCGGCCTTGGGAGCGTGAGCGGAAATGGACCTCGCCGGTCGAGATCGTGGCGGCCAGCGCCTCGGCATCGGTCCAGGCGAGCATGAGCACGCGACCGTCCGTGGCGTCCTGGACGATGACGGGCGCCAGGCCATCCGGACCATAGCGCGGCTCGAGCGGACCGGCAGGGTCGGTCACGCCGCAACACCTGTCGTCGCCCGGACGGGGATCCCTGCCCGCAGCATCGCCCGCTTGATGTCCTCGAGGGCATGGATCCGGCGGTGGAAGATCGAGGCCGCAAGGACCGCGTCTGCCCCGCCCTCGGTCACGGCGGCGATGAAGTCGGCCGGGCCCGAGGCGCCACCCGAGGCGATGACGGGAACCGACACGCGCGCCGTGATCGCGCGCAGGAGCTCGGTGTCGTAGCCGGACTGGGTCCCATCGCGGTCAATCGACGTGACGAGAAGTTCGCCTGCCCCGAGTTCCGCGACCCGCACCGCCCAGTCGACCGCGTCGACTCCGGTCGCGTCCCGGCCTCCCCGAACGAGCACCTCCCAGCGTGGCGCTGCGGTCGCAGCATCGACGACACGGCGCGCGTCGATCGCGACCATCACCGCCTGTCGACCGAACGCTCGCCCACAGCGGGCGACGAGCTCGGGGTCCGCGACGGCCGCGGTGTTGAGGGCCACCTTGTCGGCCCCCGCACGAAGGACCAGCCGCATTTCGTCGACGCTGCGCACGCCCCCGCCGACGGTGAGGGGAATGAAGGCCCGGCGTGCGGTTCGTTCGACGACATCGAGGAGGGTCGCCCGAGCCTCCGGGGCCGCAGTGATATCGAGGAAGACGAGCTCGTCGGCACCCTCATCGGCGTAGCGGGCCGCGAGCTCGGGCGGGTCTCCTTCATCGACAAGATCCACGAAGCGCGTGCCCTTGACGACCCGTCCATCGGCAACGTCGAGGCAGGCGATGATTCGTCGCCGCAGCAAGTCAATCGCCGCCTGACGTGCCGCCGGCGCCAATGGGGCTGCGCTCGGCACCGGCACCCGCCGCCAATGCCGTGGCCCATCGGGTGAAATTGCCGAGGAGCCGGAGACCGGCGGATCCGCTGCGTTCAGGATGGAACTGGACACCCAGCACGTTCCCGTGATCGACGGCGGAAACGAACCGCGAACCGTGCTCCGTCTCGGCGAGCGTCACCGCGTCGGCGCGGACGCCCGCCGGACGCCCGGCGTAGGAGTGGACGAAGTACAGGTCCGTTCCGGTGGCGATCCCGGCGAACATCGCGTGGTCGCGCCTGAGTTCCACCTGGTTCCAGCCGATGTGGGGGAGGGTCGGTGCGTCCTCGAGGATGACGGTCCGGCCAGGAATGACGCCGAACGTCGCCGCACCATCCTCGTCGCTGCCGTCGAAGAGGAGCTGGAGACCGAGGCAGATGCCGAGGTATGGACGCCCGAGGGCGATCCAGCGTAGGAGTGGATCGACCAGGCCGGCGCGAGACAGTCGCTCCATCGCGGGCGCGGCCGCACCGACACCGGGCACAACGATCGCCTCCGCGTCGGCGAGATCGTCCGGTCCCGTCGCCACTCTCACGTCGGCACCGACGAAGGTCAGCGCCTGCTCGATGCTGACCAGGTTGCCCGCCCCATGGTCGACGACCGCGATCCGCAGGCCGGGCGGAGCATGGGCGATCAACCGACGTTCGGTCGCGGGAGCCCACAGCCCGAGCGCGGGAGCCCGAAGCCCGAGCGTAGAAGCCAGCGGCCCGCGCGCGGTCACCCGAGGGCGCCCTTGGTCGAGGCCGTTCCAGATCGCCGCGGATCAGGTTCGGTGGCGAATCGCAGCGCACGAGCGAGCGCCTTGAATGCGGCCTCGGCCAGGTGGTGGTCGTTGCGGCCCCTGCCGCAAAGGTGGACTGTCGCGCCGGCCGTTCGGGCGAATGCCTCGAGAGCGTGCTCGATCAGCTGGCTGGACAGCGTGCCGATCCGGTCGGCTCGGAACGGCAGGTCGATCACCGCGTAGGGACGACCGCCGAGATCGATCGCCGCCCTCGCCAGTGCGTCGTCCATCGGAACCGCGGCCTCCCCGAACCGTCGAATGCCCGCTCGCTGTCCGAGAGCCGCAGCCACCGCCGCGCCCAGGACCAGGGCGACGTCTTCCACCGTGTGATGCTCGTCCACATGGAGGTCGCCGGTGGCGTCGACGGCGATGTCGATCAGCGAGTGATGCGCCAGCGATGTCAGGAGATGGTCGTAGAAGCCGATCCCGGTTGAGATCGCGGCATCGCCTGTCCCGTCGAGCGCGACCCTGACCGTGATGGTTGTCTCCCGCGTCGTTCGACGAAGCATCGTGACGCGCGGTCCCACCTCCAAGGTGTCGAGTGACCCGAGTGGCGTGGTCATTCGAGGTCCCCGAGCGAGATCTCTCGCGCGGCCGCGATGAGCCGGTCATTCTCGGGCTCGCTTCGGACCGTGATCCGGAGGCAGTGGGCGAGCGGGTGTGTTGGCCCGAAGGTTCGCGGTACGAGCCCGCGTCGAAGAAGTTCCTCGGCAACGCCGGCTGCCCTTGCCGCGCTTCCCAGGTCGACGAGGACGAAGTTCGTCACCGATGGGCCCACGCTCCATCCAGCGTCCTGGAGCGCGACCGTGAGACGGGCTCGTTCCCGTTCGACTCGGTCGAGATTCAGCGTCAGGATCCCGTCATCGAGGAGCGCCTCGGTCACGATGTGGACGGACGGGACCGCCACCGAGCCCGGCGGTCGGAAGGGAGCCAGGCGGCTGATGATCTCCGGTCGCGCAAGCGCGAATCCCACCCGGAGGCCGGCAAGGGCGTAGGCCTTGCTGGCCGTGCGGATCACGATCAGGCGCGGGTAGGATGCCCGCAGCGAGACGAGCGATCGCCCGACGAATTCCGCGTAGGCCTCGTCGAGGACGACGATCGGCGGCTCGGGCATGCGGCCGTTGTGGGTCGAGGGTGGGGTCGGCGCGATTTCGTTGCCCGGGATCGACGCGGTTTCCCTGCCCGAGCTCGACGCCGTTGCCGCGCCCGGGGGTGCGACGGGCGCCAGGCCCGCGGCCGGTCCGGAGCCCTGTCCGGCGCCGGAGGTTCGGGCATCGGAGAGCAGCCCGGCGAGGAGAGCTTCGATGGCGCCGTCCGGCTCGGGCAGCGCCGTTGGATTGTTCGGGCTGCACAGCCAGACCACGTCGGCTTTGCGGGCGGCCGCCCGGACCTCATCGACATCCATGGCGAATCGCGCCGATGGACCCAGGCGCGGGACGGCTCGGACAGTCGCGCCGCGCTGCGCTGTTTCCACCCCGTACATCGCGTAGGACGGCGTCGGGATGACGGCGGACCCGCCGGGAGGCAGGAACGCCTTGGCGATGAGGTCGAGGATCTCGTCGGCCCCCGCGCCCACCAGTACCTCCTCGGATTCGACGCCATACCGCGCCGCAGCGGCCACGCTCAGGCGGCGGTAATCCGAGGGCGGGTATTCCGAGATGGATCGGTCAAACGCATGTGATGCCAGGAGGCGAACCGCGAGCTCGGGGGGAGCGGGAGACGTGTTGAGATCGAACCGGGCAACCTGATCGAGCGGAATGCCGTAGCGCGCCGAAACTTCCTCGTCCGTTGCTTCCCAGGTGTAGGAGCTCGGCTGGGATGACGACGTGAAGGTCACGGGGGTCGGGCTCATGCGCGGGACTCCGCCGACGTCGGGTACGTGCCGCCATGGCCGTCGCCATCGTTGTCGCCGCGGCCGCCTCGGCCGCCTCGGTCGCCGCCGCCGCCTCGGCCGCCTCGGCCAGCGCCGCCACCGCGGGCCTCTTCCCGGGTGCTACGGAACCGGACTTCGACCGCGTCGCGATGGGCGTACAGCCCTTCGGCCGCGGCCAAGGTTCCGATCGTCGGTCGAAGGCGCGCGAGACCGGCCCGTGTGATCCGTTGAACCTGCAGGTACTTGCCGAACGTCTCGACGGCAAGGCCACCGCAGCCACGAGCAAGCCCGCCGGTTGGCAGGACGTGATTTGCCCCGGTGGCGTAGTCGCCCGCCGATTCGGGTGCCCACGGACCCACGAACACGGAACCGGCATTGACGACCCGAGCGACCGCCGCTTCGAGGTCCGGCACGTCGATGGACAGATGTTCGGGGGCGTACGCGTTGGCGAGGTCGATGGCACGCTCCACATCGCGGACGAGGATGATCCGGCCATGCCGCTCGAGCGCCATCGCGAGGACGGCGGCCCGCCGCGCGATCGCGATGCGAGCGCGCATCGCGGCCTCGACGGCGTCGGCGAACGTGGCGTCCGTGGTGATCAGGATCGCCGGCGAGTCGGGGCCATGCTCGGCCTGGGTCAGGAGATCGGCTGCGACCCATTCCGGGTCGGCGGGTGGCGTAGCGATGACCAGGCCCTCGGACGGCCCCGCCGGGAGGTCGATCGCGGTGCGTCCGGCGAGCTCGAGTTTGGCCGCCGTCACCCAGGAGTTGCCGGGTCCGACGACCAGGTCGACAGGTGCGATCGCCTCGTCGGGCAGCCCGAACGCCAGCGCTGCGACGGCCTGAGCGCCGCCGGCCACGAGCACGGCATCGACACGAAGCAGGCCCGCGAGACCAAGGAGGACCGGGTCGACGGTTCCGTCCCGACGGGCAGGCGTCGCCACGACAATCGATCCGACGCCCGCGACCTGGGCCGGGACGACGGTCATGACGAGGCTGGAGGGATAGACGGCTCCACCACCCGGCACGTACGCACCGACGCGGGCGACCGGCACCCAACGGCGTTCGATATCGACACCGGGGATGATCGTCGTCATGGCGCTCGACGGACGTTGCGTCTGCGCGAAGCGGCGGACATTGGCGATGGCCTCCTCGAGCGCGGTCCGGACGGCTGGCTCGAGGGCCTCGGTACTGTCGTCGAGGACGGCGCCCCGAAGGACGAGTTGCCCGTCCGCAAGGCCGCCGCCGAAATTGCGGCCGAATTGCCGGACGGCATCGGATCCGCGTTCGGCCACTGCCTCGAGGATCGATCGAGCCGCGGTTCGTGTGCTCGAGTCGGGAACCGCGCCACGGTTTGCCAGGGCGAGGAATGCGGGGTCACGGGTCGCCCTCGACGCGGCGGACCGAAGGTCGAGGCGCGTGATCACGGGTATCGGAACGGTCTCCGCTTGCGACGACGCGGTTGGGGTCACGGGATGATCTTCTCGATCGGCAGGACGAGGATCCCCGAGGCCCCGGCGCTCTTCAGGCGCGGCAGCAGGGCCCAGACATCGTCCGTTCCAACGACCGAGTGAATGGCGATCATGCCGGAATGGGCCAGGGGAATGACGGACGGTGATTCGAGCCCGGGGAGCAGTGCCTCCAGCTGGGGGAGGCGCTCTGCGGGCGCGTTCATCATCACGTACTTTCGATGGCGTGCCGCGATCACCGCCCCGATCATGGTGTCCAGGGCGTGGATCTCCGCAGCGCGCCCGCCGTCGATCGATGGGCTGGAGACGAGGGCCGCCTCGGACTCGAGTACATCCTCGATGGTTCGCAGACCGTTCATCGCGAGCGTCGAGCCGGTCGAAACGAGATCGACGATCGCCTCGGCCAGACCGAGCCGAGGTGCGACCTCGACCGCACCCGACAGCGGGATCACATCGATCCTGATCTGGCGGCGCGAGAAGAACCCACGAGCCACGTGCGGGTGGGCGGTGGCCACGCGATGACCGGCCAGTTCCTCGGTCCGCTCGATGGGACTATCTGACGGGACCGCCACGGCAAGGCGACACCGTCCGTAACCCAGGGCCCGGATGACCTCCAGCGACGTGTCCGCCTCGGCGAGAAGATCCAGGCCGGTGATCCCGAGATCCGCGACGCCGTCGGCCACGAACTCGGCGACATCCGCGGCTCGGACGAAGAGGATGTCCAGCTCGAAGTTCTGGACGCGGGCGACGAGACTTCGGTCATGCTCATCGAAGATCAGCCCGGCGCCGTGCAGGAGGGCCAGCGTCGGCTCGACGAGGCGGCCCTTGTTCGGGACCGCGAGGCGGAGGCGCTCGCGCATCAGGACGCCGCCACGCGATCCAGCATCAGGCGGTAGCCGCCCTCGCCATGCCGAAGCCACGAGGCGATTCGGGTGATGGTGGCGGTGCTGGCGCCCGTCCGGGCCGAGATCTCAGCATAGTGCAGGCCCTGGTCCAGGAGCCGGGCGACCGACCAGCGCATCGCCAGATCGCGCAACTCCCCGAGGGTGCAGAGGTCACGGAAGAAGCGATCCGCCTCGGCTCGCGTCTCCAGCCTGAGAATCGCGTCGAAGAGGGCGATCGTTTCATCCGTCCGCCACGAGTCACCTGCGGTCATGACAAGGTCCTCACCGGTTCGTCGCGCTGTTCGGGCACGATTGATGCTTTCGTGGTGCCGCATCGATGCTGCCGCGTCAAATCCATGCTGCTGTGATAGCGTAGTAGCATAGTACTACGTTATCATATCCGATCGCGGAGGATGCGGATCCAATGACCTCGCGTACCGAAGATCCGGATGTAGTCACCTGGCGCCCTGAAGCGTCGCCCGCCCCGGGATCCGTGTTCCAGCTGCTGCCCGCGATCGACCTGATCGGCGGCCGGGTGGTCCGCCTTGAACGGGGCGACTTTTCACGCGAGACGGCGTTTTCGGACGATCCACGGGCCGTTGCGCGGGCGTTCATCGATGCCGGAGCCCGTTGGATTCACGTGGTGGACCTGGACGCTGCGCGCTCGGGGATTCCGATCCACGAGGCTGCAATCCGCGCGATCGTGGCAGAAGCCGGGCCGTCAGTACGCATCGAAGTCGCTGGCGGGCGCCGGACGGCCGATGGCGTCGCTGCAGCGCTGAAGGTCGGTGCCGACCGGGTCGTTCTCGGGACGGCCGCTCTCGTCGATCCCGCGTTCGCGAGTCGGTTGGTCACGCGGTACGGACCGGAACGAGTTGTCGTGTCGCTTGACGTTCGTGACGGCCGCGCCGTGGGCAATGCCTGGAAGGACGGTACCGACGACCCGCCCGTCGGTCTCGCGCTCGACCGCCTGCTCGATGCGGGCGTTCGGTGGTTCGAGGTCACTGCGATTCATCGCGACGGGACGCTTGCCGGTCCCGACCTGGAGTTACTCGAGTTCGTGCGACACGATCCGCGTGCCGTCGTGATTGCCTCCGGGGGCATTTCAACACCAGCGGATATTCGCGCGGTCCGCTCCATGGGGTGTGCCGGCGCGATCGTCGGCCGCGCGCTGTACGACGGAACCATGTCGCTTGAAGCGGCGCTGCGGGCTGCAGCCGACGTGGGCTGACGGAGCATGCCCGGCGGCCCGGTTGTTGTCCCGCGCGTGTCCGGATGTCGGCTTTGACACGAGTGGACGCCGGGGCGGCCGCAGGACCGCGCCGTCGGACAACGGACCCACAGGCGGGCCGCAGGACCGCGCCGTCGGACAACGGACCCACAGGCGGGCCGCAGGACCGCGCCGCCGGACCGCGGGGGCGCGCCAGGGAAGTGGTCGCCCCTCCGCTCGGCACTCGGCGTCAGGCGCGCCAGGGAGGTGGTCGCCCCTCCACTCGGCACTCGGCGTCAGTGGCTGCCGGAACCCTCGCCTTGCCTGCGGTGATCCTCGATGACCTTCTCGGCGAGGTGCGCCGGCACGTCTTCGTAGTGATCGAGCGTCGCGGCGAATGTCCCGCGTCCGCCAGTGATCGAGCGCAGCTCGGTGGCGTACGAGAAGAGCTCTGACTGGGGCACATTGGCGGTGATCACCTGCGTCCCGTCCTTGATGTCCATGCCGAGAACGCGGCCACGACGACCGTTCAGGTCGCGGTTCACCTCGCCCATGTACGCCTCGGGGATCCGGACCTGGACCGTCATGATGGGTTCCATGAGCGCGGGCTTGGCCTGGTGGACCCCGTCCTTCAGGGCCATCGATGCCGCGATCTTGAACGAGAGCTCGTTCGAGTCGACGTTGTGGAACGACCCGTCGTAGAGGGTTGCCTTGAAGTCGGACAACGGGTAGCCGGCAATGACGCCCTCGGCCGCCGTCTCGCGGATGCCCTTCTCGATTCCCGGGAAGAACTGCTTCGGCACGGATCCGCCGACGACGCGCTCGGCAAACTCGACCCCGGCTCCCGGGTTCGGCTCGAGCTCCAGCCAGACGTCGCCGAACATGCCGTGGCCGCCGGTCTGCTTCTTGTAGCGGCCGTGGACCTGGATCTTGCCGCGGATCGTCTCCCGGTACGGGACGCGCGGCGTCTTGGTGATGATCGCGGAACCGAACTTCCGCTTCAGTCGCTCGATGATGACCGCGGTATGAGCCTCGCCCATCGTGACGAGGATCTGCTCGCCGGCCTCGCTGCGCTCGAGTCGGGCCGTCGTCTCCTCCTCGAGCATCCGCTGCAGAGCGGGGCCCATCTTGTCCAGATCGGCCTTGGTCTGTGGCTCGATTGCCACCATCAGGGTCGGGGTCGGAAACTCGAGGGCGGGCAGGATGAGCGGCGTCTCCCTGCTACTCAGCGTGTCGCCGGTGACGGTGGCGGCCAGCTTCGCGACTGCGCCGATCTCGCCGGCCTTGAGCTCGCCGATGGCTTCCTGCTCCTTGCCGTGGAGCAGGAGGAGCTGGCCGATCCGCTCGTCCGCGTCGCGGGATGCGTTCCAGGCGTGTGACTGCGAATGGAGCGTCCCGGACAGCACCCGAAGGTATGTGAGACGCCCGACGAAGGGATCAGCCGCCGTCTTGAACACCCTCACCAGAAGCGGTCCGTCGGGATCCGGATCAATCAAGGCGCTGGCCCCCTGGCGATCCGTGGCCGTGGCCGGACCCTCATCGGCGGGGGAGGGGAGGTACCGGATGACGGCATCGAGCAAGGCCCGCAGGCCGGGCCCGATGGCGGCACTGCCCACCAGCACGGGCGCCAGCACGGAGTCCTTGACGCCCTTGCGGAGGCAGGCCTCGAGCTCGGCGTCGGTGACGTCCTCGCCCTCGAGGTATTTCGTCAGCACGTCGTCATCGGCTTCGGAGGCGGCCTCGAGGAGCTGGTCCCGGCGTCGGGCGACCTCGCCCTCCAGTTCCGGCGGGATGGCGATCTCGGTGTCCTTCGCGCCGTCCCAGTGATAGGCCTTGCGATGGACGAGGTCGACGTAGCCGCTGAATGTCTCGGCGGCGCCGATCGCCAGCTGCAGCGGCGCGATCTTGTTGCCGAACGCGTCACGCAGGGCGTCCAGGGCGCCGGTCGGGTCGGCATTCTCGCGGTCGCACTTGTTGATGAAGAAGCAGGTGGCCGTGTTCGTGGCACGGGCCAGGGCCACGGTGTTCTCGAGGCCAGCCTCGACACCACCCGAGGCATCGATGACCAGGAGGGCGCCGTCCGTCGCGTGGAAGCCGGACACGACCTCGGCGGCGAAGTCGAGATAGCCGGGGGTGTCGACGATCGTGATCCGCGTCCCATCGGTCTCGAACGTGGCGACCGCCAGGCTCAGGGACTCCCGGCGCTTCTGCTCCTCGGGTTCGAAGTCCAGATGGGACGTCCCATCGTCGACCCGACCCTGGCGCGGGATCGCGCCGGCTCGAAAGAGCAGCTGTTCGCCCAGCGTCGTCTTCCCGGAACCGGCATGGCCGGCGAGGACGACGCTTCGGAGGTGGGGCAGGTCGACGTTCTTCATGGTCATGAAACGGTCGGTCCTCTCTGCTGGCAAAGGTCGAAGCAGGCCGCGGAGGGGCACGCCGCGGGCGGTCAGGCCATCATAGTCCGGTATACTCCCGCCCGATGTCAGGTCACTCGAAGTGGTCCACGATCAAGCGCCAGAAGGGTGCCAACGACGCAAAGCGCGGGGCACTCTTCACCAAGGTCGCCCGCGAGATCATGGTCGCGGCCCGGGCCGGTGGTGGTGACCCCGACGCAAATTTCCGATTACGCCTCGCCATGGACAAGGCCCGCGCGGTCAACATGCCCCTCGATAACATCAAGCGCGCCATCGAGCGCGCCGCGGGTGCCGGCGAGGGCGAGCAGTACGAGGAGATCGCGTACGAGGGTTACGGTCCGGGCGGGGTGGCAATCCTCGTCGAAGCAGCAACCGACAATCGCAACCGCACGGCGTCGGACATTCGCTCGATGTTCGCCAAGGCCGGCGGCCAGCTCGCCGGCAGCGGGGCCGTGGCCTGGCAGTTCGAGCCCCGTGGGCTCATCTCGATCCCGGCCGAGGGCCGTGATGCGGACGAGATCGCGCTCACGGCCATCGACGCCGGTGCCGCCGATGTCGACACGTCGGACCCGAGCGTCATCGAGGTGTACACGGAACCGGCCGACCTGGAGCGCGTCCGGATCGCGATCGAGGCCGGCGGCATCGCCGTCGAGTCGGCCGAGTCCACGATGATCGCCAAGTCGACCGTGGCGCTCGATGCCCACAGGGCACGCCAGAACCTCCGGCTCATCGAGACCCTCGAGGATCTCGACGATGTTCAGCGCGTGACCGCCAACTTCGATATCCCCGAGGACGTCTTCGCCGAGGTCGCTGGGTGATCGTCCTGGGAATCGACCCAGGAACAGCGGCCCTCGGCTGGGGCCTGATCGACCGGACCGGCGCCAGCCTCCGCCTCATCGACGTCGGCTGCCTCGAGACGAGTTCGGCGCTCGGATTGCCGGAGCGATTGCTTGCGATCCATCGGTTCCTGGCCGATCTGATCGGCCGGCACAATCCGGATATCGTCGCCGTCGAGCGGCTGTTCTTTTCCCGCAACGCGCAGACGGCATTTGCCGTGGGCCAGGCCCGGGGCGTCGTCCTGCTCGCCGCCGCCGAGTCTGGTCGGGCGATCCGGGAGGCCACCCCGAACGAGGTGAAGCTTGCCGTGACGGGATCCGGAAGCGCGGACAAGGAGCAGGTCGGTCGCATGGTGGCCGTCTGCCTGGGTCTGGACGACGTTCCGCGGCCGGACGACGCCGCCGACGCCCTCGCGGTGGCGATCTGGGCAGCCAACAGCGAACGGTCCGACGGCCGGGAAATGCCGGGCGCGGCGGTGATGGATCGGGCGGCCGTGGCCCCGATGGTGCGCGGCGAATCTGCCTACGAGCAGGCGGTTCGAGAAGCCATCGTGCGGGAGCGCAAGGCCGGGATTCGCTCGTGATCGCATCCGTCGACGGGATGGTCGGTGCGGTGGCCACGGATTCGCTGGTCATCGAGGTCGGCGGCATCGGCTACCGCGTGTTCGCGGCACCGGGGGTGATCGCGACGGCGACGCCGGGTGGGCGCCTGAAGCTCCACACGCACCACCTTGTCCGGGAGGATCAGCAGGCGCTCTATGGGTTCCGGACGGTCGAGGAGCTGGGCTTCTTCAACCTGCTCCTGACCGTGACCGGGGTCGGGCCGAAGGTCGCCCTGGCGATCGTGGGGAGCCGGCCGGTCGCGGAGCTCCAGATCGCGATCCTCCAGCAGGATCAGGCGGTCCTCGTCTCCATTGCCGGGATCGGCAAGCGGCTCGCCGAGCGGGTCATCTTCGAGCTCAAGGAGAAGGTGGCCGCGGCGGGCATCGCGGCGGCCGGGACGGTCCTGCCCGGCATGACCAGCGACAGCGACGTCGTGGCGGCCCTGCAGGCGCTGGGATACTCCCTGGCCGAAGCTCGGGAAGCGGCCCGTGTCGCGCTCTCGGGGGCTGCCGCGGCGCGATCCCTGGAGGACCGCGTGAAGGCGGCGCTGCGCGTGCTCGCACGGGACTGAGCCGGCTCGTAGTCGGACGAGGGTCGGGATAGAACATCTGTACGATATGGTCGTGACGATGCTAGAATTCAGGACGTGACCGACGACGCGCTGAACCTGCTGGCCGCCGAAGCCGATGACCCGGTAGAAGTTGCCATCGAAGGCTCGCTCCGACCGCGATCCCTTGCCGAGTACATCGGCCAGCGGGAGGTGAAGGCGAACCTTGGCGTCCTCCTCAGCGCTGCGCGGGCGAGGGATGAGGCCGCGGACCACGTCCTGCTCTACGGCCCGCCGGGCTTGGGCAAGACCACGCTGGCCACGATCATCGCGCGGGAACTCGGCGTGAACGTGCGCTACACGTCCGGGCCGGCGATCGAGCGGCCCGGGGATCTCGCGGCGGTGCTGACTTCCCTCGACGAGCGCGACGTCCTTTTCATCGACGAGATCCATCGCCTCAACCACGCCGTCGAGGAGATCCTCTACCCGGCGATGGAGGACTACGCCCTCGACGTCATGATCGGCAAGGGGCCGTCCGCCCGGTCGCTCCGGTTGACCCTCAAGCCGTTCACGGTCGTCGGCGCCACGACACGCGCCGGCCGGATCTCATCGCCCCTACGGGACAGGTTCGGGGCCACGTACCGCCTCGACTTCTATGCGGAACGGGAGTTGACCGAGATCGTCGAGCGCTCGGCACGCATTCTCGGCGTCGAGATCGACGGCGGTGCCGCCCTGGCGATCGCGAAGCGCGGCCGGGGCACGCCCCGGATCGTCAATCGGCTCCTGAAGCGGGTCCGGGATCACTCCGAAGTGCACGGTGACGGCCGCGTGACCGAGGCCGTCGCTCGGGAGGCGATGCGCCTGCTCGAGATCGACGACGAGGGACTGGACTCGACGGATCGGAAGCTCCTGGCCGCCATCGTCCAGAAGTTTGGATCCGGTCCGGTCGGCGTGGCTGCCCTGGCGGCCGTCCTGTCCGAGGAGGTCGAAACGATCGAGGACGTCTACGAGCCGTTCCTGCTCCGACTCGGGTTCCTGGACCGGACCCCCCAGGGTCGGATTGCCACGGATCTGGCCCGAACGCACCTCTCCGATCTCGGGTTCGAGATCCCGCCGCCGCGTCGCTCGGAGCCCGAGATGCCGAGCCTGTGGGCGGACGAGCCCGGAGTCGGGGATCGCTGAGCCCGCGGTCGCGACTCCGGTCGCCACCGCGCCCCACTCGCTCCTGCGGCCCGCGTTGTTCGAGGTGCTCGCGACCGCCGCCCGGACCGGCGGGACGCGTGCCCGCCTTGGCCGGATGACACTGCCACATGGAGTCGTGGAGACGCCCCAGTTCATGCCCGTGGGCACCAATGCGACGGTGAAGGCGCTTGACCCGGACGATCTGGCCGAGGTCGGCGCCAGCATCGTCCTTGCGAATACTTACCACCTCTTCCTCCGCCCGGGTCACGAGCGCATCGAGCGCCTCGGTGGCCTTCATCGGTTCATGGGCTGGGACCGCCCGATCCTCACCGATTCAGGCGGCTATCAGGTGGTCTCGCTGGCCGACGCGCGGGTTGTCGACGAGGATGGGGCCACCTTTCGAAGCCACATCGACGGTTCGATCCGGCGATTGACCCCGGAGATCGCCATTGGCGTCCAGGAAGCCCTCGGTCCGGACATCGCGGTGGCTTTCGATCACCCGGTCTACCCATCCTCGCCGCGGCACGAGGTCGAGCAGGCCACCGAGCGGACGCACCGCTGGGCCGAGCGCAGCCTCGGTGCGCATCGCCGACCCGACCAGGCTCTCTTCGGGATCATCCAGGGCGGCGTCGACCCGGAACTCCGGGATCGCTCGACGCGCTTCATCGCCGGTCTGCCCTTCGACGGAATCTGCATCGGCGGGCTGGCCGGGGACGAGACGCCCGTCGAGCGCGCAGCGGCCCTCGACGTCGTCATCCCGCTGCTCGAGAACGATCCCCGGCCGCGGTATCTCATGGGCCTCGGCTCGCCCATCGATCTGCTCGAAGCCGTCCGCCTCGGCGTGGACCTGTTCGACTCCGTGCTGCCCGCGCGGGTCGCGAGGAACGGCCAGCTGTGGGTCCCGGGAGGCAGGTTGAACCTGCGCAACAGCGCATTCCAGGATGATCCGCGGCCGGTTCAGGAGGACTGTCCGTGCCGACTCTGCCGGACGTTTTCCCGGGCCTACGTCGCCCACCTGTTTCGGGCCCGGGAGCTCCTCGCCTACCGCCTGGCAACTTGTCACAACCTCACCTTCACCCTAGACTTCATGGGCAGGATCCGGACCGCGCTGCGGAACGGCACCTTCCCCGAATCGCTTGCCGAACTGCGAGCGCACGCGGGCCGGCAAACGCCCGGTGCACCCACCGTGGAGCCGGCGTGAAGCGTCTACGGATACGGTCCAACCAGCGCGGAGGAACCCTCGATGGGCTCTCGAGATCGACCCAGCCGCGAGGCCAAGAAGAAGCCGAAGGACAAGTCGGGCGCGCCGAAGCTGCAACCGCTTGCCGAGCAGCCGACGAACGTCGAGCTGTACCGCAAGCCCCGCAAGCCACGCGCGGTCGACGACGACCGCGACGAGACCTGAGCCGCCGAGTGGACGCCCGTCCGCTCCCGGTGTCAGCCACTGACAGGAGCGTGACGGGAACATGGCGATGACCAGCGAGCGGAACATCGAGCGAGCCGCCGAACGCAGCGTGGCGGAACGGGGCAAGGCCGTGGATGCGGCGATCCTGTCCATCGAGAAGCAGTTCGGCCGCGGCGCGATCATGAAGCTCGGTTCGAAGGAGCGGCAGCAGGTCGATTTCATCCCGACCGGTTCCATCGCCCTGGACCTGGCCCTCGGCGTAGGCGGCATCCCGCGCGGCCGGATCACGGAGATCTTCGGACCGGAGTCTTCGGGCAAGACCACCATCTGTCAGCACGTCATCGCCGAAGCGCAGCGGATGGGCGGCGTCGCCGCCTTCATCGACGTCGAGCATGCGCTCGATCCGGGTTACGCCCGCGCCTGCGGGGTCAACGTGGACGAGCTCCTCGTGAGCCAGCCGGACACGGGCGAGCAGGCGCTCGAGATCACCGAGACGCTGATCCGTTCGGGCGGCATCGATGTCGTCGTGCTCGACTCCGTGGCTGCCCTCGTGCCGCGGGCCGAGATCGAGGGCGAGATGGGCGACTCGTTCATGGGCGTCCAGGCGCGCCTCATGAGTCAGGCCCTGCGGAAGCTGACCGGTGCGGTCAGCCGTTCGAACACGTCCCTCGTGTTCACGAACCAGCTCCGCGAGAAGATCGGCGTGATGTTCGGGAATCCCGAGACGACGCCCGGGGGGCGGGCCCTCAAGTTCTACGCGAGCGTGCGCCTCGACATCCGGCGCATCGAGACCATCAAGTCGGGGACCGAGTCGATCGGCAACCGCGTCCGGGTCAAGGTCGTCAAGAACAAGGTGGCGGCTCCGTTCCGTGTCGCGGAGTTCGACGTCATGTACGGCGAAGGAGTCTCCAAGGAGGGTGGTCTGCTGGACGTCGGCGTGGCCATGGATGTCGTCGACAAGACGGGCTCATGGTTCACCTACGAGGACACCCGGCTCGGGCAGGGTCGAGAGGCATCCAAGGACTTCCTGAAGGCGAACCGGGCCATCGCCGAGAAGATCGAGGCCAGGATCCGCGGCAAGATGGACGAGGTCGTGATCCCGGTCGAAGGCATCTCGGAGGCCGAGTAACACGGCCGGACGGCCGAACCTGGAGTCCGTGGCGGATCGGCGGGCACGACGCGCACAGGTCGATGATCCGACGGTCGTCCTGGAGGCCGCGTTGCGGTTCCTCGAGATGCGGCAACGGTCTGTTGCGGAGGTCCGGCGGCGGTTGCTCACCGCGGGCTATCCGGCCCTCCTTGTGGACGGGGTCATCACGCGCCTCTTGGATCTGGCCCTTCTCGATGACGCTGGGTTCGCGCGAGCGTGGGTCGAGTCGCGGGACCGGGCGCATCCGCGCGGCCAGCGGGCGCTGCGCGAGGAGCTGTCGAAGAAGGGGATCGCTCAGGATACGATTGCCGGCGTGCTGGCCGAGCGCGATGAGTCGCGGGAGGGCTCGGCGGCCGCGGCGGATGAGGTAGCCGCGCTGCGTCTCGTCGGGCGTCATGCCCGGACCCTCGCCCGGATCCCAGACCCGTACGCTCGCCGGCGGCGCGCATATGCCCTGCTCGCCCGTCATGGATTCGATCCCGAGACGGCACGGGCCGTGGCGGCGTCGGTCGCAACCGATGTGCCCGATGAATCGGGCGACATGCGAGACGGGGCCTGAGCGGCGTCCCCTGGGGCCGTCTCCCCTACGTCCGTCTCCCCTGGCGCCGTCCCCCCTGGGCGGCCTCCGAGCCCGATCCCATCCGAGGCCGCCTGTCCGTAGTAGGCTAGGGGTTACGCTCGCGGGGTAGCCCCGGGGAGGTACCTCCTCCTCACCGCGACCGATGCAACGAACGTCACGCGTCCGATCCCCAGGATCGGATGGGAGGAACAGATGGAATACCTTGCCGTCGCCGTCGTGGCGCTGGCCGTCGGTATTGCCATTGGTTTCGTCGCACGAAGCCGATGGGCAAACCAGTCGGTCAAGGTCGCCCAGGAGAAGGCCGGTCGCATCGTTGCCGATGCCCGGACCCAGCAGAAGGACCTCATCCTCGAAGCCAAGGAAGACAAGATCCGCCTCCTCCGCGAAGCCGAGGAAGAGGCGCGCTCGCGCCGCTCCGAACTCGCCAGCATCGAGCGCCGGCTCACCGCCCGCGACGAGCAACTGGACCAACGGACAGACATGCTCGAGCAGCGGGATCGCAAGCTCCTGGAGCGCGAGTTGGATCTCGAGCGACAGCGCGAGGACCTCGGCCGACTCAATGCAGAACGCATCGCCGCCCTCGAGACCGTCAGCGGGCTCGCCGCTGAGGACGCCAAGGCAATCCTCATCGAGGCCGTCCGCGAGGAAGCCGAGCACGACGCCGTGAAGATCGCCCGTTCCATCGAACGGCGGGCCCGGGAGGACGCCAACGACAAGGCCCGGGACATCATCATCACGGCCATGCAGCGGGTCGCCGCCGATCACACCGCGGAGCACACCGTGACCGTGGTCCATCTCCCCAACGACGAGATGAAGGGCCGGATCATCGGCCGCGAGGGCCGCAACATCAAGGCCTTTGAGCTCGCGACCGGGGTGGACCTCATCGTGGACGACACGCCGGACGTCGTGACGCTCTCCTCGTTCGACACGGTCCGCCGGGAGATCGCGCGGCTCTCGCTCGAGCGGCTCATGTCCGACGGCCGCATCCATCCGGCCCGCATCGAGGAGGTCGTCGAGCGGGTCAAGCGCGAGTTCGACCAGGCCGTCGCCGCGGAAGGCGAGAAGGCGATCACCGAGCTCAACCTCCACGGCGTCAACCCGGAACTCATCAAGCTCCCAGAACGTGCTCCTGCATTCGGTCGAGACGAGCGCCCTGGCATCCGTCATCGCCGGCGAACTCGGCGGCGACATCATGATCGCCAAGATGGGCGGGCTGCTGCATGACCTCGGCAAGGCTGTGGACCATGAGGTCGAGGGTCCTCATGCGGCCATCGGGGCGGCCATCGCGCTGAAGGCGGAGCTTCCGCCGCGAGTCGTCAATGCGATCGCCGCGCACCACCAGGAAGTCGAGTACGCCTGTCTCGAGGCGCCGATCGTCCAGGTGGCGGACGCGATCTCGGCGTCCCGGCCGGGTGCCCGCGGCGAATCGATGGACACCTACATCAAGCGGCTCGAGGATCTCCAGGGCATTGCCGAATCCTTCACCGGTGTCGAGCGGTCGTTTGCCGTCCAGGCCGGGCGCGAGGTGCGCATCCTCGTTCGACCCGAGGAGATCGACGACCTCACCGCGACGCGGCTGGCCCGGGACATCGTCAAGAAGATCGAGGAGCAGCTCACGTACCCCGGCCAGATCAAGGTGACCGTGATCCGCGAGACGCGCGCCGTGGAGTACGCGAAGTAAACGTTCAGGGCGGCCATGCCGGCCGCGTCCGGCTTGGAAATCCGCCGAACGGCAACGCGCCGCGCCCGGCCGGGTCCTGTCGTGTCGTGCTCATCGGCGACGTGATCGGTAAGCCAGGCCGACTGGCACTCGAGGCGATCCTTCCGGATCTCCGCGAGGAGCGGGGCGTCGACTTCGTGACCGCCAACGGAGAAAACCTCGCCGGCGGGATGGGCCTGACCGCGTCCACAGCAGATGCGCTCTTCGCCCACGGCGTGGACGTCATCACGTCCGGCAACCACATCTGGGACAAGCGCGAGATCTACGAGGCGCTCGACCGCAACGAGCGGATCCTCCGGCCGCTCAACTACGGCACCCACAACGTGCCTGGTCGAGGATGGGGCATTTATCAGGCGCTCGACGGCACGGACCTCGCCGTGATCAACCTCCAGGGCCGGACCTTCATGCAGTCGATCGATAACCCGTTCACCGAGGCAGATCGACTCTTCGAGGAGGCATCCGAAGCCCTCCCGCCGGTCCGACTCGTCGACTTTCACTGCGAGATCACGTCCGAGAAGAACGCCATGGGCGTGTACCTCGATGGCCGTGTCTCGGTGGTAGTCGGAACGCATACGCATGTGGTCACCGGCGACGAGCGCATCCTGCCCGGTGGCACTGCCTACCAGACCGATCTCGGCATGACCGGGCCGATCTGGAGCGTGATCGGGTTCGATCCAAAGACCGTCCTGCCGCGATTCATCAATGCCCTGCCCACGCGATTCGCGGTGGGGGAGGGGACCGTCGTGTTCAATGCCCTCCAGGTAGACATTGACCCGGCGACGGGTCGCACCCTGGCGATGGAGCGCATCTCGCGGCTCCACGAGACCTGAGCGTGGTGGTTCGTCGGCGACGCCACGACCTGTCCGGCAAGCCGGTTCGGCCATCGGGCCCGGCCACCGTCGACCTTCACACGCATACGGCTCGATCCGACGGACTCCTCGAGCCGGCGGCCCTCGTCGTCGCCGCAGGGGCAGCCGGTGTCCGGCTCCTCGCGATCACCGATCACGACACCCTGGCGGGGGTGCGGGAAGTCTTCGCCGCGGGCATCGTACCCGCCGGTCTCGAACTCAT
>JACPOR010000040.1 GCA_016191425.1 Chloroflexota bacterium
CGAGGTGACCGAGGTCACCGGGGTCGCCCGCGGGAGGCGCGACCCGGACGCGCGAGTGACGTATCGCAACGGGTACCGCGAGCGGCGCTGGGACACCCGGGTCGGGACGATCGACCTGGCGGTGCCGCGGGTTCGCGATGGCTCGTACCTGCCCAGCCTGCTCGACCCGCGCCGGCGCACCGAGCGAGCCCTACTGGCGGTCATCCAGGAGGCGTACGTGTCGGGGGTCAGCACGCGACGGGTGGACGACCTCGTGCGGGCCCTGGGCATCGACGGCATCAGCAAGAGCGAGGTGTCGCGCATCTGCACGGCACTCGACGCCGAGGTCGACCGGTTCCGGTCACGGCCGCTCGGTGAGCTCGCCTGCCCGTACCTGTGGCTCGACGCGACATACCTCAAGGTGCGCGAGGGTGGCCGGGTGGTGTCGATGGCCTGCCTCGTCGCGGTGGGGGTGGCGGCCAGCGGTGAGCGCCGGGTGCTCGGTCTCGAGCTCAGTCCCGGCAACGACGAGGGCAGCGCCTGGCCCGGGTTCATCCGGGGCCTCGTCGAGCGCGGCCTGCACGGGGTCCGCCTGGTCATCAGCGACGACCACGCGGGCCTCGTCAAGGCCGTCGGGGAGCAGCTCCTCGGATCAGGCTGGCAGCGCTGCCGCGTCCACTTCACGCGCAACGCCCAGGACCTCGTCCCACGCTCGGCCCGGAGCATGGTCGCGTCGGCCATCCGCTCGGTCTTCGAGCAGCCCGACGGGATCTCGGCGCGCGAGCAGCTCGACCGGGTCATCGACGGCATGGCCAAGCCCTACCCGCGGGTCGCGAGCCTGCTCACGGCCGCCGAGCCCGACCTGCTCAGCCACTTCGCCTTCCCCGTGACCCATCGCAGCCGGATCCGCTCGACCAACCCGCTCGAGCGGCTCAACAAGGAGATCAAGCGACGGACCGGCGTCGTCGGCATCTTCCCCAACCGCGCCTCGGTCATCCGCCTGGTCGGGATGATCCTCGCCGAACAGGACGACGAGTGGCAGGACGGTCGACGCTACTTCCTGCCCGAGACCATGGCCCTCATCGATGCCATACCGATCGAGGAGGTGGGCCAGCCGTTGCTGCTCGCGAGTTGATCAGATCTGGCGCGAGGACGACGAACTGTTACACCACGTCCCGGGACTTGACCCTGAACATCGGTCGGGTTCCCTTCGTTGCGTGGCCCGCGAAACATAGAGAATGCCCATTCGTTTTGTCAAGGCACACGGGTTGCCGTACGCGGGTCCGTGCGATATGGTGCGGCGAACGACCATTCTGTTTCGGAGTCATCGAGCGTGCCACGCGTCAGTCCACAACACGAGCAGCAGGTCCGCGACCGGAGATGTGGTCGCAGGTCTGGAGGAAGAGCGCTTCCTTGCTCGGGAAGTAGGTGTAGATCGCGCCGACCGACAGGCCACTCTCGCGGACCACGTCGGCCACGGTGGACCGGTTGTAGCCCTTGGCCCCGA
>JACPOR010000041.1 GCA_016191425.1 Chloroflexota bacterium
GCGCCCCGCGGCCTGCCGCAGCAGCGCGGCGAGCAGATCGCACACGCGCTCGCGCAGGGCCGCCGGCACCTCCTCCCACCGCATCACGCCCGGGCCGACGAATTCCAACGAGCTCTGGGGGGACTGCGTCCTCGCCATGGGGCCGCGCCTCCTCGCTGGGTGCAGGATGGGCATCGGCGCCGATTGTTCCATGGCCATCGGGAGCGCTCGCTATACTGCGCAGCAACGTGTGCAGATCGAACAGGGCAGTCACGGAGACCTGCGGCACCTCGGCCAGGCGCATGCGGACGCATCGCTCTCGCTCGGTCATCCATTCCGGGACGACGACGAACCCGCCGGCGGGCGCGACGCACACGAAGGCTCGCTCGCCGGTCCCCGCGCGATGAATCCTTGCCACAGTCAGCGCCTGACCGCAGAAGGGATGCCACAGGTAGTGGACGGTGATCGATCGTGAAAACTGAGCAGTATGTGACTGACTTGAAGACCGCGAAGGCGCTCGGGCTGACCATCCCGCAGTCGCTGCTGATCCGGGCGGACCAGGTCATCGAGTAACGTTCCGGCCCTGTCGCCTTCCACCCGAAAGTGCGACAGCCCCGTTACCTGATCTACCTGGATCTTCACCGCTTTCGACCTGCGGATCAAACGGATTGCGTCATCCTGTCGCCTTCCCCAAGGAGTTGCGACAGTGGTCAAGAGCCTGCCCGACACCGGACTTCGAGTCGCTGAGCTTACTGGGCTCACCACCGAGCGCTGCGCCTTCAGCGATCACGGACGCAACTACTCCGCGAACTGGGAGGCCCGCCACTTGAGGGCGGCGCCGAGGCCTTCTTTCTCGCGGATCTCGTCGATTCAGCGTCCCCGTCTCCAGCTCTGCCCGCGGCACCACGCGGTTGACCATTCCCCACGCGAGCGCCGTCCGGGCGTCGATCGTATCGCCGAGGTAGAGCAGCTCGCGGGCGCGCCGGAGCCCGACCACGAACGGCATCACCAGCCCGGGGCCGACGTTGGAGAAGCGGATCTCGGGCTCGCCGAACAGGGCGTCGTCGGCGGCGATGGCCAGATCGCAGAGCATCATCAGCTCGCAGCCGCCTCCCAGACAGTGGCCTTGCACGGAGGCGACCACGGGCTTGTTCATGTCCCACGGCGTCATCTCGAGACGGATGTCGTCGTTCAGTGATTCGTGCCAGGCCAGCGCGTTGCCCCGGCGCGCCGCGCGCGCGGGGTTCGGGGAGATGTCGTAGCCGGCGCTGAAGCTCCGCCCCTCGGCGCGCAGCACGACCACGGTGGTGGCGGCGTCGCGGTCCGCGTCGTGGAGGCGCTCGACGAGCGCGCGCTTGAGATCCGCGCTGAGCGCGTTGAGCTTGTCCGGACGGTTCATCGAGACGATGCCGA
>JACPOR010000042.1 GCA_016191425.1 Chloroflexota bacterium
CCTGAGCGCCGACCTCGATCTCGGGACGTCCTTCACGAACGTCCCGGGCGGCACCGCGACCTGGACCTTCACCGACTCGACCGGCAACTACAACGACGACACCGGCACGGCCGCGATCGTCATCACCAAGGCCGACGCGGTGGTCGTGGTCACCCCCTACACCAACGCCAGCACGACCTACAACGGCCTGCCGCACACGGCGACCGTCACCTCGATCAGCGGCGTCAACGGCGAGACCGGGGCGACCGTCGGGAGCGTCGACGTCAGCAACACGACGCACACGAATGCCGGCACCTACGCCAGCGACACCTGGACCTTCACCGGCACCGCCAACTACGCGAACATCGCGGCCACGACGATCACCGACAGCATCAGCCCGGCGTCGCTCTCGATCACCGCGGACGCGAACATCGGCACGCCCGCGGTCGACGCTTTCGGCAAGGTCTACGACGGCGCGGTCTTCTCGCCCTTTACGGCCCGCTACAGCGGCTTCGTCAACGGCGAGACCCCGTTGGTCCTGACCGGTACGCTCGCCTTCAGCGGGGCGGGCACGAGCGCGGTCAGCGCCGGCGGACCGTACGCGGTTACGCCGGGCGGCCTCACTTCGACCAACTACGCCATCACCTTCGTCGCCGGCAGCCTGACGATCGCCAAGGCAAATACGACCACGACGATCACCTCCGACGCGCCGGATTCGTCGGTCGTCGCCCAGACCTACACGGTGACGTGGACCGTCACCCTCGTCAGCCCGGGTGGGGGCACATTGACCGGGAACGTCACTGTCACAGGCGACGGAACGTGTACGGCAGCAGTCGGTGCGGGCCAGTGCGATCTCACCTCGACCAGCGCCGGTGCCAAGACGCTCACCGCCACGTACGGCGGCGGAGCCAACTTCAACAGCTCCTCGGATACGGAGACCCACCAGGTCAACACTCGGGCCACTACGACCACGGTCGTGTGCGATCCGATGGCCCAGAAGGTTGGCCTCAACGTCCTCTGCACAGCCACGGTCACGGATATCGAGACGAACGGTCCCAAGTCGCCGCCGCAAGGGATCGTGACGTTCTCGAAGGCCGCCGCAGACCTCGGCAGCTTCGTCGGCAGCGCGACGTGCCAGTTGTCGCCCACAGTGACCACCGGAACCACCAACAACTGCTCCGTTCAGTACACGTCCCTGACCCCGACGGTCGATGCCATCTCGGCCAGCTACGCCGGTAACACGACGCATCTTTCGAGCGCCAACCCCGCAACGTTGGCCGTGCTCGTGGCCTTCTACGATCCGAGTGGCGGGTTCGTCACCGGCGGCGGCTGGATCAACTCGCCGACCGGGGCCTACCGGCCAAACCCAAACCTGACCGGCAGGGCCAACTTCGGCTTCGTCTCGAAGTACCTCAAGGGCGCCACGATCCCGACCGGCCAGACAGAGTTCCAGTTCCAGGTTGGCAATCTCAACTTCCACAGCGAGGTCTACCAGTGGCTCGTCGTCTCCTCCAACGGTACGAAGGCTCAATACAAGGGCACGGGAACGATCAATGGGGCCGGCAACTTCGGCTTCCTGCTGACGGCATGGGATGGCAGCCCGGATCGGTTCCGGATCAAGATCTGGGACAAGAACAATGGCGACGCCGTCGTCTACGACAACAACTTCACTTCTCCCGATGACATCGACACGCAGCCGATGGCGATCGCTGGCGGCAGCATCGTGATCCACAAGTAGGCCCAAGCGGATCTCGGCTCCCGAGCTCCGCCAAACGCCGATCGACTCGAGGCCGGGCCCGCAAAGGGCTCGACCTCGGTGCTTGTGCGCCAGCCATGGGCGGACCGAGTCCGCAAGGCGCCGGGGTCGGGTGAGGAGGTCGTTCATGGTGGTCGCCAGTCCACCCGGACGATCGGATGGCCAAGGCAGCTCCCTCCTGGGACTGCAGACACCGTTCCCGCTAGAGCGGAAGCATGCGATTTCCGGTACCAAGGTTCGGTCATCCAGGTCTGTGTCCGCGCCCGGCATCGTGACCGACCACACTCCGAGGCTCGATGTCGGGGGAGTGCTGCTCGGACGAGAAGTGGTGCGTTCCCGCACCGGAGGCGGCACGAAAGCTCCGGACGCATCGAATTTCCCGTGCGACCCCCGGCCCCCGGCCCCGGCATTCCTGGCCGCCGGCAATACGGGCAATCCTGGCCTATGACCGCGCCCGGAGCACTATGCGGGTAGCCGGCCAGGGACGGCCGCCGAGCGAGCCCGAGATCGGACAGATTCCCCGGATGCCGTGCGGGCGTCGTGCGTGGCCGGGCTCGAGTCAGGCAGTCGCGGGCCCTTCGCGCGGGTTCGAGCGGGCGCGTCAGCCTCCGGAACCCGGATAGCGCTCCCCCCACGAGCATCAGCCAGGGAACCGGGCTCCGGCGGCGACCCAGGAAGTCGGTTCGGGCCCGCGAAGCCGAGCCGTCCCCGGCACAGACGTTGGGATGCGTCCCAAGACTCCAAACCGCCTCGACGCTCGAGAGACCGAGCGCTATCCTGTGTGCTCTGGTGCCCTTTTGGGTTGTCCGGTCTGGGCGCCGCGTGCGCACCCACGTCGCGTGTCCAATCGATCGTGGAGGGAAACCCGTGACTCACGTGCCGCGCTCGCGATCCATCATCCTGCTGAGTGTCATGGCCCTGCTGTCCACCTCGCTGGGCGCGCCGGTGGCCGCGGCTCCCAAGCCCCCGGAAAAGCCGACCGCGCCTCGGGCGATCCTCTTCTCGTCCGACGGCATGCGCCCGGATCTTGTGGACAAGTACGTCGCCGAGGGCGTCATGCCCACCTATGCGCAGATGTACGCGAGCGGGCTGAAGGGCGACAACGGCCTCGCCCAGGCATTCCCGCCGAATACCGGCGTCGGGTGGAATACCCTCGCCACCGGCACATGGCCGGGCGAGAGCGGCTCGATGAACAACACCTACTTCCGGGTCGGCGAAGGGAACTTCAACAACCGTACGGCCTTCGCGACCGACGGCATCCTCCAGGCGGACAGCATCGCCCAGGCGGTCGAGCGCGCGGGCAAGAATGTCGCCTCGATCGAATGGGTCGCGACCCGGAACCTCGTCCCGAAGATCCAGGGGCCGGTCGTCGACTTCCGTTCGTTCTTCTCGAACCGAGGCGTGCTCGTGAATTACGAACTCGCCGGCCAGCCGGCCGGGGCGAACGCATTCGGCGTCAGCTACCAGCGAACCGGCCAGCCTGACTCGATGGCGCCGGGCACGCCGCCGAATACCTACAACGTGCCCGACCTGACTGTGGCGTCGGGCTGGTCATCCGTCCCCGCGTCGTACAGCACCGCGCAGCAGGCGCAGTTTCGGGTCTTGAACACCGCCTTCCCCGCGGCCGACAACGTCGATCGCTTCTACGACCTGTACATCTACGATTCTACGGACGACGCGACCACGAATTTCGATCGCGTCCTCGTCGTTCCCAGCACCGCTTCGAAGAACGGCACGGCCGCAGTTGCAAACCTCCGCGCCGGCGACTGGGCGGACGTCAAGGTCACGCTCACCGGTGCTCGCTTGGGGCAGACGGCCGGCTTCTACCTGAAGGCCGTCGACATTGCCCCCGACCTGTCGAAGTTCGGGATGTACTTCACCTCGATCAGCCGGGTCAACGCCAGCTACAACGCCCTCGGCGGGGCCGGCTCAGCCGCGTTCGAGGAGTTCCTCGCCGCGAACTTCCCGACGTCCACCGCGGCCGACTTCGCACCGCTCGAGGCGGGGATCGTCGATGAGGATACCTACGTTGAGCAGGGCCTCAAATGGGAGGACGCCCACTGGGCCTACGCCCGCTACATCCTCGGCTCGGCGCCGGTGCCGACGGTGAGCGGCGGCTCGGCCGTCGGGCTGGATTTCCAGCCGGATCTCCTGCTGCTCGGCTATCCGGCGACGGACGAGTTCAGTCATCAGTTCATGGCTCTCGTCACCCCCACCGATATTGATGGCGCACCGAACCCGTACTACGACGACGCCACGAACGACGACGTTCCCGACGGGCGGGTGGCCGTGCGTGAGGGCTACATTCGCGGCGCCTACGAGACGGCGGACCAGACGCTGGCGCTCGGAAAGAGCCTCGTCGATGGCGACGAAACGGTCTTTGCCACGTCCGACCATGGCTTTGCCCCACAATGGTTCGCGATCAACGCCGGCAAGATCCTGGCGGACGCCGGTCTGGCGAGCGCGGAGGTGAGCTCGAACTGCCGGGCGATCCTCCCGACCAGTCGAACGTCGGCGAACTTCACGAAGGCGAAGGCCTGCTGGGCCGGCGGGACGGCCGAGATCTACATCAACCTTGCCGGCCGCGACCCCGCCGGCAATGTCATCCAGCCAGTGCCCCCGGTGACGCCGGCCCTGACCACCTGTCCCTGTGTCAACGGGCCGCAGGTCGCCGCGGCTGACTACGAGACGGTCAGGAACCAGATCATCGCCGCGTTTGAGGCCTTCGACGCCGCGAACGGCGGGAAGGCCATCGACGTCATCTTCAAGAAGGAGCAGCTCCGGGACATTGCCGGCAGCGATTCACTGCATCCGTCCCGATCGGGCGATGTCGTCGTCGTCGCCCGGCCGCCCTATCAGTTCGACGCCGCGACGCCCGGCCTGTCGGTCGCCTTCAGCCAATTCTTCGGCCAGCACGGCTATCGGCCGGACCTCGTGAACCTGGCTAACAACGTCAACATGCGCTCCACGTTCGTCGCCGCTGGACCTGGCATCCGGCGCCAGGATCCGGTCAGCGGCATGCGCGCGATCGATATCGCGCCGACGTTGGCATTCCTGCTGGGCATCGCCGGTCCGCAGAATGCGCGCGGGACGATCCGCGTGGATCTCACGACCAGGCCGAACCTCAAGACCTTCACGGTCCTCGATATCAGCGACTTCCACGGCCAGCTCGTGCCACTGTCCGAGGCCGCCGACACGGTGTCCGGGAGCGGGTCCGGCAACCCGACCTTCTCCATCGGCGGTGCCGCCTTCCTGAAGACGTGGTTCGACGCCTATCGGGCCGCGGCGCCGGACGGATCGATCACCGTGGCTGCGGGCGATTCGGTTGGTGCCACGCCACCCATTTCGAACTTCTTCGGCGACACGCCAACCATCGAGATCATGAACCTGATGGGTTTCTCGGCCGACGGCTTGGGAAATCACAACTTCGATCGGGGTCAGGCCTACCTGCGCAACACTCTGATCCCGCTGGCCACGTACCCCTTCCTGTCGTCGAACGTCCTCGACGCGAGTGGCAAGACGCCGGCCGAATGGAAACCATCGCAGGTGTTCTCATTCCCGGGAGGCAAACTCGGCGTCGTCGGGTTCACGAACGAGGATGCGCCACAGCTCGTCGCGCCTGATGCGTTCGGGCCGTTCTCCGTCGTGAGCCGCGCCGCGAGGGTCCAGGCCGAAGTCGATCGGCTCCGGGCCTCCGGCGTCCGCACGATCATCGTCATCGGTCACGACGGTGCGACGGCGGGCACGAGCGTCAGCCCGACGGGCCCCCTCGTGGATCTCGCGAACCAGTTGACCGGCGTGGATGCCGTCATCGGTGACCACACCGACATCCAGGTGCTCACCACCGTCGGCGAGAAGCTCGTCGCGGAAAACCGGAGCCGCGGCATCCGCTTCACACGCGTGCAACTCGTCGTGGACCCGGCCACCAAGTCGGTGGTCTACAAGACCGGCGACTTCCACAAGCCGTGGGATATCGGGGTGACACCGGATCCCGGTATTCAGACCCGAATCGATGCCCTGAACACGGAACTCGCGCCGATCCTCGGGGTCACCCAGGGGTACTCGGTCCGTGTGGTGCCGCGCTCCGACGCCTGCGGCCAGAGTGCGGGAAGAACGTGCGAATCGCTCGTCGGCAACGTGACGGCGGACGCCATCCGGGCGACCTATGGCACGCAATTTGCCCTGTCGAACTCCGGGAGCCTTCGGGCCGACCTGACCTGTCCGACGACGGACATCGCGACGGACTTCTGCCCGGCGTCGCTCTATCCGTTCGCAGCCGGCCAGTTCCCGATCACCCGCGGTCAGGTGCTCACGGTGCTGCCCTTCGGGAATGTGGTGACCACCGTCAGCGTCACGGGTCCCGAGCTCAAGGACATCCTCGAGAACGGCGTCGCTTCGATGCCTGGCGTCAACGGCCGATACGCGCAGGTCTCCGGTCTTTGCCTGACCTACGACATATCGCGAACGCCACGGACCGTGAGCCCGACGCCGGTGCCGGGCTCGGGGGATCGTGTCACCGCCGCCTTCCTGGCGAATGCGGATGGGACATGCACCGCCACAGCGATCAATTTCGCGGCCGGCCCCTACACGATCGCCTTGAACGACTTCATCTCCACCGGAGGTGACGCCTACCCGGCCGTCTCCGGGAAGCCGGACTACGCGACCCGCGACCTTATGGACGAGGTGGTTGCCGACTGGATCGCAGCCAACAGCCCGATCTCGCCGGTCGTCCGCAACCCGGGTGGTCGGATCACCTGCATCAAGCTCTTCAATCCGGCCAGTACGAACTCCTGCCCGACGGTCGTCGCCGTCCCGTAACGCCTTCGCTGGCCGCGCGCGGGGCTCGGCTCCGCCCGCGGCCCTGGCGTGTCCCTGAGCCGAGTGGCCGCAGGGGAGAGCGTCGAGGCCCCGCGGCGTGCCGCCTCGCCGACGTGTGAGCCGCCTCGCCGACGTGCGTGCCGCCTCGCGGAAATCCTGGCCTACGACCGGCGCCGGAGCACTATGCGGGTAGCGGGCCGCCCGTGCGACCCACACGCGGCCGCGATGGAGCCGATCCGCCGGTTCGCGGGGTGCGTCGTGCGTGGATGCGCGGCGCACATGGGCCCAGGGAGCGCCCAGCGCGGGCTCGTCCGCTCCACTATTCGGATAACGCTCCCCCGACGAGCATTGGCCACCAAAGCTCGGCTGACACTTGCCCGGCACGATCGTCGGGGGCGATGACCCGCATCGCGGCACGAGCGTCGGGGGCTGACAGTTGCCCGGCACGATCGTCGGGGGCGATGACCCGCATCGCGGCACGAGCGTCGGGGGCTGACACTTGCCCGGCACGATCGTCGGGGGCGCGGACCCGCATCGCGGCACGAGCGTCGGGGGCTGACACTTGCCCGGCACGATCGTCGGGGGCGCGGACCCGCATCGCGGCACGAGCTCGGGGGCGGTGACCCGCATCGCGGCACGAGCGTCGCGCCCGAATCGCCGCTCCCCGTAGCATTGGGGACGTGACGCAGACCCTCCACACCGCCCTCGCCGCGACCCTCAGGAACCTGCCGGACCGGCCGGGCGTGTACCTGATGAAGGACGCCCGCGGCGACGTGATCTACGTCGGGAAGGCCCAGAGCCTGAGGAGCCGCGTCCGGAGCTACTGGCAGAAGGAGGCACCGGGCGGCGACATCCATCGGATCCGGAGCGTCATCGACAAGGTCGTCGACCTCGAATACACGCTGACCGACTCCATCTCGGAGGCCCTGCTCCTCGAGGGCAACCTCATCAAGCGGTTCCAGCCGCAGTTCAACGTCCGGCTCAAGGATGACAAGAGCTACCCGTACATCAAGGTGACGCTGGCCGACGACTTCCCGCGTATCGAGCGGACCCGCAAGCTGCCCCAGGACGGTAGCCGCTACTTCGGCCCGTACGCGTCGGCGTCCAGCGTGGACGAGGCGATGAACCTGGTCCGCCGCCTCTTCCCGTTCCGGACCTGCACGGTCGACATCAGGGACGGAGAGCGGGCCCTCCGGCGCCCCTGCCTGCTCTACCACATCAAGCGCTGCCAGGGCCCCTGCATCGAGGCGGTCACGAAAGATGCGTATCGCGCCGACATCGCCCAGGTGGAGCTGTTCCTCGAGGGCCGCCAGGAATCCGTGGCGGAGGCGTTGCGCGGCGAGATGACCCTGGCCTCCGACCGCCTGGACTACGAGCGCGCCGCGACGATCCGGGACAAGGTCCGGTCCATCGAGCGGACGATGGAGAGCCAGAAGATGGCGGCCTTCGCGAAGACGGACCTCGATCTCGTCGGCCTCGCCCGCCAGGACAATCAGGCGGCCGTCCAGCTCTTCGTGATCCGCGACGGCAAGGCCATCGGACGGGAAGTCTTCCTGCTGTCGTCGCCGCGGGACACGACCGACGAAGAGGTACTGTCCGGCTTCCTGCTCCAGTACTACGGGCGGGCCACGAGCGTGCCTCGCGAGGTCGCGGTTCCCCGTCCGTTGCCCGACGCCACGGACCTGGAGCGCTTCCTGACCGACCGGCGTGGGGCAACCGCGGTCCCGAATCCCAGCGGCGGCCGACAGTCTGCCGCGGTGCGCCTCCACGCGCCCCAGCGGGGCGAGCGCCGCCGGCTGATGGAGCTTGCGACGCGCAACGCCGCCGAGATGCTGGCGCGCGAGCAGGTTCGATGGCTTGCCGACCATGGCAAGACGCTCGGCGCGCTCGAGGAGCTCTCGTCCGCGCTCGAGCTTCCGGTGCTCCCGGAGCGCATCGAGTGCTACGACATCTCCACCTTCCAGGGCACCAACAGCGTCGGCAGCATGGTCGTCTTCGAGGATGGCCGGCCCAGAACGGGTGAGTACCGCCGGTTCGAGATCAGGACCGTCCAGGGCCAGAGCGACGTGGCGAGCCACCAGGAGGTCCTCCGACGCCGGTTCCGCAACGTCAAGGCAGGCGAGGAGGGGAGTGCCGAGGAACGGCGCTGGGCCATGCCCGACCTCGTGATCATCGATGGTGGCCGGGCCCAGGTGAGCGCGGCGAACGCCGTCCTCGATGAGCTCGGCCTGCACGACCTTCCCCTGGCCGGCCTCGCCAAGGAACGCGAGGAACTGGTCCTGCCGGACCGCCCGGACCCAGTACTCCTTCCGACGACCTCGCAGGCGTTGTACCTCGTCCAGCGCATTCGCGATGAGGCCCACCGCTTCGCGATCACCTACCACCGCAAGCTCCGCGCCCGCGCCTCGATCCGATCGGCGTTCGATGACCTGCCCGGGATCGGTCCGCGGCGGCGCGCCGTCCTGCTCCGAACGGTCGGGTCGGTGAAGCGGATCCGCGAGGCCCCTGTGGAGCAGATCGCGGCCCTGCCGGGGATAGGCCCGGCACTGGCGGCGCGGATCAAGGACGGCCTGGACGCCTGACCGGCGCCCCGCACCGTGTGGCGCTCCCCACCTTTGCCCTCCGCACGGTGCGACCCTCCGCACGGTGTGACGCTCCGCCCTGTATCATCCGCCGTCGATGCGTAGGACCGCACTGATCCTGATCGCCGTCATCGGCGTGTTCGCCCTCGTGATCGACTTCTGGCCCCGGCTTCGGCTGCCCGGACTCGACAGCGAGAGTGGTTCCCGTCCGATCGAGACGAAGCTCGGCCTCGACCTGCAGGGTGGCCTGAAGGTTGAGTATCGGGTTGTGCCCTCGGGCGGCAAGACGCCGACGGCGGCCGACCTCGAGGTCGTGCGCGGGATCATGGACAACCGCGTGAACTCGACCGGTGTGGCGGAGCCCGTGGTCGTCACCAGCGGCACGGACCGAATCGTCGTCGAGCTCCCAGGCGTGACCGACACCGCGTCCGTCCGAGCACTCGTCGGGCAGACGGGCCGCCTGGACTTCGTTCCGATCCCCACCTCGGCGACGATCACACAGGGCCAGGATCTCGATCTCAGCACTGTCACAAACTGCCCTGCCGGCGGAACGATCACGTCCATCTGCATCCTCTTCTCCGGTGACCAGCTCAAGAGCGCGAGCATCGGCTCAGACCAGCGAGGGAACCGGGCCGTGAACTTCGTCCTGAAGAGCGGCGGCTCGGACCTCTTCGCGAAGTGGACCGCAGCGCACGTGAACGAGCAGTTCGCCATCGTCCTCGACTCCTCGGTGATCTCGGCGCCCACGATCCAGGGGGCGATCACCGGCGGCAACGTCCAGATCACGAGCGGCAACATCGGGGGGTTCCAGCAGAAGGAAGCCAAACAGCTCGTTGATGTCCTCCGGTTCGGCGCTCTGCCATTCCCTGTCGAGGAGTTGTCCAGCGACACGATCGCGCCAACGCTTGGGCTGGAGTTCTTCAACAAGAGCCTCCTCGCCGGCGCGATCGCCGTCGGGCTTGTGCTCATCTTCATGCTCCTGCACTACCGGCTCCCGGGGGCGGTCGCGAACGTCGCGCTGATCTACTACGCGCTCGTCCTGTTCGCGATCTTCCGCCTGATCCCGGTCACGCTGACCCTGGCCGGCATCGCCGGGTTCGTCCTGTCGGTGGGCATGGCCGTGGATGCGAATATCCTGATCTTCGAACGATCCAAGGAGGAGCTCCGTCTCGGGAAGTCACTCCCCCAAGCCATCGAGGCCGGCTTCTCCCGGGCCTGGAACTCCATCCTCGACTCGAACGTGTCCAGCCTCATCACCGCGTCGATCCTGTACTTCTTCGGGTCGTCGGTGATCCAGGGCTTCGCGCTCGTCCTCATCCTCGGAGTGTTGGTCTCGATGTTCACCGCGGTCACCGTGACCCGAACGTTCCTCCGGATCGTGGTGGCCCAGGAATGGGCGAGGAAGGCACGCCTGTATGGCATCTCCGAGAGCGAATTCACGTACCGTCCCACGGGCCGCGCGGCACGCCGAGGAGTGACGCCGGGTGTTTGATGTCATCGGCAAACGCCGCTGGTTCTTTGCCTTTTCCCTTCTCATCACGATCCCGGGCCTGATCTTCATCCTGCTCACACCCTTCAGCGGCGGCAAGGCCGGCCTCAAGTTCTCCATCGACTACACCGGCGGGACCACCTGGTCGATCAAGTTCGCCGACCGGAACGTCACCGCCACGCAGGTCCGCGACGAGCTCGTGACGCTGGGTCAGGCCGACGCGACCGTCGCGAAAACCGGCACGGGCTTCTTCGACATCCGTCTCTCGAAGCTCGACCTTCGAACCGTCGAACCGACGCCGACACCCGTGCCGACCCTGACCGCTCCGCCCACCGTGGTGCCGACGGCATCAGCCGGCCCGTCCGGGAGTCCCGGCACCTCCGCAGTCCCGGCGCCGACGCCGAGCCCGACCTCCGCGCCGACGGAGTCAGCCGCGCCGACCCCGAGCCCGACCTCCGCGCCGACCGTCTCACCCGCGCCGAGTCCGTCGCCGAGCCCGGGCATCGTTGGCGGCTCGCAGGTTCCGACCGATGGCGAGATCGGACGGATCGCGACCGGCCTCCAGGAGGCGCTCGGCCCGATTGCCGAGCAGCAGTCGCTGAGTTCCATCGGTGCGGTCGTGAGCTCTGACCTGGTCAACCAGGCGGTCATCCTCATCCTCGTCGGCAGCCTCGGCATCCTCGGCTGGATCACCCTCCGGTTCCGGGACGTGAAGATGGGCGTGACGGCGCTGGTCGCGCTCCTCCACGACGTCATCGTGGTCCTGGGCATCTTCGCCATCCTCGGCACGTTCCTGGGCGTGCAGATCGACGGACTGTTCGTCACGGCGATGCTGACGGTCATCGGCTTCAGCGTCCATGACACGATCGTCGTATTCGACCGGGTCCGTGAGAACCGGATCCGGCACGCGGGCGAGCCGTTTGCCGAAGTGGTGAATCACTCGCTGCTCCAGACCTTCGGACGGTCGGTGACGACGAGCTTCACCGTCGTGCTGACCCTGACCGCGCTGCTGCTGTTCGGTGGATCGGCCACGGAGGAGTTCGTCCTGGCCCTGCTGGTCGGGATCGTCTCCGGCACATACTCGTCCGTCTTCACCGCCAGCCCGCTCCTCGTGGTCTGGCAGGAACGCGAGGACCGCCAGCGCGGCCGGACCAGCGGTCCGGCGGCCGCCCGCCGAGCCTCCGCGTAATTCCGGCGAGAGCGGCCATGCAGCCGCCCGTGGCATCCTGAAGACGTGATCCTCCCCCGGGCCCGCTGGGTCTTTCCCGCAGCCTCGACCCCCCCGGCCGACCTCGAGTCTGCTGCGGCCGACCAGGGTCTCGCGTCCTGGGCGGTCCAGCTCCTGATGCGCCGCGGCGTGACCGACGGGGAGGCACTGTCCCGGTATCTTGGCGAGCCTCGGGTCGGGCTTCACGATCCGCGACTCCTGCCCGACGCGGACCTGTTCCGCGCTCGTCTCGAGCGTGCCCGCGACGCCCGGGAGCTGGTCATGGTCTTCGGCGATTTCGACGCCGACGGGATCACGGGTCTCGCCGTCATCACGCTCGCCCTGAGGACCTTCGGAATTGCTGCGATCCCGTACGTGCCCTCGCGCCTGGATGAGGGGCACGGCCTGTCGATGGCAGCGGTCGACGCGGCGGAGCGTGAACGCGCCCGTGTCCTGATCACGGTCGACACCGGGACCACGAGCATCGCCGAGATCGCGGCGGCACAGGCTCGCGGGATCGACGTGCTGGTGACTGATCACCATCGAGTCCCGGCCGATCTGCCGAACGCCCACGCGATCGTCAACGCGCACCGTACTGAGAGTGGGTACCCGGATCCGCAATTGTCTGGGGCCGGGATTGCCTTCACGCTGGCACGACTGCTCCTCGGCGATGGTCCCGATGCCCTCGACCTCGCCGACCTCGCCGCCATCGGGACCATCGCCGACGTCGCGACAATCCTCGGCGAGAATCGGGCCATCGTCCGCCTCGGACTGGAGCGGATTCGAGCGCGTCCTCGCCCCGGCCTGGCGGCCCTGCTGGCACGCGCCAACGTGGCACCCGCGGATGTCGATGTCGAGTCGCTCTCGTTCGCCATTGCCCCGCGCCTCAATGCCGCGGGTCGGGTTGGGGAGGCGATGGACGCGGCTCGCCTGTTGCTCACCGCCGACCCGGACGAAGCCGCCGCCCTCGCCGATGTCCTCGAAGCGGCCAATGTGCAGCGTCGTGACCTCACCAAGCAGGCGGTCGCCGATGCGCGGATGGCGGCGGGATCCGTTGAAGGCGCGGCCGTCACCATCGTCCGTGGACCCTGGCCGGTCGGGGTCGTGGGCCTGGTCGCTGCACGCCTCGCGGACGAGCACGGCCGACCTGCGATCGTGGGCGCGAACCTGGGGGACGTGGTCCGGGCGTCCTGTCGTGGGGACGGCAGGCTCCACCTGGCCGACGCACTCGCTGCCTGTGGGGACCTGCTGATCCGACACGGTGGACATGCCGGCGCGGCCGGATTCGAGATCGCGTCAGCGGACTGGGACGGATTCCGGGCGCGCTTCCTGGCGTTTGCCGGAGCAGCGCTTCCGAGGGAGCAGGAGCGTGTGCTCGACGTCGATCTCGCCGTACCGGCCCTCGAGGTGGATTACCGGTTCCACGCCGGAGTCGCGAAGCTCGGCCCGTGGGGCATGGGCAATCCGGAGCCCCTGATCGCCGTCCGAGGGCTCATGGTCACCCGGGCGCGAGAGGTCAATGGCGGGCACACCCAGCTGGTGCTGAAGCGCCGCCTCGACGTTCTCGACGGGATCGCGTTCGGATGGCCGGAGCTCGCCGCTCTCGTGCGTGAGGGGGATCGGGTCGACGTCGTGGCCCGCCTCGTGAGTCGGCGGTTCGGCGGCGTCGAGTCGCTCCAGCTGGACATCCGGGACGTCGCGCACGCCCCTGATGTCGCGCACGCCCCTGATGTCGCGCACGCCCCTGATGTCGCGCACGCCCCTGATGTCGCGCACGCCCCTGATGTCGCGCACGCCCCTGACGTCGCGCGCCGCAATCTCGAAGGGGGTTCGCGAATCACGGGGACGCGCCCGCCCGTCGCCGTGGGACCGGAACCGGACCCGGTAGGCAGCGCCCGCGTCATGAGGCTCGACGCGTGAACAGGCGGCCGCGGGACACGACATCGAAGGCTTGGTCATACGTCGGCTCCTTGCCCCGGGCCGACGTCGGCGCGGCGGTCGGCCTGCTGGTGGTGGCGGTGTTCAGCATCGCCCTCCTGGCCGGGAGGCTGCCCCTGCTATCGCAGAATGGCGGCGACAACGGGAGCGGCGGCGACGGCCCGTTGAGAACGCCGACTCCCTCGAATGTCGTCATCGTGGATCCCCGGTCGGATGTGCTCGGGACGATCCTGTATGTGAAGGCCGGCAATATCTGGCTCCAGTCCGGTGCGACGGCAACCGCCCTGACGTCCGGAGGGCAGGACTCGATGCCGACCTTCTCGGCCGACGGACAGTGGATCTACTTCATTCGGACCGTCGACGAGCCTGGCCGCTGGCGGATCAGCGGCGTGCCCGTCCGATATCAGCTCGCCACACCGACGCTCATGCGGATTCCTCGAGACGGCTCGGCGGAGCCGGAGGGGTTGCTCCAGGGACGAATCACCTCGGGTGAGTACACCTGGTCCTACTTCCTGCGGCAGCCCGTCGTGTCGCCCGACGGATCCAGGATCGTCGTGATCACCGATGGGCCCGACCCTGACAAGAGCGACGTCGTGTTGAAGGAGCTGGACCCGGCGACGAAGAAGCTGACCTCCCTCGACGCTCCGGAGATCTCGCCGCTCGGACATCAGGACCCGGCCTGGTCGCCCGACGGCCTGTCGCTCCTGTTCGTCAAGAACGCTCGAGATGGGTCCCGCGGTGCACCGATCGTCATGCGCTACACCTTCAAGTCGGGCAAGGCCGTCGCGGTCACAGGGCCCGGCTATACGGCGCCTGCGTGGTCGCCCGATGGGACGCTCATCGCCGCG
Organism: Chloroflexota bacterium; assembly: GCA_016191425.1. Classification (GTDB taxonomy): domain Bacteria; phylum Chloroflexota; class Limnocylindria; order Limnocylindrales; family CSP1-4; genus UBA5189. Next base: position 14,618 of record JACPOR010000042.1, read on the forward strand.
ACGAGGACGACCTCGTTCGGGACGGACATCGTGGTCCTGGATGCGAAGCGCGGAACCGAACTGCTCCGGGTGACCGCGAACGAGCGGAGCTTCGACCCCGTATGGTCACCAGCCGGCGATGCCATCGCCTATCTCTCGATCGACGGCGGGGTGACCGACCTCTGGCTCGCCGGGGTCAGGCGCGCGCCGACGCTGAGCCTCGAGGGCGAGCCATTGGCGCTGACGATCGCGGCCGGTCTCGACGCCGCGTCGAGGCCCGACTGGTGGATCCCGCCCGAATCTCTTCCCACCGCGGAGCCGTCGCCAACGTCGTCGCCAACCTCGCCGCCGACAGCGGCGCCGAGCGTGCCCTGAACGCGCCACTCCGGTATCTCGACCGCCTGGCGGTGCGGAGCGCGAAGGTCGGCTCGGCGCTGTGTCTTGGCATCGACCCGGACCTTGCGGCGCTCCCGGATGGATTTCCGAGAACGCTCGCCGGGCTCGAGCGGTTCGCCACCCTGCTTGTCGAGGTCGCGGCGCCGTTCGCGGCGGCCGTGAAACCGAATCTCGCGTTCTTCGAAGCCCACGGCAGCGCGGGGATTGCCGCGCTGGAGCGGATCCGCGCGACGGTGCCGTCTGAGGTTCTCGTGATCGCAGACGCCAAGCGTGGCGATATCGGGACGACGGCGGCTCACCAGGCCGTCGCCCTGTTCGAGGTGCTTGGAGCCGATGCGGTCACCGTCAACCCGTACCTTGGCTCGGAAGCCGTCGAGCCGCTCCTGGAGCGAATCGATCGGTTTGCGTATGTCCTGTGCCGAACCTCCAATCCCGGGGCCGGCGAACTGCAGGGTCTTGAGGTCGCGGCGGAGGGCGACGCCCCGCCGGAGCCGCTCTACGCCCGTGTGGCACGGCGGGCCAGGACGTGGGGTCCCGGCGGCACCGTCGGGCTGGTGGTCGGCGCCACCGCCCCAGCCGAGCTCGCGCACGTTCGTGGCATCGCGCCCGGACTCGCTTTCCTCGTGCCGGGCGTCGGTGCCCAGGGTGGCGATGTCGAAGCGGTCCTGGCGTCCGGCCCGGCGATTGCACCTGACGGCGGATCCTGGCCGGGCGGGGGACTCCTCGTGAACGTCTCGAGGGCTATCGCCGGGGCCGCGACGACCGCTGTCCCGGGCGGTTCCCGGGATCCCGCGACGCTCCTCGGTGAGGCTGCCGCCCACTGGTCGGGCCGCTTCCCTGTGCTACCCTAGCCGCCGTCCGGAGGCAGTCCGCCGCGGCTTCACTCACGAGTTGACCACATGCCGTTCATCGGAAACATCGGCCCCACCGAGCTGATCATCGTCCTGGTCATTGCCCTGCTCGTGCTGGGCCCGGGCAAGCTGCCCGAGGTTGGTTCGGCGCTCGGCAAGAGCATCCGGGAGTTCCGCAGGGCGGCGACCGACGTCAAGGAGGCCGCGAGCCTCGACCCGATCCCGCCCGCGCCGCCGAAGCCAAATGTGCTGAGCGCTCCGGCGCCGGCACGGACCCCTGACGCCCCTCCCACGGACACGGCATCCGGCTCCGGGCCCGAGACGCCGGCATCCTGATCGGGTACCAGCCCGACCAACCACGGCATGGACGACGATCAGGAGACGCCCTCTTCGGCGCCGTCGGACGACACATCCGACGGGCGCAGCGTTGTTGCCGCCGACCCGAGCCTGGTTTCCATCGACGCCGTTGCGAGCCCCGCCCCGGGCGGACCGGCGGTTGCCTCCGTCCCAAACGAACCGGCGCTGGCGATGTCGCTGGTCGACCATCTCGCGGAACTCCGGAACCGGATCGTCTGGTCGCTCCTCGCGATCGTGGTCGGAGCCGTGGCAGGGTTCGTGACGGGCGAACAGATCATCAGGTTCCTCAGTTTGCCGCTGCCGAGTGGTCTGACCCTGTACTACAACGGGATCGGCGATCCATTCGCGATCAGGATTCGGATCGCGCTCGTTGCCGGGGTCATCCTGGCCATGCCCGTCATCCTCTGGCAGGTCTGGCGCTTCGTCGCTCCCGGCCTCACGGCGACCGAGCGGCGAGCAATCCTGCCGTGGATCCCCGCCGCCCTCGTCTTCTTCACCGTTGGCGTGAGCATCGCCTATGTCATCCTGCCGTTCGCTGCCGCATTCCTCCTCGCGTTCCAGACGCCCGATCTCAAGCCGCTGCTCACGGCGCGCGAGTACTTCGACTTCGTGAGCACGATGTTCCTGGCCTTCGGGCTGCTGATGGAGTTTCCGATCCTGCTCGTCGGGCTGTCGCGCGTCGGGATCGTGACGTCCGAACGGCTCCGCCGGTCGCGCCGTCTGATCGTCCTCGTGATCTCGGTCTTCGCTGCGATCGCCACACCGGGCGGTGACATCGTCAGCCCCCTCGTCCTCGGCGTCACGCTGTATGTGCTGTTCGAGGGCACGATCGTGGTGATCCGGCGGAGTGGACGCTGAACAGCGAGCGGTCGAGCGTAGACTGACCGTCATGGCGACGTTGGATCCCAGCCCGGCCGAATCCATTGCGCCGTACGGATCGCCTGAGCCCGGTCAGGACAATCCGCATGTCGTGATCCTGAGCGGCCTGTCCGGCGGCGGCAAGACATCTGCGGCGAAGCTGTTCGAGGACCTGAACTACATCGTCGTGGACAACCTGCCCGGCGAGCTCCTCCCGAATCTCGCCGAGCTCGTCTCCACCGACCGGGCCCGCTACGTCCGAGTGGCCATCGTCCTGGACGTCCGGGCCGGTGATGCCGAGGCGGCCTATCGGGCGATGCGGGGGGCCCTGGAGGGGCGCGGAATCCGTCCCCAGGTGTTCTTCCTCGAGGCCCGGGACGACGTCCCGATCCGGCGCTTCTCGGAGACACGCCACCGGCACCCGCTGAGCGACGGTCGTGGCGTAGCCTCGGCGATTGCCGAGGAACGCAGGCTTCTGACAGGGGTACGCGCGGAAGCCGAATTCGTCATCGATACCTCGGATCTCGCTCTGCGGGAACTGCGCGAGCGTCTCTTCGTCCGGCTTGGCGACCACGAACCCGACCAGATGTCGATCCAGATCATCAGCTTCGGGTTCAAGTACGGGGTGCCCCTCGAGGCGGATCTCGTTTTCGACACGCGCTTCCTCCGCAACCCGTACTACGTTCCGGAACTGCGCGATCATTCCGGGCTCACCGACCCGGTCCGGGCGTTCGTACTCGGACAGCCGGCCGCGGGACGGTTTCTCGAACTCCTGAAGCCGCTCCTCGCGTTCACGATCCCGGCCTTCCGGGACGAGGGCAAGAGTCGCCTCACCATCGCCATCGGCTGCACCGGTGGCCAGCACCGATCGATTGTCCTGGCCGAAGAGCTGGCATCCTGGCTCCGCGCCAGGGCGGAGGGCCCGGTCGCCGTCTTCCACCGCGAGCTCGAGCGCCGATGAACCTGCGCAGGTGGCTGCAACCCGGGATCGGGATCAAGCGCTGGCTCGGCGTCGTCTTCCTCGGACTCCTGCTCCTCGCCCTGGGCGTTGCCCATGTCGTCCGCCAGGTGACCGCGGAGGTGCACCCGGACGGGATCGCGGGCGTCCTGCTCGATGCCGCCACGCTCCAGTTCCTGCCGTACCCGTTGCGCGGCCTCATCGTCGGCGTACTCGGGGTCGCGCTGCTCCTCACCGGGAGCGTCCGGGTGATCCGGGCCGTCACCGAACCGCTCCGGGCGGCCCATGAGGACGAGTCCCTCGGCGAGTTGATCTACCGGAAGCGCCTCCTCGCCCGCGGTCCACGCATCGTCGCGATCGGCGGTGGGACCGGGTTGTCGGCCCTCCTCCGGGGCCTGAAGGAGCACACCGGCAACATCACCGCCATCGTGACGGTGGCCGATGACGGCGGGTCCTCGGGAGCCCTTCGAGACGAGCTGGGGATCCCGGCGGTCGGTGACATTCGCAACTGCATCGCCGCGCTGGCCGACGCGGAACCCCTCATGCGTGATTTCCTTGGCTATCGCTTTCCCGGCGGGCGCACTGCGGACGGATCGCCGGTCGACACGCAGCCCGGTGGTCTGGGCGGGCACGCGATCGGGAACCTTCTCATTGCGGCCCTGACCGCTGTCGAGGACGGCGACTTCGAAGCCGCCGTCCGGCGCATGAACCGAGTCCTCGCCGTTCGTGGCCAGGTGCTCCCGGTCTCGCCGACGCCGATCACGCTGCACGCCCGGACCCGTAACGGGATCGTCGTCTCGGGTCAGTCACACGTGATGCGGACGTCGGGCATCGAGCGTGTCTGGATCACACCAGCCGACGTGCTGCCGTCCGCCGATGCGCTGGCCGCCATCGCCGACGCCGATATCGTCGTCCTGGGCCCGGGCAGCCTGTTCACGAGCCTCCTGCCGGTCCTCCTGGTTCCGGAGATCCGCGACGCGCTCGCCCGAACGAACGCCCTGCGCATGTACGTCTGCAATGTCGCCACCCAGGTCGGCGAGACGGCGGGCTATGATCTCGCCGACCACCTCGAGGCCCTGATCGGCCACACGGCACCGGGCGTCGTGGACGTGGTTCTCGCGAACGACCGGTTCGACGCCCGGGTGCCCCGTGAATGGACCGCAGAGTCGGTTCGACTGCGATGGCCTCCGGACATCAGCCCGGTTCCGACCCTCGTGACGGACGACGTGGTGGATGCGGTCAACGCCCACCACCATGACCCGGTCCGGCTCGCGGCCGCGGTCCTCCGGGTCGCCGAGAGCGAGCTCGCGAGCCGCCGCCGACACAGCGCCGCCAGGACTGCCTGACGAGCTCGCCGACGATGAGTGGCGTGGATCGAGACTTCGTCGCCGCGTTGCGAGCGGAACTCGCGGCCATCGAACCGACCCGGGCCTGCGATGTCGCCGCCGAACGGCTCGGGCTCGGGGTGGATCGCCTTGCCGGGAGCCGCACGGACCCAACAACGCCGCGCGACCCGGTCCTGGCCCGCCTCGCGGTCCGGCTTGGTCACCGGGGGGGCGAGGTGACTGGCGAGATGTTCGCCTGGGCCGACGCCCCCGAGCACTGCCGGGTGGCCTATCTGCGCGGACGGTTCCTCTCTCACGGATCCCTGAGCATTGCCGGGGCCCAGACGCATCTCGAGTTTGTCGTTGAACCGGACGAGGCGGCCGTCCTGTCGGAATGGCTGCGTGAGGCGGGCATGCCCGCGTCGAGGCGAATCAGGCGCGGCCGGGGCGTCGTCACCTGGAAGAGCGCCGAAGTCGTGGGCCTGTTCCTGCGCAGGATTGGAGCCGGGGCAACATTGCTCGAACTCGAAGCTCGCCAGGTGTCGCGAGCATTGCGCGGCGAGCTCAATCGGATCCTCAACGCCGAGTCGTCCAACCTGCAGCGATCGGTCGAGGCCGCCGGACGCCAGCTTGCCGCGATTGATCAACTCGAGGCGGACGGTCGCCTGGGCGAGCAGCCATACGTCGTCCGGGTCGTGGCCGAGGCGCGTCGGGAAACGCCCGAGGCGTCCCTCGCCGAGCTCGCCGAGCGACTGGGTCTCCATCGTTCCGGTGTCCAGCGAGCGCTCGAGCGCGTGGAGCGCCTGGCCCTCCACGGCGAGGCCAAAGCCGCTCCTCTGGCATGATCCATCCATGCGTACCGTGATCATCGCCGGCAACTGGAAGATGAACACCACCCCGGCCGACGCCGGCGAACTGGCCCGCGAGATCGCCCGGCGAACGCGCATCGATGGCGTGGTCCGCATTCTGTGCCCGCCCTTCGTCTGCCTCGATGTGGTACGCGCCGCGCTGGCGTCGCCGGAGGTCGCCTCGCCGGCTGGGAGCGGGGTCTGGGTCGGTGCCCAGAACGTGCACCACGCGCTGGCCGGAGCGTATACGGGCGAGATCGCCGCGCCGATGCTGGTCGGGCTGGCCGACTGGGTCATCGTCGGACACTCCGAGCGCCGTCGGGACGCCGGGGAGACGGACGCCCAGATCGCCGCCAAGCTCGCCAACGCCTGGAATGCGGGCATCCGCCCGATCCTGTGCGTCGGTGAGGTCCTCGCTGATCGCGAGGCAGGGCAAGCGGAAGCGGTCGTCCAGGGTCAGGTTCGCGGGGCGCTCGCGGGGGCATCGATCCCCTCCGCGGCCACGACCTCGTCCGGGGGTCCGGACGGCGCAGCCGGTCTGCCGTGGCTCACGATCGCGTACGAGCCGGTCTGGGCGATCGGGACGGGTCGTAATGCCCGAGGCTCCGACGCCGCCGCGATGGCCGCTGCGATTCGTCGGGTTCTCGACGATCTCGGCATCGAGAGCTCGACGATCCCCATCCTGTACGGCGGATCTGTCACGTCGGCGAACATTGACGAGTTCCTCGCGGAACCCGCCATCGACGGGGCGCTCGTCGGCGGCGCGTCGCTGAAGGTCGACGAGATGGCCGGCATCGTGGCGAGGGCCGGACTCACGGCCCAGGCACGAGCTGCCGTGCGCCACGGTGCCAGCGACGCACCGCGTCCGTGAACGCCGCGACCAACCGCCCGAAGCCCATCGTCCTCGTCATCCTCGACGGTTTCGGGATCGGCCGACGCCCGGAATCCGACGCGATCCGGGCAGCCCGCATGCCGGTCTGGCAGGGCCTCCTTGCCCGCTGGCCGCACAGCGTCCTCGGGGCCTCAGGTGGATCCGTCGGCCTGCCCGACGGCCAGATGGGGAATTCCGAGGTCGGGCACCTCAACCTCGGCGCTGGAAGACCGGTCCTCCAGGATCTGCCACGCATTGACGCGGCGATCGCCGACGGGACCTTCTACGAGCGCCCAGCGCTGCTGGCCGCGTGCGAGCGCGCGAGGGCGACGACCGGGCGCCTGTCGATCGTCGGGCTGATCGGCCCTGGCGGGGTCCATGCCAACGACCGGCACCTCGTTGCCCTCGCGGAGCTTGCGGCGAGGCAGGCCGTGGCCTCGGTCCGGGTGCACGCACTGCTGGATGGTCGGGACACCCCGCCGAGGTCGGCGCTCGGGTTCCTGGAGGACCTGATGGCGCGCCTTGCCCTTGCCCACCCGGATGTCCAGGTGGCCTCGGTCGGCGGCCGGTACTTCGGCATGGATCGGGATCATCGCTGGGATCGGGTCGAGATCGGGTACGACGCCATCGTCCACGGGCGCGGCGAGTCGGCGCCGACGGCCGCGCTCGCGATCGAGCAGGCGTACGACCGCGGGCAGTCAGACGAATTCGTGATGCCCGCGGTCATCGATGGCGTCGACGGCGCGCTCCACGATGGCGAGGCGATCATCCACCTGAACTTCCGTGCCGATCGGGCCAGGGAATTGACGCATGCCCTGGCCGATTCCGAGTTCACGGCCTTCGATCGGCGAGGCCCCGACGGGACCCGTGCCCCGCGCGATCTCGCCGTCACCACGATGACCGCCTACGAGGAAGGTCTCCCGGTCGCAGTGGCCTTTCCGCCAGAGGTGGCCCGTTCCCTCGCCGATGCATGGTCGGACGCCGGGCTTCGCCAGCTGCATGTTGCCGAGACGGAGAAGTACGCGCACGTCACCTACTTCTTCAACGGCGGGAGGGAAGCTCCGCACCCGGGCGAGGACCGGATCCTCATCCCGAGCCCCGGCGTGGCGACCTATGACCTGCTCCCGGAGATGAGCGCCGTCGGCGTGACGGATACGCTTGTGTCCGCGATAGGGGAGAGCGCCCACGACGTGATCGTGGCCAACTACGCGAACCCGGACATGGTCGGTCACAGCGGCAACTGGGCGGCCACCGTCGCGGCGCTCGAGGTGATCGATGCGAGCCTCGGGCGGATCACGGCTGCGGTCGAGGCGAGCGAAGCGGCGCGGCCTGATGGTCCAGGGGCGATCCTGGCGATCACGGCGGACCATGGCAACGCCGACGAACTGCGCGATGGCGACGGTCGTCCCGTCACCGCGCACTCGCTGAACCCGGTGCCGTTCCTGCTCGCCGGGCGCGCGGTCGCCGGCCGGCGCCTCCGGGACGGCGTCCTCGCCGACGTCGCACCGACCCTCCTTGAACTCGGCCGCCTGCCGACGTGGCCGGCGATCACGGGGCGGTCCCTCCTTGAGGATTGATGGGGACCTGCACGTCGCCTCGCTGGCGTGACCGGCCGGGTTGGCCGGGCCCGACTGACAGCCTGCCGGGCCCAACTGACGGCCTGCCGGGCCCGACTGACGGATTTACTGAGCAGATGACCTGACAGATTCACTGAGCGCCGACGGCCTGCCGGGCCCGACTCGACCCTGTGCTACCATCCGACGCCGATACTCAGGAGGTTCGACCCCGTGAATCCCGTTCTGGCCGCGGGCCAGTTGATCGTTTCGGTCGCGCTCGTGCTATCCGTGATCCTGCAGGCGCGCGGAGCGGGCCTTTCGGGCGCCTTCGGCGGCGATTCCGCGGTCTACCGAAGCCGCCGCGGCATCGAGCGGCGCCTCTGGCAGTTCACGATCGCCCTCCTCGTCCTGTTCGTGCTCTTCTCGATGACCTCATACCTGCTTGACAAGACAGGGCCATAGCGGCCCGGTCGACGTCGCCGGGTTGAATGGAATGCACGTTCGAGAGCGAGCCGTGATCGGGATCCTCTCGCTGATCCTCGTCGGACTCGCGGGGGCGGTCGTTGCGCCGTCATTCGTACCGGCCGTCCTCGATGCCAGTCCCGATACCGGCACTGCCCCGACCCGGCCCTATGTCGAGGGGATCGTGGGCACGGCCGTTTCGGTGAGCCCGTTCAGCGCGCAGTCCGTCGCGGAGCGAGAGATCGAGAGCCTCCTGTTCCGAGGACTTGTCCGCCTCGGGCCGGGCGACACGCTGGTCGGCGACCTGGCCGATCGATGGACGGTGGACGCCACCGGCGCCGCCTGGACCTTCTACCTCCGGTCGGGCCTGACCTGGCAGGACGGCGAACCCATCACCGCCCAGGATGTCCTGTTCACCGTGCGCGCCCTCAGCGATCCGTCGTATGGGGGCCCCGGCGCGGCGTCGTGGCGCGAGGTCACGGCCACGGCAGTGGACAGCCAGACCGTGACCCTGACCCTGGCCACCCCGCTCGGTGGATTTCTGGAGGCTGCGACCCAGGGCATCGCCCCGGCCCATTTGCTGTCGGGCGTTGCGCCGGCAGACCTGCCGAGCGATCCGTTCGGGCAGAAGCCGGTCGGGTCCGGGTCGTTTCGGCTGGCCACCCTCGACCAGTCCCGTGCCCTGCTCATCCCAAACATCAGCGAAGCCACGAGCGGCGAGCCGAAGGGCCCCACCGACACATCCCCGCCGCCGACCGACTCCCTCGCGACACTGCCGCCGAGTCCGCCGGGAGGGGTCCCGCTGCCGTATCTCGACGCGATCGAGTTCCGGTTCTTCAGCGATGTCGACGCACTGACCTCGGCCTGGGGCCAGGGGCAGCTCGATGGAGCCGCCGGCCTCGCGGCCGAGGTCGCCAATCGCCTCGCCGAGGACCCATCGGCGCAGCTCCTTCGGTACCCGTCGACGACGGTGTACGCGGTGACCCTGAATCTCCGTCCGGGCAAACCGGCATTCCGCGACGTCGCAGTCCGGAAGGCCCTTCTGCAGGCCATCGATCGCGATGCGATCGTGAGGGATGTGCTCGGTGGTCTCGCGAAGCGAGCCGATGGCCTGATTCCGGACACCAGCTGGGCCTTTGACCCCGCCGCGAACGAAGCCGTCGCCTTCGACGCGGATGCTGCCCAGGCGGCGCTTCTTGGCGCTGGCTGGAAGCGCGCCGAGGGCGGCGGCTGGATCCCGAAGGGCAGCAAGAAGGCGCTGACCATCGAAGTGCTCAGCCCCCAGGCGGAAGCCAACCCCGTGGCCTACGCGATCGCCAACGCCGTCGCGTTGGGCTGGCGAGCCATCGGCCTTGACGTCGCCCACACGGCCCTGCCGGCGGCGGAGCTCGTTGGGTCGCGACTCCAGGTCGGCGACTTCGATGCCGCGGTAACCGGCACGACGATCGGGTTCGACCCGGATCTGTATCCCTTGCTGGCGTCGACGCAGGCGACGCTCAGCGGGTCCAACTTCAGCGGGCTCCAGGATCCGGCCCTCGATCCGCTCCTGGTCAGGGCGCGCGCTCCGGGCACGAACGAGGCCCGCGTGGCTGCCTATGCGGACCTTCAGGCCAAGCTCGCGTCCAGCGTGTACGTCCTGCCGGTGGCCTTCGCGGACTTCGTGGTGGTCGCCCGGAAGACCCTCACCGGGGTCGATCCTCGTCCCATCGGGAACCCCGGGGACCGATTCTGGGATGTGCTAACATGGCGCCTCGCCGAGGACCGGTGAGCTCGGCAAACCGGTCCCAAAGGTCCATGCCGAGGTGGCGAAATTGGCAGACGCGCTAGCTTCAGGAGCTAGTGCCCGCAAGGGCATATGGGTTCAAGTCCCTTCCTCGGTACCACCTCCTCGGAGCCCTCTCGGATCCTGTTGAACCCGGCGCAACACCTGAAGCCCAGGTGGCGGAATTGGTATACGCGTACGTTTGAGGGGCGTATGAGGCAACTCATCCGGGTTCAAGTCCCGGCCTGGGCACCACTCCTCTCCCATTGGCCAAACCCCTGACACGTCCACGCCCGCTTCGTCCGAAATGCTTGGCCTCGGGCGGTTAGCTCAGCTGGTCAGAGCGCCTCGTTTACACCGAGGAAGTCACTGGTTCGAGTCCAGTACCGCCCACCACTCGCCTCCCGCGCCCTGATCGAGTGGGAGTGGAGGCCTGTGGGCAGTGGAAGCCTGTGGGCAGTGGAAGCCTGTGGGCAGTGGAGGCACTGACAGGGAAGCCCTCTCTGCCAACATTGGGTGAGACGCCCTCCGTTCTATGAATAGCTGACCATACCGAGGGCGGGGAGAGGATCACCCGCGATGTTGGAACCCTTGGCACCCGGCCGGAGGTTGGGCCA
>JACPOR010000043.1 GCA_016191425.1 Chloroflexota bacterium
TGTCCGACGGCGGGGTCGTGTCCGACGGCGGGGTCGTGTCCGACGGCGGGGTCGTGTCCGACGGCGGGGTCGTGTCCGACGGCGGGGTCGTGTCCGACGGCGGGGTCGTGTCCGACGGCGGGGTCACGGCGTCGGCCGGACCATCCACCGTGTAGTTGTCGGTCTTCGAGGTCCTGCCCTGGGTGACGTTGACCTTGTAGGCACCCCAGTCGTCCGTCGCGACCGTGTAGGCGAGGACGCAGAATATCCCGCTCGAGTCGGTCGATCCGCTTCCGGCGGTGACGACGTCTCCCGGGTCGCCACTGGCGCCGCCGGGCAGGCCGGTGATGGTCCAGTCGAACGTCGTTGACGCGGCGAAGTTCTCGCCGCGGACGTAAACGGGATTTCCGGCGACGTAGAGGTTGGCGTTCTGTGCCGCGGGGGCGTCGCAAACAGCGCCGGTCGTCCAGATGGATCCGGAACCGTGCTGGCCGGCGCTCGTTGTTGCGACCGAGGTGCCGAACGCCGACAGCGCAAGGAGGGTGCTCGCGGCAAAGCGAGCGGTCCGCTTGAGAGTGCGGTGCGACTGAGTCTTCATCATGGTCCCCGAGTACTGGTTGTTGCTGATGTCGATCCCGGAAGTTCCGGGGCCCTTGCCTAGGGGGCGTTGCCATCGTGTGGGACCGTCGCCGCGCCGTCTAGTACCTGCGCCCGACGAACCGCGCACCGAACTCCACCGGACTGCAGCGTCGCCCGGAATTTGTGGTGCACGGTTGCAACGGAGGGCCCATGACGAGGGTCCCGGGGTCCGGGTTACGGAGGTCATGGCCCATGCGTGGCGGGGTCGCCACGGGTCGCGCGGAGTGACGGGGCGCGCGGAGTCACCCCTCGCCTGTCGGACCTGCAATGGCCCGTAGGCCGCGCGTCATGGACGAATTCGGACGAGACCTGGGGCGTCGAGGCTCGAATAGACGCTCGCGAGTCCTTCCGACTCAACCCGCGTCTCAACGCGATACGCACCATCCGGAATGGCAGCGGCATCCCATGTGATCGTCAGGTTCTTGCGTTCGCCCGGACCCCAGTCGATCGCGCCATACGAGGCCGTCCAAATCTCCCTCCCGTTCAGGGCGAGTGCCGTGAAGACCACTGTCGTGTCTGCAAGGGCGGATCCTCTGTTTTCCACCTGGGCCCAGATGTCGACCTTGCGCTGGTCGGCCGTGATCACCGGCGTGGCCCCTACTTCAACGACGGTCACGGTAGAGCGCGCGACCGATGACCCGTCGGGAGCCAGGTAGACAGGACTCGGGGGCGCTCCCGGAAAGGCGAAGGCGCCGATCAAAACGACCAGCACGAAAGCGAGCGCACCTGCGAGGCGGCCCGCAACGCTGCCGGGACGCCAGGTCGCGGCGAGAGCAATCGTGGCCAACGCTCCGGCCGCAGCGAAGACGGCAAGGGGCTGGAGACCGTGGAGACCCCACCTCGACCAGGCAATGGTGTCTGCCACGTCGCCGTTGATGAGGCGGGGCAGCCAAAGCTCCCAAAGTGGATCGCGGTAGATCTCTGGCGCGTTGGGCATGGTTGCGGTCGCAATGAAGAAGACGACTGCCCCGACCGCCATCAACGATGCGACCAGGGGACGAAGAACGGACGGCACCAGCGCCACCAGGATCGCCGCGAAGGGAAGCGCGGGCATCAGGTACCGCGGTCCCGGAGTCCATCCCCCAAACGGATTGAGCGCTCCGCTGTTGTAGAAGAGGAACAGGGCGACGATCGCGATGCAGACGACGACTTCGCTTCGAATGGGCCGTTGGCGAAGCGCCCCGACGCCCGGTAGAGCGAAAAGAAACCACGGCGCCAGCCGTATCAGGCCGCGTGGGCCGAACAAGAGGTCTCCGGTGGTCGCCAACGACGGCCAGACGATCGAGATGATCCCCTGGCGGTTCTGTTCTCCGAACAGGGTCGCGTACTGGTATCCGAGGGTGAACGGGCCGCCGAAGGTCAGCCAGTCATACGTCATCAGGACGAGCGCGACTGGGATGCCGCCTGCGATGAACCGCCACGTCGGGCCTCTGCCGAGACGAAGTACGTAGACGGCCAGGACCGCCACTCCAAGCACGACGGGTATCTCGATGAGAACCGCGATGCCAGAGAGAAGTCCGGCGGCGACGGGCCGCCAAGTGCCGCCATCCATCCGCCAACGCGACAAGAGGTAGAACGCCGCGAACAGGAAAAAGCTGGAGGCTGCATGCCCGAAGAACATTGTGGCGAACGGGAACGCGATCGAGCCGAAGGCAAAACCCAGGCCGACGGCCAGCGCCCACCCCTCGCCGACAATCGAACGCAAGTAGCGGAACAGGAGCAATACGAGCAGGGCTGTGGAGATTCCACTCACGCCGAACGCAAGGGCCTGGACAGCAGTCACCTGATCCGGCGATACCGTCCCGGATGAGAACTGAAGGAGCACGTAGTACGGCACGCCAAGGATCGCCGTGCCTGGTGCCTTGTCGGAGTAGTAGTGCCCGTCATAGAAGGCCTTGTCGCCGGTGTTCTCCTGGAAGCGATCGATCCGGGTCGTGCCGTCCTCTACGAGGGCGCGCACGAGGTCGTAGCGGCTGTACTCGTTCCAGGCCGGCTGCTGCTGAAAGAAGCCGTAGGCGAACAGCATGAGCAGCACAAGGATGATTTCGCGTCCGGCCCGCGGATTGGGGCGGAATCTATCGAGAACCCTTCGCGCGCTGTCTCGCGGAAGGCGCGCCGAGACCGCGCCCGGATTGAGGGGCATGGGGTCGTCCCCCGAACCTTCGGTCACGCCGTACGCCCGCATGCACGCCAGTCTGGCAGTTCGCTCGAAGCGGCCTCGGTCATCTGTGTCGCTACGTCACCGCGGCCGGGCGGGGTGCGTGGCGATTGGCCGGGCACGTCGGAAGTGTCGAGGCTCCATTGCGAATGCGACCGTGCCTTGGGTCGGGCCGTCGGGTCCGCGCGGGGGACCAGAAGTCCAGTACGCTTCATGGCGTTGATTGTTGCCCAGAGGTTGCCACGATGGCGAAGGTCGATCGGACGCGGGGAGCGCCGAGGCTCCCGTCACGTGCAGCGTCGCCGGCCGGGGTTGGGGCGCGCATCGGGCGATGAGATGGGGTTGACGGAGTCCTCGAATACGATGACTGGCGAGGGCACGGCCACCCTGGGCCAAGACCGAACCGTCAAACGACCACGGTTCGGTCGCCTCCTATTGGATCGCCTGCGGCAGAACCTGAGCGATCCGGACACTGCTCTCGCGTTGCTGCTCATTGCCGCGCTGATCGTGCGGATCGTGTGGCTGACCCTCCCCCAGAACTCACTCATCTTCGACGAGAGCTACTACGTCAATGCCGCACGAGTGCTGCTCGGCTGGACGGTCCCGGACGGCGCCCCGTATGCGGGCTCGCCGATTGGGCTGGATCCGAATACGGAGCATCCGCCGCTCGGGAAGCTCCTGATGGCGCTCTCGATGGCCGCATTCGGGGATAACGGCCTGGGCTGGCGGCTGCCCAGCGTCATCGCCGGGATGATCGCCCTGGTTGCCCTGTACAAGATCGTTCGTGCCGCCGGAGAGTCCTCACGGCTAGCCCTCCTCGTGGTGGGTCTCGCGGCGTTCGAGAACCTCACCATCGTCCATGGTCGCATCGGGACCCTCGACATGTTGGTCCTTGCCCCCATTCTCGTGGGCGCCTGGCTGGCCCTGAGCGGCCGGTGGGCTGCCGCCGGAGCGGCCACCGGGGTCGGCATGCTGATGAAGCTCACGGCGCTGTACGGTCTCCTCGCCCTGTTGATCATGCTGGCCTTTGCATTGGCGGCCGCCTGGCGTCGTCAGCGACGGCTCGGCCTGTCCGATTTCCGACCGACGGCGGCCACCTTGATCGCGTTCTCGGTCGTAACGATTGGCGGTCTGTGGTTGCTCGACCTGCGGTTCTCGAGCTATCCGAACCCGGTCGCTCACCTCCAGCACATGGTCGAGTACGGAGCCAACCTGGCCCGGGCTGTTCAGGGCGCGGGCAGCTGCCCGGGCAACGACAGTTCGCCGTGGCAGTGGCTCTTCAACGAGTGTCAGATGTCGTACCTGCGGGTCGACGTCAGCGTGAAGGCCGGCGACAAGCTCCTGTCCACGTACCCGACGATCGACTTCCGCGGCGCGATGAACCCAATTCTGATCGGGACGCTCCCGATTGCGTTCCTGTTCACCGGTTGGTATGCATGGAAGAAGCGCAATCGCCTGGCTGGTTGGGCGGTCGTATGGGCCGCGGCCAACTACCTCCCGTTCGTTGTTCTGGCGGTCGCTTCGAGCCGTATCACGTACATCTACTACTTCCTGCCGGTCGTGCCCGCCCTCGCGATTGCTGTTGCGCTCCTGCTTCGGCGTTCGGGCCTGCCGCGCCCGGTCGCCTGGGCCTACGTCGTCATATATGCCGCAGGGTTCGTCGCCTACTTCCCATTCCGACAGATCCCATAGCTGACTCCGGGTCGTCGTTGAGCCGGGCTCGTCGTTGAGCCCGGCTCGTCGTTGAGCGCGACTCGGGTGGGACGACGGTCGATACGAGAGCATAAGGAAGAGCCGGGGCGGATGGCCCCGGCTCTCCTGTTTCAGCTCGCCTGGACGAGCGAGGTGGCCAGCCTACCGCCGGTTGGTGACCTTGGCGGGTGCCAGCACGAGGGCACTCCCCAGGAGGAAAGCCGCCAGGATCAGCATCAGGCGCCAGGTCTCGGTCGAGGGTTGTGCCGGGCTTCCGATGGTGTCCGTGGGCGGAAGCGTCACGACCGGCACGTCCGTCTCAGCCAGGACCTGCTGCGAACTCGTCGCCTGCGTCGTTGCCTGCGTCGTCGCCTGCGTCGTTGTCGCCTGCGTCGTCGTGGTCGTTGGGACCGTCGTTGTGGTGGTCGTCGAGCTCGAAGTGGTCGTTGGGACCGTCGTTGTGGTGGTCGTCGAGCTCGAAGTGGTCGTTGGGACCGTCGTTGTGGTGGTCGTCGAGCTCGTCGTGGTCGTTGGGACCGTCGTTGTGGTCGTCGTTGTGGTCGTCGTGGTCGTCTCGACCCTGCACGCTCCGAGGTAGTCTTGCTCGTGGCCAGCAGCGGTCGAACCGCCCTCCGTGAAGTGACCCTGCGGGAACCCGCCTTCATTGGGCGGAACTTCGAGGGTCACGAAGTGGAGGGTGTCAGCCTGACCTGCGGCGTGGCAGACCAGAACTTTGGCGGCCGCAAAAGCCGGCGATGAAGCTGGCGCGAGCAGCGCCACGGCGAGCATCGACGCGACGGCCACCCATCCGGCCTTCCGGATGGTCGAGACACGCCTTGTCCTGGATGTTGATGTCATTCGATAGGCCCCCTTCCCGAGACGCGACTGGCCAAACGGCCTCAGATGATTGCAACCCCCGGTGACCGTCCTCGGGCACCCGGCGGACGCATAGAATGAGCCAAAGGTCCGGCTTCGTCTAGTACCGAATGAACCCCCAACTCCCCCGCCGAATTGGTTTCCACACGCTCGACGGTGGCCAGGAAACGTGGACGGGGCGCACGTAGGCCGTGCGCCCCGTCCAGGTCTCGGGGACCCAAGATCCGGTCCCGGAGTGCCGCTTCGCCGAATGCCAAGCCGACCTCCCGGCGGGGCCGATAGCGGTGGCGGGAGAGATTCCCGGCCGGTGGTCGACCCCGATGTCAGTGGACTCAATCAATAGGCGATCCGGCTCTTTGGTCCGAGGCGATGCATCGGCATCGAACCGTTCGTCGCGACCCCAAGATACGCCCTTCAATCTGTCAATGGTACTGCTCTGGACTGCACCCAGCCCCGCCGTTCCGGTCCATGCGGGACCAGACCGGTCTCCGAATCTGGGGCTTCCGCGCAACGGTCGCCACGAACTGGTCCCGGCCGGCGCCGGGTACGATTGCCGCCCACCATCCAGTTTCGGAGCTCACCAACCGTGGATATCGCCCCCACCCATTCCGAAATGCCGACTTCGGCCTCTGTGGCTCGATGACGCTCCGCGACGCCGCCCGGACAGTCATCGAGCAGGCGTGGGATCGGGCCGCTCGAGCCGGAACCCTGCCTGCCGGCCCGGCTGAGGTCGAGGTCGAGATCACGGTTGAGCGTCCGGCCAATCCGGACCACGGCGACCTCGCCACCAACATTGCCCTTCGCCTGGCGAAGCCACTCCGGATGGCGCCAGCCGCGATCGCGACGGCCATCGCCGACGCCATCAACGACCCGGCGGAGCCCCGCAAGCCCTTGAGCCCGATCGCCGGAGCCATAGACGAACTGGCGGAGCCGAGCAAGCCGCCGAGCCCGATCGCCGCCGCGCACGTTGCCGGCCCTGGGTTCATCAACCTGCAGCTGACCGATGCCGCGCTCGAGTCGGTGCTGGCGGTCGCACTTCGCGACCCGGGCACGTGGGGGCGCTCAGCGGTGGGCGCCCAACGGCACGTGAACGTGGAGTTCGTATCCGCGAATCCCACCGGCCCGCTGACGATCGGCAACGCGCGCGGGGCCTTCGCCGGTGATCTCCTGTGCCGAGTCCTCGAGGCCGGCGGACAGCGTGTCACCCGCGAGTACTACTTCAATGACTCCGGGGCCCAGGTCCAGAACCTGGGTCGGTCCATCCTCGCCGTTCGCGCCGGTGTCCCGGTCCCCGAGGACGGCTACCACGGCGACTACATCGCCCAGCTGGCCCGGGACCTGCCCGAGGAGCTCGCCGGCTCAGCCGCCGGACCGCGTGACGGAGCAGCCGCCGGCTCGGGCGACGGTTCGGGCGACGGCTCGGGCGACGGTTCGGGCTGGAAGGCGGGCCAATGGGGCTCCGAACGGATCCGGTCCGGGATCGAAGCGTCGCTGGCGACCCTCGGCGTCCATTTCGATGTCTGGAAGACCGAGGGCAGCCTGCACGCCGAAGGCTGGGTCGAACGCGCGGTCGAGAAGCTGCGCGCCGCCGGGCACCTCTACGAACAGGACGGCGCCGTGTGGTTCCGTTCCACTACCTTCGGCGATGGCAAGGATCGCGTGGTGATCCGCTCGAACGGCGAGCCGACGTACTTCGCCTCGGACATCGGCTACGTGACCGAGAAGTTCAGCCGCGGCTTCGACCACCTGATCTACATCTGGGGTGCCGACCACCACGGGACCGTGGCCCGCGTCCGCAATGCCGCCGAGGCCATGGGCTACGAGGTGGCCGCCGTAGAGATGATCCTCACCGGCTGGGTTCGGTTCGTGCGGGACGGGGTCGAGGTTTCGATGTCCAAGCGGGCCGGCAACTTCGTGACCCTCGACGAGCTCCTGTCGGAGATCGGGGTTGATGCGGCGCGCTGGTTCTTCGCCTCGCGGGGCGCGAATGTGAACATCGACTTCGACATCGAACTCGCCAAGAAGCAGTCGAACGAGAACCCGGTCTACTACGTGCAGTACGCGCATGCGCGGATCGCCTCGATCCTGCGCAAGGCGCAGGAGGTGGGACTCGCGGCAGTCACGGACATGTCGGGAGTCTTGCGTGGCGGACCCGAGGGCGCCCTCGCCCGCGTCGTCGTCCGGTACCCAGAGGTGATCGAGGACGCGGCCGCGGCCCAGGAAACGCAGGGGATCACGACCTACGCAACGGAACTCGCGACGGCCTTCCACGCCTTCTATCGGGATGCAAAAGTCGTCGACCCTTCCGACCCGGCCACGTCCGGCGCGCGCCTCGCCCTCGTCGACGCCACCCGGATCACGCTCGCGAACGCGCTCGGCCTGCTCGGGATCTCCGCCCCGGACGCGATGTAGCGAGAGCGGGCGCCTGCCGACGCGGGGGCGACGCGGGGCCGGTCGCGGGGCCGACGCGGGGGCGACGCGGGGCCGGTCGCCTGCCGACGCCGGGCCGACACGAGGCCGACGCGGGGCCGACGCGGGGCCGGTCGCGGGGCCGGCCGCGGCTCGCGGAATCGCCCGGGAAGCGGGGCGAGGGCGGCCCAGCCCAGCCGCGACACTCGAGTGTTCTGGACCAGGAGTGGCTCCAGGCGAGTCACACTGGACTCGAACCGCCGCACGCCCGGTAATCCTGGCTTATGTGCCCAGCCCGAGCACTATGCGGGTAGGACGAGCCCGCGTGGTGGGGCGAGGCCATGATTTCCCTGGATAGTGCGTCGCGGTCGCGCGTTGGCCAGGATATCAGCCGGATTTCTCGGCCGTCGGGCGGCGCCGATCCCGCTGTACCCGGATAGTGCTCCCCCCACGAGAGTTGGCCAGGATATCGGCCCGGGATGCCGCGTGCTGAGCCGTGATTGGCGCGCGCTCGGCCCGGGATGCCGCGCGCTGAGCCGTGGGGTCGGCCCCAGATCGAGTGTGTCGGCGGTCTCACCCGACGGCATGCCCGGCGGGCGCCTGGCCTGAGGCCCGATCGAGCGACTCCGGGATCGCCCCACGCGTGCCGGCGCCCCACGCGTGCCGGGGATCGCGCGAACAGCCCCTCAGCCCCTCAGCCCCTCAGCCCCGGACGAGCGACTCCAGGATGGATCGGAGCGTGGCGTCGCTCGGAGTGCCGGGACTGCGGGATCGAATCGCCATCGCGACCCGAGTGCCCGAAGACAGAACGACGGTGTCGAGGCGAAGGCCGGCGATCGCGACCCGAGCGGCCGACTCGAACTCCCGGGCGTCCGGCGAGCTGTCCCAGGCCGTCGTCCAGAATACCGCCCCTGCCCCGGCGGGCCCGTCCAGCAGGACCACTCGATCTCCGCCCCAGCCCTCGGCGGCAATCCGGGCGACGTCACCGGCGACACCCCCCTCCCGCAACCAGACCCGGGCCTGCAGCTCTCCGAACGTGTCCTGCGCGCTGGCAGTCCAGCCGGTCCCGATCGTCGCGGCAAGGTCGCCCGGAATCGCGAGTCTGATCGGCTTCAGAACGGACGGGGCGGCTTCCGGATGGAGGATCTGCTCCGAGGAGGCCGGCAGCTGGGTGTACGCGGCGTCGACGGTCGAGTAGCCACCCTGTGCGAGCAGGTTGCCGACGTACGCAGCACCCGCCTGATACGGGAAGATCGAAGTCTCCAGGAGGATCCGCGGCGTCGCGGCGAGGACCGCGAGCATGGCCGGGTCGGACCCGGCGGTGGCCACCTCGCCGAGCTGGGCTGGCGTGAGGTTCGCGGCCATCCAGGACGTCTGCGCGCTCAAGGCGTCCCCCTCGACGAGCGACAGAATCGCGAGGACCCGATCGGAGTCATCCTTGATCGTGTCCAGGCCAAGCGAGTTGAGGTCGAAGCGGCGGTCCTGAAGCTCGTGGGTGAACTCGTGGGCGTAGGTGACCTCCTCGATCGCGCCGACCGCTCCATTGCGACTGACGATGAAGAGTTGCTTCACCTTCGGGTCGTAGTAGCCGATCACCTGGCTTCCCTGCAGGTCCAGATATGCCCTGGCGAGCGAGACATTTGGGCCTAGGAGGCCCATCAACTTCAGGAGTCGCTCCGACTTCGCAATCTCATCGGGCGGATTCGTGGTCTCGAATTCACGCGTGAGGTTCTTCACGAGCGTCGGTCCGTCGATGACGGTCGGCTCCACTCGGTCCGGCAGATCGAGCTGCCGGATGGTGCTGACCTGCCCTGCGATCTGGCGATAGATCGCCTCCGCGTCGGGAGGCCGGGTGGGTCCCGCGGAAGCCGGCGTCGATCCACCCCCGAGGCCAGTGTCGGTCGGGGTGGGCGTGGCGACAGCGGACGCCAGCGGGAGGACGGACGGGGACGCGACCGACGGGCCGCAGGCCGCAGCTGCCAGCACGACCATCACCAGTGCCGTGGGCCGCGTGGCGCGGCCGGCTGCCCGGCGGTGCAGCGCGGGGCTGGTGAGGGAACGAGGTGCCATACCGGGGATCGTAACGGCGATTGGCGGATCGACCTCAGCCCGAAGGTCCCGCCGGGCACAGCGGATCGGCGCATCGGGAGGTCACCCGCCGAATATTCCTTTCTTAATCGAGTCGTGTCTCGTGTCTGAACCCTTGATGCCTACTGTTTGTGGCGGACCGAACCCTTGAGGTTCCATCCTCCCTCCCTCCGACCGGGGGCGCCAATTGGGCAGGCGCCTCCGGTCTTTCCTTTTCCCGGCAGCGACCGCGTCGGTGCGCCGCGCCCAGGGCCGAATCACGTGTCGCGCGCCGCGCCCAGGGCCGCATCACGTGACATGCGTCGCACCGCAGGACTCGTAACCTCGCACCGCGGGTCCGTCACGTCGCGTACGTTGCGGTGCCGACGAACACACGCACGGCGCGGGCCGGCAAACGCGGCGTGCAGCGCCGTGTGTCAGAATCACTCGGATGGAGATCACCTGGTACGGGCGAACGTGCATTCGCCTCCGAGGACGCGACGCGGTCGTCGTGGCGGACGCCTATCCCGTCGTCGTTGGTCCCACGGGCCGCGGCGTCACCGGCGATATCGTCACCTACAGCCACCCCGATGATGAGCCGCTGCCCAAGGCCAAGGGCAAGCGATCACGGGACGGCGGAACGGTGATCCCCGGCAGCCTCGAGAACGCCTTCGTCCTTGACAGCCCCGGTGAGTACGAGATCAAGGACGTCCTCGTGACCGGCGTTCGAACGTACCGGGACGACCAGCGCGGCGCCGAGCGCGGCCGCCAGACAGCATTCGTCGTTGAGTTGGACGGCCTGCATACCGTGCATCTCGGCGATATCGGCCATCTCCTGACCGAAGAGAAGATCGGCGACATCGGGAACGTGGACATCGTGTGCGTGCCGGTCGGCGGCGCGCTGTCGGCGACCAGGGCCGCCGAGCTCGTAGCCCAGCTCGATCCGAAGCTCGTCGTTGCCATGCCCGTCTGCGCCGAGGAATCCGATTGCACCGAGGCGGTCTCGAAGTTCTTCCATGAGATGGGCGGAACTCCGGCACCCCAGCAGAAGCTGTCGGTGACGATCTCGACCCTCCCCCAGGAAGTCACCGCCGTTCTCCTGGAGTCGCGCGGCAAGGTCTGACGCGGAGCACCGTCTGACGCGGAGCACCGTCTGACGAGGAGCACCGTCTGACGAGGAGCAACGTCCCGCGCGGAGCCCGTCTGGCGCGCAGCATCGTCTGGCACGGAGCCCTACGCCGACCTCTACGTCAGCTCGGCGGGCGCTCCACTACCACGCGACCCTTCTTGATGACGGTCCGCACGAGGTCGGCAGCCGGCCAATAGGGCAGCTGCAGGTGGGTCGGGACGCGCCAGACCACGAGGTCCGCGGCCTTGCCCGCTTCGATCGAGCCGATCTCGTCGCCGATGCCGAGGGCATGGGCCGCGTTGATCGTGACCGCGGCGAGTGCCTCCGATGGGGTCAGCTTGAGCTCGAGGCAGGCCACGGTCAGGACGTGCAGCAGGCTCGGGGTCGGCGAGGTGCCCGGGTTGAAATCCGTCGCCAGGGCAACCGGAACCCCACGCTCGATGAGCGTGCGGGCCGGGGCGAAGTCTTCGTGCATCAGGAACCACGTCGTTGCCGGCAGGAGCGTCGCCACCACCGGCTGCTCGGTGCCGGCTGCACGGGCCAGCGCGTCGATGCCCTCGGGCGACGGCGCTGCCAGATGGTCGGCGGACAGGGCCCCGATCTCCGCCGCAAGCTCGGCGCCCCCGCTCGGGACGATCTCGTCCGCATGCAGCCTCGGCTGCAGCCCGTAGCGGGATGCCGCTTCGAGGACCCGCCGCGACTGATCCGGGCTGAAGACGCCTCGCTCGCAGAAGACATCGGCGAACCTGGCCCGGCCCTGGGCGGCAACGCCCGGCAACTGCTCCTCGATGCAATGACGGACGTAGGCCTCGGTCCCGTCCGGCCGCGAGCGGAATTCCACGGGCACGGCATGCGCACCCAGCCATGTCGGAAGGACATCCACCGGTCCGGCCGCCCCGAGCCGATGGGCAACATCCAGGAGTCGAAGCTCCGTTGCCAGGTCGAGGCCATACCCGGACTTCGCCTCGATGGTCGTCGTGCCGTGGTTGAGCATCTCGCCCAGCCATCGCCGCCCGTGCTCCTCGAGCGCCTCGACCGAGGCCGCCCGCGTGGCGGCGACCGTGGACAGGATCCCGCCCCCGGCAGCCAGGATCTCCATGTAGCCGGCGCCTTGCTGGCGGAGCACCAGCTCACCCTCCCGCGAACCGGCGAAGAGCAGGTGCGTGTGCGGGTCCACGAGGCCCGGCGTGATGGTTCCGCCCGCGGCGTCCAGCCGCGCGAACCGGGCGATGGGATAGCCGCCGTCTTCAAGGACCTGCAGGAGCTCGGCGCGCGGACCGACCGCCAGGATCCGACCCTCCCAGCACGCCACCACCGGCGCGTCGTCTCCGGGCGGATCCGATGCGGCCGGAATGAGCGCCGGGTCGTCCTGGCTCGGACCGCGACGCAGCCCGCCGACCATCGTGACGACCTCCGCCGCGCCCTCGATCAGCAGGCCGGGTTGCCCGTCGGCAGCTCGCCCGCCCTGGATGACCCGGAAGCCACTCACGAACCGGAACCCTCGGCGTCCGGTTCGGGCCGGCGCGCCGCGGCTGCCTGGGCCGCCTGCGTTGCCTGCGGGACCTCAGCCGCCTGGGTTGCCCTCGTTGCCTGAGCATCGGCCGCCTCGGCTGCCTGGCTTGCCTGGGCGGCGGCGAGGCGGACTTCCAGGGCCATCGACGGATGGGGATCGCGCAGCTGCAGGAATCGAGCAGCGGTCGCGAACCGCTCCTCGACCTCTGCGTGCGGGTCTGCGCCGTCGTGCGCAGCCACGTCCATGAACGCGGCCAGTGGCGCCAGGCCGATGAGCTCCGATTCACGGAGCTGGACGCCGTCCTCGGCCGCGACCATTCGGACTTCCTCCCAGACGCGCCACATGGGCGTCGTCGCGAAGTCGAGGAGGTTCATCGAGACCTGGGCGCAGCCCAGCTCCTCGATCAGGAAGCCGTTGGCCTGGACCGCCGCCAGGCCGCCCCCGGATTCCCGGACGCGACGCGCGATCCGCCTGGCCAGCTCCACGTCGGGCGATTCGAGGTTGATGTTCCAGGCGATCAGGAACGGTCGCGCCCCGACGGCCACGGCACCGGCCGTCGGATGGGTCCGGGACGGCCCGAAATCCGGGTCCCGCCCGTTCAGCCCGATCTGGTCCCGGAGGGCTTCGTACCCGCCCCGGCGAACATCCGCCAGTCGCACGCGGTCGGGCCGGCGCGCGGCGCGCGCATACAGGTAGACGGGGATCTCGAAACGCTCGGCCAGGCGGCGTCCGAAGGATTCGGCGAGGGCGATGGCATCGTCGAGGGTCGTGTCCCCGAGCGGCACGAACGGGATCACGTCCACGGCCCCGATGCGCGGGTGCTCACCCGTGTGCCGCTCCATGTCGATGTCGCGGATGGCCAGCTCTACGGTCGCCTCGAGGGCGCGAACGACCGCCTCGGCCTCGCCCGAAATCGTGAGCACGGATCGGTTGTGGGAGGCGTCACTGGTCCGGTCGAGGAGGTACGCACCGCTCGTGGATGTGACGGCATGGGCGAGGCCGTCCACGACCGCCGTTCGTCGACCCTCGGAGTAGTTGGGAACCGACTCGATGAGCATGATCGGTATCGTGACAGACCACGGATCGCCCGGTTGGCCGCGTCACCCCGCCCGGCCCACGGCAACGAGACACGCCACGAAGACGCGTTTCGATGGCGATACACTCCGTCTCGCCCATCGCCGCGTCCCGGTTCCTGTCGCCCGACGGAGTGATCCATGCCGCCGAACGCCGGAGTGCCGGCCAGCCAGGAAAAGCCGCCGGGTCGCAGTCTCCTGCGTCATCCCGACTTCCTGAAGCTGTGGACCGCCGAGACGGTCAGCCAGTTCGGGAGCCAGATCACCGGGCTGGCGCTGCCGCTCGTCGCGGCCACGATCCTCCAGGTGTCGCCGTTCGAATTCGGCCTGCTCGGGACGATCGAATTCCTGCCGTTCATCTTCCTGAGCCTGCCGGCGGGTGTCTGGGTCGACCGCCTCCCACGACGTCCGATCCTGATCATCGGCGACATCGGTCGAGCGATCGCGCTCGTCTCGATCCCGATCGCCTACGCCTTCGGCGGGTTGACGATCTACCAGCTCTACGTGGTCGGCTTCGTGACTGGTTGCCTGACGGTCTTCTTCGATGTCGCCTACCAAAGCTATCTGCCGTCGATCGTGGATCGGGAGCAGCTGGTCGACGGCAACTCGAAGCTGGAGATCAGCCGATCCGCTTCGCAGATCCTGGGGCCGGGCAGCGCCGGCATCCTGATCGGCCTCGTCAGGGCGCCGTTCGCGATCCTGCTCGATGCCCTGAGCTTCCTGTTCTCGGCGACATTCGTCTTCCTCATCCGGCGCGCCGAGCCGCCGATCGTGCCGCACGACCACGCCACCGGGCCGCGGCCGTCGATGCGCAGCGAGATCGCGGGTGGACTTCGCTACGTGACCGGACACCAATGGCTGCGCTCCATCGCCGCGACCACCGGGACGTCGAACTTCTTCGGCAACATCTCGGGCGCGATCCTCATCCTGTTCCTGGTCCGCGATCGCGGGCTGACCGCCGAGTTCATCGGCTTCGCCTTCTCCATCGGATCGCTCGGGGTCCTGCTCGCAGCGCTGACGACGGGACGCCTCACCGGCCGGTTCGGAGTGGGCCGCATGCTCGTCGCCACATCGATCGGATTCAGCCTCTCCGGCCTGTTCATCGCGGCGGCCCCCGACGACCTCGTGTTCGGGGCCCTGGCACTGTCCACATTCCTCGCCGGCTACAGCGGCGTGGCCTGGAACATCAACCAGGTCAGCCTTCGACAGGCAATCACGCCGCAGCGGATGCAGGGCAAGATGAACGCGACGATGCGATTCATCGTCTGGGGGACGATGCCGATCGGGTCGATCATCGGTGGCCTGCTCGGGCAGACCATCGGCCTTCACGCCACGATCTGGGTGGGCGCCATCGGCGGACTCATCGCCTTCATCCCGGTGGCCGTATCGCCCGTCCGCGACATCGTGACGATGCCCGAGCCCGTGGGGGACGACGTTCGCGGTTAGGAGCGGCGGCGCATTCGAGGGGATGCGAAGAGCGCCGTGCCGCCGAAGCGGGCCGTGCCGCGAAGGGCGCCGTGCCGCCGAAGCCGCCCGTGTCGCGAAGCCGCCCGTGTCGCGAAGCGCCCCGTGCCGCGGCCCAAACGCCGGGGCGGTCTCAGTCCAGGATCGGGACGTGGACGCCGCGCTCACGGGCGACGTCGATCGCCCGCTCGTAGCCCGCGTCCACGTGGCGCAGGACGCCCATCGCCGGATCGGTCGTGAGCACCCGCTCGAGCTTCCGTGCCGCGAGATCCGTGCCGTCGGCAACGACGACCATGCCGGCGTGCTGGCTGTACCCGATGCCCGTGCCGCCACCGTGGTGGATGCTGACCCACGTGGCCCCGGCGGCGGTGTTGACGAGCGCGTTGAGGAGCGGCCAGTCGGCGACCGCGTCCGAACCGTCGAGCATCGCCTCCGTCTCGCGGTTCGGCGACGCGACGGACCCCGAATCGAGGTGGTCCCGCCCGATGACGATCGGCGCGGCGACCTCGCCCGTCCGGACCAGCTCGTTGAAGGCCAGGCCGGCCTTCGCCCGCTCGCCATAGCCGAGCCAGCAGATCCGGGCCGGCAGGCCCTGGAACGGGACGCGCGCCTCAGCCATCTCGATCCAGCGGCGAAGCCCCGCATCGTCCGGAAACAGCTCCAGAATCGCGCGGTCGGTTCGCAGGATGTCCGCTGGATCGCCGCTGAGCGCCACCCAGCGGAACGGCCCGCGTCCCTCGCAGAACTGGGGCCGGATGAAGGCCGGCACGAAGCCAGGGTAGTCGAAGGCATTGGGGACGCCACCTTCGACGGCCTGCGCCCGAAGGTTGTTGCCGTAGTCGAAGACGACCGCGCCGTCAGCCTGAAAGGCGAGCATCGCCCGGACATGGTCGGCCATCGCCCGGACGGATCGGCGGACGTACTCGTCGGGCTGGGCGCTCCGAAGAGCGACCGCGTCGGCCAGCGAGATCTCAGCCGGCACGTAGCCCCCGAGCGCGTCATGGGCCGAGGTCTGATCGGTCACGACATCGAAGCGCTCCCCCGCCTTCGCCCACGCGGGCTCGATCTCGGCGGCATTGCCAACCAGGGCGATGGACTTTGCCTCGCCGGCGGCGGCCCAGGCTCGCGCGGTCGCGAGCGCCTCCGCCGGTTCACGGGTCAGGGCGTCGACGTAGCCGATCTCGAGGCGACGCCGGGCGCGGTGCTCGTCCACCTCGATGGCCAGGCACACGCCGTCGTTCATCGTCACCGAGAGTGGCTGCGCCCCACCCATGCCGCCGAGGCCTGCCGTGAGCACCACGCGCCCGCTCAGCGTCCCGCCGAAATGCTGGCGCGCGAGCTCGGCAAAGGTCTCGTACGTTCCCTGGAGGATGCCCTGGGTCCCGATGTAGATCCACGATCCGGCGGTCATCTGGCCGTACATCATCAGGCCCTGACGCTCGAGGTCACGGAAGACATCCCAGGTCGCCCACTTGCCGACCAGATTGGAGTTCGCGATCAGCACCCGTGGCGACCACTCGTTCGTCCGCAGGACGCCGACCGGCTTGCCGCTCTGGACGAGGAGCGTCTCGTCGTCGGCCAGCAGGCGGAGCGCGCGGACGATGGCGTCGAAAGCAGCCCAGGATCGCGCGGCGCGGCCGGTTCCGCCGTAGACGACGAGGTGATCGGGATCCTCCGCAACCTCGGGATCGAGGTTGTTCATGAGCATCCGCAGGACCGCTTCCTGCTGCCAGCCTCGACAGCTGATGGCGGTACCTCGCGGGGCGCGAACCGGCCTCGGGCCGGAAGGCGCGGCGGGTATGACGGCGGGTTGATCGGTCATGTGCGCATCCTACGTGCCCAGGCTTGCAGCCTACGGGCGGAGCCCGTTCATCAGTTGCTCGCCGAGTCGCCCCTCGCCGACGGCCACGCCCGGCTTCAGTTTCACCACCACCGCGTAGACGAACGCTCCCGACGGTGCATCGACGGCGATACCGGCCGCCACCGCCGTTCCGACCGCCGCGAGCTCCGGACCGGCCAGCGCCGCATTCTCCGCCTCTGGGCTCTCCTTCACCTCGAGCCCGGCGACGGCCGCGGGGAGCACGGCCAGGAGTGATGGATCGATGACGACGCGAGCGATCGAGGTCGCCGGCGACGTGGGCAGGTCCTGGGTCGGACTCGATATGGCCGATGCCGGCGGGAGTGGCGTCACGGTCGAGGCTGGAGTGCAGGCCGCGATGGCGAGCATCGTGATCACCAGGAGCGATCCACCCACGATCCCGGGTCTCGATCGCCGGATCCATCGCCCCGACGGGACCGATCGCTCGTGCCAACGCGATCGAGCGTGCGACCGCGATCCCGCGAGCCAACGCAATCGAGCGTGCCAACGCGATCGAGCGTGCCAACGCGATCCCGCGTGCCAAGGCGATCCTGCGCCCGTAACCGACGTCACAATTCGCGCCGCATGACCGGGTAGCGCTGGTCGTCCACCGCGACCGCGAACCCGCAACGCGACCAGAATGCCGCGGTCGCGGCACTCGTCCCGTTCTCCCTGACCCCGGGCTCCGGGTAGGCCTCGACCGCCGCGAAGCCGCGGCCGGCCAGGTCCTCGCAGATATTCTCGATCAGGTGGGTTGCGTGACCGGCGCCTCGTGCCTCGGCCGTCGCCGCGATACAGGTGATGACCGCCGGGAGCGGCGTTGCGGGCAGCTTCGGGTAAAGCTCCCGAACGCGCTGCGCCCGCGGATACGCGGACAGCGGGCCGAACTGCGCGTAGACCGCGGGCCGTCCATCCAGCTCGAGCACCTTCGCGTAGGTCCCGAAGACCCGCAGCCCGCGCCCGAGGAGCTGGAGCTTGCGCGGCTGATCCGGGCCGATCACCGGCCCCGTGTCGCGACGTGGCGTGAACGGGTTGTCGACCGACCCCTCGTCATCGTCATCGCCGAACAGGTTGAACGCCGGCCGTGTCCCGCCGGCCGCGAACGGGTTGAACGCGGGTTCCCTGGGTTCGGGCGCAAACGGATTTGCGCTCGGCGCCCGAGCCGGCGGCGACGGCACCGCGCTCCGATCCCACCACGACAGGCGTGCCGCCCGGGACCCGCGGTCACCATCCTCCCAGTAGTCGCAGCTTCGATGATCGAACCCGGGGTCGGCGCAGGGCGGAATGCGGGCGAAGCCCTCGGCGTCCCGGATGTCGACGATTCGAACCTCGGGCATGGCTTCCGGCCTAGATCCCTGATGCCATTCCCGGCCCGGCAATCGATGCCAGCGCGCCGCTCCGGACCAGTGCCGTGACAGCGGCGAGATCCGGGCCGGGTTCGCGATCGGCGCCGACCGGCCCCGCCACCGACCGGACGAGCTCGTGGGCCTCGCCCGCGCCGGTTCCGGCAGCGACGCCGGGCAGCCCGGCGAGGCGAAGGTCGAGGGCCTGGGCGGCGCACAGCGCCTCGATCGCCAGGATGCCCTCGACATGGCCGAGGACCGTTCGGGCGTGCCGGCCGGCGATCGGGCCCATCGAGACGTGGTCCTCCTGGTTCGCGCTCGTCGGGATCGAGTCCGCGCTCGCGGGATGGACGAGGACCTTGTTCTCCGACGCGAGGGCCGCGGCCGTGTACTGGAGGATCATCAGCCCCGAATCGAGCCCCGATGCCGGGGCCAGGAACGCCGGCAGGCCGCCGTTCAGGTGGGGATCAAGCAGGAGCGCGGTCCTGCGCTCACTGATGCTGCCCAGCTCCGAGATCGCGAGCTTGGCGAAATCGAGGGCGAGGGCGATCGGCTCGCCGTGGAAGTTGCCGCCCGAGATCACGAGTCCACCGCCGGTGGCCAGGGCCGAGGCATCGGCAGCGCCGCCGCCCGGAAAGACCAGCGGGTTGTCGGTGGCTGAGTTCAGCTCGATGTCGAGGACGCGGCGGAGGTGGTCGAGCGCATCGCGCACGGCGCCGTGTACCTGTGGGATACAGCGCAACGAGTAGGGATCCTGAACCTTGTGCGCCGATGCGTGATGGGACGCCTGGAGTCCCGAATCGCGGAGCAGGCCCCGCAGCTCGGCGGCGACCGCGATCTGGCCGGGATGTGGCCGCGCCAGCTGGTACGCCGCGGAGAAGGCGACATCGGTACCCAGCATCGCCTCGACCGTCATCGCCGAGATCGTGCTTGCCGTCCGCACGAGTCGGTCGGCGTCGGAGAGGAGCAACGCGCCGAGGGCCGACATGAGCTGCGTGCCGTTGAGCAGCGCGAGCCCTTCCTTCGGGCCCAGGACCAGCGGATCGAGACCGGCCGCGCGGAGGGCGACGCGGGCAGGAACGACCTGCCCGTTCATCTCCACCTGGCCCCTGCCGATCAGCGGAAGCGCGAGGTGGGCAAGCGGGGCGAGGTCACCGGAAGCGCCGACGGACCCCTGGCCCGGCACGACCGGGTGGATGCCGAGGCGCAGGAAGTCGAGCAATCGGTCGACGACCGCGGGACGAGCGCCCGAGTGGCCCAGGGTGATCGTATTCGCGCGGAGCAACAGCATCGCCCGGACGACCTCCCGTGGCAGCGGATCGCCGACGCCGGCCGCATGGCTCATCAGGAGGTTCTCCTGGAGTCGTTCGACATCGGCCACCGCGATCGTCCGATCGGCGAGCGCGCCGAATCCGGTCGTGACGCCGTAGACGACGGCACCTTCAGCGACCAGCCGCTCGATCACGTCGCGCGCCTCCTGGACGCGCTCCCGGGCGTGCACATCCAGGACGGCAGGGACGCCATGCCGAGCAACCGCCTCGACGTCCTCGACCGTGAGGTCGGCCCCGGTCAGGACGACCGCGTCTCCGGCTCCGGGACGGAACGGGCGGATGGGCGTGAAGTGCGGATCAGTCACGCCCGCAGGATAGTCGGGCTATGCTCCCGGCGTTCCGCGCCCCTACCCACTCCCCGTGATCCGGCACCTGGTCGTTCGCGCCCCGACCGTTGATTGAGGAGACCCGTGCTCGCGTTCATCGACCAGATCGTGATTCCGTTCCTGAACTCGCTGTACGGTGCCGTGGGCTACCTGGGCGTGACGGTCGCGATGGCGATCGAGTCGGCCATGATCCCGCTTCCGTCGGAGCTGATCCTCCCGTACGCCGGCTTCCTCGTCTCCGATTCACGCGCGGTCGAGCCCCTGACGCGCGGGCCGTGGGAGTTCTGGATCGTGGTCATCGCCGCGACGATCGGCAACACCATCGGGTCGCTCGTCGGGTATGCGATCGGGGCGTGGGGCGGCCGTCCATTCCTCGAGCGCTGGGGTCGGTATCTGTTGATCCGGCCGCACGAGATCGAGCTGGCCGATCGCTTCTTCCAGAAGTACGGACCGGCAACCGCCTTCTTCAGTCGCCTTCTGCCTATCGTCCGCACGTTCATCTCGTTCCCGGCCGGCGTGGCGCGGATGCCCTTGGGCGCGTTCATCGCCTTCTCGACCGCGGGCGCGTTCCTGTGGTCCGTCCTCCTGGTCTTCGCCGGGCGGCAGCTCGGTGAGAACTGGGTCGAGATCCGGCGCGCTCTGCAGCCGTTCGACCTTGCCATCGCCGTGCTGGTCGTCGGTGGCGTGGCGCTCTTCATCTGGTGGCGGATCGGCAGGCCGGGCTGGCGAAGGCAGGTTCCGCCGGCCTGAGCACTGATCAAGCCTGGAGCAGATCAAGCCTGCCGCAGATCAAGCCTGCCGCAGATCAAGCCTGCCGCAGATCAAGCCTGCCGCAGATCGGGCCTGTCGTCATCAATCTGGCTCAGCGTGAACCGCAGGAGCAGTACGGCGATCGCGAGCGGCAGGGAGGGCATCAATGGGACGAGGATGAGGAGCACGTTCGAGGGCAGATGGGTGAAGACCATGGTGTTCACCAGCCCGATCCGGGCGGCGATCCTGGACGCGGACAGCGATGACACGGCGGCGAGCAGGTTCGCTCCGAAGAAGATCGCGCCGAGGAGGGCAGGGTCCGCGCCGAACTTCAGGTGGAACCAGTAGGCCATGAGGCTCTGCGGCACGAACCCGCCGGCGAAGCTGTCCAGCGAGAATAGGATCGAGAGTCTCGCCACAATACCCTTCGATCGCCCGAGGCCGAGCCGACGCCGAATGCCGTCGTCCACGGCCGGCATCAACGGAGCTTCGACGCCGGGGCCCACGCGCCGGAAGACGTAGGCCATGGCCAGGCCCACAAGGGCATAGCCGAACACGATGACCCGATAGGCATCGACCGACGGCAGCCCCGCCCCCAGCAGCACCTGGCTGATCAGGCCCGCGGAGAGTGAGCCCGTGGCCGTGGCCACGTACCCCGCGACGTTGTACCAGGCAAAGGTCGCCGTCCGGCGTTTGTCCGGCGTCGCCTGGCTGAGGGCCGCCTGTTCGACTGCCAGAAACGGACCGACCTCATTCCCGGTCGGGCTGATGACGCCGATCGTCGCGGCCACGATGATGAGGGGCACCCAGCTCGTGGACGCGAAGACGATGCCCGCCGCGACCATGAGGAACGAACCGGCGACCAGGACCCTGCGCCGCCCGATTCGGTCCGCGCTCGTCGTCAGCCACAGGCTGATCAACGTGTCCCCGACCAGCGTGAGGGTCAGGATCAAGCCGATCGTCAGTCCGTCGAGACCGAGGCCCGCGAGGTAGAGCACCAGCACCACGGCAAGGAAGCCATAGCCGAACATCCGCAGGACGCGGGTCGTGAACAGCAGCCGGCCGTCACGATCGAGGCCCATAAGGCTCGCGCGAAGGCCTGCATCGTTCGGCTGCCGGGAGACAGACTGGTTCACGCACTGAGTCTAGAGCTTGGGGTCCGGCCACTCGATCAGGGGAGGCCATCCGTTCGGATCCAGCCGTGATCGCGTCCCCAGGTGCCCGCCGTGATCGCGTCCAGGTGCCCGCCGTGATCGCGTCCGCAGGTGCCCGCCGTGTACGATCCCGGGCGGAGGTAACCGACGCGACATGAGCAATGCGAGCAACGATTCCCATGGCAGAGACGCACCGGCCGGCCCGCACGGCGGCGCACCGGCCGGCCCCCCCGGCGGCGCAACGGCCGGCCCCCCCGGCGGCGCAACGGCCGGCACCCACGGCGTCGGCGATCGCAGCGATGACCGCGGGCACGACGATCATGCCCACGGAGACCACGCCGAAGGCGACGAGGCCCGCGGCGACGTAGAGTCGCGCGGCCCCGTCGATCCCATGGCATGGGGCGCGGGCGCGCTCGGGGTCACGGCCGGCCTACTCGTCGCGGCGGTCCTGGCTGCGGGCGCAGGCTGGTTCGGCTGAAGGTCCAGCTCGCGGAACCAAGGTCCAGCTCACGGGAAGTCGACTCGGGCGGGACGCCGTTCCGCGCATACGCCGTTCCGCGCATACGCCGTTCCGCGCATACGCCGTTCCGCGCATACGCCGTTCCGCGTCAGCACCGTTCCGCGCCAACGCCGTTCCGCGCCAACGCCGTTGGGGCCCGGCCCCGCCGATTCCTACACGATTCTTCCACCGTGTCTGAGCAGTTCGGCTCCGGCGTTCGGCTGCGGGACTCGGATGCGGGGTTCGGCTGCGGCGTTCCGGGGCGCCAGGTTGCCGCCAGGGTTGAGCCGCCGTGGCGCCCGCAGGGCGTGATCGTCCGCCAGGCGTGATCGTCCGCGCCGGCCTGGTCGTCCGCGCCGGCCTGGTCGCCCGCAACGGCCTTTCACGCCCCCTCCACGCGCCCATATTCCAAGAAGGATTATCGGCGCGGGATCTCGCCGTTCGACCCCACAGTTCGACCAATCCTCCCTCACATGAAGGACGAACATGACTCCCGGGAATATTCGTATCTCATTGGTGCGTCACGAGGGTCGGGGGAACCGGCGAATCGAAGAAACTCCCTGCCGGCTAATCCTCCTTGGCATACCGTGTTGCGTAGGGCCCGGCCCGGCGTTTGGGTGACGTGAGCGCGGCCCGGTCCATGGTTGAGGCGCCTCGGTCCCGGCTGGCGAGGCGCGGCGGGCGCGGGAGCGCGGCGGGCGCGGGAGCGCGGCGGGCGCGGGAGCGCGGCGGGCGCGGGAGCGCGGCGGGCGCGGGAG
>JACPOR010000020.1 GCA_016191425.1 Chloroflexota bacterium
GCCGTGCTGGTTCCTCGTGGTTACCATCCAGTTGGCGTGCCGGCGGGCTATGACTGCTACTACCTCAACGTGATGGCCGGCCCGATCCGGGAATGGCGGTTCACGCTTGACACTGACCACGAATGGCTGATGGATTGGAATTCGAATGCGGCCCGCGGTTGAGGCCACGCGCCAGGCTGGTGAGATGAGCGGCCCCGACGAGAGCCCGTTGGCGACGATGGCGCGCACGACATCGACCGAGTACTGGAACGATTCCTGCTCGATCGCCGAACTCGAGTACGCAACCGCCCGGGGCGCCGTCGGAGCGACCTCAAATCCGACGATCGTCGGCGAGGTTCTGAAGAAGGAGCACGACGTTTGGCGCGAGCGGATCCAGGAGATCGCTCGCGAGGACGCCACCGCAACTGATCTCGACGTGACCTGGCAGGTCGTCGAGGAGATGGCCATCCGGGGCGCGGCGATCCTGGAGCCGATCTATCGCGGCGCTGCGGGCCGGCGAGGACGACTCTCCATCCAGACCGACCCGACCTTGTTCCGAAATGCCGAGCGGATGCTCGAACAGGGGCGCCGATTCGATGCGCTCGGCCCGAACATGCAGGTCAAGTTCCCGGCGACGGTCGCCGGACTCGCCGCCATCGAGGAGGCGACGTTCCTGGGGATCTCGATCAACGCCACGGTGTCGTTCACGGTGCCGCAGGCGCTGGCCGTCGGTCAGGCCGTCGAACGGGGCCTGACACGTCGCGAGGCGGCGGGCCTCGATGTTTCGAGCATGAGCCCAGTGTGCACCCTGATGATCGGCCGGCTGGACGACTGGGTGAAGGTGATCGCGGAGCGCGACGACATCGCCATGGACCCGGCTGCCATGAACTGGGCCGGATTGGCCGTCTTCAAACGAGCCGCCGCGCTCTATCGTGAGAGCGGCTACCGGACAAGGTTGCTCGCCGCGGCCTACCGGCATCTGCTCCACTGGACGGAGCTCGTTGGCGGCGATGTCACCTTGACGATGCCTCATCAGTGGCAGCGCCGGTTCAACGCCACCACGGGCGAAGTTCGAGCACGGTTTGACGAGCCGGTCCCCACGGCCTATGTCGACGAGCTGCTCACGAAGATTCCCGACTTCCGCCGGGCCTGGGAGCCGGATGGTCTGGCCATTGAGCAGTTCGACACGTTCGGGGCGACGGTCCGCACGCTGCGAGGGTTCATCGCGTCCTACTGGGACCTCGTCCGGACGGTCGACGAAATCCTCCTGCCCAACCCGGACGGGCGCTAATCGGGCGTCCAGCGACCGTCTTTGACGGCCTCGGTGGAACCGCCCCGCAACCCGTGCCGACCCTGAACGGCAGCCCGGGCGCCGCTCCCGTGATGGCGCGCGCATCGCTTCCCAAAGTTAACACTCCCACCGGGGCCCGTGATGGACCGCGGGCCGGACGGAGGGGACCCGCATGCGACGCATCACCACCGCCCTGTTGACGGCCCTGGCCGTGGCGGCTGCCATCCCGGCCGGGGCGTTCGCGGCCGATGGCGCGGAGATCGACAGCGGCGACACGGCCTGGATGCTGGCGGCCACCGCCCTCGTGATGATCATGCTGCCCGGCCTCGCCCTGTTCTATGGCGGGCTCGTGCGTCGCAAGAACGTCCTGTCCACGATCATGCACAGCTTCTTCGGACTCGCGATCGTGAGCGTCGTCTGGGTCCTCGTCGGGTTCAGCCTGGCCTTCGGTCCGGACCTCAACGGCTGGGGACTCGTCGGCAACCTCGATTTCGTCGGCTTCTTCAACGTAGGCCTCGATCCGAGTCCGATCTATGCCACGACGATCCCCTTCATCCTGTTCGCCGGCTTCCAGCTCATGTTCGCCGCGATCACGCCCGCCCTGATCACCGGGGCCTTCGCCGAGCGGAAGCGGTTTGCGGCATTCGTGCTCTTCACGATCCTCTGGTCCATCGTCGTGTACTCGCCGATCGCGCACTGGGTCTGGGCGACGGACGGCTGGCTGTTCAAGCTCGGTGCGCTCGACTTCGCCGGCGGGACCGTCGTCCACGCCTCGTCCGGCCTGTCGGCCCTGGTCGTCGCGATCCTGATCGGTCGGCGCGTGGTCAGCGGCGACCGGATGGAACCCCATGACGTGCCGATGACGGTGCTCGGAGCGGGGCTCCTGTGGTTCGGCTGGTTCGGCTTCAATGCCGGGTCCGCGGTCGCGGCCAACGGCCTGGCCGCCAGCGCGTTCATCGTGACCAACACGGCTGCCGCAGCCGCGACGCTGACCTGGGTCGGCGCGAGCTACCTCCACAAGCGCAAGGTGAGCGTCGTCGGGGCCGCCTGTGGTGCCGTCGCCGGCCTCGTGGCCATCACTCCGGCCTCGGGCTTCGTGACGCCGGGCGGCGGGATCCTGATCGGGCTCGTGGCCGGCGGCCTGTGCTACAGCGCCACGCTCCTTCGCGAGCGGGTCAAGGTGGACGATGCGCTCGACGTCTTCGCCGTCCACGGCGTCGGCGGCGTCTTCGGTGCCGTGGCGACCGGCGTCCTGGCGACCAGCGCGGTGCAGGCGGGCTACTCGGGCCTGATCGACGGCAATCCGGGCCAGGTGCTCACCCAGCTCATCGCGGTCGGGGCGACGATCGCCTACGCCGTTGTCGCGACGTTCGTGATCGTGAAGGTCGTGGACGTGATCCTCGGGATCCGGATCTCGGCCCGGGACGAGGAGATGGGCATCGACCTCGCGATCCACGGCGAGGTCGCCTACTCGGCCTGATCCACCACCGGCCCGGCGCCTCGGCTTCGCCCGGGCCGCCGGTTTCGCCTCTCCACCCCACGGGAGCCCTCGCCGATGCCTCGAAGGCCCGCCACCCCGCCGCCGCTCTACGACCCCTCGACCGAGCACGACGCCTGTGGTGTCGGGTTCGTGGCCGATGGCGGTGGACGGTCGCGCCATCGCGTGCTCCCGCTGGCCCTGGCCGGGCTCGCGTCCCTGGGGCATCGAGGCGCGTTTGGCGCCGACGGGGAGTCGTCCGACGGAGCCGGTCTCGCCCTGCCGTTGGAGGGCCCGCTGGTTGAACGACTCGCGGCGGGGATCCCGGGCCGCGCTCGCATCGGTCGACGACCGGGCGTCGTGCAGCTGTTTCTGCCCCGGGCCCGCCGTGATCGCGCCCGGGCAAGGGCCATCGTCGAGGCGGCCCTCGACGAGGTTCGCCTGGGTGTCGCGGCCTGGAGGACCGTGCCCAGCGATCCAGTGGTCCTCGGGCCGGCGGCCCGGGCCGCCCGGCCGGCGTTTGCCCAGGTCTTCGTGCCACGGCCCATCGGCGCATCGGGCCGCGCCATCACCGATGCGGCCTTTGAGCGGCTCCTCATGCTCGCCAGACGGCGGATCGCCGGCGCCGCGTCCGCCGAGCACTTTGGCGACCTCGCCGTTCCATCGGCGTCGTGCCGAACCATTGTTTACAAGGGCCTCGTCAGCGGCGACCGGCTCGAGGCCCTGTACCCGGATCTCGCGACGGGGCTCTCCCTGTCCTTCGCCACATTCCATCAGCGTTACGCCACGAACACCCATCCGACCTGGCGGCTTGCCCAGCCTTTCGGCTATCTGGCCCACAACGGTGAGATCAACACGGTCCGTGGCAACCGAGTGGAGACTCGTGGACGACGGGCCGATGACGACAGGTCCGGTCTGCTGGCGGAGATCGCGCGACGAGGGCCTCTGCTCGCCGCTGATGGGTCCGACTCAGCCTCGCTCGATGAAACAGTTGAGCTGCTCGTGGCCTCCGGCTGGAGGGTGGGTACGGCACTCGCCGCGCTGATGCCCGAGGCGCCGGCTCTGCGCGGCGACGGCACACCGGGCTCGCTTGGCCTCAGCCGCCGTACCTCGGGATTCCTCGCTCCCTGGGATGGCCCCGCGGCGCTGGTCTTCACCGATGGGACGACGGTCGGTGCCGTGCTCGATCGGAACGGCCTTCGGCCGATGGCCTACGCCGTGACGAGCGATGGCCTCGTGGCCGCAGCCTCCGAGGCGGGGGCGATTCCCCTGGAGATGTCCGAGCTTCGAACCCTGGCCCGACTCGGTCCAGGGGAGATGCTCGTCGTGGACCCGCGTCGGAAGCGGGTCATGTTCGATGTGGAGGCGAAGCGGGAACTCCTTCAGGCCGGCGTACCCCGCGATCTTCCCCAGCCACTCGTGATCGACGAGCCGCCCCGTGACCTGGACGAGCTGGAGGTCCCGGATCCGACCAATGGGTTGCGCTTCCTTGCCGGGCTCGATGCCGAGCGCCTGAGGCTCGACCTCCGAACGATGGCGATCGATGCCCACGAACCGCTCTGGAGCATGGGCGACGACACCCCGACGCCGGGCCTGGCGCGCGTGGAGCGTCGAGCGGCAGACCACCTCAAGCAGTCCTTCGCGCAGGTGACGAACCCACCGATCGATCCGGAACGCGAGCGCCTTGTGGTGGATCTCCGCGTCCACGTCGGGCGCCGGGCCCCGTTCCTCGGCGGCGTACCCCGCCGGTCTCGCGCCGTTCGGCTCGGTCGTCCGGTGATCGCCGATCTCGACGCGGTCCTGGCGGCAGTCCGCTCGCTGCGCTGCGGTCGCATCGCCCGACTGGACGCCACGTGGCCCGCGGCCGAAGGAGCCGGAGGACTCGCCCCGGCCATGGAACGACTCGCGGCCGACGCGATCGTGGCCGCTCGCCTTGGGGCCCCGGCCATCGTGATCTCCGATCGCGGGTTCGACTTCTCGCGATTGCCCATCCCATCCGTGCTGGCAGTCGGTGCGGTGCATGCGGCACTCACGGATGCCGGCCTTCGAGGTCGGACCGACGTCGTGGCCGATGCCGCCGATGTCCTCGACGTCCACGCCCTGGCGATGGTCCTCGCGGCCGGCGCTCGAGCCGTGCACCCATGGCTGGCCATTCGCCTCGCCGCCGAGGTGGCCGGCACGCGCGGCGCCGAGGATCTCGCCGTTGCCGATACCATCGCCAACCTCCTCGACGCGTTCGAGTCGGGCCTGCGCAAGACGCTCGCGCGGATGGGCATCAGCGCCGTCGCTTCGTACGTCGGCGGGGCATTCTTCGAGACGCTGGATCTTGCTCCCGAGGTCGTCGCTCGGTGCTTTCCGGCGGCGCTCGGCTGGGAGGGCCTCGTGGGGTTCACCACCCTTGGGTCCCGCCAGCTCGCCCGGCTTGACACGGCGCGGACGCTCGATCGGTCGGCCCCGGCGGGACTTTCGAGCAGCGCCGCACGCCGCGAGCCGAAGCTGCCCGATCCGGGCCTGGCGCGATTCCGTTCCGATGGCGAGCGGCACCTCTTCGCCCCGCGGATCGTCGCTGCGATTCAGCGGTTGGCCGCGGCCCAGGATCCCGGAACGCCGAGCGTAGCCCTCATTCCGTATCGCGCCGCCCTGGCCCGGGACGAGGCCGCCGTCATGCGTGATCGACTGGCCATTCGGCCCGCGGTCCTGCGGCGTTCGATTCCGCTCGACCAGGTTGAGCCGGCTCGGGACATCATGCGTCGCCTGGTCGTCAGTGCCATGAGCGTCGGCGCGCTGTCGCCGGAGGCACACCAGACGCTGACGATCGGAATCCAGCGAGCCGGGGGCGCTGCCAACACCGGTGAAGGCGGCGAGGATCCCGCGTGGTACATCCGTGGCCCGGACGGTCGCCGTCACGACGCCG
Organism: Chloroflexota bacterium; assembly: GCA_016191425.1. Taxonomy (GTDB): domain Bacteria; phylum Chloroflexota; class Limnocylindria; order Limnocylindrales; family CSP1-4; genus UBA5189. The sequence goes on from JACPOR010000020.1 coordinate 5,662, forward strand.
CCATCAAACAGGTCGCGTCCGGTCGCTTCGGCGTCACGGCCACCTATCTCGCAAGGGCGGAGCAGCTCGAGATCAAGATCGCACAGGGCTCGAAGCCCGGCGAGGGAGGACAACTGCCGGCTCGCAAGGCGACCGCCTACATCGCCGCGCTGCGCCGCGGCCAGGCCGGCCGTGCGTACATCAGCCCGCCGCCCCACCACGACATCTACTCGATCGAGGACCTCGCCCAACTCGTGGCCGATCTGCGAGCGATCAACCCGGGTGCCCGGATCGGCGTGAAGCTCGTCGCCTCACGAGGCGTCGGCACGGTCGCCGCCGGCGTCACCAAGGCGGGCGCCGACTACATCCACCTGGCTGGAGGCGCTGGAGGAACCGGAGCCTCGCCCCTGAGCTCCATCAAGCACGTCGGGGTCCCATGGGAGCTCGGGCTGGCCGAGGTTCACCAGGTCCTGCTCTGGAACGGGCTCCGTGATCGTGTCGCGCTGCGTACCGACGGCGGGTTGCAGCGCGGTCGGGACCTCCTGATGGCGGCCCTGCTCGGGGCCGAGGAGTTCGCCCTCGGGACCGCCGCCCTCGTCGCGATCGGCTGTGACATGGCCCGCCAGTGCCACCTCGACACGTGTCCGACCGGGATCGCCACCCAGCGAGACGACCTTCGGGCCAAGTTCAGCGGGACGCCCGAACAGGTCGAGCGCTTCGCCATCGCCCTCACCGAAGACCTGCGCGCCGAGCTTGCCGCGATCGGTGCCCGAACGGTCGGCGAGATCGTGGGGGAAGCGGCGGCGATTCTTCGACCCATCGACCCCGCGGATCCGGGCCTCCGGCGGCTCATCGCCGCGCCCAGGTGGGAGGCATCCGTGGCGCGACGTGCCGCCCCGGCCACGGCCGGATCCGGCATCGAGAAGCGTTCCGCGTCGCCGTTGGAAGATCGGCTCGTGGCCGCGCTCCGCGGCTACGGCGATGTCCAGCTGGACGGTCTTTCGATCACGACGGCCGAGCGTTCCTTCGGGGCAGCCCTCACCGGGGAGGGCGAGCGTGGCGCCCTGGCCACGCCGATCCGGATCGGCCTGCACGGCGCAGCGGGACAGTCCTTCGGTGCGTTCCTGGGGTCGGGGATCGTCCTGCGGCTCGTCGGCATGGCCAACGACTACGTCGCCAAGGGCCTCTCCGGCGGAACCGTCGTGGTGGCACCCGACCCGGCACTTGTCGTTGGGACCAGGGAGCCGTCCGCCCTGCTCGCACCGACCGCGCCGACGCTCGCCGGCAACACATGCCTGTACGGGGCGACAGCCGGGCGATTGCACGTCATCGGCCGCGCGGGCATGCGTTTCGCGGTTCGAAATGCCGGCGCGGACGCGGTGGTCGAGGGGATTGGACCGCACGGAGCCGAATACATGACCGGCGGGACCCTGGTGATCCTCGGCTCGATCGGGGCCAACTTCGGTGCCGGCATGACCGGTGGCCGGGCCTTTGTGCTCGATCCCCTTGGGGCGATCCGTGGGCGTGTGGATGCGAGCAGTGTCGTGGCACGACCGCTGGACGAGGCGACGAACTCAAGGGACGTGAAAGATGTCGGGCGGCTGCTTCGCCTCCACCGCGATGCCGGGTCGATGCTGGCAGCGGAGCTGCTCCGCGACGAGGGCTCCGCGCTGCGTTCCTTCTGGGTCGTGCTCCCGAAGGACGTCGCCGTCGAGGCCACCGCAGCCGGGGCCGCAGCCGGGAGCGCGGTCGGGACCTCGGCCGGGACCGCGGCTGCGTTCGCTGGCGTGCCCATCGACACCAGGCCGCAACCGATTCGACCCGCAGCCGTCGTCGCGCTTCGTTCGTAGGTGGGCCAGACTTCAGTTCACAATCCGCGTCCAGTGCCCGGAGGGCCCGACCCGTGCTTCAGCAGACAGATGAAACTCGTGCTCCCCTGACCGTGCGCGATGGACACCTTGCGGTGGTCACTTGCGCTGCCTGCGGATGTCGACTGCGTGCCGATGCAACCGATGCGGTTGCGTGGCGGCACTTCGGGGCGCTCGGCGGTCGCGATGCGCGCGGGCATCGAACCCGTTGCATCGACCTCGTGCACGACGAGGCCGGCCGCGCCGCGGTCCTCGCCTGACGCCTCCGGGCCCCATGGGCCCGGTCCGATGCACCGACCGCCCCGGCCGCACGGGCGGCCGCGCCAGCCGCGTGAGCCGCGCCTACAGGACGGGCCGCGCCAGCCGCGCCGACCGCAGCCGATCGGCGCGCACCCTGGCCCGTGGTCAGCCTGTCGATGGCTCGACCCGATAGCCGACGCCGCGGATGGCGGTGATGGTTGGACCACCGGCGTCGGTCAGCTTCGATCGAAGGCGCGCGAGGTGCGGCTTCAGCCACAGGAGGTCCGGGTCCGCTTCGGCCGGCCACCCAGCCCGGGCGAGCCGAAGATGCGGCACGAGATCGCCGCCCGCCCGAACCAGCGACTCGAGCAGCCGGTATTCCGTGGGCGTGAGGGTCAGGAGCGCATCACCGACTCGGGCCTCGTGACGCCCCGGATCCAGGGACAGGCGATCGAAGGTGGCCGGGCCGCCGAGATCGCCGGACTCGACACGGCCGACCCGGCGCATCACGGCCGCGATCCGGGCGAGGAGTTCGGCACGGCCAAAGGGCTTCACGAGGTAGTCGTCAGCGCCGATGCCAAGGGCCTTGACCTTGGCTGCCTCGCTGCTTTCGCCCGACACGACGATGATCGGCGCGCCACCAGCGGACCTGATCTGGCCTGCCACGGTGAAACCGTCCGGTCCGGGCATCGCAAGGTCCAGGAGGACGAGATCCGGGTGTTCCTCGCGAAACCGTCGAACGGCGGTGAGGCCGTCATAGGCCGTGATGACCTGATGCCCCTCGGTTCCGACGAGCGCGGTGATGGCACCGACCATCGCGGGATCGTCATCCACCACGAGGATGCGGAGCGGTCTGATCATGGGCACATCGATCTCCTAGACGGCCGCCGCGGCAGGCAGTGCGATCACGAATCGGGCCCCATGGTGCGGGGCGGGCTCGCACCAGAGGTGGCCACCCATGGATTCCCCGAGCCGTTTGGCGGCGTAGAGCCCGATTCCGGATCCGCGCGCGGTGTGCGTGTCCCGCCGCGCGTACGGCTCGAAGATCCGTTCACGCCACTCGGGCGGGATGCCGGGCCCCTCGTCCTCGACGCCGATCCGGACGGTGCCCTCGGCCATGCCCCAGTCGACCCGGATTTGCGTTCCGGGCGGCGCGTACTTGACCGCATTCTCGATAAGGTGCTCCAGGATCTGGCGAAGCCGGGGTGGATCGGCGAGGGCGTACAGCCGTACTCCGCTTCGCACGCCGACGTCATGCCGCCCGAGGATCGGTGTCAGGCCGGCCACGACCTCTTCGACGAGGCGGGCCACATCGGTCGGCTCCACCTCCGCAGGGTGGTCGGGGACAACCCGCACGGAAGCGAGAATCGAATCAACCAGGCGGTCAAGTCGCTCGATCTGGCCAATCGTGCCGTCATGCCAGCTGGCCCGTTGTTCCCGCCGGGCGGGGTCTCGGGAGTAGCGGCCGTCCAGTGGCGGCTCCTCGGCAAGGAGATCCGTGTAGGCACGGACGACGGCCAGGGGTGTCCGCAGTTCATGGGTGACCATGGCGATCAGCTCGGCCCTGGCTTCGTCGATGGCCTTGAGCTCCTCGGCGCGGATCTCCGCCTCCTGCTGCTGGCGGCCCTTCTCGACGATACCGGCCAGGAGGTCGGCGATGGCTCCGAGCTGGGCAACGTCCGTTTCCGTGAACACCCGTCGACGCTCGGTCTGGATGTTGAGGACACCGACCGTCTGGTCGTTCCATGCCAGGGGCACGGACAGCATCGAGCTGATGAACCGCCGCTGGTCGATGCCGCGAACCCACAGGAACCGGGGATCCTGCTCGATGTTCTCGACGACGATGGGAAGCCGGCTCTTGGCCACCCGACCCGTCACACCTTCGCCGAATGGCACGCGGGCCCGCCCGATCTGGAAGCGATCGAGGCCGTTGGTTGCCGCGAGGGTGAGGTACGCTCCGTCTCGATCGAGCAGGTAGAGCGAGGAGACGTCGGCATGCAGCGCGTCCCGCGTCTCGTCCACGACGGTTTCGAGCAACTCATCCCAGGTCTGGGCCGTGGTTGCCAGGCGCGCGACACGGTGCAGGAAGCGGAGCTGCTCGAGCTGCTCCGCACCGGAAACCGGGACCGGTTCCGCGTCCGCCATGGACATCACGATACAAAGGTACGGTCAGACATGGGCCCTGCCGGTTGCGGCGGAGTCCACCGAGCGTTGCAGATCGGTGCCACCCCTCGCCTCCGGGAGGCCGCGTGAGCAAGTCCGATCCCCTCGGGCTCGAAATCGAGCGCCTGTGGCGTCTCCTCGGCGAGGTTATCGAGGAGCAGGCCGGAGCGAGTTTCCGGCGGCTGGTCGTCCGGACGCGCCGCCGCGCCGTCCGATCGAGGCTCGGCGATGTCGAGGCTCGGCGCTCCCTCGAACGTGAGCTGGACGGCCTGGACGATGCCCACGCGGAGGTCGTGATTCGGGCGTTCCTCCTCCATTTCCGGCTTGCCAATCTCGCCGAACAGCGCCATCGGGTCCGGATCCTTCAGGAGCGAGGCCGTCGATCGCGGCCGGACGACACGGACGACACCCTCGCGGGTGTCGTCGAGTCGCTGCGCCGTGCAGGACGATTCCCGACCGATGCAGGCGCGGCACAGGCCGCGGTCCGCGAGCTGCGGATCCATCCCGTGTTGACAGCCCATCCCACCGAGGCCCGACGCCGCACCGCGCTGATGGCCCTCGACCGAGTCGCCCGGATCCTCGAGGCGCGCGACGACCCGCGCCTTCCCGCCGCTGCCGCACGGGCGCTCGACGACCGGTTGCGGGAGGAGCTCGTCATCCTCTGGCGGACGGCCGAGATCCGGGCCGAAGTCCCGAGGCCACTCGACGAGGTCCGTACCGCGCTCGTCTTCTTCGACGCGACGTTCTATTCGCTCGTACCCGCGGTCCAGCGCGCCCTCGTGGCGGCGATCACGCCGCCACGGGCCCCTGGAACGGTGGATCCGTCCGAGATGCCATCCATCCTGCGCCTCGGCAGCTGGATCGGAGGGGATCGGGACGGCCACCCCGGTGTCACGGCCGAAGTGACGGAACACACCGCGCGGATCCAGGCCGACCATGTCCTGCGGGGCCACGAGGCCGTCGCGACCCGCCTTATGCAGACGATTGCCATCTTCGTCCCCGCCGATCGCCTCGATCGCGATCTCAGCGTCCGGCTGCTCGACGATGCCGATCGATTTCCGGACCTGGACACGACACTCCGCCGCCGCTTTCCGGACGAGCCGTTTCGGCGCCGCTTCGGAGGGATCGCGGAGCGCCTGCGTCGGACGCGCCATCACCTGACCGGCGACCCGGGCGCGACGAGCGGCCGTTACGCCGACGCGGCGGAACTCATGGAGGAACTTGCGGAGATCCAGCGAGCGCTCGTGGCAGCCGGGTTGCGTCGCGTGGCGGTGGGATCCGTGCAGGATTTCCGCTGGCAGGTCGAGACGTTCGGGTTTCATCTCGCGGAGCTCGAGGTCCGACAGCACGCCGACGTCCACCGGGCGGCCGTTGCGACCCTGCGTGCTGCGAGCGAAGAGGGCACTCCGGCTCCGATCAGCTCGATCGTCGGCCCCGGCGTCACCTATGGCGAGGTCCTCGAGACATTCCGTGCCATCGACCGGATCCGGAGGCGCTTCGGGGGCGCGGCAGCAGGCCGCGTGGTGATCAGCTTCACGGAGCGCGCCTCCGACGTGACCGATGTCCTGGAGCTGGCCGCCGCCGCGATCGGTGAAGCCGCGGCAGAGATCGATGTGGTCCCGCTGTTCGAATCCGCGGCGTCGCTGGAAGCCACGGACGCCGTGCTCGGGTCGATTCTCGCCGACAACCGCTATCGCGAGCATCTCCGGAGCCGCGGAGATCGCCAGGAGGTCATGCTCGGCTACTCGGACTCAAACAAGGAATCCGGGTTCGTCGCCTCGAACTGGCTCCTGTACCGGGCGCAGTCGGCGCTCGCGACCGTGGCGGATCGCCACGGGATCGAGCTCACGATCTTTCACGGTCGGGGCGGGACGGTGGGTCGCGGCGGCGGTCGTCTCGATCGGGCCGTCCTCGGCCAGCCGCGCGGAACCGTTCGTGGGTACCTCAAGGTCACCGAGCAGGGCGAAGTGGTGGCGTCTCGCTACGGCAGCGCGGCCATCGCGCTCCGCCATCTCGAGCTCCTCGCCGGGGCCGTGATGGTAGCGGCCGCTGATGACGAGGACGGGTACACCGGCGGGCCCACGCATATCTCGGAGGCTGATCGGCGATCGATGGACCGGCTCGCCGTGTCGTCGTCGGAGGCGTACCGGGCGCTCGTCTACGACGACCCGGGGTTCCCGGGCTTCTTCCGGCGGGTCACGCCGATCGACGTCCTCACGACCATGCGCCTCGGGTCCCGCCCCGCGTCGCGGGCCGCTCAGCAGTCCGCAGGCGACGGCGGCATCGAGGACGGCGGGATCGAGGACGGCGGCATCGAGCGGCTCCGGGCGATCCCGTGGGGCTTTGCCTGGGCCCAGGCGCGGATCGAGCTGCCCGGCTGGTACGGCCTCGGCTCCGCAATCGACACGATGGTCCACATCGAGGGCCCTACTGCGCTCCAGCGCCTCGCCGCTCTCTACCGGACATGGCCCTATCTCACGGCCGTGATCGACCACGCGGAGCTTGCCCTCGCTCGCTCTGACCTCGATGTCGCCCGGCGCTACGCTTCCCTGGCAACGGTCGACGGCGACGAGCGGCGGTGGTCGGAGATCGAGGCGGAGCATGAACGGAGCGTCCGGGGCGTCCTCGCTGTCACGGGGAGAGCGCGCCTCCTGGAATCAAGTCCGGCCATCGGCCGGGCGATCGCGTTGCGCAATCCGGACATCGACACCCTGTCCGAGCTGCAGATCGGGCGGCTGGCCCGCCTTCGCGTCCTGGCGCCGGACGCGCCCGGCCGCGCCGATCTCGAGCGCCTCGTCCGACTGACCGTGAGCGGCGTCGCCGCGGGCCTCCAGGTCACCGGATAGGCCGTTCGATCGCCGCGGGCCTCCAGGTCACCGGGTGGTCCGTTCGATCGCCGCGGGCCTCCAGGTCACCGGGTGGTCCGTTCGATCGATGCGGCCCCTGCCGAGACGCCGCCCTTGAATCAGGCGACGGATCGAATTCGGCGCGGAAGTGCGTCGGCGAGACGGACATAATCCTCCCGGTCGTTGTACAGCTGGCCCGAGATCCGGACCACGATCGCATCCGGTGGGTCCGATGGGTGGCGTCGAGCCGCCGGTACCGGGAACGGCGTGATCGGGACCTCGATCCGGTCCTCCTCCTTGAGGACGGCCTTGAGGACCATGGCTGCCTCGTCGGTGGCGGCCATCGGCAGCCGGATGATCGCCATCGATCCGTGGAGCGACGGCGGAACCGGCCTCGAGACACCCAGCGCCTCGGCGATGACGCGACGGCCTTCGACCACGAGGTCGTGATTGGCTGCCATGACGCCCGACCATCCATCGGCGTGCAGCCCGCCGCGGATCGAGATCGCCATCGGAAGCGCCAGCGCAGGTGTTGGATCCGGCGTCCCGGTCCAGTCGAACTCTCTCCACAGGCCGGGTCGATCCGATCGGACGTCGTTCCATCCGTGGCTGATGACGAGGGGCCGGACGCGGTCGCGTCGATCAGCTCGTACGTGGAGCACGGCAGAGCCCTTGGGCCCGCATAGCCACTTGTGACCGTTCCCGGTCCAGTAGGCGGCGCCGAGCGCATCGACGTCAACGGGTATCTGGCCCGGGGCATGGGCGGCATCGACGAGCGTGTCGATCCCGCGAGCCTCGAGTTCCCGGACGATCGCCTCGATGGGCAGGATCGTCGCCGTTGGACTGGTGATGTGACTCACCAGGGCGAACTTCGTCCGTGACGTCGAGGCCTCATGGAACGCTGCCACGACCTGGTCGTTCGACACGATCTCCACCGGCAGCCGAACCGGGACAACCTTCGCGCCGGCCGCCCGGGCCACCTCGGCCAGGCCGTTGAGCGTCGCGTTGTATTCATGATCGGTGGTCAACAGCTCGTCGCCGGCCTGCAGCCGGAGTGAGCGGAGCACGGTCGTGACACCGGCCGTGGCGTTCTGGACGAAGACGAGTCCATTCGGATCGGCGTTGAGGAACCTGGCCACGGCATGACGCGCCGCGTCCAGTCGTTCCTCGAAGGTGGTGTCGAGGAACGCGACGGGGCCGGCCTCGAGCTCATCCACGAGCGAACGCTGGTAGGCCAGAACCGGTAGCGGGCACGCGCCGAACGACCCGTGATTGAGGAAGGTGACGGACGGATCGAGGCGCCAGGGGACCTCGGGGCTGAAGCGTCGCATCCGCAGAAGGATAGGGCAGCGTCTGTCGGCGAGTGCCGGTCGGTGAGTGGTGAGTGCCGGTCGGTGAGGGGCGAGTGCCGGTCGGTGAGCCATCCGCCGGAACGCCATCAGCGTTGCCCTTCCCGGTGTCTACCATGCACATCCATGCGCAGCGCACGTCTCTCCCGTCGCGTGGCCGCTTGGGTCACCCTCTGGTCGCCCATCCTGCCGCTGCTCGCGGCGGAATTCATCCTGTGGACCGGGTTCGGCGCGCTCCTTCCGGTCATGCCCCTCTACTTCACCGCGCATGGGGTCCCCATCGCGTTACTCGGCGTCGTGATCGCGGCATGGCCGGCCGCCCGGCTCGTGGCCGAGCCGGTCTTCGGCGTCCTGGCGGACAGGTCCGCACGGGTGCCGGTGATGGTTGGTGGGCTGCTTCTGGCTGCGGCCGCGGTTGGTTCCATGGCGATCTGGACGGGGCCGGTCGCGTTCGTCCTGCTGCGAGCACTGTCCGGACTCGGCACGGCCATGTATGACCCGGCCGCACGCGGCTACCTGACCGACGCCGCGCCGGCCGGGCGACGGGGCGAGGTCTTCGGACTGTATGCCGCCGCGCAGAACGGGGGGATCCTGCTCGGCCCGGCGATCGGCGGCCTCGGGACGGCGTTGGCTGGTGGCTATGTGTTCGTCCTCGTGTTCGGATCGGTCATGACAGCCCTGGCCGCCCTTGCGGTGGCGATCCGCGTTCGGGAGCGCCGCGGGCCACACGGCCGTCGCTTCCCAGCCGGTGGGCTGGCGGAATTCCCGGCGGGGCCGAGCCCCGACCTGTCCTTCGAGGCGGCCGCGTCAAGCGTCGCGGTCGTCGGATCGGATGATGCGCGGCGGGAGGCTCGGGCGCCCCTGTCGCTGCGCAATCGCTTCATCCTTGCCGCCGTCCTGGTCAACATTGCCGGCTACTTCGGCGGCGGCCTGTACGAGACGATCTGGGCCCTGTTCGTGACCGATCGCGGCGGCGGCGTCGAGCTTGTCGGCGTCACCTTCGCGACCTTCGGCCTGACCACGATCCTTCTGTCGCCCATCGGAGGGCGCGTCGTCGACCGCCGCGGGCCCTACCCGTTCATCGTCGGCGGCCTGCTGGTGATGGTCGTGACGATGGCGCTGTACCCACTCGTCCCGCTGACGATCCTGTACGTCCCGCTCGTGGCCGTCGAGGCCATCGGGTTCTCGTTCCTCGGTCCGGCGACCTACGCGGTGATTGGGCGGGGAACACCGGACGGCAGGTCGTCGACCGCTCAGGGCCTGCTGGGTTCGGCAGGCACGATCGGCACGATCGTTGCGGCTCTGATCGCCGGAGTCCTGGCCGCGATCAACCTTGCGGCGCCCTTCTTCTTCGGGGCGACCGTCATCCTCGTACTCCTGGCCCTGACCTTGGCGACTTCCGGCGATTCGCTGCGTTCCATGCGGCCCGGCAACCCGGCCCGTTGATCTTGTCCAGATAGGTCCGTGACACCGAGGCTGAGGCTGACGGCGAGCTGCGGCAGGCCGGACCGCGAGCTGCGGCAGGCCGGACGGCGAGCTGCGGTGGGCGGACCGGGGTACCAATCCGCCGGAACACAAGCGGCGTATGCAGCCAGCGCATCGGAGCAGCCGATGCTGCACGGCTACGGTCGCGCTTGCGTCGTCCCAAGCCTGGAACGACACCCTCACGCCCCGCCGGCATGCGGCCCAGCACCGGAGGTGACGCGATGATCGGACCCATACCCTGCGCGCAGACCCGGCCCGGCCCGCATGCCGGCCCGGCCCGGCCCGCATGCCGGCCCGGCCCGGCCCGCATGCCGGCCCGGCCCGGCCGGCGCCCAGCCTGGCGTGCATACCGGATCCAGCCTGGCGTGCAGACCGGCCCAGCCCGGCCCGGCACCTGTCGGGATCAAAGGGTCACAGACGCACTGAACGAGTACACACGTTTGTAAGAAACGGTCCCGTCGACTAGCATGGGCAGTCGCGGGGTGGAGCAGCGGCAGCTCGTCGGGCTCATAACCCGAAGGTCAGGGGTTCGAATCCCCTCCCCGCAACCAAGCCGAATACACCTTGAGAACCCCGGTCTCGACCAACCGGGGTTCTTCCCTTTCCGGCCGGGCTCTTCCTGTTCCGGCCGGGGTTCTTCCTTTTCCGGCGTTTCGGGCCGGCATGTCCTGGCACTGCCGCCTGGTGGGCCATCACCCAGCCCGGTGGACCATCACCCAGCCCGGCGAACCATCACTCAGATCCGAGGCCCCGGGAAATTCCGCCACGATCGCCACCGGGAACGAGGATCCCCGGACGTCGACCGGTCATCCTCCGGACCCACCCTCTGCATGGACGATCCAGTGCTGGCAGGGAAAAGGGCCGCCATCAAACCCGAGCCGTCCAGGATCGTGGACGGATCAATCCCTGAGGCGATGACCCTCGAACGCCTCGATGGCTGCAACCAGGGCCGGGGGAACCGGGATCGGACGTTCGGCCGTGTAGTCGTACGAGACGAGGACGGAATCCGCGATGGCGATGAGACGAGCCGAGCCGTATCGACTTTCCGGCGCGGACAGTCGATGCATCATCGAGAAACTCGTGCGCCCGATCCTTTCGATCCGCGTTTCGACCGTGACGAACTCCCCGAAGAATGTCGGATTCCGGTACGTCATTCGGAGTTCGGCCAGGATCATGCCCTCGAGCGCTCCGTGAACCCCAAGGTGCATCTGTTCTCCGGTTGCGCGCTCGTAGTACGCAGCCCGCGCGATTTCAGCGTACGTGAGGTAGGACGCGTTGTTCACGTGGCCCATCGCGTCCGTATCTGCAAAACGCACTTCGATGATCCGGGAATGCGCGAAATCACCGCCCACATCGCGCGCATCGGCTGGCACGTCGACACGAGATCGCGATGCGGCAGCTGGGCTGCTGTCGTTCATGGTCAACGAGTGTAGGCACTGTGGGCGTTTGAGGGCACGCCGGCACCCCACCCCGGCGCCCCGCCGCGCCGTTCGTCCGCCCCTTCGTATGACGTCGACCCGCATCGCTCCGGAAGCACTGGCGCCCCACCCCGCCCGTCCACCCCGCCCGTCCACCCCGCCCGGCCGTCCGTTCCTTCCTATGACGTCGACACGCATGGCTTCGGAAACACGAGCCACCGCAGCGTCAAGCGGCCGCAGCGCCAAGCCACCGCAGCGCCAAGCCGCCGCAGCGCCAAGCGGCCGCAGCTTCAGATACCCTCCGGTACGCATGCCCACCCAGCAGATGACCAGACCCCGGACCGGGCTTGTCGGGACCGCGATCCCGGCGCCATGGGGACCGATTCATCTTGCGGCTGTTGATACGGGTGTCGTCGCGGTCGAGCTCATGTCGCACGGATCCGACTTCCGAACCGGTATCGAGCGGCGTTTCGGCGGTCCCATCACCTGGATCCGCCGTTCCGATCGAAACACCACCGTGCTGGCGTCCCGCTCTCACCTTGAGGCTACCGTTGAGGCGCTCCTGGCCGCTCTCCGCGGCGATGCCGCGGACCTCTCCGCCCTGACATTGGACCTCACGGACCGGCCCACGTGGGACCAGGCGGTCCTCGGTGCCGTCCGGGGAATTCCGCGCAGCGAGACGAGGAGCTACGCGGACATCGCCCGGGCCATCGGACGACACGGTGCAGCCCGAGCGGTCGGTGGCGCCGTCGGCCGCAATCCGGTCGGCTACGTGATCCCATGCCATCGCGTGATCGCCTCCGACGGGACACTTGGCGGGTACGGCGGCGGGTGGTGGGGCGATCGTGACCGGCTGCTCATCCTGAAGGAAGAACTGCTGGCTCGCGAGGGCCTCATCGTGCGCAGGAGCGTCCCGGGCACGAGCCGCGGCCGCTAGACTGGCCCGACGGTCGGAGGACTCAGGCAGCTGTCGAGCCGGGACCGGCGGGGTGGAGGAAGTACGCTCGATGGCCCAGGCCGTGGCTCGTCCCGCGTCGATGTTTGCCGTGTTCCGGAAGCGAGACTTCTCGCTCATGTGGAGCGCCCAGCTCGTCTCGACGATCGGGTCCTCCCTGACGGACCTTGCGGCCGGCATCCTCGTCTATCGGGTCACCGAGTCGGCTCTCAACGTGGGCCTGACGCTGATGGTCACCGCCATTCCGACCCTCTTCGTCGGACTCTTCGCGGGCGTGTTCGTCGACCGCTTTGATCGGAAGCGAATCCTCCTGAGCTCCGACCTGCTGCGTGGCGTCATCGTCCTGATGATCCCGTTCTCGGTGGAGCAGTTCGGGCTCATCGCGCTGTACGTCCTGCTCTTCCTGGCCGCCGTCGTTCGGCAGTTCTTCGACCCTGCCTGGGAGAGCGTCCTCCCCGAGATCGCGAGCGATGACGAGCTCGCGGCCGCCAACTCGTTCCTCTCGATCAGCTCCTTCGGTTCCACCGCCGTCGGGTTTGCCCTCGCTGGCTTCCTCGCCTCGGTCGACATCCACCTGCCGTTCTACATCGACGCCGTCACCTTCGGCATCTCGTTCGCCATCGTGCTCGGGGTGCGGATTTCGAAGATGTCGCACGAGGAGTCGACCACGGTCGGGGTCGTCCTGGACAACCTGAAGACCGGCGTCCGATTCCTGTGGACGACGCCGCTCCTGCGGTCGTCGCTCATCGTCAACCTGCCGGTCCGGTTCTCGTTCGGCCTGTGGAACGTCCTGCTCCTGCCC
>JACPOR010000021.1 GCA_016191425.1 Chloroflexota bacterium
GAGCGAGTAGGACCAGAATTCGGTCGCGAAGGCGAGGAAGAGGGCGCCAATGAGGCCGGCGATCGCGGCAAGTTTCGTCGGGTCAGCGCTCTTCTCGTCGCGCGCGGCCGATGCAACCGCAACGCGGTAGATGAGCGCCGCAACCAGCCCGACGGCAGCCGCGTCCAGGACCGCGCTCATGAGGTTGACGCGGTAGGCGGGGGAGCCGAATGGAAGCAGCGTGAACAGGTGCCCGATCATCGCGAAGAGCGGATACCCCGGCGGGTGGGCGATGCCGAGGGTGGAGGCTGCCGTTATCAGGTCGCCACTGTCGCCCGGTGGCAGCGTCGGGTTCAGCGTCGCCAGGTAGACGATCAGCGCGATCCCGCCCGCGGCAACCGCCGCGAACGCGGACCGTCGAAGATCGCCGAGCCGAGGTGCCCGGTCAGACGCGGGTTGAACGTCACGTCGACCGCCAGCGCCGGCGACGGTGCCTCGGTCTGGTTGTCTCGCGCCAGGCGCCACCCGACCGGGATCCGGATGCGCGGGAGTGCTCGGCACCTGCCGAGTCAGACCTCGTCGTCGTCTGGGGCGGTTCTTCCCGGCCAATCGCGCTCCACGTGCTGGCGCCTCACTCCGACCGAAGGTGAGGATAGCGAGTCGAGGCGCTCGTGGACGTATTCACGTGGGAGACCGGCCCGAGCCGCGAGGCTCGGGCCGGTCTGGTTCGCGAACGAAGGCCCGGTGGGGTCAGTTCGCCGAGAATGGCGCCGTCTGGGCGAGATCGCGGACCGTATCGGAACCCCCGTGAGTCCCGTAGGCCTTCAGGTATCCAACGCATGTTGCCGGGCCGCCGACTTCGAGCCATGGCGACGACCCACCGCCAAGCACGAACGTCGTGCCCGGGAGGTCGAGCTGGCCGTAGACCACGGTTCCGCCCTGCGTGCACTCCAGGTACACCAGGGCGTACTCGTTACCGGTCAGGTCGGCGACGCTCGTCGCGAAGGTGACGCTGGATCCGAGGACCAGCCCCTGATCCGTTCCGTTCACGCTGATCGACGAGCCGACGATGATGGTTCCCCCCGGTGCTCCCTTCGTGCCGCCCCTGGCGGCGAACACGGAGTCGGCGCCCGCAGGCGCGGTGCCGACAACGGCCGCGGCCGCGAAGGCAAGGGCCGCGATGATCGCGACGATGAGAAGTGCCTGGAACCCCACGCCGATGACGTGGCGCGTGCCCGAGGCGATGGCTGAGCCAATCCGCATTGCATGAACCTCCTGGGTTCGGTAGCCCGGCTGACTCGAGAACGACACCTTGGTCACCAGCGAGCCCCGTGGCTTTGCGTCCCCGCCTCGCGACGGGTTTGCCATTTGTCGATCCAGTCACGTGAGGGACTGGCCAGTCTCACGCACGTGAGCGCTGCATTCGGACCGTAACGGTGACGATGAGCCCGTCCACTGGCCCGATGGTCAGGGGATCTCGCCGAATGGGTCATGCGCGATCGTGACCGACCTCGAAGCCACCTCGGCAGTCTCGAATCTGGTGCGAGGATGCACCGCGGGCTCGTCGCTCAGCCTTGCTCAGGGCGCCCCGAATGAGTTGGGACGGTGTCCGGCCAGCACGGACGCGGCGGTCGGCACGGGGCCGGCCGAGGCCGGCACGGGGCTGGCCGAGGCCGGCGTGACCTCGAACGAGGGTCGGGCGGGCGCGGTTCGTGGCGAAACGCCGGGTTCGCGCGGCGATGCCCCAGGTTCGCGTGGCAATGCCCCAGGTTCGCGAGGCGACGCGCCGAGGTCGCGAGTTGGCCCGCCGCGGTCGCCACGCGTCGTCGAGCCCGACAGGGCGTCGAGGTCCAGGTCGGACGTGTCGATTTCCACGGCCGGTCGGCCGAGCAGGTAGCCCTGGCCCGCGTCGATCTCGAGCTGGCGGATCATCTGCAGCTGGAGCGGGGTCTCCACGCCCTCCGCGATCGTGAGGGCGCCCCAGCGGCGGGCGAGGTCGACGAGCGTGGTCAGGACGGACATCGTCTGGTCCTTGCTCGCCCCACCCTGAACGAGCGACAGGTCGATCTTCACGACATCGAAACGGAACTGGCTGAGCAGCCGCAGGCCGGCATTGCCGGCACCAACGTCGTCCGCGGCGATGCGGACCCCGGCATCCTGGAGGGCATGTATGATGCCTCGCAGGCGATCGGGGTCGCGGATGGCGTCACGTTCCGTCAGTTCAAGAATCACCCGCTCAGGGGCCATGGCGTGGCGCCTGAGGATCGCCAGCAACGTCGAGGCCGTGAACTCCGGCGCCTCAAAACTGCGCGGCGAGACATTGAGGCTCACGAGCGTTTCCGGTGGGATCGCGTCGGCACCGCGGAGGACCACCTCGAGCGCCGCCTTGTCCAGGTCCAGCACGCGGCCGGCGATCTCGGCCGCGTCGAACAGCGCTCCGGTATGTGGGAAGCCGGAATCCGGCCTCACCCGCACGAGACCCTCGTAGCCGAGGATCCGCCCGGTCGGTAGGTGGACGATGGGCTGGTAGACGGGGCTCAGCCCGCCGGATTCGATGACCGCGGAGATCGACATCGACAGCTCGGCCCGCATCCCTTCGTCGACGTGGCCGTGGTCGATCATCGGGTCGTAGATGGACACGAGCGTTCGTCCCGCTCGTTTGCCTCGATAGAGCGCCGCGTCTGCCTGGGCGGTCAGTTCCACGCGGGTCTGACCGAGGTCCGGGCACGACGTGACGCCCGCGCTGAACGAGATCGGTCCCTGGTATCGACCGATCACTCGAGCCTCGAGGCCGCGGCTGAGGATTCGACGGACGGTGATCGCCGCGCCATCCGAGTCCGTTTCGGCGAGCAGGACCGCGAATTCGTCACCGCCGATCCGGAAGCCTGCGTCGGACCCGCGGATCGTGGAGCGGATCAGGTTGCCGACTTCCACCAGCAGTTCGTCACCGACGGCATGGCCCCGCGTGTCGTTGACACGCTTGAACTCGTCGATATCCAGGAGGACCAGGGCGAACCGGTGGCTGTGGCGGCGAGCCTGTTCGACCATTCGTGAGAGGGCTTCCTGGAAGGCGCGATGGTTCCCGAGCCCGGTCAGGTGGTCCTGGAGCGCGGCTTCCCGGGCCGACAGGTACAGGGTCTGGAAATGAGCTCGCTGCTCTTCAAGGGCGATGGCCGGCGCCAGGATCTGGCGCGCCATCAGGACGATGAAGATCACGAGCAGCGCAAGGAGGAGGGCAAGGACGGCGATCACGATCAACGGCACGACGGCCACCGTCATCGGAGCGCTCCCGACCAGGCGCCACCCCGCGATGCCCGGAACGCCCAGTTCGGAGGCTCCGATGGCTCGCGTCGACGGATCGGCCGTGAACTCGAGCGATGGCGCCGATCCGGGGGAAAGATCGGCGTTCGTCGTGAGGCCGGCCAACTCGAGCCCTGACCCATCGAGGACGCTCAGTCGGTCGGCGGAGGTTGCGAAGTCGGCATTGAGCCAGGCCAGGATCGAATCCAGCGGAACGTCGGCGATCACCATCCCGAGGGGACTGTCGCCGGACGCGTCCTGGATCGGCACCGTGACCTCGAGCCGTGAGCCCGTGTCCCCGCCGCTACCCGTGTCCTCGCCGCTACCGACAAATCGGAACGGCGAAGCTCTCGGCTGCGGGGGCGGGAGATCGGAGAAGGCAGCGCCGGAGTCACCCGCCCCAAGGATGACGGTACCAGCCGGATCGACGATCGCGATCGTGCTCACGAGGCCGGAGGGCCGCGCAAGGACCGCGTTGAGTTGCGCTGTCACGGCGACGGCTGCCTTGCCATCCGGCTTCGCCCCGAACAGTGAACCGGCCCTGGGTACGGCCGCGACATCGAGCAGCGCGCTCCGCAGACCCTCGAGTTCGCGGCGTGTTTCGGTCGCCATGAGATCGCTCTGCGCGTTCAGTCGCTCCCGTTGCGCAACGCGTGGATCGTCCAGCACGCTGCGCGCAAGCGGCGCCAGGGCGGCCAGCGGCAACACCGCGACGGCGATGAGGGTGAGGCCAAGCCGAAGCTTGACGAGTCGCAGCCCGTTGTGGCCCTCAACGAACTCGTCGACAGATTCGGCGGGATCGGATCGATACGGTTGCATTCGTCCCCTGATGGGGCGGAATTGGGTAACGATGTGTATCGCAGGTAGTGGTGCCCGCACGCATCCACCCGAATGTCCCATGCCGACCCGGGACTGTTGGGCTTGGCATCAGCGTTCGACACGACGCGGGCGATACACGCCTCGTCACGGCGGTGTACACCAAGGCGGGAGGTACACAACGACGCGGGCGAGACGTGCACCTAGAAGTGGACGGTCTCGCCTGGTGTCGGTGCGTGGATGACAACGGATTCGAGCCCCCGCGCCGCCAGCGCAGAAGCCAGCTGGGCCGGCGTGCCGGCCAGCAGGGGGAACGTTCCGTAGTGGATCGGCATGACGTGTTCGACGCCGAGGAGCTCGACAGCCACCGCGGCCGCCTCGGGATCCATCGTGAAGTGCCCGCCGATCGGGAGCAGTGCAATATCCGGCCGCCACAGGTCGCGAATCAGCCGCATATCCCCGAAGAGGGCCGTATCGCCGGCGTGGTAGACGCGTGTCCCGTCCTCGAGTTGGATCACGAACCCGACGGGATCGCCGAGATAGAGCGTCGTCTCGCCGCCCGCGTTCCAGTCGCCCGCGGAATGGTCTGCCGAGGTCATCGTGACGCGGAGCCCGGCCGCCTCGACCGTGCCGCCCTTGTTCATGCCGATGACCGAGTCCTTGCCGGCATAGTTGCGGGAGAGCCAGAGCGAGAACTCGTGGATGGCCGGCCAGGCAGGTCGCGTGCGAGAGGCGATCTGCAGCGCGTTGCCAAGGTGGTCGCTGTGGCCGTGGGTCACGAGCATGAGGTCGCAACGATCCACAGCCTCGGGAGCGCGCGGGCTCATCGGGTTTCCGAACCAGGGGTCGATCAGGATGGTCCTGCCGCTCGGGGTCACGATCTCGATGCAGGCATGCCCGAACCAGGTGATCGCCGTCTCGCCATCGCGTCGCATGGGATACCTCCTCGGCCATCGTACACTCGGTCGATGCCCGCAGAACGCATCGCCGAGAACCTCGCCTTCGTCAACTGGACGGTCCTCTCGGCCCTCGCGGTCGGGTCCTTCGCGGCCGTCGTCCTCGGACGGCTCCGCACGGACGCCACCCGCGGGTATCTCGGCTTCACCTCGTTCTGTGCCGGCCTGCTCGCGTGGCTCGCGGTGCTGTCCGATGACGCGCTGCCGAGGTCCGGGGGCACTCCGCTGCTGAACGGGAGTACGTTGCTCCTCAGCGATGTCACCTGGGACGACGTTCGACGGACGGGCCTCCTGGTCCTGGCCGTGCTGGCGATGGTCTACGTCGTCGCGATCGGCCGCGGTCGGCGCGCGCCTGCGATCGGCCTCGGCGGCCTCGCGGCCGGTGCCGTCGCCCTGGGTGCCGGCGCTCTTGCCTGGGGCGGATCGGCGATCGGGTCGCTCGCGTTGTTCGTCCAGCTCGTCCTGCTGGCCGGAGCGGCCGGCGGCGTGCTGGCCGCGATGATCCTGGGCCACTGGTATCTCGTGACCCCGAAGCTGGGCGAGGGGCCGCTGATCCTGTTCTCACGGATCCTCACCTGGATCGTCGCGGCCCAGGTCGGCCTCTTCATCGTGGCCGTCGGCCTGGGCATCGGTCCCTCCGGAATCGCCGGATTCGGTGCGCTGACGGGCTCCTGGGCGCTCTTCGTCTGGCTGCGGCTGGTGGTCGGCCTCGTCTTTCCGCTCGCCGTCAGCTGGGCCGCCATCCAGACCGCCCGGACCCGATCCATGGAGTCCGCCACCGGGCTCCTGTACATCAACGTCGGCACGATCGCGGCCGGCACCATCCTGGCGTCCGGCCTGTACTTCGGCGCCGGGCTCCTCGTCTAGGAGGCGACATGCGTTCCGATGATTCCTGGTCTCCCGGCCCCACGGACCTCGACTGGATCGAATCCCTCGCCCGGCCGCTCCTCCCCGCGTTCGCCGCCATCGAGGCAGCCGCGGCCCCGACCCGCATTCCGATCCTGGACCGCGACGCCGGGCGGGTGCTCGGTGCCCTGGCCGCCGATCGACGACGCATCTGCGAGGTGGGCACCGCCATCGGCTACTCGACGCTCTGGATGGCCCTCGGTCAGCCGCCAGGCGGGACGATCGTCACGATCGACCCGGACGCGGCCCGCACCGACGCGGCCCGGATCCACTGGCGATCGGCCGGGGTGCCGGACGAACAGATCATCGTGATCAACGCGCCGGCGCTCGAGGCTTTCGCGGGCAGGCACGCGGCGCCCGGGCCATTCGGTGGCGCGCCCGACTCCACAGGAGCGCCCGAGCCAGTGGTGCCCGGGTCCGCAGGGCCGCCCGCGCCAAGGTCCACAGGAGCGCCCGGGTCCGCAGGGCCGCCCGGGCTCGCGGGGGCGCCCGGGCTCGCGGGGGCGCCCGGGAACTCGGGGGCGCTGGACGGTCCGTTCGACCTGGTCTTCATCGATGCCCTCAAGGAAGAGTACGGGGCGTACCTCGACGCGGTCCTGCCGCGCCTCGACCCGGGTGCCCTGGTCGTGGCCGACAACGTCCTGTGGAGTGGCCGGACGTCTGGCGCGCGGCCGTCCCGCTCGGGCGACGGCACGGATGCTCTCCGCGCGTTCTGTGTCCGCGTGCTGGGCGATGATCGCTTCATCGGGACGATCCTTCCCGTCGGCGACGGCCTGCTCGTGGCGGCCTGGCGGCCGTGACGCTTCGCGTTCGGGTGCGCCTGTTCGCCGTGCAGCGAGAGCTCGCGGGCTCGCGCGAGGTCGCCGTCGTCTTGCCTCCCGGGTCGACGGTGGCCGACGCATGGGACGCGCTCGTCGAGCAGCACCCCGTGCTGGCCCCCGGCCGCGCGTCGGTGCGCTATGCCCGGAACGGTGTCTACGCCGGCGCCGACGAGCCGCTCGAGGACGGCGACGAGGTGGCGATGATCCCGCCCGTGAGCGGTGGGGCCGGCCAGCCCGATCCGGAACCGAGAGTCATGCCGATCCTGGAATTGCGGGACGAGCCATTCAGCGACGGACTGCTGGTCGAACTCACCAAACGGCTGGCGGCGCCGGCCGATGGGGCGATCGTGAGCTTCCTCGGGGTCACGCGGGCGACCCCCGGAACGCCCGCGCCAGGCCAGGAGGCCGCGGCGGAGCAGCACGCCGGACGGTCCGTCGAATCCCTCGACTACGAGGCTCTCGAGCCGCTCGCGTTGCGCGTCCTCGGCGAAATTGCCGCCGAGATTCGCGCGCGATTCGGCGTCGAGCGGCTCGCGATCATCCATCGAACCGGCTCGGTCCCACTCGGTGAGCCTTCCGTGGTGATCGTCGCCTGTGCCGCCCATCGGGGCGACGCCTTTGCCGCGGCGGCCTACGCCATCGAGGAAACCAAGGCCCGGGCGCCCATCTGGAAGGCCGAGCGCTTCGCGGACGGCCACGTCTGGATCGGCGCGCCGGCACGCGACGGCCCGCGCTAGGATCCGGGCCAGGACACGCGCAAGGACCTCGGCCAGGACCCGGGCCAGGACACGCGCAAGGGGTTCGCGTCCGCGCCCGCGTCAACCGATCCGACCGCGCGCCGTATCCTCTGGGCATGATGCCGGGGCTCGCTTCCGCAGACTTCGCGGCCGAACGGGATCAGCTCCTGCAACGCGCGATGAGCATGGCGACGGCCCTGGCCCGATCGGCGGCGAGATCAACGACGCTCGGCCGGGAACGGGCGATCCTGCGGCTCATCGGGGTCACCGGCCTGGATCGCGAGGGAAGGCCGCTCGCGGCCGAAGTCGTCGATCAGTACGTCGGCGGCGACACGACCCGTCTCGCGCTCGGAATAGGGCTGCCGTTCGCGATGGCACTCCTCGAATACGACACGACTCCACAGCAGCTCGCCCTGGACGTCGCGGCCGGGGCGGTCGACCTGAACCTTGAGGCAGAGCTGCTTGCCGAGCCGGAACGGCACCGGCAGGCGTCCGATCACCTGTCCCGACTGACCGCCGCCGCGATGGCACGGATCGACGCGAATCGGGTCGCCCGGACCGAGCTGCTCCAGGTCCTCAACGACCATCGCCCGCCGTGGATCGGGGCGTCGCTGCTCACGCCGTCCCTGATCCCCGCCGAGAACGAGGCCACGGCCCTGGTCCGGGCCGGGCTGGATCTCCTGCGTGTCGAAGTGCCGGCCACCCGGGAACTTGCCATTCGCCTGGGGGAGCTGGGCCAGGATGTCGCCTGGCGACCGCGCGTTCCCGGAGAGGAATCGGAGGTGACTCCGACCGGAAGCCAGCGCGGCCTCGCCCGGCTCCGCGAGGTCCTGGATCGAGCCGCCGCCGAGCGCGGCGCGTACGTTCGCCTGGCCATCGCGCCGACCGCCCTCGCCGGTCCCGAAGGGGCCATCGTCGCGGCCTTTGAGCGAGGCGACCTGCTGGAACTCGATCCGATGCGGGAGATGTTCGTGACCGGCGTGGATCCGGCCCGAGCCCTCGTCGACTTCGGCTTCGCGGTCCGCGTCGCGCGGCGTGCCGGCGTCACGCTCGTCATCGACGCCGGTCCGCTCGTCGTCGCGCCGGATCTGGGTTCGGGCGTCAATGCCGATTCGCCGACCCGGGCGGGCCGGTCGCTCGCCCTCCAGATGCTCGCGGTCCTGATGGCCCGCGCCGTCGGGATTCCCGATGAACTCGTGATCGTGGGTGCAGTTCCGTACTGGCTCCTCGGCGAGCCCGATGCGCCTGCCCTGGCGTTGGCCGAAGTCGCGCTCCGTCGGGCGTTGTACCCGGGCCACCGCCTCGCGTTCGTGGAGCCGCCCGATTCAGAGGATCCCGGACGCTGGTCCGCGATCGTGGCCGCGGTCCAGCCCGGCTCCGCCGTCGCGATCGTGCGGCCGCGCGTGGAACCGGATCCGGCGCACGTTGCCGCGGCGGCGGCCCGGGCCCGCTGGGCCGGCACGGTGGGCGAGGGACTCGACGGCCAGGTCGCCGGGCTGCATCTTGCCGGGCTGGCGATGGATCATGCCCGGCGTACACTGGCTGCGGCCATCGCGACGCTCGATCTCCTCGACAGCGACGGCTGGGCGGTCCTGACGGGAGCGGCAACGACGCGGGGCGGGTGGGGCCGGCTGGGCGAGGATGCGGTCGCGCATAGCGGCGAAACAGCCGATCCGGTCGAGCGCGCCCTCGCCTGATCGGGAGGTCGGCAGCTCCGGACCATGGGCCGCGGGGATGGCCCGGGAATGGCCCGGGTAACTACCCTGAGGGCCCCGGGATGGCCCGGGTAACTACCCTGAGGGCCCCGGGATGGCCCGGAGTCGGGCACGTCGCGATTCGGGCACGTCGCGATTCGGGCACGTCGCGAGTCGGCCCGCTCTGCGCTCAGTCGGGCCCGGTCCGGACCACGACCTCCAGCTCGCCGTCCTGTCGGAGCACCTCGGCGGTCGTGGTACCCCGGTTGCGCTGGACCAGGATGTCGACGGTTGCCGAACCGACGCGCAGGTTCCGGAGCGTGACGCTCCCCAGCCAGTCCGGGAGCCGCGGGTGGTCCAGCTCGAGAGTGTGCTCGGCGGCGTTCGCCCGGATTCCGAGCATGGTCTGCAACAGGCTCAATGGCGCGGCCGCGGACCACGCCTGGGGCGAACAGGCGACGGGGTACGGGACCGGGGCCGGAGCGTCGTCGCGGGAGAACCCGCAATACAGCTCGGGGAGTCGGAGGTCGGGGGACTGCCGGGCGGCTTCGAAGATATTCGACGTGATCCGGTTGGCGTCCCGGTGGCGTCCGGCGCGCTTCAGGCCTGCCGCGGCAATCGCGTTGTCGTGGGGCCAGACGCTGCCAGTGTGATAGCCGATCGGGTTGAAGCCGGCCTGCCCGCTGGCAAGCGTCCGAAGCCCCCATCCTGAATCGAGATCTGCGGCGGCGAGCCGGCGCGCCACCGTATCGATCCGATCGTCGGGCACGATCCCGCTCCATAGCGCATGGGCGGGATTGGAGGTGATCGAACTCACCTGGCGCTTGTCGGCATCGAGGGCAACGGCGTAGAACCCGGCCTCCGGCATCCAGAACGCGTCGTCGAATCGGCGCTTCAGGTCGCGAGCCTCGGCGTCGAGTCGGCCGGCGAGGTCCGCGTCGCCGATCCGACGGGCAAGGTCCGCGACCCGGACCTTCGCATCGTGGACGTAGCCCTGGACCTCGACGAGGGCGAGCGGCGGCCTCGCGACGGAACCATCCGAGGTCCGGATCCCGTCCGTGGAGTCCTTCCAGCCATGGTTTGGCGCGCCCTCGGACGAGCCGCGCTCGTACTCCACGAAGCCGTCCCGGTCGGGATCCCCGTGGTCGTCGATCCAGCCGAGAGCCGCCACGACATTCGGCCAGAGCTCGCGGACCAGGTCCAGGTCGCCGTTCCAGCGGATCGTTTCGCCGAGCAGGACCAGCCACAGGGGCGTTGCGTCGACCGTCCCGTAGTAGGGCCGATGGAGGATCTCGCCGGTCCTGGCCATCTCACCGGTGCGGAGTTCGTGCAGGATCTTGCCCGGGGCCATATCCCGGGACACGTCAACCTCTGTGGCCTGCCATGCCGCGAGCACGCGCAGCGTATCGACCGCGAGGTCGGGCAGGAACGCCAGCGCCTCGAAGGCCGTGATGATCGCGTCGCGACCGAACAGGGTCGCGTACCAGGGAACCCCGGCGGCGATGTAGCGCTGGCCAGGGTTCGGGCCGTCGTTCACGAGGAGCAGGAGGTCGTCGAGGCTTCGGCGAATCAGGAGATCGAAGGACTCGCTGTCCGAGGTGATGCTCGTCGCCCGGGCGGTCCAGGCTCGATACTGCGCCGCCGCTTCCTCCGATGGCGCGACCGGCGCTGCGTTGACCGACACGGCAGGAGCCGGATTGGGCACCTCCAAGGTCGACGCGGTCGCTGCCTGCTCGAGCGTGGTCCAGACGCGCCAGTCGATATCAACACTGCCGCCGGATGGAACATCGAGGACCCACCGCAGCCGGACGGATCCCATCGATGACATGTCGTCGGCGCGGGGTTTCGCGGCCGGAGGGCCGGGCCCGAGAGTCGCCGCACCCCCGAGTGGCGAAATGGCGCCAAGTGGCGAAATGGCGCCAGGGCCGGCCATGATTGCGGGAGATCCAGCCACGGCGGCGGTGGAGTCCGGCCGTTCGATCGCCGAGACTTCAGCCGGAGTGAAGGCGAGGTTCGTGCGGCGCACCAGCCCATCGAGGCCCAGGTAGGCAAACGCGAGACTGCGTTCTGTCGCGGCCGTCGGCAGGAACTGCCCACGCTTCGGCCGATGATGCCCCCGGATTTCAAAGATATCCGCAGCATCGGCGTCGAGGATCAGATCGAGCGTGAGGGCCTTGTCGCGATCCGCGTAGTTCGCGATCGAGATTCGCTCGCCAAATCCATCGCCGATCCAGCGAAGTCTGCGGACGGATATCGTCTGACGCTCGACGGCGCCACCGATCACCTCGACCAAGTCGCGCGCATCGTCCGGGTTGGTCAGCTCGATGGTCGCGCGATGATTGCCGCCCGTTTCGGTGGAGAGCAGCATCGGTCGGAGGCCATTCAACCGCAGGATCGCGCAGGAGAGGATCCTGGTATCGAGGTTGTAGAGGCCCAGCCCACGATGGTCGGGCTGGATGTCTCCATGAGCATCCGCCAGGAGGTAGGTGTTGCCGTGCTTGAGCACCGCGACGATCCCGAGGTTCGTCGCGACCTGGATGCGGGGCGCGGGTGGGGGCAACCGTCGAACCCTGGGCGGCACCTGACGGGTCTTGCTCGCTGCGGGCCTGCTCATGATCCGATTGTCCCTGATACGCCGAGCGAGGGGCCGCAGAGATCCAGCACGGCGGTGCGCCCGGCTCCGTACGGCCACTCGAAAGTCTCCGATCCCCGGATGCCCGCTGTCCCGGCTGCTCGGCGCCCGCTGCCCGTCCCGCTGCCCGCCGGCGAACGTGCTGCCCGTGCGGCGCGAAATCCTGGCTGATGACCGCCCCCGGAGCACTATCCGGATAGGCGGCCGCGAACGGTGCCCCGCGAGCTCCCAACTGGCGCTGATTCGCCCGGGGCAGCGAGGGTCTCGTGCGTGGCCGAGACCAGGTCGAGCGCCGACCGAGCGTCGACCGAGCACCGATAGCGGGTCGTCCCCCGCCGCTATCCGCATAGTGCTCCCCCCACGAGCATTGGCCAGGAAACCCGAGCCCTCGGCTTGGCCAGGAAACCCGAGCCCTCGGCCGGGCCAGGAAACCCGAGCCCTCGGCCGGGCCTGGAAGCCCGGGGCCTGGGCCGGGGCCCGGGAGGAGCGACTGCAACGGACTGAGGAGCGACGGCAACGGGCTGAGGAGACCGCGACGGACTCAGGAGACCGCAACGGACTGAGGAGCGACTGCAACGGGCTGACGAGAGGCAACGGACACTGAGCCACGATCATGCAGCCGGGCCGGATCCGATTGCCAAATCTGAGCGTAGAGAGTGAAGACACCTGTTTCGCATGCACGCTGGAGTCCGTCCGCCATGTCGTTCCGATCCGTTTCGCTCCGCCTCGTCGTTGCGCTCGCGTTGTCTGCCTGCGGCGGAGCGGCTGCACCCTCGATCCTCGTTTCGCAGGCTCCGACCGAGGCCCCGAACCAGCCGACCACGGCCCCGACACCCGCTCCGAGCGCGGCCCAAGAAGCTCCGACAGCCGCTCCGACAGCCGTCCCGAGCGTCGGTGCCCCGACCGTCGCGATCATCGACAACGCGTTCGAGCCCGCGAATCTGACCGTGTCGGTCGGCACGAGCGTGACCTGGACCAACAAGGGCAAGCGGAACCACACCGTCTCGACAGCCGACGCCTCCTTCGGCAGCGCCGGCGTCATGAGCAGCGGCGCAACGTATGCGCACACCTTCGACACCGCGGGGACGTTCGCGTACTTCTGCGCGATCCACGCCGGCATGAAGGCCACCATCACCGTGTTGCCGTAGCCGCACGACCTCGACACGGCAGCTGAATGGAGCCACCATCACGATATGCGCGAGAAGGACGGTGCTTCCGGCGAACCCGACCGCGCCGCAGGCGATCGCTCGCTCTTGGCTCGAATCGGCCAACGGGACCAGGCGGCCTTCGCGGAGCTCTACGATCGATACGCCGACGGCATCTTCGGAACGGCGGTCCGTTTCCTGCGTGATCGATCGATGGCCGCCGAGGTGGTCCAGGACACGTTCATGGCCGTCTGGCAACGCGGAGAACAGTTCCATGCGGGGTCGGGATCGGTCATCGGATGGATGCTCGGAATCGCCAGGAACCGGGCGATCGATCGCCTCCGCGCTGAAGCGAGGCGACCGCTCGCGGAATGGGTCCGACCCGGACAGGTGTCGTCGGTCGATGACAACCCGGACCGTGGGCGGCCGGGGCATTCGTCCGGGTCCCACTCCGACGATCCCGCCGCCGAGGCTGATCGACGTTGGCTGCGTGCCGTGATCCAGACCGTCCTCGGCGAGCTTCGGTCGGACGAGCGCGAGATCCTCGTCCTCGCCTATGACCATGCCCTCAGCCAGGGAGAGATCGCGAACCGGCTCGGCATCCCCATCGGCACGGTCAAATCGCGAACGCGCCGAGCGTTGGCCCGACTGCGATTACGCCTCGAGGGCGTCCCCGACCTCCGCGACCAGGCGTCGAGCGTCAGCGCGATCCCGCTGCGAGGGGACGACCGATGACGACGTACGAGCACGCCGAAGCTCACGAGCGGCTGATGGACCTGACGCTCGAACCCGAGGCCCTGGCCCGATTCGCCGTGGCCCTCGCCGGCGCCACCGGGTCGATGGAGGAGGATCCTCTCCTCGCCCACGTCGCGTCGTGTGCGGTCTGT
Organism: Chloroflexota bacterium; assembly: GCA_016191425.1. Classification (GTDB taxonomy): domain Bacteria; phylum Chloroflexota; class Limnocylindria; order Limnocylindrales; family CSP1-4; genus UBA5189. The sequence goes on from JACPOR010000021.1 coordinate 13,874, forward strand.
CGAGATATCGCCGCCGCCTGGCAGAGGACCCATGCCACCGTGCGGCGGGCGCTTTCAACGGGGCCCGGCGCGGATGCCCTGCTCCTGGCCGACCTGGCCGACGCGGCCGACCTGGCCGACGCGGCCGAGACCGACCACGTCGCCGCTCCGGCCGCACTGCGATCGGCCATCCTCGAGCTTGTTGAGGACGAGCCAGGTGGCACGGAGGCACCAGCCACGATCGAGGAGTACGGCGATCGAAGCCTCGCCGCTCCTGGGACGGGAAAGACTCGTCCGGGCCGCCGGCAACGCGGTCGAAGGTGGCTGGCCCTCGTCGCGGTGATCGGGATCGTGGCCGTTGCCGGCGTCCTGGTGCTCGATCAGTCGACACGGCTTGACCAGGCCCGTCGGGAGACGGCGGCCCTTGAAGCCGTGGCCGCGACCGTCGACCGCGTCCTCCGGGATCCGTCCCACTCGGTGGTCGACCTGCGGACGGCGGATGGGACGCCGGCCGGCTCGATCTCCTGGTCCAGCCGCGATTTCGTGGTGCTCACGAGCGCGCTGCAGCCGCCGCCTCCGGGAAGCATCTACGTGTGCTGGATCGAGCGCGGCGGCGTTCGCTCACCCGTCGGCCAGATGTGGTTCGCCGGCGGGACGGCGTTCTGGGCGGGATCCCTCGACGAGTGGGCGACCACATCGTTCGGGAGCGGGACGTTCGGCATCAGCCTCGAACCCGTGAACGGCCCGCGCGGTAACCCGGCCGTGCTGGTGGGTGACCTGGGGAACTGAGCCGGGGCCGCGCCGGGACGATCAACCGCCGCGCCGGCGGTCCTCCGCCTCGCCGGCGGTCAACTGCGGCGCCGGGACGATCAACCGCCACGCCGGCGGTTGCGGCGTCGGCCCTCGTTCTCGCCGACGAGTGCCACGGGCTCCGGTGCCGGGGGGACGAACGGCAGCTCAGTCTGGTCCACAAGGCCGGATCGAATGATCCGGTCCAGCTCCTCGACGACGCGGGTGTCCGTGTCGATCGGCTGGTACGCCGCGAGGCGGAGGTCCACCTCCGCGACGCATCGGGCATACGTATCGAGCGCCCCGGACTTGGTCCAGTTCTCGCGGTTGTCCCGCTCCCACGCGCGGCTCGGCAGATGGAGCGCACTCGGCCAGTGGGCGGTGGTGTGCTCGGCCATGATCAGGTGCTGGTCGGCCATCAGCTGGTCCACGAGTTCATCGATGGGCAGGTCCTCGACGGGCGCGACCTCGCGAACGAAATGGAGGACCTGGGCGCAGACCTCGTCATCGAAGACCAGCTTCGGCAGGCTGAAGACGAGCAGGAAGTCGAGCATCCCCGGGCCAGACACGCTGTTCACGCCGGCCAGCGCCGCGAGCAACGCGCTCCCGTAGGTCTCGGCCCCGGCCTGCGCATCGAGGACCTTCGCGTCCGAGAGCGCCATGTACGACTGGGTCGGGAGGTGCAGGGCCTTCGCGACCTCGACGTAGGCGACGTCCAGCTGGAGCGCCTCGATCGCCGCCATCGGTGAGCTCGCGACCTTCATGTGGAACGTCGCCGGTGCGCCGCCGAACAGGACCGGCGCTCCCGGTCGAATGAGCTGGGCCATGGTGATCCCGGCCAGGACATCGATCGTGTGGAATACCGTCGCTCCGACGGTGGTCACGGGTGCGATCAGTCCCTGGAGCGTGACCGGCACGATCTCCACGGGGATGCCGGCCTCGACGCAGTCGATGAGGTTCTGACACGAGTCTTCGCTGTACCGGAAGTTGCCGCTCGCGGTGATCGTGAAGATGGACATCGGGCGGGCGATGAGGTCGGCCCGTTCGCGGCGGAAGAGCTGCTGCATCTCCACCATCCGCAGGACCCCGTGCTCGGTGAAGGCGCCGGACACGATCGGCCGCTTCGAGTTCGTCAGGGCGAGACGGAGCCGCCAGGCGTCGGAGACATTGGCCTCGATGTCGTCGTTCGTCGAGAACGCGGTGGCGAGGTAGGCGATGTTCGGGAGCCCATCGGCGAGCCGGATGTAGTCGACGAAGTCGGCCGTGTTGGCCAGCCGGACATCGCCGGTCCGATGGTCCATGACCTTGAGGCCCGACGATCCCGGCACGAAGTGCACGCGATCACCGCCGAGATCCGCGTGCGGGTTGCCGTCCCGATCGAACAGCATGAACGACGACGGGGCTGCCGCCAGGGCGCGTTCCACGACACCACGAGGAAACAGGATTCGTTCGCCCGATGGATCCGAGGGCAGCCCGAGTTCCAGGAGCCGCCGGCGCATCTCGCGGCCGCGGATCTCCATGCCGGTCGTGGCGAGGACGCGCTTCGCCTCGTCGACGATCCGGTCGATGAGTTCCAATTCCAGGACGCGGATCGTCGGACGCATGCGCCTCCTCGTGCGGGTGGCCCCTAGCCGTCGCCTCGAGCCGGTGCGGGACGAGCCGGTGACCTTGAGCCGACGGTCTCGCGCCGGTGCGGGACATCCGCATCGTGGCGGGCCGCGCCATTGTGCGCATGTCGCGGTTGCGCGTGGTGGATCGTCGTCGCGCGCGGCGGGACGGGCGACCAGGACGCGGGACGGGCGCGGGGCCGCGGGACGGCCGCGGGGCGGCGGGACGGCCGCGGGACGGCGAGCCACGTCCGGCCCGACAGGACGCGGCTCAGCGGCCCGACCAGGACGCGGCTCAGCGGCCCGGCAGGACGCGTCTCAGCGGCCCGGCAGGACGCGTCTCCATCCGGAGGCCTCGTCGCGAACTTCGACATCGGCCCTGGCGAGCGCGGCCCGGATGAGGTCGGCGGTATCCCAGTCGCCCGATTGCCGCGCCCGGGCACGCGCGCTCAGCAGTTCATCCACGAGGCGATCCATCGGCGTCTCCAGATCCGGGTCCGGGGAACTCGATGCACCTCCGAGCCGTGCGATCAGGGCATGGAACGTGGATCGGGCGTCGTCCAGGTCTGGGCTGTCCTCGCCGCTCCTGACGCGTGCTTCGAGGGCCAGGTCCAGGTCCAGGAGCGCCGCGACCGCACCTCGTCGATCACCGTGGGCGAGGGCATCGACAACCGCACCTTCCTGGTCTGCGACGGTCAGCTGGACGGGCTCGCGAGAATGTCCCAGGGTCGAGCCCGAAACGGCCAGCCCTCCTTCGGGTCGCGCGTTTGGAGCGGCTGATCGTATCCCCGGCTCCACCGGTGCAGGTTCCCAGCCAATGTCCACCGGCGTCCGGCTGGCCAGTCGGGCCGCGACATCGGCCAGGGTCTCGATCTTGACCTCGCTTCCGCTCGGGAAGATCGTGCTCTGTCCGTGGGCACGCACGGTCACGCCGCCTCGACCGGCGACCGAGGCGGTCCGACGATCGAGGTCGAAGATGACCGCGGTATGGCCGTCCACCCCGAGGACGAACGTCCCGTCCGGCATCTGGCGCTCGAGTTCCCGGAGCCGTCGCTCGCCGATGTAGCAGAAACGGGTGTCGTGATTACCGCCCTCTGCATTGTCGTAGTGCGGCACGACGGCCGCCTTCAGACCCGTCGAGGGGGCGAGGAGATCGAGGCCCGGGAGCCAGCTCGGTGATTCGCCGACCTTGTAGATCTCGTACACCGGGATCGTCAGGGCGCCGAGCGTGAGGGCGGCCGCGCTCGCCATCGTCAGCACGCCGCCGGTCTCGAGGTGGTCCGACAGCGCGGATGCGACCGGGCCACCCGCCCAGTGTCGGAGCGCGTAGCTGGGGCTTCCCGGCCCGGCCATGACGTATCGCGCCCCGCGTACGAGGGACACCGCCGTCGCCGTCGTGATCGCATCGACCTCGCGGGTTCGATACGAGGCGACACCGACCTCGCGTCCGAGACTCTCGGCGAAAAACCGCACCGTCCGAGCGCTCAGGTCGTCGGCGTTCTCCTGAAAGCCGTACGGGGTATCGATGATGGCCGCCTTCACGTCGCCCGGTCCGAGGCGGTCGAAGAGCGTCCGGTGAACCTTGGCCATCGTTGGCGCCGTCTCACCTGAGCCCATGATCACGAGTAGACGCGGATCGGCCATGACGGGAAGAGCGTATCCCCTGGGCACAACGGGGACCTGGACGCCGGCTCGAGGTCATCGGTCGCGTACGCCAGCTCGAGATCATCGGTCGCGTACGCCAGCTCGAGTTCATCGGTCACGGACGCTGGCCCTCATCGGTCGATCTACCGATGACGCATCGCGACCGACAGGCGAGAGTCGTGCCAGCGGGTGACGGCCTCCGGCCCCGACCCCGACCACCGAGGGCCCAGCCACGTCGGCGACCCGCGGACGACGACCGGACAGGCAGAGCCAGGAGGAACGATGACGATCCGACGACTTGCCATGGCGATGACCGTGGCGGCGATGATGGTTGGAGCGATGGCGCCGGCAGCGCTCGCCGCTGGTGGCGCAACGGATCTGCAACGCGCGGAAGCAGCTGGCTGGGGTTGTGCGGGCGCCGTGGGCCTGCCGGATGGACACTGCATCAGCCCGGGCACGGTCGCCCGCTGGCCGGACCTGCTCTTCACGCCAAATGGGACGTTCGAGCTTCGAGTCTTCGATGCGAACGGGAACTTCGTGACCGCCGAGAGCGCCACCGTGAAGTTTGCCGACAACCGCCCGTGTCCGCATGACGAAGAATCGTCCGACGGGACGTACTGGGACTTCGTAGACAACTTCCTCTGGGTGTGCCACCACCGATCGGAGTAGGGCAGGCAACGCGGGTCGAGTGCTCGTCGAGCCCCGGCCCGCAGGCAACGCCGGTACAGCGCTCGTCGAGCCCCGCCTCCTGGCGGGGCTCGACGCTGTGACGGATCAGCGGGAGCGCCCGATGTGTCCGAGGCAGGCCGAGGTCCAGGAGGCGTCGACGCATCTCGCGGCCACGGATCTCCATGCCGGTCGTGGCGAGGATGAGCTTCGCCTCGTCAACGATCAGGCCAATGAGGTCGGGTTCCACGACGCGGATCGTGGGACGCATGCGCCTCCTCGTCCGGCCCCCCGCACTGCCCGTCGGGCGGCTCCTCGTGCTTCTCGCGGCCCCCCGCGCTGCTCTCGCGGTCCATCGCACGGCCGCGCGGCCCTCGCACGGCCGCGTCGGGTCAGTGCGGACGTTCTCATACTTGCGCCCCGCGACCTTGCGCCCCGCGTCATCGTGTGCATTGCACCGTTGCGCGTGCCGGATCGCCCTTCGAGTTCACTGGGACGCCGCACGGTCATCGACGGGTAGCGGTCTTCAGCGGACTGCTCGGCTCGGGCGGCGCGCTGACGTTGTCCATCACCGCGTCGACTGCATGGGCGTCCTGAGCACAGGCAGCCTTGTCAGGTCGCGAGGCTATGCTCATCCACGCTCGTGCTGAGCTCAGTCACGCCTCGATCGAACCGAGCGATGCGCGGCGGCCGCCGCCGGAGCTCGTCACCGATCGATTAACGACAGGCATTTGCCTGTCGCGACCATGGAGCCGTCATGGCCAAGGTCAAGGGTCATGAGATCGCCGCTGGGGCCCGCCACCCCATAGCGGAGCACGTGCCCGGCGTCAATGCGTGCCCGGCGTGGCCCGCCACCGCATAACGGAGCACGTGCCCGGCGTCACTGCGTGCCCGGCGTGGCTGCGTGCCCGGCGCGGCGCGTGCCCGCCACCGCATAGCGGAGCACGTGCCCGGCGTCATTGCGTGCCCGGCGTGGCTGCGTGCCCGGCGTGGCTGCGTGCCCGGCGTGGCTGCGTGCCCGGCGCGGCGCGTGCCCGGCGTGGCCCGCGACCGCATTCCGCAGCACGTGACCGGCGTGCCCGGCGCGGCGCGTGCCCGGCGCGGCGTGCCCGGCGTGGCTGCGTGCCCGGCGTGGCCCGCCACCGCATTCCGGAACACGTGCCCGGCGTGCCCGGCGTGCCCGGCGCGGCGCGCGCCGGCGTGGCTGCGTGCCCGGCAGAAGCGGAGCCTGTCGCAACGTGAACCGGCGAGTCACTCTCGAGTGAGGGTGCGCACCTCGCGCGCGATCTCGAGATCTTCCCGGGCGACGATCACCAGGGTCCGGACGGCGGCCCCGGCCGCCGAAATCTCGCCGTCGCCTCGGGCTCGGGCGTTGTGAGTGGAATCGACCGCAACGCCCAGGAAGCTGAGACCCGCGGCCGCGCGCTCGCGGATCGCCGGCGCGTTCTCCCCGACCCCACCGGTGAAGACGAGGACATCCAGACCGCCGAGCGAGGCCACCATCGACGCGATCGCGCCTCTGAGCCGATGCAGATACACGCCGATCGCGAGGATCGCCGCCTCGTTGCCGTCGGCTTCGGCCGCCAAAATGTCACGCATGTCGGCCGACCCGGCGAGACCGAGGAGCCCCGAGCGATTCTCCAGCGTGGATGCGATCTCGGCAGCCGGCATGCCGACGTGACTCTCCAGCCAGAGCAGAAGACCGGGGTCGATGCTCCCCGAGCGCGTCGCCATGACCAGGCCGTCGAGGGGGGTGAAGCCCATCGTCGTATCGACGGACCGTCCTCCCCTGATCGCCGCGAGCGACGCCCCCGCGCCGAGGTGGCAGGTCACGATTCGGAGATCCGCCAGCCGACCACCGACCATCTCCGCCGCACGCCTCGAGGCGTAGGCATGCGAGAGCCCATGGAAGCCGTACTTCCTGAGCGCCCATCGCTGGCGCCACTCGGTCGGGATCGCATAGGTGGTGGCCGAAGGAGGCATCCCGGCGTGGAACGCGGTATCGAAGCAGGCCACCGCCGGGACGTCCGGGAGGATGGATGTGACCGCGGCCATCGCGGCCAGGGACTTCGGCTGGTGGAGCGGCGCGAGGTCGGTCAGGGCGCGGAGATCGGCCTCCACAATGTCGTCCACGAGGACTGGGCCCCTGTACCGCGTGCCGCCGTGGACAATCCGGTGGCCCACCGCCCGCAGGGCACCAAAGCCTGCGATCGCCGTCGCGATCGCAGCAACCTCGGTGGAGCCCCTGGGAGCCGGGAGGTCTTCGCTCCCGACGACGGCGTCGTGAGCGTCGAGAACGCGGAGCTTCAGGCTGCTCGACCCCGCGTTGACCACGAGGATTCGGTCGGACCCTGCCGAGGGCGGGATGCGCTGATCTCCCGACGTCGCCGGGTCCGTCACCCTGCCGTCACCACCGGCCACTGCCAGTCACGGATCTCGGGCGCGTCCTCGCCCTCGAGGCGGGTGTAGGCGCGGCATTCCCTACGCTTGTCGACCATCCGCTGGCGGAGGTGCGCGGCCTGCTCGGCGATCCCCGGCACCCTATCGATGACGTCGATGACGAGGTGGAACCGATCCAGGTCGTTGAGCATCACCATGTCGAAGGGCGTCGTCGTGGTGCCCTCCTCCTTGTAGCCCCGGACGTGGAGATTGGCGTGGTTCCGGCGCCGATAGGTGAGTCGGTGAATGAGCCACGGATAGCCGTGGTAGGCAAACACGATCGGCCTGTCCTCGGTGAACAGCGCGTCGAACTCCCGATCGGACATCCCGTGCGGATGCTCGGATTCGGGCTGCAACCGCATCAGGTCGACCACGTTCACGACGCGGATCTTCAACTCCGGCAGCTCGCGCCGCAGGATGTCGACGGCCGCCAGGGTTTCCAGCGTGGGCACGTCGCCGGCACAGGCCATGACCACGTCCGGCTCGCCGCCCTCATCGTTGCTGGCGAAGTCCCAGATCCCGATGCCGCGGGCGCAGTGGAGGACGGCTTCATCCATCGACAACCAGTCCGGTGCCGGTTGCTTGCCGGCAACGATCACGTTGACGTAGTTCCGGCTTCGGAGGCAGTGGTCGGCGACGGACAGGAGCGTGTTCGAATCGGGCGGCAGATAGACCCGGATGTGCTCGGCCTTCTTGTTGACCACGTGGTCGATGAAGCCGGGATCCTGGTGCGAGAACCCGTTGTGGTCCTGCCGCCAGACCAGCGAGCTGAGCACGTAGTTGAGGGATGCGATGGGTCGGCGCCATGGGATGTCGGACGCCACCTTCAGCCACTTGGCGTGCTGGTTGAACATCGAATCGACGATGTGAATGAAGGCCTCGTAGCAGTTGAAGAGGCCGTGCCGGCCGGTCAGGAGGTAGCCCTCGAGCCAGCCCTGGCACTGGTGCTCCGAGAGCACCTCCATGATGCGACCCTCCAGGGCCTGGCCCTCGTCCGTCGGGAGGATCTCGGCATCGAACTGGCGGTCGGTCACCTCGAACACCGCGCCGAGACGGTTCGAGGCCGTCTCGTCCGGACCGAAGATCCGGAAGTTCTCCAGGTTCCGGGCGGTCACGTCGCGAAGGAACGAGCCGAGAACGCGGGTCGCCTCGCTGGAACTCGCGCCGGGCGCCGGTACGTCGACGGCGTAGGTACGGAAGTCCGGCATCGCCAGGTCGTGCAGCAGGATGCCGCCGTTCGCGTGGGGGTTCGCGCTCATCCGCCGGTAGCTGCGAGGCGGAAGTTCGGCGAGTTCCGGGATCAGGGCACCCCCTGCGTCGAACAGCTCCTCGGGTCGGTAACCGCGCAGCCATTGCTCGAGGATGTCCCGGTTGGTGGCGTTCGTCCGAACCTCCGCCATGGGCACCTGGTGGGCTCGCCAGGTACCTTCGACCGGCTTGCCGTCGATCTCCTTCGGCCCCGTCCAGCCCTTGGGTGTCCTGAGGACGATCATCGGCCAGCGCGGTCGCGCGGTGACGCCGCCGTGGCGGGCCGCCCGCTGAATCTCGTGGATCTCCTCGATGACCGCGTCCATGACGGCCGCCATCTGCTGATGCACCACGGTCGGGTCGTCACCCTCGACGAAGTGGGGGTGGTGGCCGTAGCCCTCCAGGAGCGCCTGGAGCTCGTCGTGCGGAATTCGGGCCAGGACGGTCGGACTGGCGATCTTGTAGCCGTTGAGGTGGAGGATGGGCAGGACGGCGCCATCGTGAACCGGGTTCAGGAATTTGTTCGAATGCCAGCTCGTGGCGAGCGGACCAGTTTCGGCCTCGCCGTCTCCGACCACGCAGCAGACCACGAGGTCGGGATTGTCGAACGCTGCCCCGTACGCATGGGAGAGGGCGTAGCCCAGTTCGCCACCCTCGTGGATCGACCCGGGTGTTTCGGGTGCCACGTGGCTCGGAATGCCCCCCGGGAAGGAGAACTGGCGGAACAGATTGCGCATCCCGTCGATGTCCTGCGTGATGCTCGGGTAGACCTCGCTGTACGTTCCCTCGAGGTACGCGTTGGCCACGATCGCCGGGCCGCCGTGGCCGGGCCCGATCACGTAGATGGCGTCGAGGTCCCAGCTTCGGATGACCCGGTTCATGTGGGCGTAGATGAAGTTGAGCCCGGGCGTCGTCCCCCAGTGTCCGAGGAGGCGCGGCTTGGTGTGCTCCGGGAGGAGCGGCTCGCGGAGGAGCGGGTTGTCGAGCAGGTAGATCTGGCCGACCGAGAGATAGTTCGCCGCCCGCCAGTAAGCGTTGATCAGGCGCAGCTCCTGATCAGAGAGTGGTCCGCTGCCTGTCTGAGCCTCGGGCTCGGTATGGGCGCTCATGTCCTGTCAGCCTCCGCTTGACACGCACCGCGATTTCAGCCTTGCCCGCCAATGCTAGATGGGCTGGGCGCAATGCATCCTCGGGGTGTCATCAGGCACTCGGGCAACGGAACGATGACGAACTGTCATGACAGCAAGGCGTCCCGGATGCACGCTCGCCGTTGCCTGCGAGCATCGCAGGGCCATGGCCGGCACACGCGGGATGGTCACCGGACCGGCGCGCGCTCGCCCGTCGACCAGACCGGCGCAGGCATGTCGGTCAGAAGAACGGAGAACACGATGAACTACAGAAGCGGCGGCGTCGGCATTGTCGGCGTGATCATCATCGTCCTGGTGGTCCTCTTCGTGATCGGCAGGTTGTAGCCCTTCCTCTGCCACGCATCCTCCGGCGCCGTGGCGAAGGGTTCGCACAGACACTCGATCTGTTGGTCGACCGTCCGTTGGGCGGCTGCCGGAACGACCGCCGTCGAGTCGTTTGCTCGGTTCCCGTCGATCGAGGTCGAGGGCGTCTTCACCAACGCTGATCGCCGGTCCAGCCCGTCGGGCCGACCGGGCCGGTGTCACCTGGCGGCCTGATCGCGCGTGTGTCACCCGAGAATGACTGTCGACTACTCGCCGGGACCCGGGTGGCTCGGGCCGAGGACCTCGATGCCGATGACGCCCGGGGCCGAACCTGCGAGCGCCATCGAGCCGGCCTCGTCATCCACGACATCCAGGACGAGGCGCCAGTACCCGGGGTCGATCGGTACCTGGATGACCGAGTCGATCACTACCACGGAGCCGGGATCGAGGGCCAGGGGCCCGAAATCGATCGGTAACGGCGTAGCGGTCACACCTCGATCCTCATCGGTGGACAGCGGTTCCGGGATCCACGTCCCGATGAGCCTGGTGTTTCGAGGCCTCTGCTTGTCGAGTGGCAGCCAGGGAACGGGCGCGGTGTCGACCCATGACTCGGTCCCGCTGTTCCGGACGATCACGGAAAGCTGGACGAGCGCCGCCGGGTCGACCAGCATGTCAGCCGGAACGTTGAACGTCGCCGCGCGCGGCCCGGGCACGTAGAGCTTGAACGGCCCTGCCGTGACGACTTCGTATCCAGATCGATGGTCCGTGAGCGTCAGGCCCACGGAATAGACACCAGGCGTCGGGAGTGGGATCGTGGCCGTCAGCGTGGCACCGGTTGCCGTCGCGAACGGCATTGCCGGAACGGGCGTCGCAGGCGTCACCGATGGCTCCGCCGAGCCATCCGTGCGCGATGGCATCGATGGGTCGAGCGATGTATCGAGCCATCGCATCGATGGGTCGAGCCATCCGTCGCCGGCGACGAGCGATCCATCGCGGGCGACGAGCGATCCATCGCGGGCGGCGAGCCATCCGTCGCGGGCGACGAGCGATCCATCGCGGGCGACGAGCGCCGAGACCACGACGTCGGTGATGTCGTCGTCGGTCACCGGCGTGATCTGTGTCGTCACGGTCGCACCTGCATAGGTCCAACCGTCGGGCGCGTCGTCGATCGGCCAGCTGACGATCATCGAGGACGCATCGGCGCTGGCCGTCGGATCACCGAGATCGACACCGTCGAATGTGGCGGGCAGTGCGGCCGGCGTCATCGCGGTCCAGAGCGCGCCTCCCGGTGCCCGCCAGGCGTACTTCCTGAGCGCCGATACCGGGATCCATTCGCCGGTCCAGCCGGCCGGCGCCAGCGGGTCCATGACCAGGATCCGGCCCGTGCGCCGATCGTATCGGTCGAGGTAGAGGGCGTGATCGTCGAGGAGGCCGTCGTTCTTCCAGAACGCTGGATCCCAGCGCCCGTACCGTCGTGGGAGCTTGGAATAATCGCCGAGCAGGATGGCTCCGCCGCCACGACCGAGACGATCCAGGAGCTCCGCCCAGGTGACCGATTCGCCACCGCCCGGGGATGACTTCAAGACGATTCCCAGGCGTGCGAACGCGCGCTTGACGTCGCCCAGATTCGATCCGGCCGCCGCATCGCCGGACAGGGTCCGCAGTTGCTTCCGACTCACGGTCGTGGCGCCGTTGGTCCACTTGTCGAGGAGCATCGAGGCCGATGCCCAGATGCAGTCCTCCCAAATGCCCGGCGCGCGCTCCGTGACAAACGTCGGCTGGTATCCGGGAAGTGGCTGCGGAGGGTCGAGGGCAAGGGCCGGCGCAGGCATGGCCGTCAGGACATAGGAGGCGGCGAGCACGAGCGCGCCGAGCGCGGGCCTCGTGGGCATTCGGAATGGCATTCGGGCAACTCGCTGGGGGTTTGCGCGCCGTCAACCACCCGACTGGGATCAGGGGATTCGGCATGAGGACCTTTTGGTGCTCCACCGTCGCGCCCGCCACCGAGCGGCGCCATGGGGCGGAAGTACTCTCCCTTCGACAGAAGGTCCGCCGTCGGGCCCTCGCACCAGGAGCGCTGCCGGATGGACGGCCCGGCCCCGGAGCTCGAGATGATGGCTGAGGGCCAACCCCGTGCCCTCCCGCTGCGCGGCGTGGTCCCGCGTGGCTCCCGGGGCCGCGAAATCCTGGCTGATGACCGCCCCCGGAGCACTGTCCGGATAGGCGGCCGCGAACGGTACCCCGCGAGCTCCCAACGGGCGCCGCTGCGCCCGGGGCAGCGAGGGACTCGTGCGTGGCGGAGTTCAGGTCGCGCACCGACCGAGCATCAACCGGGCACCGACCGAGCATCAACCGAGCACCGAGCGCGGCCGAGCGCGGGTGAGCGGCTCCGGAACCCGGATAGTGCTCCCCGCACGAGCATTGGCCAGGAAACCCGGCCGGGGCGGATGACACCCGCGCGAAGTGCACTTGCAATGGAAACTGGCTTGGCCCGTGGAGGGAGCCGAGGGGTCTCCGCCAATCTGGACAGCGGGCGCCCTCGACGAGCGTTGGCCAGGAGACCGAGCCTGCGGCAGGGCCGACCGGAGGCCGACCTGGGGCCGACCTGGGGCCGACCTGGGGCCGACCTGGGGCCGACTTGGGGCCGACCGGCGGCCGACCCTTACGCCCGGTTGACTTCCGGAATGTCGGGTGACACCGTATCGTCCAACCATGGCAACGTACCGATTCACCGTGGACATTGTCGCCCCCGTGGGACAGGTCTTCGACCTCTGGACGGATGCGGCTCGCTGGCATGAGTGGATCGAGGGCGTCAGCAAGGTGACCGACATGAGCGGCCCGCCCGGTCAGGTGGGAACGCGATACACGGTCTGGTTCGGCGGAATGCGCAGTCCATCCGAGATCGTCGAGGCCGAGCGTTCGCGCTTTCTCCGGACTCGTTTTGGCAACCGGATGCTGCGTGGCGAGACGTTGGTCACGTTCGAGCCAACGCCCGACGGCACGCGCCTGACCCAGGAGTTCCGAACGGAGGGAATCGTTCCCGCGATCTCGGCACGCATCTTCGCGATCGGTTCCTACAGGGGCAGCTTCCGCGGCGAACTGAACGAATTCGTCCGAATCGCCGAGCGCGAGGTGAACGCGGCACGCTGAGAGACGCGGGAGGCGGACGCGGCACGCTGAACGTCGCAGGAGAGGCGGACCGACGCACGCTGAGCGACCCAGCAGAGGCGAACACGGCAAGCTGAGCGACCCAGCAGAGGCGAACACGGCAAGCTGAACAACCCAGCAGAGGCGAACGCGGCGCGCTGTGCGACCCAGGAGAGGCGGACCGAGGCAGTAGAGGTGAACTTGGCACGCTGAACGACCCAGGAGAGGCGCGACCATTCTCGGCGACAACCTCGTTATCCCGATCCCGCCGTCCACCGACATGGCGGCCAGCAGGCCCCCTACCAGGAAACCCTCGGGCCGGCGTTCGCGCGCCAGGGCGCAACCGATACGTGATCCGGTATGGCGATGGCGCTGCTTCTCCTGTGCCGCTCACGCCTCGTCGTCGCGAATGATCTTCCGAAGGTCACCGGCTCGCACTCGCAGGTCGCGGAAGAAGTCCGTCTCCGTGATCTCCGCAACCTGACGGGCCTGTCGCGTGTGATCGATCTCAATGCGCAGCTCGCGGACCTCTTCGCGAAGTCGATCCTCCCGCGCCCGAACCTCGCGGGCCATGCTCTCGAAGCGGCGGGCCAGGAGGCCCAGGTCGTCGGTCCGCAGGGCAACCTCGGAAACCGGGCCGAGATCGACCTCGCCAGCCTCGAGGGCGGCGGCCGCTCCCGTTACCTTGGAGACCTGTTCGAGGTACTCGATCTCGAGGTCGCGCAGGCGCTTGGCCGCGAGCGACGCCTCGAGGCGAGCTCGCAGGATCGCCGGCTGGAACGGCTTCGGCAGGTAGTCGATGGTCCCGATCTCGATGCACCGGACAATGCTCGCAATGTCCTCGACACCCGAGATGACGATCACCGGAATGTGCCGAAGGCCGGGATCCTTCTTTATCGCCTCGAGCGTGGTGTAGCCATCCATCTCCGGCATGACGAGATCGAGGAGGACGACATCAAATGGCTCCGCGCCGAGTCGGTCCAGGGCCTGGCGGCCATCCTCCGCCTCCCGAACAACGTGGCCCTCGAGTTCTACCGCTCGTCGCAGGAGCATCCGATTCATCCGCTCATCGTCGACGACGAGAACGCGCCCCCCTTCGTTCATCGGTTCGCCCGAACGGCGAGGAGGGCGGCGCGGACTTCCTCGAACTCGGCCTCGGCTGCCGCGACGCGCTCGATCGCGCCGTCAACGACGCCGTCGCGCGCGGTCGCCTCCAGGACTCGGCACAGATCGGCCAGATGTGCCGCGCCCAGGTTCGCGCTGTTCGACTTGAGCGAGTGCGAGGGACGGATCAGACCCCCGGCCGAACCATTCAGGGCGGCTTCGCGCATGGCCCCGAGTTGGACGGGTCCGTCGGCGAGATAGGTTTCGACGAGTTCGTCCAGGAACTCAACGTCTCCGCCGGTCATGTCGAGCAGGCGATCGAGGGCCGTGAGGTCGACGGCGGGCTGGCGGTCGCTCATCAGGTCAGACGCCTTCGGTCATCGCGGGTACGGCCAGCAGCGCCGCAGCCAGTTCATCCGGGCGGATGGGTTTCGCGAGATAGTCATCCATGCCCGCGGCAAGGCAGACCTCGCGGTCACCCTCCATGGCGTTGGCCGTCATCGCGACGATCCGCACGTGTCGATCGGGCCACGTGACGCGGATCTGCCGAGTCGCCTCCAGACCGTCGAGTTCGGGCATCTGCACGTCCATGAGGACCACGTCGAATGGGTAGGCCGTGAGTGCATCGATCGCCTCAATTCCGTTGTTCGCAACCGTGGTGGCATAGCCCATTCGCTCCAGGAGCCGGATTGCCAGCTTCTGGTTCACGGCATTGTCCTCGGCGAGGAGGATCCGGAGCGGATGGCGCGCTCCGAGCTCTGGATCGATGGCCAGGCGCTCCGGCGTTCGGGGCACGCCCCGTGCCTCGAGGCCCGCGATAGCCGCGCGGAGCGTTTCCCGGAGAGCAGCCGGCTTGACCGGTTTGGCGAGGAACGCGGCAACGTTGTCGGTCGCACGGTCTCGTCCGCCAAGCGAGGAGAGCACGATGACCGGCGGCTTGACAAGAGCGGCGGAGGCTCGAATGGCCGTGGCAAGTTCGAGGCCGTCGAGATCGGGCATCCGGAGGTCGGAGAGGACCGCCGCGAAGTCGGCTGGGGCGACTGTCGCCAGGTCCCGTGCCTCGAGCGCCGACGCGGTCGCGGTCACCACGAGGCCAAGGCGCTCCAGCTGAGCTGCCAGGATCCGCAGGTTCGTGGCGTTGTCATCGACGACGAGGACACGCCGTCCCTTTAGGTCGAGCACCGGTTGCCTGGACATGGTCTCGGCGGCATCGACCTCCGCTTCCGCCTCCGCTTCCGGCACGCGAATCGTGAGCCGGAACGTACTGCCCTCACCCACGATCCCGGCGCTCTCCGCAACGAGCGAGCCATCCATGAGTTCGGCCAGCCGGCGGCTGATCGCGAGACCCAGGCCGGTCCCGCCGAAGCGTCGCGAGATCGAGGCATCCGCCTGGCTGAACGACTGAAAGAGACGTCCGATCTGATCCGGCGGGATCCCGATTCCGGTGTCGCGGACTTCGACCTGGATCTCCCAGTATTCCGGCTTGGCAACCAAGGTGCCGACCGGGAGTCGGGATCCGGCGATCCGGATGACGACCTCGCCCTTCTCGGTGAACTTGACGGAGTTCGAAAGGAGATTCAGGACGATCTGGCGGAGCCGCCCGGCGTCCCCGAGGATGACCGGCGGCAGATCCGGGTCGAGGTCGTAGATCAACTCCAGACCCTTCTTCGCGGCGATCGGGGCCATCACGTCAAGGGCGCCTTCCAACGTCTCGGCGAGGGCAAATGGATGGGCATCGAGCTCGATCCGGCCCGCCTCGATCTTCGAGAAGTCGAGAATGTCGTTGATGATCGTGAGCAGCGCCTCGCCCGACGTGTGGATGGTCTCGGCGTAGTCCCGCTGTTCCGCGTCCAGCGGCGTGTCCATGATCAACCCGCTCATTCCGATCACGGCGTTCATCGGTGTGCGGATCTCGTGGCTCATCGCGGCCAGGAAGGCGCTCTTTGCCTGGTTGGCTGAATCGGCCTCCCGGCGAGCTGCCTGCAGCTCGGTGACATCGTGGTAGATGGCGTAGAAGCCGAACTGCTCCCCATCCACCACCAGAGGGACCATCAGGATCTCGACTTCAACCAGCGTGCCATCCTTGCGAGTGCGCTGCCCCAGCTTCTGGGCGCGGCCCGTTGCAGCGGCCTCGCGGGCGAGGTCATGGCCGTCCTCGCGTAGGGTTTCCGAGCCGAGGATGAGGTCGTCGATCACCTGGCCGATCGCTTCATCGGCGAGGTACCCGAAGAGGGTCGTCGCCGCCGGGTTCCAGGCCGACACGCGCTCCTCCTGGTCCATCGTGACGACGGCCACCGGGCTGACCTCCACGAGCGAGGCGTAGTAGAGGCGCTGGCGATTCAATTCAGCGGTCCGCTCGGTGACCCGCCGCTCCAGGGTTGCGACGTTCTCTCGAAGCTCCGCGGTCATCTCGTCGAAGGCGAGCGCGAGCGTACCAACCTCGTCGTCTGACCGAACACCGGAGACCGCCCCGAGGTCACCGGCGGTAACGCGGGCTGCCGTCGCCGCCAGCGTGAGGATGGGCCGGGTGACTCGCCTGGCGACGACCCAGATTCCCGCCGTGAGGACAAGGGCGGACAGCAGGCCGACCAGCGCGATCGTCAGGGCCAGAGCGCGGGCAGGGCTGAACGCCTCCTCCTGACTGATCTCGGCGAGGAGTCCGGCTCCTCGATCTCCGAGCCAGCGGTAGAGGCCGATCACGGGGGTTCCTCTGTCGTCCACGTAGAGACCCCTGCCGTCCTTCCTAGCGAGAACGTCGGAGATCCCGGGGGAATCGACGAAAGCGCCCGATGCCGTCCCCTCGATGACCCGGTGATCGGGGCCCACGAGGTAGGTTCGTCCAGTGCTTCCGAGGCCGGTCCCTTCCCGGACGATCTTGTCGACGCGCTGCAGGCTGAGGTTCGCGGCCAGGACCGCGACTCGCTGTCCGGCACCGTTCCTGTCGAACAATGGCGTGGCGATGGTGATCGTGGGTCGACCCGTCAGGCTCGAGGTATAGACGTTCTGGACCGTGGGTTGAAACGACCCTTCGGCGAAAAATGTCTGGTTCGCCTGCGAGACGCCCTCGTCCTGGGCCAGCGTCGAAAGCCGAATCGTCCCGCTGAGGTCGAGGATGAAGATCTCCTCCGCATCGGCGGTCTGTGAGACGACCGTGGCGAGGTCGGTCCGGAGTCGGGTGGCAGCTGCGTCACGGGCGCCCGCGCCGACCGCTGGATCGAGGAAGTCGCGGGCATCATCGCCGAAGCCCGGAATCGAGCCGACATACACAACGTTCCGCGATTGCTCATCGATCCATCGACCGAGCGCATCGGCTTTCAGCGCGGCGACCGCGTCAAGGCGATCGTAGATCGCGTTCGTCAGATCGCCGGTCGCGCGGACATACACGACCGCGCCGACGACGAGGACGGTGACCGTCGAAAGCAGGAGGAAGTAGGCGACGAGTCGGGCCCGAAGGCTGCGCCGCCATGGCCAGACAATGCGCCGGCTCATCTGCGGCACGCTGTCGGTCGGCTCGATGAGCGCATGGCCGGGCCTCGGCACCGCCTATGGAACCGTCTGGCCGACCGACGTCAGGTCGAACGACCCTGCTGCGGAGGCAAAGTCGACGCCGAAGTACTGGATCGACAACTCCTTGAGCTTCCCGTTGGCGTGGAGGTCCCGGATGGCCGCATTGATTCGATCGAGGAAGGGGCCCGGTGCAAGCGTCAGGCCGCGATCGACGTACCCCGTCTTCTCGGTGTTGAATGCGGGCTCATCAAGCATCCGGAGCGGAGCCCCGTCGGCAATTGCGGCCGCGCCGACCGGCTGGCTGCAGAGGAACGCGTCGATCTTGCCTTCGGCCACGGCCGCAAGTCCCGGCACTTCGCTCGCAAACGTGACGATCTGGGGGTCCTGCACCGGATACTCGAGGGTGACGCCGGGGAGGACCAGGGTCTTGCGGAGATAGAGTTCGTGGGTGCAACCGGCGCAGGCACCGATCTGCTTGCCGGACAGGTCGGTCGGTGTTGTATATGTCGAGCTGGCCAGGACGAAGTAGTTGGCGGGGGTCGTGTAGTACGGCTGGGTCACGTAGAGGGTCTTCATGCGCTTCTCGGTCAGCGCACCGGAACCCCATGCGACGTCCCAACGATCACCCCAGTTGCCGGCGATGATCTGATCGAATCCCGGAGTGACGAAGCACGGTTCCACGCCGAGCTCCGCCGCGACGAGTTTGCCGGTCTCGGCATCAAAGCCGGAGATCTCGGGTGCGGTGAGCTGATTCGGCGCGCACTTCGTCGGCGCGGCCCGTGTCGCCCCCTTGACCGCGAACGACTGGGGCGCGTAGCCAGGGTCGGTTGACAGCACCAGGGTGCCCCGGGCCAGCACCTGGGCGAGCTTGTCCTTGGTCGGGTCTGCCGTCGGAGTCGTCGACGGTCCCGCCGCGACGCCACAGGCAGCCATTCCGAGCGCAACGACAAGAGAGGCGATCACGAACTCTCCTGGCCGATGGTTGGGCCGGGACGCGACGAACGACATGGCCTGGCCGCCTTCCTACGGAATCTGCTGGTTCAGTTTCGAGAGATCGAAGGCGCCGGCCTCCGTGGTGTAGTCCGCGCCGAACCACTTCATGGACAGGGCCTTGAGCGTCCCGTCCGCGTGGGCGGCAGCGATGATTTCGTCAACCCTGGCGACGAACGCCGCCACGCTGAGTCCCGACGCCTTGTCGACGAATCCGGACGGGTACATGGCGAAGGCGGGCTCATCGAGGAGACGAAGCGGCTTGCCCTCCTTGATCGCGTTGAGGCCGACCGTCTCGGCCGTCAGGAAAGCATCGATCTCATTCGCGGCGAGATCGTCGATCCCGGGGGCCTCCGTCTCGTAGCCGACAAGCTGCGGATCCTTGACCTTCTGGACCAGGTCAACGCCCGGGATCTCGAGGCTGCCCTTGAGGTACGACTCAACCGTGCAGCTGGTGCATGTGCCGATCCTCTTTCCGTCGAGGTCCGAGAGGGCCTGGTAGTTCGAGTCCTTGGCGACGAGGAACCGCTGGGGCACGTAGTAATAGGGCTGCGTCATCCAGAGTTGCGTCATGCGCTTCGCGTTGATCGCCCCCGAGCCGTACACGATGTCGAAGCGGTCGCTCCAGTTGCCCGCGGTGACCTCCGCCCACTTGGGCTGGACGAAACACGCCTCTACGCCGAGCTTTTCGGCGATCAGCTTCGTCGTATCGATGTCGAAACCGGTGACCTCCTGGGCCGTGATCTGGTTCGCCAGGCACTTCGTATTCGTCGCCCTGGTGGCACCGGCCACACTGATCGACTGGGGTGGGTAGTTGAGCTCCGAGTAGCCGACGAGCGTGCCCCGCGCGAGGATCTGGGCAAGCTTGTCCTTTGCCGGATCCGCAGCAGGCGACGCGGGTGGCGAAGCAGCCGTCCCTGTGCACCCTGCTGCCACGACGGCAACCGTGGCAAGGGCCAGGACCCGGACCGCCACGGAACGACGACACTGCGGCGACATGCGGACCTCCATCTGCCGGTGTGGCCCCGAATCCGTTGAGGTTACTGGTTTGTCGATCCGGTTGGAAGCACGATCTTCACGACGATGGCATCTCGTCCAATTGGTGTTGCCAGCGGGCCGCTACCGCCGCTGATGGTGAGCCTCCGCGAATCGGCGCCGGTGATGATGTCGACATCCGAGGCCATCGAGACAGACGCGCCGTCGTTCGATATCGAATGGATCCAGAGTTCCAGCTCGCGCGCGGCGTGCTCCGGCAGGGCCACGATGACGCTGCGCAACCGGCTCGGCGCTCCGACCATGGCCTCGGGCGCCATCACGATGCGGACGTCGGTCGTCTCGTGCAGGGCAATCTCGGCCGAGAGCGGTCGCCCGGCGGACATCACCGACACGATTCCGTATGTCGGCGGACCAGACTCGACCCGATACTCCACGACCGTTCGCGGCGCAAATGCGCCGCGTCGCCACGAAACCAGCGCGAGCGCGACCGTTGCGATCGCCACGCCGATCGCGGCCAGACGCCCCAGTGGCTCACGCCAGATCCAGACCCCGAACGCGACGACTGCCAGGAGGTACAGCGTTCCGATCACGAGCGCCGTGAGCGGCATGCCGAGGGGCCCGATGACGCGGCTCGGGAGGCGCTCGCCGCGCCGTCGAGCCGCAACGACCAGTAGCATCGGAAGCACGCCGCCCAGGAGCGGAAGCGTGATGGTGCCGACGATGCTGAGCGGCGCGGTGAAGGAAATCGCGTCGGCGTTGAGCAGACCCTCGACCACCAAGAACATGACGCCGAGCGGAAGCGCCTGAACAGCAAATCTTGTCAGACGCCTCCTTCGACGCCAGGCGGCCCCGGGAAGGGCCGCGATCGCCTCAGCCATCTGGTTGAACAGGCCGAGGCCGACGTACAGGGCACTCAGGCCCAGCCCAAGCACGACGAAGGCCGTCCCGAGGGCGTCCACGACCGGCCCCACCCGCTCCGCGAGCAGCGTCAAGGCGGTTCCCTGGTATCCGGAAAGAGCCTCGGGGCCGACGGCGGCGGTCACCGCGAGAACGAAGGCGATGTAGATGACCATGGCGCTGAGGATCGCGGCGACATTGCCGGCCATCAGCTGGCGACCGCCGGGGTCGCGTGCCAGCACGACCTTTGCCGCATGCCCGGCGGACGTGTGGCCGAAGAAGGCAACCAGTGCGACGCCAAAGACGACTTCGAGAAGTGACACGTCGAGGGCCAGCCCCGTCGAACCGGGTGCCGACTCGGCGGCGGTGTTCGGATACCCTGCGGCGAGGATCGTTATTGCTCCGATGAGCACAAGATCGGCGATTCCCACCGCCACCGCCACAGCGACGGTCGCATCGAGCGAGTCGCGCCACAGGACGATCACGACCACGCCGAAGAGCAGCCCTGCCCAGATGACGGCGGGCAGCCCGGTCACGGAGCCGATGGTCGTTCCGAATCCGACGAGAGCTACCAGGAAACCGACCGCATCGAGGAGGAACAGGGCGGGCATGGCCACGAGGTTTCCCGGTCGGCCGAGATAGTCGCCCACGAGCCGGCCGAAGAAGGCCGGGCCGTAGCGCATGTTCCCGTTGCGGGTGATGCTCTCGACGAGCGCGGCCACGGTCAGGGCATTGATCACGCCGAAGATGCCGAGCACGACGGTCGCCCCGACCGGGCCGAACCTGGCAAACGCGATCGGCAGCGCCAGCACCCCGCCACCGACGGTCTCGGTCAGGGTCAGGGCGTAGGCCAGCCAGAAGGGTGGGAGGCCCTCCAACCGCCGGGACGCTGCGGTCCGCCACCAGCGCAGGCGTTCCCGCATCGGCATCTGACCATCGCCCGCCGCCGAGAGCGGCCGTCCGGACTGGCGCTCGTAGGCAGCCGCCACCGCGGGGTCAGCCGTGCCCAGGGCTGCCCGCAGGTTTCGTGCCCGCGCCGGAAGGCCGTACTTCGCGACCACCCGCCCCAGGACAGCGGCTCGAAGCTCTGGGTCGGTCGGCACGAGGTCCGCCCATTCGCCGGCGTGACGATCGAGGTTCTGGACGGTCAGTCCAGCCAGGGCGGTCCGACCGCCGGCCAGCGCCGCAAGGAACGCCTGTTCCCTGTCGGCGATCGTTCGTTCGGTCTCGAAGCGGGCCATGGCCCGTCTTGCCCTCGCGGAGATCAGCGCAGTTCGATTCTCGATCGCGAACAACAGGGTGCTCGCACGACGGGCCGGCAGGCCGGCCAGGACTCCCTCCCGCGAGAAGATCGGACCCTCGTCAGGCGGCATTCGGGATGAGTGCGGAGGCAATCTGTCGGTACAGGGCGGAGACCGGGTGCTCGGGAAAGTGCACAACGAAGATCCCTTCGCTCGCGAGGCGCATGAGATCGTCCGAGTGAGGAATGATCGCCGCGACCGGGCACCCATAGGCCTCTTCAACGCGTGCGGTGACGGACGCTGCGTCGAATGCCTCGGGCAGCTTGTTCACCAGGATCCGTATCCGCGGCACCTGGAGTTCCTGGGCAACCCGCGCCGTAATGCCCGTTCCCTCGTAATCCTGACGGTCCGGTCGCATCACGATGAGCAGGCTGTCGGAGAGCACGAGAGACAGGAGGGTCTCTTCATTGAGCCCCGGGTGGGTGTCAATGAGGAGGACGTCCAGCGAGAGCAGGTCGACGAGGCGGCGAAAGCCCTCCGTCATCCGCTGGGCGTCGTAGCCCTCGCGGAGGATTCGGGCGATCTCGCCCGGCTTCATGCTCGATGGGATCAGGTGGATGCGACCGGTCGCTCCCGCGCCCGCCGCAGCCGTCACGTCCTGGGCGACCTGCTCGATGGGCCGGTCATGCCACAGGAAGTCGTTCAACGACGCCTCGACCTCGTCACCCCGCAGGCCGAACAAAGCGTGGATGCCCGGCGACTGGATGTCGGTGTCGATCACGGCGACGCGCCGGCCTTGCTGTGCGTAGACGGCGGCCAGGTTCGCGGTTGTGTTGGACTTGCCCGTTCCGCCTCGGAATGAATGGATGCTGATCACGGTGGCCAAGGACGCTGCACCTCTTGCGACGGAAGCACGCTCGGCGGGGGAACGGCTGACGAACGACCAGCGCAACAATACCCGGCACCACGCGCCCGTGGAGGCAGGCCGCGCCCGGTCCCCGAGGCAGACGGGTCAGGGGGACGCGACCGCGAACGGTGCCCCGCGAGCTCCCAACGGGCGCGGCTGCGCCCGGGGCCCGCGCTGCCCCGAGCCGGGCGCACGCGCTGCCCGCTCGGGCGCGCTTGGCCCCCCGTGGGCGCGTGGCCCCCCGTGGCGCGCGCTGCCCCCTTGGCGCGCGGCCCCCGTGGGGGCGCGTGGGCCCCCAGGCGCGCTACCCCCCGGGGCCGCGAAATCCTGGCTGATGACCGCCCCCGGAGCACTGTCCGGGTAGGCGGCCGCGAACGGTCACCCGCGAGCTCCCAACGGGCGCCGCTGCGCCCGGGGCAGCGAGGGACTCGTGCGTGGCGGAGCTCAGGTCGAGCACCGACCGAGCATCAACCGGGCACCGACCGAGCACCGACCGAGCATCGAGCGCGGTCGAGCGGCTCCGGAACCCGGCTAGTGCTCCGCCCACGAGCATTGGCCAGGAAACCCGGCCGGGGCGGCGAGCGCCTGGCGCTCGCTGTCAGGCAAGCCTTGGAAGCCGAACTCGGCGAAGGGTGGTGGAAATGACGATGGATGGGGCAGACCGCCGCGTCGATGAAGTCGCCGCAGAACGCGACGACAATCGCTGGCTTCTCCGAGTGGCCGGACTTCCGGGCGTCTTCAGCCAGGTCCGTCGCCTCGATCAGGCCGAGGGCATGGCCCGAGATGCGATCGCGGCGTTCCTCGACATCTGTCCCGACGGATTCGACGCTGCCGTCTCGGTGAGCCTCCCCCCGAACTCAACGTGACATCGCCGGCGTCATCGACCTCCGCGACGTCATCGACCGGACCGAGCGCGAGTACGCGGAACGCACCCGGCGCCTCGCGACCCGTCTTGTTCGGGGCGAGGGGCTGACCGTTCGAGAGGCCGGTCGCGTCCTCGGATTGTCCTACCTACGGGTCAGCCAGCTTGTTGCGACGGCTTGACGGGCAGACGATCGGGACTGTTCCTCCGTTCATGCTCGACCGAGGCACGCGATCGGGTGCCGGAACTTCTAGGATGAGACCATGAACGAGTCGGGCGCGAGCCGGGGCCAGTCGGCATCGGAGCAAATTTCGAAACGAATCGCCGAACTCGGGGACTGGCGCGGGGAAACCCTCACCCGCATGCGCAAGCTCATCAAGGAAGCAGACCCGGACGTCGTCGAGGAGATCAAGTGGGTCAAGGCTTCGACCCCGGGGACCCCGGTCTGGTCGCACAACGGCATCATCTGCACAGGCGAGGCCTACAAGCATGTCGTGAAGTTCACGTTCGCCAAGGGCGCTTCTCTGAACGATCCGGCCCGTCTCTTCAACTCGAGTCTCGATGGCAATGTCCGCCGAGCGATCGACATCCACGAAGGAGAAGACGTTGATGAGTCCGCCTTCAAGGCGCTCGTTGGCCAGGCCGTCGCCCTCAACGGTTCCGGCAAGTCGAAACCTTCGAGGAAAGCGACGTCCTGAGGGATACCCCCTGACCAGGTCCCCGGTGACTCCCGGATACGTTGTTGCGAGGGACCTCCCGGGGGCTGATCCAGCCGGGGCTGATCGAGCCGAGGGCTGATCGAGCCGGGGCTGATCGCTCCAGGGGATGATCAACCCGGGGGCTGATCGAGCTGGTCGGATGGTTCATCAAACCGGGCTCAGCCGCGCTCGGCCGAGGAGCGGAAGGCGCGGGTCGCCGGATTCGAGGCCGAGTCTCTCGCCGCGGGCTGCAGACTCGGGGCGTTCGTGAGCCTCCTCGGCACACGCGACGATGCCGCCCGCACGCCGCTATCCGCCGGCGACCCTTGCCGGGCTCGGTGACGTGAAACGCCACCACGACCCGGGCAACTTCTTCCGCTCCAACGTCAGCGTTGGTCCGGCCGCAGCGGCGGCGTCCGGCTGACGGCCGGGCAGACCGGGCCCGCCGCGCCCATCGGCCGGTTGGGTCGATCCCCGTCCAGCAAGTCAGCCGCCCAGGGCGCTCAGCGGGATGCGGATGACCTGGTCATTCGCTGCGTCGACGACCCACAGTGACCCGGACGCGATCACGACGTCGCCGCCCCCAGGGCCGTAGGCTGGCCCTGGTATGACGACCCGATCGATCGCGTTCGTGGCCGGATCGATTCGGACGAGGTAGCCAGGCTCGGGCGACGTCCATGGAGCCCCGGCGACGACCACGACGGTGTAGGCCCGGCCGCCGAGATCGACGGTCGTCACGGCGTTGTTCGTCGTCGGGTCGATCCGGCCGAGGAGGTTGCCGCCGTCGCAGCTCGTGGTCCAGACGGCGGCCGGGCCAACGACCAGGCCACCGCACGGGCTCGTGCCGAGCGCGCCGATCGTCGCCAGCACCGCATTCGTCGCCTCATCGATCCGGACCACCGAGGAGGCGTTCGGGACTCCGACCCAGATGCTGCCGAGCCCTTCGGCGAGCCAGTTCGGCCCGGCCAGGCCGGCCCGACCGACGCTGATCGTGGCCACGACGGCGTTCGTGGCCGGGTCAATCCTGGCGACAGTGCCGCCTCGGGTATTCGCGACCCAGACCGCGGAATCGGTCGTCAGGACGCCTTTGGGGTTGGGCCCGACGGCGATCGATGTGGTGGCCTTGAGCGTCGTCGGGTCGAATCGCTTGACGAGGCTTGCATCCCAGTCCGTGACCCAGAGCCCGGCCTTGTTGACGGCCAGGCCCTGATAGTAGGCGGTCGGCGGGCTCAGGGTGACGGAGGCGCCGATCGTGTTCGTCACCGGATCGATTCGAAGGAGCTGGCCCGAGGCGGTGAACAGCCAGACGGACTCACCATCCGAAGCCATGCCGACAGGTCCGGTGACCGGGATCGTCGCCTCCGGCGTGACGGTGATCGGGGTGAGGGTGGGGCCTGGAGTCGGGGTTGGACTTGGACCCGGGGTTGGACTCGGACTCGCCGTTGGGTGCGGCCCGCCGATGTTCGCCGGCGTGAATTGCTGGCGGAGCAGGGCCACCCCCACCACGAGAGCGATCGCGACCGAGGCACCGGCCAGAACGTATCGCCCCGGGGCTCGGAGGCGTTCGCCGCGAGATCCTCGGCGGAGGATCCGATCCCACGGGTACCTGACCGCCTGTTTCGTCGCCATCGTCCGGATGAACGACTCCTCGAGCAGGCGCTCCGGCGCGCGACTCGGCACGACTTCCTCCATCCAGTCCGCCAGAATGGGTCCGATGTCGCGGTCGGGCCGTCCGCGGGTCATGCCGACCTCCCGTCCGCGGTGAGCGTCGTCTCGCGATCGTCGGCGGCCAGGGCAGCACGCATTGCGGCAGAACCGTAGCGAATCCGCGATTTCACCGTCCCAATCGGAAGCGACAACGTCGCGGCGATCTCGACGTGGCTGAGTTCAAAGTAATGCTGCAGGGCAAGAACGGTTCGCTGCTCAAGGGGCAGGCGGCGGAACGCCCGCTCGACCCGATCTCGCTCGACCAGCGCTCCGGACGGATCGGCGCTCGAACGATCGGCGACGTTCAGGATTGATACCTCGGCCCGCCGGCGTACCCGACGCGCCTCGTCGTAACAGGCGTTGACGACAAGACGCCGCAGCCAGGCGTCGAACCGGGCCGCGTCACGGAGCCGCGGGAGTTCTCGCCAAGCTCGCACGATCGCCTCCTGGGTCGCATCTTCGGCGCGGTCCGCGTCGCGGAGGATGAGGCAGGCGAGTGCGTACGTCCGGTTCACCGCCGCCCCGATAAGGGCGGCGAACGCGTCGTGGTCGCCGCGCATTGCTCGCTCGACCTCTGCCGCACTCACGCTTCTCGTCGTTCCCTTTCCAGTCGGGGCAATTGCCGCTGCTAGAACACCTGCCGTCGCACGACCGTCAGGCACCAGCATGACGGGGCGGGCGTTCCTTCGAGACGCCCGCCCGGATCTCATTGATCGGAGTCTGTACCCCGCGCCTGCCAGGCCGGCACGCCGCGGAGGCCCGGAGTCGTCGTGATTCGAGTTGCGTCGCTGCCATCGGCGTTCATGACATAGACCGGCCGATCCGGGATGCCCAGGCTCGTGAGGTCGCGCAGGAACGCGATCTTCGAGCCGTCGGGCGACCAGGCCGTCCCCCAGTCGTCGCCGGCCTCGCACGGGGCGGGATCCGTAGGCCCGCATCCCGTGAGCTGGCGCTGGTTGGAGCCATCGGCGTTCATCGTCCAGATCCCCTCGCTGCCGAACTGGCCGCTTGAGTAGGCGATCCGGGAGCCGTCCGGACTCCAGTCGGGAACCTGGTCCTTCGGATCCGCCCCGGAGGTCAGGGCGTGCGCGTTCGTGCCGTCCGAATTCATGATCCAGACCTGTTCGTTGACCGGGTTATCGTCGGCATCGAACCCGTCGCCGCGGGTGAAGGCGATCTTCGTTCCGTCGGGCGACCAGACCGGGTAGTCGCTGAAGCAGTTCGGCGTGCTGGTCGGGCAGTTGGTCAACTGTTGGGGCGCGAGGCCCGTCGCAGCGTCAACGACGTAGATCTGGTCGTTCTGGGGTGCGCCGACGAAACCGCTGAACGCGATCGTCGATCCGTTTGGCGAGAAGTCAGGAAAGATCGCAAAGGCGCCGAAGTCCGTCAGCTGGGTCTGCCTGGTCCCGTTCTGCTTCATCGTCCAGATCTCCCACGCGCCAGACACGTCGCTGCAATAGGCGATCTGCTTTCCGTCGGCGGAGTAGTCGGGGCAGAGGTGTCTGCCGGTGCCGCTTGTCAGGGCCATCAGGCCCGCCCCATTCGGCTGCATCGAGTAGATGTTGAAGCTCCCGTTCGCCGCACGGACAGCGACGGCGATTCGGCCGTTGGCGGCCCCTGGGTAGCTCGCGGAAACAGGTGTGAGCACAAGTCCGACGAGGGCGATCGCACCTACGAGCGCGCCGATGAACCGCTTCCTGAACATCGCTGGCCTCCTTGGATCCAAGCGGCGAGATCGCTCTCTGGTCGCCTTCGCCGGCTTGACCCTATGACGCTCGCAACGAGGTCAGCGGATCTAACTTGCGCCAGGGCGTGGAGGCCGGACCGATGGCGAATAGGCATCCCTACGTTCTGTGCAGGCCGCCGCGGCCCCGCCCCTCCCGACCCGGCCTGACCGGGGCCCGACCCCGGCTTTCCTCGACGCCGCCTGACCCCCGGCTTTCCTGGCTGATGCTCGTGGGGGGAGCCCTATCCCGGTTCCAGATCATGTCGCGCCCGGCTCCGCGCCGCCCGGCTCGGCTCGATGCCGCCCGGCTCGGCCTGGTCTGACCGCGCCCGGCCCCCGGCTTTCCTGGCTGATGCTCGTGGGGGGAGCACTATGCAGATAGCGGAGGATGTCGCGCCCGCTCGAACCCGCCTGCCAGGCCGGCGGCTGCCTGACCGGGGCCCGGCCACGCACGACGCTCGGACCACATCCGGCGGATCGGTCTGCTCTCGGGCTGGCCCGGCAGCCGTTCGGGGCCGGCTACCCGCATAGTGCTCCGGGGGCGGTCATAGGCCAGGATTGCCCGGCGGGGCGGTACGCAGGCAATGCCCGGGGGTCGGCACGCAGGCAGTGCCCGGGGCTCGGCACCCAGGCAATGCCCGGCGGGGTCGGCACCCGGCAGGATTGCACGGCGCGTCGGCACGCCGGCAGTGGGGCTCGCTCCCCCCTGTAGTTCAGTGCATTCCGCTCGCCCGGGCGCGGAGTTGAGACCGCGAGATGTGGGGCTCCGGCCCCGCGCCCATCGCGTGCGACATCGACCGCTCCGCCCCCGCGCCCATCGCGTGCGACATCGACCGCTCCGCCCCGCGCGCCATCGCGTGCGATATCGACCGCTCCGCCCCCCGCGCCATCGCGTGCGATATCGACCGCTACGCCTCCGCGATCACGCCGATCGAAATGCGGAATCCCGCGCGACGGTGGGACGGCGGCATCACGGTGCCCTGACCGACGGGCGAATCACCCGGGAACCAGCGCACCCATTCCTCGTTGAACACGTCGAAGTCGCCGGGCTCGCGCAAGGACCAGTTTGCCCAGACCACCTTCTCGAGCGAGCTTCCGAGGGACTCGAGCTTCGTCGTGAGGTTCTGCAGACAGAGCCGGGTGTGGTCCTTGATGTCGCCGTTGAGCACGAGCCCCGTCTCGGGGATGATCGGTCCGACCGACGAGATGTAGATCATGCCGCCGGCCCTGACGGCCCGACCGAGACCCACCTTGGCTCGCGGCGCCTCCTCGTCCGTGGCGACGCCGATGGTCCAGCGCGCCTTGCCGCGCTTGGCAGGCTTCGCCGGGTCTTCGGGCGGAATACCGAACTCGCCCGGCGGCAGATCGAGGCCGGACGACTTGAAGACACCCATGAACGTCGGCCGGATGCCGGTCGCCCGCAGTTCCCCCTGGACCCTGCCGTTGTCGTCCACACCGGTCTGCTCGTAGACGAAGATGTCCTGGGTCAGGATCTCGTCATCCTCGATGCCGTAGACCTCGGTGATGCTCACGATCTTGCGGGAGCCGTCCTTGAGGCGTGCCGTGTGCACGATGACATCGATGGCCGCCGCGATCTGCTCGCGAATTGCCCGCAACGGCAGCTCGTAGCCGGACATGAGAATCATCGTCTCAAGACGCCGGAGCATGTCCCTTGTCGTATTCGCGTGTCCGGTGGACAGCGAGCCATCCTGGCCGGTCATCATCGCCTGGATCATGTCAAGGGCCTCGGCAGCCCGACACTCGCCGACGATGATGCGGTCGGGGCGCATGTGAAGGGCGTTGCGGAGGAGATCCCGGATCGTCACCTCGCCGAGGCCCTCCGCGTTCGGGGGCCGTGCCTCGAGGGTGACCACGTGCTCCTGGCGGAGCTGCAGTTCCGCCGCATCCTCCACGGTGACGATCCGTTCGTCCTCCGGAATGAACGACGAGAGGACGTTGAGGAAGGTCGTCTTGCCCGAGCCGGTTCCACCCGAGACGAACACGTTCAGGCGGGCCATGACGCAGTGGCGGAGGAAGTCGAACATCTCCTCCGACGCGGTCCCGAAGTCGATGAGTTTCCGGACCGTGTACGGCTTGGCCGAGAACTTTCGAATCGTGATCACCGGGCCCACGAGAGACAACGGCGCGATGATCGCGTTCACGCGCGAGCCATCGGGCAGGCGGGCATCGACGCGCGGACTTGACTCGTCGATCCGCCGACCGATCGGGGCGATGATCCGGTCGATGATCCGGCGCACATGGTCGTCGTTCAGGAAGTCGACATCTACCCGGTGAATCTTGCCGGCCCGTTCGATGAAGACGTTGTGCGGCCCATTGACCATGACCTCGGTGATGGTCGGATCGTGGAGGAGCGGCTCCAGGGGACCAAGGCCCGTCACCTCATGGACGAGCTCTTCGACGAGGGCGAGGCGCTCGGGGCGGGTCACCGCGAAGTTGTGCCGGGCGATGATCGTGTCGATGATTTCGGCGATCGAGTTCCGAACCTCGTTTGCGTCGGTCGCGCCAAGCAGGGACTCGAACGCTCGGATGACCTCGCCCAGGACACGCGTCCGAATATCAGTGAGCACCGCCTCCCGACCCGGGGCTCGCGGGATCCGCGGCAGGGGTGCCTGAGGCGCCTCGGGTGTTCGTGCCGCGGCCGTCTCGGCAGCCGGAGGCTGTTCGGCCGGGATCGCTTCGACCCGGGACCCAGCTGCCTGCTGCGCCTGCTCGACTCGTCGGAGCAGCGACATGATCGAAACCTCCCCGCGTCTGCGACGCGACCCCCGATGGCGTTCAGTCGTGATGCAACGGCGGCCGACCGCCACACCTCGGGTCTGAACTTCCGCAGAGAATACCCTTCCCGGGCTGGTCGCCCATGGGTGCGCCGCATTTGAACGTGCGATCGACGTGACAACGCGGTCTCCCGTGTTGGGGTCCCTGGAGTCGGTGTACCAGCGGGCCGGGCCGCGAACACCCCGTCGCGCATGGGCCAGGCGATCTCCGGAATCCATGACGGGTCGTCATGACGCGGCGAGATCCCAGACGGACACTGACCCCACGGAGCCGACTCCCGGCGCCGACCGCCGACCCCTGACGCACCAACCGGGCGCGAGGGTTGCAACGCTCAGGACCTGCTCCGTGTGAGGCCTTCGATTTCCTCGCCGCGGGACGCGTTCGACGATCCCCGGTTCGGCCAGCTCAAGTCAAGGCGAACAGACCATGGAGAACGTCATCGGCATCGTTGGGGCAGCCCTGGTCGGGCTGCTCGTCCTGGGCCATTTCGGTCGCGATCGACTGCACCGATAGGTGTCGCTGCCCGTGATTGAGTCCTCGTTCCCGGAATCAGCGGCGACCCTCCCGAGGGGGTTGCCGCCCATTGATACGTCGCTGGTCGAAGTTGGCGGGGCCGTCACGGACGAAGCACCCGAGCAACTCGATCCGACGGTCTCGTCGGGACGGTGGCCGAGGGTCCGCCGAGCCGAACTCGAGGCGCTCGGACTTGTGGTCGGGCTGCTGGGTATCCTCCTCGTCGCCACGGCAACCATCGGTACGACACCGGGCGTGGGGGGCTGACGCGGCCACGCGAGGCTGCCGCAGCAACCCGAGGCCTCCGCAGCAACCCGAGGAGCTGACGCGGCCACGCGAGGCCGCCGCGGCAACCCGAGGCCGCCATGGCAACCATAGGCAGCCGCAGCAACCCGAGACTGCCGCAGCCACGTCAGTCCGGGCGCTCCCGCCTGACGGCGACCTGCTGACCACGGATCCGCGCCCGGCGCAGGGCGTCGGCGACACCGTCGACCACGGCGGCCTGCACGTCCACGAGGGCGAAGTCGTCGAAGATCTGGATCTCACCCACCACTGAGCCCGGCACGCCGGCCTCGTTGGCGATGGCGCCCACCAGGTCCCCGGGCCGAAGCCCGGCCCGTCGCCCGCCGCCCACCCAGAGTTGGACCCACTCCCCGTCGGGCACCGAGGGATGCATGCCGCCCGAGCGGCGTGGGCCCCGTGGACCCGGAGGCCCTCCCTGTGCGCCGGGCGCGCCCACGCCTCGAGGGGCCGAGAATCGGGGTCCGGGGCCATCGCCCTGACGAGGCCGACCAGCGGTCCCTCCGCGTGGTCCCGAGCCAGGGCCAGGCCGGGTCGAGGGATCATGCAGGAATGCGGGCGCCAGCTCGAGCTCGTCCTCAGGCGCGACCGACGCGCCCTCGACGAGCGAGACCGCTGCCAGGGCGATATCAACGAGATCGAACTCCTCCGAGAGTGGCTCGACGACCCCCCGGAACCGGTCGTGACCGCCTGCCAGCAGTGCCTCCCGGAGATTGCCCCGCGTCACTTCCGCCCGCCGCTCGCGGAGGTCGGCGACCGTCGGCAGGCGCTCGATCTGCAGCTTGGTGCGGGTTGCTGCCTCGATGTTCCGGAGCAATCGATGTTCGCGCGGTTCCACGAGCGTGATGGCGACGCCCTCGCGCCCGGCACGACCCGTTCGGCCTATTCGATGGACGTATTGATCAGGATCCGGCGGGACGTCGTAGTTCACGACGTGACTCACGTGGTCGATGTCAAGGCCCCGCGCGGCCACGTCGGTCGCCACCAGCACATCGAGCGAGCCGTCGCGGAAGCGACCCATCATCCGATCCCGCGACTCCTGGGCCAGGCCCCCGTGCAGGGCTCCCGCGTCATGGCCGCGACCGCTGAGGGCCTGGGCGAGATCGTCCACCTCACCGCGCGTCCGTGCGAACACGAGCGCCGACGTCGGATCCTCCACGTCAAGGATTCGACACAGGGCGGCGAGCTTGTCCGGCCGGCGCACGACATACGCGGTCTGGCGCACCCGCACGACGCCGTCATGGGCCCCGCGTTCGGCGTGCAGGCTGACCCGAGCGGGGTCGCGCAGGTGGCGCTTGGCGACCTTCGCGATGGTGCCCGAGATCGTCGCGGAGAAGAGGACCGTCTGGCGGGTCGGCGGCGTGGCCGCGAGGATCGCGTCGAGGTCTTCGGCGAAGCCCATGTCCAGCATCTCGTCCGCTTCATCGAGGACGACGACGCGGACCTCACCGAGCTTCAGGCTCTTGCGTGACAGATGATCGACCGCCCGGCCCGGCGTGGCCACGACCACGTCCACACCGCGGGTGAGCCCACGCAGCTGCTGGTGGATCGGCTGCCCCCCGTACACCGGGACAACGCGCAGGCCGACGGCCTTGCCATAGCTCTGGAAGGCTTCGGCCACCTGCATCGCGAGCTCGCGGGTCGGGACGACGACGAGGGCCGAGGGCGGCGCGGAAATCGACCGGTCCCGGGCCAGGCCGGCCAGGATGGGCAGCGCGAACGCGGCCGTCTTCCCCGTGCCGGTCGGTGCCTGGGCCAGCAGGTCTCGGCCGGCCAGGAGGAGCGGAATCGCCTCGCGCTGGATCGGGGTCGGCTCTTCGTAGCCGAGGTCGGCAAGCGTCGTCAGCAAGGGCTCGCCGATGCCGAGTGCGAAGAACCCCCCCGACCCCTCGGCGCCGTCCGGAGCCGTGAGCGATTCGTCGGAGGTGAGCGGTTCGTCGGACATGTTTGCCATTGTGACCGGTCGGCCAGCCTTCAACGGATTCGGCCAGCCCTCAACGGATTCGGCCAGCCCTCAACGGATCGGGTCCGTTCGCGTTCGCCTCCCACGCAACCGGCCATGACGAATCCGGAATGCGAAGGATGATCCCCCTCGTGCGAGGGATGATCCCCGTCGTGCGGTGAGCCGGCCATCTCCCGTCGGTGATAGACCGTTCCCGTCGTGGGCGCCCTGGGTGGCACCGGACGGCATCGCGTCTCGCGCGACCAAGGCGTCTCGCGCGACCTCGCACAAGCCGTCCGGCAGCCTCGAGCTACATTGCGTTGAAGGTCTCCACGACCTGGATGGACGCCCCGCCGGACCGGACCGGGCAGCCCTTGGCGATCTCGACCGCGGCGTCGAGGGAGTCGGCCCTGATGATGCTGTAGCCCGAGGGGCCGGCCGCATCGTCGCTGACCGAGCCATCGGCGCCGATCCGGCGCGTCTTCGAGGCCGGGTTGCCGCCGTCGACCAGCGCGTCGCCGATCGTGGCGAACCAGTCGGTCCAGGCCTTCGTGACCATGGCGCCTTCTTCAGCTGTCTCCGGCATTCCGCCGCCGTGGTAGACCAATACGTAGTTTGCCATTCGAATGACCTCGTTGCCTTTCCCTGCCGCGGTCGTTTGCCGCCGTCTGCATCCTCAACGAACGGGCACTGGTCCAATCGACATCCAGATCGAAGTTCGAATCCAGATCCAGATCCAGATCCAGATCCAGATCCAGATCCCGCACGTTCTCGACGCCGCCGGGCCACGGACAGAAACGTCACGGTGGCGCGTCAGGCTGGTGCATCATTGGTATAGGGCGGTCAATTCGGTCGCTGAGCAGACGGACCTTCGGGAGGCGCCCATGACCGGCGACGATGTCGTCGCGAAGGCACGCGAGGACGGTGTCCGGCTTGTCCGGTTCCTGTACTGCGACCCTTCCGGGGTCATCCGCGGCAAGACCGTCCATGTCGACCGGCTCGCCAACAAGATTCGGGAAGGCGTGGGCCTGACCCGGGCACAGAACGCCGTGAATATGCTCGAGCAGTACGTTCCCCTCGAGGGCATGGAGCCCGTAGGTGAGATCAGGGTCACCCCGGACCCGGAGACGTACACGGTCCTGCCCTGGCTGCCCAGGACCGCCGGCATGCTCAGCGATCAGCTCGGCCACGACGGCCTCGATTGGGGGAGCTGTACCCGGACCTTCCTGAAGCGTGCGATCAGCGCTGCCGAGGAAGCCGGGATCCGCGTCAAAGCCGCCTTCGAGAACGAGTTCTACCTGGCCGAGGAACTCGACGGCAAGGTCAAGCCGTTCCAGGACGGGCCGGTCTACTCGTCGATCGGCATGGACCGGGTCGCGTATGTCATGGACGACATCCTCGATTCGCTCGAATCGCAGGGCCTCGAGGTCGAGCAGTCGATCAACGAATACGGTCCGGGTCAGCAGGAAATCGCGATTCGCTACGCCGATGCCCTGCAGGCTGCCGACAATCAGATCAAGTTCCGGGACGCGGTTCGAGGAACCGCTGAGGTGCAGCACGGGCTCATAGCCTCCTTCGCGGCCAAGCCGTTCGCCGATGGCGTGGGTTCCGGTGCCCACATTCACTTCAGCCTCTGGTCGCTCGACGAGAGCACGAACCTCATGTACGACGCATCGGCCGGCGATCGATTGCTGTCTGAAACGGGCCGGCAGTTCGTGGCCGGCGTCCTTGACCATCTGCCAGCCCTGGTGGCGCTGACCTGCCCCAGCTACAACTCGTACGAGCGCCTCCAGCCGCGCGCGTGGGCCGGGTCGACGGTTTCGTGGGGTCCGGACAATCGGGAGTGCGCGGTCAGGATCGCATCGCCATTCCGGGGCCGCGAAGCCGAGTCGACCAACGCGGAGCTCAAGGCGTGCGACCCCTCCTGCAACCCGTACCTCGCGCTCGGCGGGCTCATCCTCGCCGGCCTTGACGGCGTCCTTCGAGGTCTGGTGCCGCCACAGCCGGCCCTCAGGGACCCCGCGGCGATGACCGATGTCGAACGCGCTCGGTGCGGGATTCAGCCGCTGCCGAGCACGCTGCGGATGGCGCTTGCCAACCTTCAAGTGGACGATGTGCTCCACTCAGGGCTTGGTGACCTCCTCGCCCGGTGCATCATCGCGGTGCGCACCTCGGAGAGCGAGGCGCTCGAGGCCATGTCGGCGGAGGATGCGCGGCGAGCACACCTCCGGGTTTTCTGAGAGGCGGCCCCGCCCCGACCCTCGCAACCCGGACAAGGAGGAGACCGATGATCGGCAGCATGCGCGTCGTGGACCTGACGCAACCACTTTCCTCGGATGTCGTGATGTGGCCTGGCGCACCTGCGCCGACCGCCGAGGTCGTCCTGACTGTCGCCCACGACGGTTTCTACAACCGGCGCATCTCATTCATGGAGCACTCGGGCACGCACTTCGACGCTCCCTGCCACATGGTGGACGGCGCCACGCCTCTCCATGCCATTGACCCGGATACATTGGTCCGCCAGGCCGTGATGATCGACATCAGCGGCTCGGTGGGGGACAACGCCGACGGGGAGTTGACCTTGGCCCATGTTCGCGACTTCGAGACGGCGAACGGCCGGATTCCGGACGGGTCCATCGTCCTCCTTCGGACCGGTTGGGAGCAGCGCAACCAGGATGCCGCGCGGTATGCCGGAACGCCCGGGCCACTCCGATTCCCCGGGTATGGCGCCGAGGCTGCGCGTCTCCTCGTCGATGAACGCCATGTGGTCGGGCTCGGCATCGATACCCTCGGGATCGACCGCGGCAGCGCGACGGACTTTCCCGTTCATCGACAGATCAGCCACCCCAGGGGGGTGTGGCATCTCGAGGGATTGACGAACCTGGCGTCTCTGCCGAGGACGGGTATCTGGCTGTTCGTCGGCGTCCTCAATCTCCTCGATGGTTCTGGAAGCCCAGCCCGTGTCCTCGCTCTCGTCCCGTAGCGCGGTCGCGGACGGCCCATCCCAGGAGGTCAACGACACGCAGGTCGGGATCGCGATCCGGCGATGGTGCGCGCCGCTCCTCGGCCTGCCCATGGGGACATCCGCCGACGAGTACCTGTCACGCCGACGTGAGATCTCCAATGAGGATGCGGCTGCGATCTTCCTCCCGGCAGCCGGATTCGGCCAGCTGCTGGTCGATACTGGCTATCAGTCGGATCGTCTCATCGCCAATGAAGCGCTCTCCGCGCTCGCCGGCGTGCCGGTCCGACCGATCGTTCGCCTCGAGGCGCTTGCCGAATCGGTGGCGCGATCCGGACCAACCGCAGTCGGGTTCGGGTCCGCGTTCCAGGACGCCCTTGGCGCACAGCTCGTCGATGCGGTCGGCCTCAAGTCGATCATCGCCTATCGATTCGGCCTTGACTTCGATCCTGTCCCGCCGGGCGCGGACGAGGTCGTGGCCCATGCGGGCGCCTGGCTGCGATCGATTGAGTCATCGGGTGCCGTTCGACTGGAAGATCCGGTCCTCCTGCGCCACGTGCTCTGGACCGGAGCCCGCACCGGCTTGCCGCTCCAGGTGCATGCCGGCTATGGCGATACCGACCTCGACCTGCATCGATCGGATCCACTCCTCATGACCGGCTTCCTGCGGGCCACGGAGCAGGTCTGCCCGGTACTCCTGTTGCATAACTACCCCTTCCACCGCAACGCCGGGTACCTTGCCCAGATGTTTGCCCATGTGTACCTCGATGTCGGGCTCGCCGT
Organism: Chloroflexota bacterium; assembly: GCA_016191425.1. GTDB lineage: Bacteria > Chloroflexota > Limnocylindria > Limnocylindrales > CSP1-4 > UBA5189. Next base: position 50,775 of record JACPOR010000021.1, read on the forward strand.
GAACTACACCGGGGCCCAGAGTCGCCAGGTGATCGCCGAGAGCCTCGAGCTCGCGCCGTTCACCAAGATCCTCTTCTCGTCGGACGCATGGGGGGCTCCGGAGCTTCATCTCCTGGGAAGCTGGCTCTTCCGTCGGGGCATGGCCCGTGTGGTCGGCGGATGGGTGGCAAGTGGGGATTGGTCGAGCGCCGATGCCCAGAGAACGATCAGCCTCATCGCCGGACAAAACGCACGGCGGGTGTACGCCATCGACTGAACGGACACGGTCCGACCGGAACGAAGGGATTCACCTAGGCGTAACCCAGGTGCGTATGGCGCATGGAGTGGCTCCGGGACGCGTCGGCCCGGATCAGCGCTGGCTCGTGCGGTACTCTCGTGTTGCGTGCACCCACCTGGAGGTTGTCATGGTTGTGTTCGTCTGGAGGAAGGAAACATGAAGCGGAGACTCGGGGCGGTCATCGCCGCGGCCAGCATCACGCTGACAGCGTGTGGCGGGGGGACCGGCAGCACTGGGGACAAGATCAAGATCGGTGGCGGATTCGCGCTGACGGGCGACGAATCTGCCCTCGACCTGCCGGCAGCCAATGGTGCCAAGCTGGCGGTCAAGGAGATCAATGCGGCAGGGGGCGTGCTGGGCAAGCAGATCGATTTCATCGTCCGTGACAGCCAGTACAAGATGGATGTCACAGCCCAGACAGCGAAGCAGTTCATTGAAGAGGACAAGATCCAGGCGATGATCGGCTACACGGACACGGATTCCGTGCTTGCCGCCGGGCCGACCATTCAGGCGGCCGGCATCCCGTTCATCACCGTCGGCGCCACATCACCGAAGATTCCGGCACAGGTTGGCGACATGATGTTCCTCGCGGCCTTCGGCGACAACGTCCAGGCCGCCGCGGGTGCTGAATACTCGCTCGGCAAGTTCGGCAAGAACGCGTACCTCCTGTGGGACAAGGGCGTCGAGTACACGACGCTGCTGGGCGCCTACTTCAAGGCTCGATTCGTCGAGGCCGGTGGGACCATCGCCCTCGAGGATTCGTACGACGACAAGGCCACCGACTTCTCGGCGCAGATCGCAAAGATCAAGGCGCTCTCGCCACAGCCGGACTTCTACTACATCGCCGCCATGCCGTACAACATCGGGCCGCTCGCCAAGCAGCTGCGTGACGCGGGTATCACCGGCCCGATCGTCGGCGGTGACGGCTATGACACTCCAGACCTTGTCAGCGTCGCCGGCACGGCCGCTAACAACGTGTTCTTCACGACCCACGCCCTGATGGATGCGACCGGCGGGACGGACGGGATCAAGAAGTTCATCGCGGCCTACAACGCCGAGTACAGCCGCGATCCAGAGAACGCGTTCGCGGGCCTTGGCTACGACTCGGTCTACCTACTTGTCGACGCGATCAAGCGTGCTGGATCGATGGATCCCAAGGCCCTGAAGTCGGCGCTCGAGTCGACCAAGGGTTTCCCGGGAATCACCGGCGCGATCACGTTCTCCGCGGACGCGCATGTTCCGCAAAAGGGCGTGACGATCATCGAGGTGAAGGACCAGAAGTTCACGCTGGCCGCGGAGGTCGTGCCCGAGAAGGTCCCAGCCCCATAGGCGTCGGGCGACAAATCGCTCGGACTCGGCCTCAGGAAGACCGCCCTCGACTTCGCCGGGGGCGGTTTCGTTCCTACGACTTCGCCGGGGGCGGTTTGATTCCTGGCTTCCTGCACCGCCAGAGGAAGACAGCGAAAGCCTGACCGCCGCAGGCCGGTCTGCAGCGGTCTCCGGGTCCGAATGCGTCGGGAACCAGTCAACCCCGTCGTGAGGGTTCTGCATCGGGACGCCCGCGACGCCACCGCGGTCGCCACCCCAACACTCGATCCAGATCCACCTCGCGCTGACCCATGATCCCGCTGGGTCGGAAGATGATCACGGCGATGAAGAATACGGCCAGCAAGATCCCGCCGAGACCGTAGAGGAGGGTTGCCCCCTCGATCCGGCGTAGGGCTTCGGCAAGTGCCAGTACGAGCGCCGTTCCAATGACCGCGCCGCTCACCGAGCCCATCCCGCCCACCACGAGCATGGTGATGACCCTGAACGTCAGATCGAAGTAGAAGACGGTCGGGGAGAACGACGTGATGAAATGCGCGTACAGGGATCCGGCAATCGCGCTGAGGAACGCGCCCGCCACGAAGGCGATGAGTCTGGGCCGGAGGATGGAGATACCGATGGACCGGGCGGCCCAGCGGTCGGCCTTCTGGGCGAACATCGCTCGGCCAAGTCCGGAGAACTTCACGCGCCAGGCCACGTAGATCGCGATGACCGCCCAGCCCCACGCCCACCACAGGTTCGTGTATGGCGTCACGTTCGAGAAGGTGCGCGATCCGCGGGTAATGTCGTCGGCATTGAAGAGGACGACCCGGACAATCACCAGGAAGCCCAGCGTGGCTACGGCGACAAAGTGCCCCGACAGCCGCATCAGCACTGCGCCGACCAGGCCCGCCACGACCATGGCGACCAGGCCGGCAACGAGCGTGGCGGCGAAGAACCCGACGGGCAGCGGTCCGACCGCGACGTCCAGGTGGATACCCGCCAGCCAGCCGGGCAGGTTGGGGAGATATTCCGACTTGGTCGCCAGTGGCAGCGTCAGGATCGCCGACGTATAGGCACCGATGGCCATGAACCCGATGTGACCCAGCGAGAAGACACCGGTGAAGCCGCTCGCCATGTTCAGGGCCTGAACGAGGATGATGAAGATCGCGAAGTTGATCGCGAGCCCTTGCCAGAACGCAAGTCCGGACAGCTGCAGCAGGGCCAGGGTGCCACTCGCGGCCAGGAGCAGAACGAGGGTTCGGCGCGGGATCCGCAGTGCGCTCACGGAACATCCTCCCTCGCGCCGCCGCCCAGGATCCCGTTTGGGCGGAAGAGGAGCATCAGGATCAGGAACAGGAACACGATCGCGTCCCTGTAGCTGCCGAGAGCGCTCGGGAAGATTGTGCGGAGGAGATCGTCGATCTCCGGTGACACGGCCCCTACGGGGAGGATGTCCGCGATGCCCCCGAGCGCAGTCGGGATCACTTCGAGGAATCCGAGCGCGTACGCGCCAACGACGGCGCCCGGGATGCTGCCAAATCCGCCGATTACCGCGGCGATGAACGCCTTCAGGACCGGGGTGAATCCAAGGTATGGATTGATCTGGCCCGCCTGGGATGCGTAGAGCAGCCCGGCGACCGAAGCGAGCGCCGCCGACAGGGCAAAGGCTGCGGCCACGACCCGGTTGATCCTGATCCCGACCAGTTGCGCGGCCGGGAGGTCGTCGGCCGCGGCGTGCATCGAGAGGCCCGTTCGGGTTCGCGTCAGGAAGAGCATCACGCCGACGAGGATGACCATGCCGCTCCCGAAGCCGACGACATTCACCTTGGGGATGGTCACCCTGCCGATTGCCACGACTCCTTGGAGGACATCCGGGGTCGGAAAGGCAATCTGGATCGGCTGGCTCGCGAGGCGTGTCAGGAGAAGCGTCCCATTCTGGAGGATCTGGCCCACCGCGAACGACGTCAGGAGCATCGCGACTTCCGGCCCGCCCCTGATCGGCCGGTAGGCGATGCGTTCGATGGCCAGGCCGATCAGCACCGTGCCACCCACCATGATCCCGAGCGCCACCGGCAGCGGCAGGCCGGCGAACAGCGAGAACGCGGCGAGGTAGGCCGCGACCATCATCACGTCGCCATGAGCGAAGTTGATGAGGCGCAGGATTCCGAAGATCAACGCGAGCCCGACCGCCATGAGAGCGTAGAGGCTCCCCGCGCTCAGCGCGTTGACGATCTGCTGGATGACATAGACGTCCATGTCAGCGACCCAGGTAGGAGTGTTCGACCTCGGGGTCGTGCCGAAGCATGTCTGCGGGCCCCTCGAGGGTGATCGTGCCGGTTTCCAGGACGTAGGCCCGGTCGGCCGAATCGAGGGCATGGTGCACGTTCTGCTCCACCAGGAGCATCGTCAGGCCGCGATCTTTGAGGCCGTCGATGACCTCGAAGATTCGCTCGACCATCAGTGGGGCCAGGCCGAGCGACGGCTCATCCAGGATGAGCAGGCGCGGTCGGCTCATGAGGGCCCGTCCGATCGCGAGCATCTGCTGCTCCCCGCCAGACAGCGTGCCGGCAACCTGGCCCATGCGTTCGCCGAGGCGAGGGAACAGCTCCGTGGTGCTGGCGAGGTCGCTTCGCACCTCGGACATCGGTCGCGTGATCCCACCCAGCAGGAGGTTTTCGCGGACCGTAAGTCGGGCGAAGACCCGCCGTCCCTCGGGACACTGCGAGATCCCCAGGCTGACGATCCGGTCCGTTGAAGCGCGTGAGATGTCCTCCCCCTCGAACAGGATTCGCCCGCTGGTGGGGCGGAGCAGGCCGGAAATCGCCTTGAGTGTGGTCGACTTCCCGGCGCCATTCGAGCCGATGAGGGCGACGAGTTCGCCCGATTCGACACGCATGGAAATCCCCCGAAGGGCCCGGATGTTGCCGTACGCAACGTGGAGGTCGACGAGCTCAAGCATCGCTCGCCCGTCCGAGATAGGCGGTGATCACATCGGGGTCGTTCCGGACGGTCGTGGGTGGCCCGTCCGCGATCAATTCCCCGTGGTTGAGGACCTGGATCCGGTCGCAAAGGCCCATGACGAGGGGGATGTCGTGAGCAACCAGGATCACGGTGAGGCCCAACTCATCGCGAAGACGCCGAATCAGGTCGAGGAGCTCGGCCGTTTCGGTCGGGTTCATGCCAGCGTTGGGCTCATCGAGAAGCAGGATCCTCGGGTTGGTTGCGACGGCTCGCGCAATCTCCAGGCGTCGCTGGTCACCGTAGGGAAGGCTCGAGGCCTGGCGATCCGCCATGGCGCCCAGACCCATGCGATCGAGGATGGGGCGGGCGTGCTCCGTCACGTCGGCTTCGTTCCGGCGATATGAGGGCGAGGAGATGAGCGTCATTGCGAGACTGATCGGCAGTCGCTGCTGGACGGCGACCTTGACGTTGTCGATGGCCGTCATATCCCCAAACAACCGAATGTTCTGGAACGTCCTCGCGATGCCGGCCCGCGCGACGTCGTGTGCCGCATGCGCCGTGATGTCGACGCCCCCGAACCGAATCGATCCGGCCGTTGGCTGCACCATGCCCGAAAGGAGATTGAACAGGGTCGTCTTGCCTGCACCGTTCGGCCCGATGACACCGTGGATCGAGTGGGGCGCAAGCCGAAGTTCGTACTCCGACAGCGCAACGAGGCCGCTATACCGCTTGGTCAGGCCTTCGACGTCCAGCAACGCCGTCGTCGGATCAGTGACGGCCGATTCCGTCATGCCCGCGACCGGCGTTCGTAGGCAGCTGGGTCCGCCACGTCGATCCCTCGTCCATGCCTGCAGCCTCGCTGAAATGGGCGCGGGCTTGCAGGTTGCGGCGAATGATATGCGGCCGAGCGTGCCGCCCGCGAAGCCCCTCTACGGGCCGCCTTGTCGGCGCATCCACCAGCGAGTGCGACGCGACAGCGGCCGGGAGGCTGCAGGTCGCCTGGCCACCCCGCCGGATGCCGGGAACGCCACGGAGACCGCCCGCGGCCCAACGACAGCCCGAGGACGAGAGTCACCGGGGCGTCACGGTTGTCGCGCAGGCTTTGCCGGGCGATGATCGCCCTGATGCCTCGCCGCCCGCCCGCCCCCATCCTCGTCGTGGACGACGATCCGAAGATCGTCGCGCTCGTTCGCGCGTACCTCGAGCGCGAACGGTTCCGGGTGGTCACGGCGGGCGACGGACGAACGGCCCTGCGGCTCATCGAGGAGGAGATGCCTCGCCTCGTGGTCCTCGACCTCATGCTGCCGGAAGTGGACGGCATGGCGGTCATCCGGCGAACGCGTGCGATCGGCGACGTGCCGATCCTGGTCCTGTCGGCAAGGACCTCGACGGGCGACCGTATCCAGGGCCTCGCGGAAGGCGCCGACGACTATCTCCCCAAGCCTTTCTCGCCCGCGGAGCTGGTGGCCCGCATCCGGACGATCCTTCGACGTACGGAGCGCGACAGCCGCGATGCCATTCATCCGGACGTCAGATACGTCTCGGGCGATCTCGAGGTTGACGTCGCCCGGCACACGGTCACGGTCGCTGGACGCGTGGTGGCGCTGAGCGTGCTCGAGCTGCGTCTGATCACGGCCCTGCTCGCGTCGGATGGGCGGATCCTGAGCCGCGACCAACTCCTCGACGCGATCCACGGGGTCGGTCAGGCGGAGATCACCGATCGGGCGATCGATGTCTATGTCAAGCGGTTGCGCGAGAAGCTGGGTGATGACCCCGCATCGCCCCGATTCGTCGCGACCGTGCGCGGAGCGGGGTATCGGGCGGCGGCAGCGGTCCAGCGACTGGATGCGACGCCGTGAAGTTCGGACACGGTATCGCGGCGCGCATCGCCCTCGCGGCACTCACGGTGGCGGCGATCGGGGTGGCGGTCGTCGCGGTGGGGGTCCTGCGGGTTGGGGCCGAGTCGTTCGCCGCGCTCATGGTTGCGGCCGGCGATACCGTGGAGGACGCCAACGCCATGTTCGATGCCAGCGTCAGCGTCGTCTTCGGGATCGCACTTGCGATCGCCGCGGTCGTGGCCGTCGCGATGGCGGCGGTTTTCGCCCGGATGATCGCCCGGCCGATTCAGCGGGTCGCTCGCGGCGCTGAACAGGTCGCGGCCGGCGACCTGACTGTACGGGTCCCCGACGGTGGTCCGCATGAGGTCCAGTCCCTCGCGACGGCGTTCAACACCATGGCCGATCGCCTCGAGGAGCAGGAAATGCTTCGTCGGGAGTTCGTCGTCAACGCATCGCACGAGCTCCGCACACCCTTGACGAACCTGCAGGGCTATCTCGAGGCACTGCGGGATGGCGTCCTGCCCCCGGATCCGGCGATCTTCGACTCGCTCCGCGAGGAGGTGGATCGGTTGGGGCGGCTGGCGGCTTCTCTGGACATCCTGGCCGGTGCCGAGGGCGAGCGGCCACAGCCGACGGCCGTCGACGTGGGCGCCATCGTCCGTGCCGCAGCCGAGCTTGCCGCCCCGACCCTGGCCCGCCGGTCCATTGGCCTCCGCGTTGACGCCGCCGGAGGGCTCGTGGTGCAGGCACGGCAGGATGAACTCGCCCAGGTGATGGCCAACCTGCTCCAGAATGCGGCTCGATACACACCGGCGGGCGGGATGGTCCGGGTCGAGGCTTCAAGCGCTCCCGACGGCGTGCTGGTCCGGGTTGCGAATACGGGCTCGCCGATCCCGCCCGACGACCTGCCACGGGTCTGGGAGCGGTTCTACCGGGTCGAGAAGTCCCGGGCGCGTGATCTCGGCGGTGCCGGCATCGGCCTCGCCATCGTCAGGCGCCTCGTGGAAGATGCCGGCGGGCGTGTCGGCGCGGCCTCCGACGAGGCGATGACGACCTTCTGGTTCCGCCTACCGACGTCGCACTGACCGCCCAGACCGCGCACTGACCGCGCACTGGCGTCAAACTGACGTCGCCCTGACGGCGCCATGACCGCGCCCAGACCGGGCCCGGCCGGCCGGCGCCGCGGCAGCTGTCACGGAAGGGTGGCCAGGACCTCCGCCGCGAGATCCGGGCTCGTCGTATTGATGACGAGGACGGCGTCGCCGCTCGGTACCAGATACGGGGTCGTTCCCCCGTCACCGTAGTCGACCTGCGTCACCGAACGACCACCGAGGGTCGTCGTCTTCGTGGTCACACCCGTGCCGTTCCCCGCCAGCCACGTCTCGAGCACGATCTTGCGGAGGTCGTCCACCGGCATGCCCACGACGCGGAAGGCCACGATGGAGAGGTCGATGGTGCCGCCGGGGTCGTATGCCTCGGCGGCGTGGAAATCATCGATCGGGATTCCGGCGGTGTCGAGCGCGGCCGCGATCGCCCGACTCCCGGGGTCGGTGCCGAGCACTGAGCTGCCGGTGGCGCTGTTGATCGTGAGCGGCACACCGCCGATCGTCGCCGGAAGGATCGCCTCCAGTTCCGGGGCCGTCACGGCGGGTGATGGCAGGGCCGCCGTGGACGCGGAGGGGCCCGGTGTCGGGGCGTTGGTCGACGGCCCCGCATCGGTGGGCGAGGGTTGCGCCGGAGGCGTGGCCGCCGATGCGGTCCCGCCGAGTTGCCGGTCAAGCGCAGTGGCCATGGCCTCGACGTCGGCTGAGGTCGCGGCACCCGACGCGGCGATCGCGACGACGACGGAACCTCGACGGAATTCGATGTAGCTGACGCCCGACGACGTCAGCGCCGTGTAACCCTGGTCACCCAGATCGGTCCGTAACGACACGGTCTGCCCCTCGGCGGCCGCGGCATCCCGGGATCTCGATACGGCTCCGGCCGCATCGTCAGCGAAGCAGGAGACCGTGGCATAGATCACCGGCTGGGAGCTTGTCTGGTCGACCGGCGCCGGGCCGACCAGCGTGAGGGAAAGGCGGTTCGGGTCGAATTGCGTGGCGCTCGTCGTCCAGCCGATGGGCAGGCTGCCAGCCACCGGGGCAGCATCCCAGGCGCGGGATTGACACGCCGAGGCCGTCGAGAAGAAACCCTTCCAGGTCGTCAGGCCAAGCGCCACGAGCGCGAGGATACCCGCGCCGATCGCAAGTCGCCGCGTCAGCGGATCGAACGCGGTCACGCGCCCGCGAAGCGGGCCTCGCGCGCGGCGGCCGCGCGGACGCTCGGGCAGGGGCCCGTCGAATTCCAGGGGGACCTCATCATCCACGGGCGCCTTACTGTCCATGGCTGGAGGGTGCCTGGGCTCGATGAGGGTTTGCTGAGTTGTTCATGACCGACGCATGCTGACACGCGAACGCATTTTGTGAATCCGCTTCCCCGTCGACCGTACTTCGAGCCCGCCGCAAGGGGACGTTGGGGCGGGTCGACGAACCCCGGGCCCGGTTGGTGGGACCGCGCCGACGCCCACGCGATCGCGCGATAGCATCGCAGCATGCCCAGAGAACGATTCGACTATGTCATCGTCGGCGGCGGTTCGGCCGGTAGCGCCCTCGCCAATCGCCTGAGCGTCGACCCAGGGACGCGGGTGCTCGTCCTCGAGGCCGGACGCCCGGACTGGCGCTTCGACGTGTTCGTGCACATGCCGGCCGCGCTCGCCTTTCCCATCGGCAGCTCGTTCTACGACTGGAAGTACGAGTCGGAGCCCGAGCCGTTCATGGGCGGCCGGCGCATCTACCATGCCCGCGGCAGGATTCTCGGCGGGTCCTCATCCATCAACGGGATGATCTTCCAGCGTGGCAATCCCCTCGACTACGAACGCTGGGCGGCCGCTCCCGGCATGGCGACCTGGGACTTCGCCCACTGCCTGCCGTATTTCCGGCGGATGGAGGACACGCTGGCCGCCGCGCCGGATGATCCCTGGCGAGGTCACGGCGGTCCGCTTCCCCTTGAGCGCGGCCCGGCGACCAACCCCCTGTTCGAGGCATTCTTCGAGGCGGTCCAGCAGGCCGGGCATCGGCTCACCAACGATGTCAACGGCTACCGGCAGGAGGGCTTCGCCCAGTTCGATCGAAACATCCGGCGCGGTCGACGGATCTCGGCCGCCCGCGCGTACCTGCACCCGATCATGCGCCGCAGGAACCTGAAGATCCGGACCCGCACATTCGTCACGAAGATCCATTTCGACGGCCGGCGGGCAACGGGCGTCGAGATCGAACGCCAGGGGGGTGGGACGGAGACCATCGAAGCCGGCGAGATCATCCTTGCGGGCGGTTCTATCAACACGCCGCAACTGCTCCAGCTGTCGGGTGTCGGCAACGCCGCGGCATTGGCCGCCCTGGGTATCCCCATTGTGGCCGACCTGCCGGGTGTCGGGGAGAACCTCCAGGACCATCTGGAGGTGTATGTCCAGTATCGCTCGAAACTGCCCGTCTCGATGCAACCGTCGCTCGAGAAGTGGCGTCGTCCGTGGATCGGATTCCAGTGGTTGTTCCTGCGTCGAGGACCCGGTGCGACGAACCACTTCGAAGGTGGTGGTTTCGCTCGCAGCAACGGGGATGTCGCCTACCCGAATCTCATGTTCCATTTCCTGCCGCTCGCCATTCGATACGATGGGTCGGCCCCGACGAGCGGTCACGGGTACCAGGTTCATGTTGGGCCCATGTACTCCGATGCTCGCGGGTCCAGGGTCGAGGCTGTCCGGGTCGCCCGGACCCTGCTCGAGCAGCCGGCCATGGACCGATTCAATGGGGGCGAGGTATCGCCCGGGTCGGCGGTCGAAACGGACGCCGAGATTCTCGATTGGGTGGCCCGGGACGGTGAGACTGCGCTCCATCCATCATGCACAGCCCGGATGGGAATCGATCCGCTCTCGGTCGTCGATCCGTTGACGATGCGAATCCATGGCATCGAGGGTCTCCGCGTCGTCGACGCATCCGTGTTCCCCTACGTCACCAACGCGAACATCTATGCGCCCGTGATGATGGTCGCGGAAAAGGCGGCCGACCTGATCATCGGCAATACGCCGCTGTCACCGGACACGCGGCCGTTCTATCGCCACGGAACGGGGATGCCGCTGTTCGAGGGCGACCGGAAGCAGGCTGATTCCCGGCGGCTCGAGGGACCTGCGCCGGAGATTGGGCCGGTTCAGGCGTTCTTGCGCGGCCGTCCGCCTCGACCACCGGGGATGGGGGAACGGCTCAGGTAGATCGCTCCCCCGCGAACGCCCATGTTGATCGCCGCCGGATGGGCCGCGATCTGGCGGGCCACAGCGAGGCGAATCGTCATCAGCTTTTCGTTGCCTTCCAGCTCGATCTTCTTGATTCCGGACAGCGGACCGACCGCAATCTCGTTGAGCGTCTTCTGGATCGCCTGGTCCCGCCTCTGCGCGGCAAGTTGGCGTGCCGTGAGGACGCGGGACTTGCGTGGCTTTGGGGCGAGTTCTTCCAGGTTCGCATCGCGGATCTTCATCGATCGGGGCTCCAACGTGACGGCGAATGGATTTGACACCATGTGACCGAACGCAGCGGGATCCGTTCGAGAATGGTATCGACTCAGGAATGGTATCGGCTCATCTGTCAAACGCAAGATCCAGGTGATCAATCCCGTCGAGGTTTTCGGTTCGGAGAGGCGGTGCGACCACGCACCATGGATTCGCGGACGGCTGGAACAAAGCCGTAGCGGAAGGGTATGCTCAAACGCACCTCGGCGGTCTGCCTGCCGAACCTGGAGGTCGCGTCCATGTCCCGTGCTCCCCGCCGAGCAGTTCTGCTCGCCGCCGGTCTTGCCGTCGCACTCATCGTGCCGACCTCAGTGTCGGCGAGCAATTCCTGGGGTGGCTACCACTGGGCGCGCACAGCGAATCCCTTCACCCTCAAGCTGGGTGACAGGCTCACCGACCCCTGGCATTCGTACCTCGCGACGACATCCACCGACTGGAGCGCGTCGAGCGTTCTCGATACGGTGATCGTTCCCGGAACCGCGGTGAAGAAGCTCTGCAGTGCGTCCACCGGCACGGTTCAGGTCTGCAACTCGAAGTACGGAAACTCCGGCTGGCTCGGGGTTGCCCAAGTCTGGATCTCCGGATCTCACATCACCAAGGGGACCGTGAAGGTCAACGACACGTACTTCCAGACGTCGACCTACAACACGGACGCCTGGCGAAATCTCGTCATGTGCCAGGAGGTCGGCCACACCCTGGGGCTGGACCATCAGGATACGAATTTCAGCAACCCGAACCTTCAAACGTGTATGGATTACACCAACGATCCCAGCACGAACCAACACCCGAATCAGCACGACTTTGACGAACTCGGCTTGATCTACGGGCACCTGGACAGCACCGCCACGGTCGGTGCGACCACCGGATCGAACGGCCGAGCGGACGTGCCCGAGGTTGACGGCTCCTGGGGTCGGCTCGTGGCCGTGACCAGCGGGGGCCATGAGGCCGTCTACAGCCTTGATCTCGGTGACGGTGAGCAAGTGATCACGTACGTCCTGTGGGCGGATCGCTGAGCCGAACGGCCCCGGTCTGTCTCGGCGACCAGATCATCACGAACGTCCTGTGGGCGGATCGCTGAGCCGAGCGGATCGCTGAGCCGAGCGGATCGATGAGCCGAGCGGCCCCGGTTGGTCTCGGCGGCCCCGGTTGGTCTCGGCGGGGGTCGAACCTTGTCCGACCGCGCCAGCCGTGATTCCGCGGACCTATCGACCGGATACTCCATGGGCTGATCGAGCTCATTCATCAATCCGACATCAGCGTTCGTCAACGACGTGCGCGGTACGTACGGCGCGGCGCCGCGAACGCCGGGGCCGGGAACGCCCTCGCGGCTACCCGAAAATCTGGCGGAGGGCGAAGAGCACGTTGGCCGGGCGCTCGGCGAGCCGCCGCATGTACCACGGATACCAGGCCTCGCCGTACGCAATCAGGGTTCGAACGCGATATCCGGCGGCGCTCAGTCGATGCTGCTGGTCGGTCCGGATTCCGTAGAGCATCTGGACCTCGAACGACGTTCGCGACAACCCGAGCGCGGTTGCGTGCTCGGCAACCTGCTCGATGAGCCGTACGTCGTGCGTCCCGAGCCCGATCCGGATCGGCGTGCCCGCCCGGGCCGCCTCGAGCATCGCAACCGACAGGGCGAGGTAGTTCGCGTCGACGTCGTGGCGCGTCGTATAGGCGATGTCGGCGGGCTCGGCGTAGGCACCCTTCACCAGCCGGATTTCCGGTTGGAGGGGCAGGAGCCGCTGGATATCCGCGGCGGTTCGTCGGAGATACGCCTGCAGGCAGATTCCGATGTTCGGATGGACGGCCTTGAGTCGTTCATAGAAGGCGATGGTGCCTTCGGCGTAGGCGCTGCCCTCCATATCCACCCACAGCGTCTTGCCCTGTTCGGCAGCCCTGGAAGCGAGCCCCGCCGCGTGTCCGAAGGTGCGCTCGATGTCGAGGTCGAAGCCGAGCTGGGTGAGCTTCACGCTGACCTCGCCGTCGAGCCGGCGTTCCCGGAGCTGGTCCATGACTCCGAGGTAGTGGGCGGCGACGGCGTCGGCCTCGTCGATCCTCGTCAGGTTCTCGCCGAGGCGCGTGTACAGCGACCCGATCCCCGCGACCTGGAACTGCATTCCGGCCGCGAGCGCGCTCTCCGGGTCCTCGCCGGGCATGAACCGGCGAACGGCACGCCTGGCGAACCAGAGCCTCGGCAATCGGTCGCGCAACCACGTGTTCCGCGCCATCCACAGCAAGAGTGATCGCATGGGCGAAAGGCTAATCGCTTCGCGCCCCCGATGCAGCGCGGCCTGGTCCGGCGTCGATGACCATCGCGAGAAGCCCGGCCGCTCGATCGCAGGCCTCGCGCGAAACGTCAAGGTGGGTCACGGCCCGCAACGTCCTCGGGCCAAGGGCGTTCAGCAGGACGCCCCGCTCGCGCGCCCGGGCGACGACCATGGCGGCGTCCGGGCCGTCTTCACGGAGATGGCACACGACGACGTTCGTGCGGACCGTGGTTGGATCGATCCGCGCGTTTCGAGTCCCGGCGAGCACATCGGCGATGTGGCGCGCGTTGGCGTGATCCTCGGCCAGGCGGTCGAGGTTGTGCTCGAGCGCATACAGGCCCGCAGCCCCGAAGCTGCCGATCTGACGCATCGCGCCGCCCGACATGCGCCGAAATCGGCGGAGTCGCGGCAGCAGATCGCGCGGCCCCGCGAGGAGCGAGCCGCCCGGGGCTCCGAGGCCCTTCGACATGGCGACGCTCACGAGATCGAATGGCGAAGCGACGGCCATCGGACTCCGACCGCTTGCCACGGCCGCGTTCCAGAGCCTGGCGCCGTCCAAGAAGGAGTTGATCCCATGTTCCCGCGCGGCTTCGCAGATCGCGCTCGCCTCGGCGGCGGGAAAGACGACACCGCCGGCTCGGTTATGCGTGTCCTCGACGGACACCAGCGAGGTCCCGGGGTACAGGAAGTGGTCCTGCGGCTTGATCGCGGCGATGAATTGAGCGGCCGTGAAGACCCCGGCAGTACCAATCTCCGTGAACTGGACGCCGGCGTTGACGGCGCCACCGCCCACCTCGTGCCAGACGACGTGGCTCTCCCGCGAAACGATCACGTCGTCGCCCGGACGGGTCAGCGCTCGGAGGGCCACCTGATCGGCCATGGTCCCGGTCGGGAACCAGAGCGCCATCTCCTTGCCGAGCAACTCGGCGACCCGATCCTGGAGCCGGTTGATGGTCGGGTCTTCGCCGTACTGGTCGTCACCGACTTCCGCGGCCGCCATGGCCGCGACCATGCCCCGGGAAGGCCTGGTCACGGTGTCGGACCGGAGATCAACGGGGCCATCGAACGAGGTCCTGGGGGCTTCGCGAAGCACGGCCCGAGTCTAGCCTGGCATGGTTGACGCCACAATCGGCCTTGCTTGACGCTACAACCTGAAGGCCCGTACCATGCGCGGCACAACTGAATAGCCTATCGAGAGTGGTGGAGGGACCGGCCCGTGGATACCACGACAACCTGGCGACGGTGACGTCGACAAGGTGCCAATTCCGGGCAGGACAACCGCCTGCGAGATAGGGATCACCCGATCGCCCTTCCGCGCAGGAAGGGTTTCTTGTTTTTCCGGCCACTCCTCGGTCAGGCAGGTTCGCCGACAGCGCGACCCACGGGCGCGCCCACCGACCAGGAGTTCAGCCATGACGACCGAAACGAGCACCACCGACTCCCGCCACCGGGCCTGGTCGATGATGGCCGCGCCGGTCGAGCCGGTCGAGCCGGTCGAGCCGGCGGCGGGCGGGGCACAGAGCACAGCTACCCTGCGGCGCGCCGAAAGCTCCAACGCCGCCGCCGATCGCCCGCGGATCGTCGGCCTGCGCTGCCGAAACTGCCAGCGGGCCGAGGTCACCGGGCCGAACTTCGTATGCCAGGCGTGCTTCGGGCCGCTCGAGGTGGTCCTGGATCGTGAGGTCATTCGGGCCCAGGTCAGTCGCGCGGCCATCATGGCTCGCGGTCCCGATATCTGGCGCTACCTCGAGTTGCTGCCAGTCGAATCCGTGCCGTTGCGCGGGCTTGCCGTCGGGTCCACGCCGCTGATCCGTGCTGATCGGCTCGCGTCCGAGATCGGCCTCGGCAGCGGTCGGCTGCGTCTCAAGGACGACACTCGGAATCCCACGCTCTCGTTCAAGGACCGCGTCGTGGCGATCGCTGCGGCGCGCGCCGTTGACTTCGGGTTCGATACCCTCGCCTGCGCCTCTACCGGCAACCTCGCCGGTGCCACGGCAGCGGCGGCAGCCGCTCTCGGCATGCGTGCCGTCGTGTTCGTTCCGGCCGACCTCGAACCGGCCAAAGTCGATCACGCGCTCAGTTACGGCGCGACGGTGGTGCCGGTCAACGGCACGTATGACGACATCAACCGCCTCAGCCTGGAAATCGCGGACGAGGAGGGCTGGGCCTTCGTCAACGTGAACATGCGGCCGTATTACTCGGAGGGCAGCAAGACGCTGGCCTTCGAGGTGGCCGAGCAGCTCGGTTGGCGGCTTCCGGACGTGCTCGTGGCCCCGATTGCCTCGGGGAGCCTGTTCACCAAGGTCGCTCGTGGCTTCGAGGACCTGGTCGATGCGGGTCTCGTCGAGGAGAAGCCGGTCCGGTTCATCGGTGCCCAGCCCGACGGGTGCTCGCCCGTCGCCCAGGCGTTCGCCGACGGAACTGACGAGATCCAGCCCGTTCGTGCACCCGACACCATCGTTCGATCCCTGGCCATCGGCTCTCCGGCGGACGGAGGGTATGCGCTCGCGCTGGCACGCCGCACCGGCGGATCGATCGAGGCCGTCCCAGACGGCGCCACGGCCGCGTCGATCCGGCGCCTCGGCCGGACCGAGGGGCTGTTCGCGGAGACCGCGGGCGGTGTGACGGTCGCCGGCCTCGAGCGGGCGGTGCGGCGGGGCATCATCAACGACGGCGACGAGGTCGTGGCCCTGATCACCGGCAACGGGGTCAAGACACCGGATGCCAAGTGGTTCGGCCTGGACGAGGATCCTGACGCGGATCCGCGCTCCGGTGCGGATCCGCGCTCCGGCGGAGGTGACCGTCCCCCCGGTCTCTCGTCACCCATCGATCCGTCCTACGCCGCATTTGTTCGAGCAGGGCTCGGCTCATGAGGCCGGTCAGCACGCTCAGGCCCCGCGTCCGAATCGTCCATCTTGCTGCGATCACCCGACCGCCCGTAGACTGTGCCGTGATGACGCGCCCCACGGGTATCCCGGGCCGCTGCCTCTGTACCCGGCGGGCCTGAGCCCGACGGCCGACACCGGCTGTCCTTCGGTCCGCACCTCGGCTTCTCAACGGTCCTGATCGCCGCGCCCTTCGACGCCGCGCCGGGCCGATGCCCATCTCCACCCTGAGGTACTCCCGTGTCATCCGTGATCACCGTTCGCACCATCGATCCCCGTGGCCAGCGGTTCGGCGCCGCATTCTCTGCCGTCACGCTTCTCCTCGGGTTTGCAATCGACCAGCCGCTCCTTGCGGCGGTGGTGGGGATTGCCCTTGCCGTAAGCGCCGCCCTCGGCACCCAGTGGTTTCTCTTCGGCCGGCCCTGGCCGACCATCCGGCGCAACCTCCACCTTGGCGCGCCGCCGGCCGTGGAGCCGGAACTGGGTCCCCGGTTCGCACAGGCGCTCGGAGCTGCGTTCGTCGCGATCGGGTTCGTGCTCTACTTCGGCGGGATCGAGCCCTGGTTCTGGACGCCGATTCTGGCGGTTGCCGGACTCCAGACGCTCCTTGCCGTGACCGGCTTCTGCCTCGGTTGCCGGCTCTACGGCCTGCACTGGTTCCTGCCGGCCGTCTTCGATCGCATCGTCCTGCGGGCGGGGACGGTGCCGGGCACTCGGCTTCGGAACCCGCGCCTCGGCTGATCCGTGGCCCGTGCCGGTACGTGGCCGGCACGTGGCCGGCGGTCAACCGGGAATCACCCGGCAATCGCGCCGTCGTGCTGGCACCATGGAACGGATGCAGCAGGAAGCGGGTTCTCGAGGATGACGGATAGGGCCGACGTCATCGTGGTCGGTGGCGGCGCCATGGGTGCGAGCATCGCCTATCACCTGGGTGCGGCGCGAGCCGGTCGGATCGTGCTCCTCGAGCGCGAATCCGCACTCGGCCTCGGGTCCACCGGCCGCTGTGCCGGTGGCTTTCGACACCAGTTCACGAGCGAGATCAACGTCCGACTCTCGCTTGAGAGCGTGCGCATGATCCGCGAGTTCTCGTCAACGCACGGGCTGCCGCTCGACCTCAGTGTCGACGGCTACCTGTTCCTCGTCCGGGACGCGTCCGCGTGGTCCGAGCATCGCGCCGCCGCGACCATGCAGCGCTCGCTGGGTGCCCGCGTCGAGGAGGTTGATGCCGCGTTCATCACCGGTCTCGTGCCAGGCCTGAACATGGAGGAAATGGTCGGGGCAACGTTCGGACCCGACGATGGGATCGCGGACCCGTCCGGCCTGACCAACGGGTACGCGACGCTTGCCCGGCGCCTCGGGGTCGACATCCGGCTCGGCGTCGATGTCACGACCATCGTGACGGCCGGGGATGGCAGCTCGGTCACCGGCGTCGAAACCACGGCGGGCCGAATGGATGCACCCATCGTCGTGCTCGCGGCCGGTGTCTGGGCAACCGCCCTTGCCCGGTCCTGCGGGGTGGAACTGCCGATCGTCCCCGAGCGCCGTCACATCGTGGTGACATCGCCTTTCGCCGGCAGCCCCGGGCGACGCACCCTGGTGATCGATACGAGAACGATGTTCTACTTCCATCGGGAGGGTGAGGGTGTCCTGATGGGCATGCCGCCGCGCGACCCGGTCGTCACGTTCGAGACCGCGGTCGATGACCGCTGGATCGCAGATGAACTGTTGCCCGTCGCGGTGTCCGTTCTGCCTTCGCTCGAGGACGCAGGGATCGTTGCCAAGTGGTCGGGCCTCTACGAGATGACCCCGGACCATCACGCGATCCTTGGCCCCGTCGAGGGTCTGGATGGGCTGTACCTGGCCGGCGGTTTCTCAGGGCATGGATTTCAGCATGCTCCCATCGTCGGGAAGATCCTCGCGGACCTCGTGACCGGAACACCGCCCCCGGTTGATGTTGCCGCGCTGCGCCTCGAGCGCTTTGACCGAGGCGAACTCATCGGGGAGTCGCACGTCGTCTGACCAGCGCTCGGGTCTGTTCGTCGCGCCCGCGGCGCCGGTGCGGCGGCACGCTCGGCGCCGACGCTGGTCGGCCCGTCCATCCTCGACATAGAGGAACGCCGCGTCGCCCTCACTTCGCCAGTCACTGCCCCACATCTCGGGCTGGGTCGCAGCCGCTCGGCGAGCGCGCCATACTCAACGAGTGAGCGAACATGAGGCCGAGCGCGCCACCGGGACTACCCGCACCGAGTCCGACTCGATGGGCGCCATCGACGTCCCCGCAGAGCACCACTGGGGTGCCCAAACCCAGCGCAGCCTCCACCACTTCGCGATCAGCCACGACACGATGCCGCCGGGGATCATCCGCGCCTTCGGGATCCTGAAGCGGGCGGCGGCCGAGGTGAACGCAGAGCTGGGCCTGCTGGCGCCCGACCAGCGCGAACTCATCGTTCGGGCCTCGGACGAGGTGGCAAGCGGCGCGCACGCGGCGGAATTCCCGCTCCGGGTGTGGCAGACCGGGTCCGGTACGCAGTCGAACATGAACGTCAACGAGGTGATCGCAAGCCGCGCCAATGAGCTGGCAACCGGGAATCGCGGCGGGAAGAGCCCGATCCACCCGAACGACGATGTCAACCGCAGCCAGTCGAGCAACGACACCTTCCCGACGGCGCTCCACGTGGCCGTCGCGATGGCAATCGTCGATGATCTGATTCCGAACGTTCGCTCCCTCCGCGATGCCCTCGATGCGAAGCGCGCCGAATTCGATGGGATCGTGAAAATCGGTCGGACGCACCTCCAGGACGCCGTTCCCCTGACTCTCGGTCAGGAGTTCAGCGGCTACGTCGCGCAGCTCGACGGCGGGATCGTTCGGCTGGAGGCCGCGCTGCCTGGCCTGTACGAGATCGCGCTCGGTGGGACGGCGGTCGGGACGGGCCTGAACGCGCACCCGGAATTCGGCGTCCGGGTCGCCCGTCGCATCGCCGACCTGACCGGTCGTCCCTTCGTCACTGCCCCGAACAAGTTCCAGGCTCTCGCCGGCCAGGAGGCCACGGTCTTCGCGTCCGCCGCCCTCAAGACGCTGGCCACGAGCCTCATGAAGGTTGCCAACGACATCCGCTGGCTCGGTTCCGGCCCGCGTGCCGGCCTGGGCGAGCTACGACTCCCGGAGAACGAGCCGGGGTCCTCGATCATGCCGGGCAAGGTGAACCCGACCCAGTCCGAGATGCTGACGATGGTCTGCGTCCAGGTTTTCGGGTACGACACGGCCATCACCTTTGCCGGCTCGCAGGGCAACTTCGAGCTCAACGTCTTCAAGCCACTCATCGCCCACGATCTCCTTCACGGGATCGAACTCCTGACCGACGGCTGTCGGTCCTTCCGCGAGTTCTGCGTCGAGGGTCTCGAGCCGGACGTCGCGCGGATCAGTTCGCACGTGGCGAGTTCGCTGATGCTCGTGACCGCGCTGGCGCCGTCGATCGGCTACGACAAGGCTGCCGAGATCGCCAAGAAGGCGCACCACGAGGGCACGACGCTCCGGGAGGCGGCTCTCGCTCTCGGATACCTCAGCGCGGCCGAGTTCGACGCGGCGATCGACCCGGCGGTGATGACGCGGCCGACCGTCGGCTGAAGGCGGCGAGGAGTCAGCCAGGTCCGCGGCGAGGAGTCAGCCAGGTCCGCGGCCGGGTCGCCAGGTCCGCGGCCGGGTCGCCAGGTCCTCGGCGCGGTCCGCGGGGACGACAGGGCACGCACACGGGACGGTGGCAAGCGACGTACGAACGGTGCCAGCACGTTCACGGGACCGTGACGGCAAGCGAGCCATCTACCTCTTCGGCGGGAGCGTCCGGGTGAACAGGATCGCCCTCGCAAGCCATGCGTCGAGGTCGGCGTCACTCGCAGCGACATACGCTGGAAGGACCACGTAACGGCCCATCGAGCGACCGGGCATCGGCTCGAATGGATGCGCGCCGGGGATCTCCAGCAGGGCCTTACGGTCCGGCTCGGAGACGCGCACCCACCACTGCTCGGCAAAGAGACCCGTGAGCATGTTGCCGCCGATCCACGCGCATGGATAGCCGAACATCGGCCGCAGCGTGATGTCGGGTCCCGCGTTCCGATCGAGGGCTGCCCCGAATCGTGCCACGAGCTCCGGTGACGACTTCTCGAACCTCGGCACGACACGTTCTCCAATGGGTGGGACCGGCTGGGCCGGACCGGCTGGGTGGGACCGGGCTGCCTCGGTTCCATGTTCCTGGAACCCGAGCCGGCCGGGTCACCGGAATGGCCACGTTTGACGAAATCATCCGCCTGCCCGAAGGTGGGTGTCCAGTCGCCATCGCCGGGCTCTCATTCGCCGGTCCGAAGCGCGCGACGGATCGGAATGTCCAGATGTCCAGAACGTCGTTCACCTCGCCCGCGACGACCATCGTCGTGAGCACCACCGGCTATTTCGACGTGTACCCGCCGACCGGTCGTGCCAACAGTGACAAGCCGGCCTATCGCGGCCGGTTGGCCGAGCTTGGATCAGGCATGCGCGGGCTCGATGACCGGTTGGGCGTCCGTCCCGACTCGATCGCCCTCGCGAATGCGGTCGCGGCGTGGTCCGACATTCACGGCACTGCGGCACTCGCGGGCGGCATGGGTGCCGGGCGAGATGGCAACGAGGAGTCAGCCCAGGGGTGACGGTCCTCGGCCTCGCGGTGCGCCCTCGGCGGCACGCTTCCTGGCAGCAGGTGGCTCCGTGAGGGACACTGGCGCCTGACCGGAACTGCGTGGAGCCCATGATCGTGACCGACCAGACGACCGAACAGGAACGGCCCCCGGGACCCGTCCCGCCTGAGCTTCAGCGTGCCCGCTGGAACGCAATCATCAAGGCAGGCCCCACGACGATCGCCGACGGCGCCATGGGCACGATGCTCTTCGCGTCAGGGTTGCAGTTCGGCGACCCCCCCGAGTTCTGGAACCTGACCCAGCCGGACGTCATCCGTCGGATCCACCGCGGCTACCTCGACGCCGGCTCGCGAATCCTGCTCACCAACACCTTCGGGGGCAACCGGTTGCGGATGAGCCTCCATGGCAACGAGCACCGCGTGTCCGAGTTCAACCAGATGGCCGCGCTGCTGCTTCGGGCCGAGGTGGAATCCGCGGGATCCGATGCGCTCGTTGCGGGTGACATCGGGCCGTCGGGTTCGATCATGATGCCCATCGGGACCCTCGATTTCGACGAGGCGGTCGATGTCTTCGCCGAGCAGGCGACCGCGCTGGTCGCCGGTGGCGTCGATGTCGTCTGGATCGAGACGATGTCTGATCTTCAGGAAATCCGGGCGGCGATCGCCGGTGTTCGCCAGGTTGCTCCATCGATCCCGGTCATCGCGACCATGACCTTTGACACGCGCGGCCACACGATGATGGGCGTCAAGCCCGAGGCAGCGGTCCACGCACTGGCCGAATGGGGTGCCGATGGGATCGGCGGGAATTGTGGCAACGGCCCCGCGGAGATCATCCCGGTCATCACGAAGATGCGGATCGCCGAACCGGACGTAACCCTGGTCGCAAAGTCGAACGCCGGCATGCCCGAACTCGTGGACATGATGGCCGTCTATCGAGCCGAGCCGGCGGCGATGGCCGATTACGCGATCCAGATTCGCGATGCCGGCGCGTCGATCATCGGCGCCTGCTGCGGCTCGACCCCGGCGCACCTCGCGGCCATGGCCGAGGCGCTCCGCACGCGCTAGCGATCGACCGAGGTCACGGCGAGCCCTCAGCGATCGACCGAGGTCACGGCGAGCCCTCAGCGATCGACCGAGGTCACGGCGCGGCCCGAAGGGTGAGTCCGACGGCGCCGTTCGTCAGCGTCAGAGCATCGGCCTCGATCCGGTACCCGATCACTCCATTGAGCGCCAGTAGCACGGATTGCTCGAGCTCCATGACGTCCGAGCCGCATATCTTCTTCGTGAGGCCGAGTACCCCGAACGTGATCGTGGCGTTTGAAATCACCGCCTCGGCGGATCCGGCGTTGCAGCCGGCCTGAACGTCCACGCGACCGCTCGAGAAGGTCAATACGGCCGTCGCCCCGAGGGGCACGCTCGACGCGGCGTCGCCCTGGATGATCCCGTCCACGGTCCAGGGTGTCCCGAGCAGTGGGCGATCCGGATCGGCGACGGTACGATCGAGCAGGGTCACCCGAATACCGTTGCCGGTGAGGGTCAGTGCGTCACCGTCGAGTGCGATCGCCGAGCCGCTCAGGATCGCGGCGACCCACTGGTCCTGCGCGGCACGATCCAGCGCGCAGCCCATCTCGGTCGTGATCATCTGGGGCACGACAAGTCGGTCACCCTGGATCTGATATGACCCGCCCATCGAATTGCAGCCGGCATCCGCACCGACGGTCCCGCCCTGGAACGAGAGACGGATGCGCGTTCCGGCAAGGAGGGTCTGGCCCTCAACTTCGGTCGACAGGAACGTCCGGCCCTCCACGGTTTCGGTACCTGAACTGCCCCGCGGCGCCGCGGAGGTGCCCGGCGCTCCCGAACCGCCGGGATCCGCCGATGTGTCTGCGGAACAGCCACCCGCCAGGATGCCGGCGAGGAGGGCCAAGGTGATGATCGACGGTCTGCGCATGGCCCACAGACGGCGATCGCGCGTCAGAGTTCCCGACTCCAGCCGCGGGCCACTCACATCGAGCGGCGATCAACCGACGTGAATCGGGGGCCGAATCGACGTGGGGTCAATCCGCTCAGCTCGAGAAGCCGAATGATCCTGGCGCGGTGCCCGATCCAGGGTTCGAGAAGCTCGAGCATCCGCTCATCCGTCCCACGAGGCTCGCCTGCGAGGGCAAAGGCGACGACGTTCTTCAGATGGAAGTCGCCGACGCTCACCGCGTCGGGATCACCGAGGGCTCGAAACGTGACCTCGGCCACCGTCCAGGCGCCTATCCCGGGTAATGCCTGGAGGGTCGAGGCAGCGGATCGGCCGATCATGGCGCGCTCGCCAGGCAAAGCGGCGAAGGTCTCCAGGTGTTGCGCTTCGCGTGCCGTTCGTCGGATGACGTCGGCGCGACGCTGCTCCACGCCGAACGGGTGGAAGGCGTAGTAGGGAAGTGCCGACAGCTGCTCCGGGGAAGGCTGGAGGCGCAGCCCCTGGGATGCGGCGACGGGACCGGGAGCCGGTTCGCCGTAAAGCCTATAACGAGGTGAAGACCGCGACCTCGTGCACCAAGCATTTCATTCTCGCTTCTATCCCTGATGCCAAAGTGAGTTGGGCGGGTGTGAATCTTAAGGACGCCACGTCAACGTGGAACAACTGGACCTCTGGTGCCAGCCAGAGTGCGACGGCCGGTCCATACACCTCCGTCTGGCAGAACAACTACTATGCCTTCACCGCGGAGAGAACTGGGGCAGCCACATGCTGAGGGATAGAATCGTTCAGAGTTGGCGAACGGTACCGACTCTGGCCTTGGGCTTGGCCGTTCTCGTGGCGCTCCTCGCTGGAAGTGGCAAGGGCCAGGAGGTTGCCGGAGGGGTGCAGCCGACATGTCCAACCTTCGTCTTTGGGTCGGCGGAGCCGCTCGTCGACCTCTACGCCCCGGATGTCCTGTGCCGCGCCCCGGTCGACGTACCAGTCTACCCAGGTCCAGCCAAGCACCCTGTAGATCTCCCACCTGGAAGCACGCTAGAGCCGGTACCAGGGACCTGAGCCAGCACTCCAACTTGCGTATCGGCATCACGCGCGTCGAGGGCCCCGTTCTTGGAGGATGCCCAGAGGTCGCCTGGCTCGTGGCGAGAGTGGCGCCGCGGTACGGTGCCGCGTGGTGGAACCTGGCGGTGGCGCCTGGCGGTGACGAGGGCCTGGCCTCGTCCGGCGTTGTCGAGGAGTCAATGATCCCGCACCGCCGGCACGGTCCTTGACGGCTGGTCACGGTCACCGCCCAACCGGGGGCCGATCAGGGCTCGAACGGTCGCATTGTTGACCGCCACACAATCCGACGGCTCAGACGCATCAGACGCATCAGAACCTTGACTCGCAGGCAGCATCGGTCATCGGTCCGGATAGACCGGGTAGGCCGCGTAGGTCGCGTAGGCCGCGTAGGTCGCGCAAGCCGCGCAGGCCAACCGGAGCGAGCGCAATGCGTGCGGCAGATACTCTCGCCGACCACAGTCGCGGCAGGGGATCTGCTGCGAGCGGTTCCGTCACGGAACCGAACCGCGGGTCCGCCTCGCGTCCCGTCACGCGAGTGGCTCGAACCTCGCCGTGAAGTGGCGGAGTGCGGCAGGCTGATGGACGATCCGCATGCCACGCAGTAGTGCGGCCCGCTCTGCCACGTACCGGACGACCTCGATCGCGTAGTCGATGTGGCTCTGCGTGTAGGTCCGGCGCGGGATCGCAAGACGCACGAGATCCATTGCGGCCGCGGTCTCGGAACCATCCGGGTGCTGCCCGAACATGACCGTCCCGATCTCGCAACCCCGAATGCCGCCCTCTCGATAGAGCGCCACGGCCAGCGCCTGGCCCGGGTACGCGCGGGGCGGAATGTGGGGCAGCAGGGTGCGAGCATCGAGATAGATCGCGTGCCCGCCGAACGGCCGCACCAATGGCACGCCGGCCGCGGCCAATGCCTCACCGAAATATGCCGTGGACTGGATCCGGTAGCGCAGGTAGTCCTCGTCAACGACCTCGCGAAGACCTTGTGCGATCGCCTCGAGGTCGCGGCCGGCCAGCCCGCCGTAGGTGACGAAACCCTCGGTCAGGATCAGCAGGTTGCGGCACTGCTCGGCGAGGGCATCGTCGTTCATCGCCAGCCAGCCGCCGATGTTGGCCAGCCCGTCCTTCTTGGCCGACATCGTCATGCCATCGGCGAGGGACGCGATCTCGCGCACGATGTCCGGAATCGAGCGGTCACACTGACCGGGTTCGCGGAGCTTGATGAACCAGGCGTTCTCGGCGAACCGACAGCCGTCGAGAAAGAGCGGGACGCTGTGCCGGTCGCAGACCGCGCGGACCGCGTGAAGGTTCTCCAGCGACACCGGTTGGCCGCCACCGGAGTTGTTGGTGATCGTGACGAAGACGACCGGCACAGACCCGCGGCGCGCGGTCAGGAACGCGTCGAGCGCCTCGACGTCCATGTTGCCCTTGAACGGGTGGATCGCCGACGGATCCCGACCCTCGGGAATGACCAGGTCGAAGGCTTCCGCTCCCGTGAATTCCACGTTCGCCCGGGTCGTGTCGAAGTGGGTGTTGTTCGGGATCGCCTTGCCCGGTCCGCCGATGACCGAGAACAGGATCTTCTCGGCCGCCCGGCCCTGGTGGGTCGGGATGACGTGCTTGAATGGGAAGAGCTCTTGCACGCTCTCAAGGAACCGGAACCAGCTCGGGCTCCCGGCATATGACTCGTCGCCGTGCTGAATGGCGGCCCATTGGTCGCGCGACATCGCCCCGGTTCCGGAATCGGTCAGCAGGTCGATGAGGACGTCATCGGCGTGGAGATTGAACAGGTTGTAGCCCGCCGTCTTGAGGGCGCGCTCGCGCTCCTGGACCGTCGTCATCCGGACCGGCTCGACGGAATGGATCCGGAACGGCTCGACGATGGTCTTCCAGCGGTCCATGGAAGCGATGGTACGACGCGCGGCCCAGGATCTGGCAAAGGCCCAGGCGCGTCGCCAGGGCCCTCGTGGTACGTGTCGGGCGGGATCAGCTCAGGTGCGGATCGGCCGAGGGCTCAGCCCGCGTCACCTGGTGTCGGTCCGAAGCGACCGAACTCGTCGCGCTCCGGCCACCCGTTCCAGAGTGCTTCCGGCGCCAGGACCAGGCGCGAAAGGGCGAGCAGCGGTCGATCGTAGTTGACTCGCCACCCGTTGAAGTCGGCGAAGGCCTCGTCACGGTCGGCGCGAAGCGGAAGCCCTGCTGCCTCGAGCTCGGCAGCGACCGCGTCGAACTTCTGCCGGGTCACGCTCGTCGGGTCCGAGCGCTGCGGCGCCTGGTCGTACTTGATCCCGAAGAAGTCGGCGATCCGGCGCAGGGCGATGTACCCCGCTCGGATGGTGAGGTCGGCCTGGACCTCCCGGGGGAGATCGAGGAGCGAGCGCGTCAGGGCGGCCGCATCAAGGACGGCGCCTGCCGCCACGATCCACGAGTGCTCCGGCTGAGGCGACCGATAGAACGCCAGGGCGGAGAGCGTCGTATGGGACTCCTCGATATCGGCGAACCAGCTCTCCCAGCGCCGCCATTCATCGGGCAGGACATCGAACCGGCCCAGGCGGTGGTAGCGGCTGAGCATCGCCGTGGCCGAGGCCGGACGGTCGGCTCGAACCTCGAGAAGGTTCACCTCCAACTCTCGCCGGGCAAACGCCGAGTACATCGTCGGCAGGTAGCCAACGAGCAGCGCAGCGAGCCCGAGGCCGCTGATCGCCTCCATGAAACTCAGCACCGTCTCCAGGCCCGTCTTCGGAGTCGCGAATCCCAGGGTGAGGAGGGACGAACCCGACAGCCGGATGGCGTCGCCGGCGCTGTGGTCGCCGAGCCCCCAGTACATCGCCGAGAACCCGAACAGGACGAGCAGGAGCCAGGTCACCTCGAGAGTCGCCAGGCTCACCGGCGCGTAGTAGGCGAACAGTCGATCCCGGTCCCGGTAGGGCAGGCGCTTCGGGGCAAACACGTTGAAGACGCGCCGCAGCTCACGGAAGACGAACCCCACGATCATGTCCGGCGCCCCGCGGGGAAGGATGAATGCCCGGATCGCGGAGAGAAGGGTCCTGGCCACGGTGGCCACACCCAGAACGAACACAGCGGCGTGAAGGATGATGCCCAGGGTCGACAATACAAGCCCTCTCCTGATGGTTCGGACACGAGCGTAGCCGACGCGCTACCCTCCCGCCAGCGGCTTGACAGAGGAGCACCCCATGTGTCGAAGCATCAAGACCCTCCGTCGGGCAGAGACGGCGACGACCACCGGTGAGATCGAGGCGGCCGCGCGCCAGTACGTCCGGAAGGTCAGCGGCCATCGCAAGCCGTCCGTCCGGGATGCTGCCGTGTTCGAAGCGGCCATCAGCGAAGTCGCGGAGGCTTCGCGGCGCCTCCTGGAGGCAATGAACGTCCCGGTCGAGGATGGCCCCGACCGCTGGACACCCCGGTCCCTGCCCACGCCGGGGCAGGCGCGTGGCTGAAGGTTCAACCTCGGGAACGGTCGATCTGGGGGCCACGACCCCATGGGTTCGCCGCTGGCTGCGCGCCGAGGGAATCGCCGCGTTGGTTGGCGGTTTCCTGGCCTGGCTCGGGCTCGAGGCACCGTGGCCCCTGTTCTTCCTCTTCCTGCTCGTTCCGGACCTTTCGATGATCGGCTACCGGCAGGGGCCCCATGCAGGGGCCATCACCTACAACATCGTGCACAACTGGGCGACGAGCGGTCTGGTCCTCGGCCTTGGTATCGCCGCCGCGTCGCCCGCGCTGACGCTGGCCGGGTTGATCCTGATCGCCCATGTCGGGATGGATCGCGCGTTCGGCTATGGATTGAAATACCCAACGTCGTTCCAGGACACACACCTCGGCCGGATCGGACGACGCCGGACCTGATGTCGTGAGCCTCTCGGAGCGATCAACCGGATCGACCAGGGCCTGGGAACCGAGCCGGGCTACACTCGAAGCATGACCGCTCCTCTCCATCCGGCCCTCCCTGCTCGACACGTGACGAGCACCAAGGTGGTAGCGGTGCGGGGGATCGAGCTGGAAGTCCGCGACGACATTGTTGTTGGTGAGGAGCCGCTCGAGATCCGCGCCGCCGGTCCCCGCCAGACGCCAGTCAACGTGGCCGTGACGATGCGGACGCCGGGTTTCGAGGAGGAGCTCGCCATCGGCTTCCTCACGACGGAGGGACTGCTCGAGGGCAATGAGGTCCTGGGCTTTGAGATTGGAGACCCCGGGTTCATGGCGGAACCAGACGATGCCATCCTCGTGCGACTCGCGCGAAGGCTCGACCCGGCCATCGCCGAGCGTCGCAATTTCGTCGCGACGGCGTCGTGCGGGATCTGCGGCAAGGCTTCGATCGATGATGTGGCGGTTCGCTGCGAGCCATTGCCAAAGGGCCTTCCGGTTGTCGCCCGCTCGGTGATCCTGTCACTCCCGATCGCGCTCCGCGACGCGCAGGCGGCGTTTGATCGTACGGGCGGCCTGCACGCCGCCGGGCTGTTCGAGACGGACGGGCGGCCGGTCGTCGTCCGCGAGGACGTCGGTCGGCACAACGCCCTGGACAAGGTGATCGGCTCGCGCGTCAGGGCCCGTGAGCTGCCGCTTTGGGATCGGATCCTCATGGTCTCGGGCCGGGTCAGCTTCGAGATCGTCCAGAAGGCGGCCGTGGCGGGGATCCCGATCATCTGCGCCGTGTCGGCACCTTCCGATCTTGCCGTCCGCCTGGCCGACCGTCTCGGTGTGACCCTCGTCGGATTCCTCCGTGGCGACGGCTTCAACGTCTATACGCACGACGGCCGGATCGACCTGCGCGACCTGATGGGTATCTGACGGGCATCGCCTCGGTGCGGGCATCGCACCGGTGCGGGATCGCGAGACGATCGCGGCCGCGGTTCTCGGCGCTGCCTCGCACCGTAGGCCTCGTGGCCTGCGGGAGCCTGCCCTTATGCCAAGAAGGCTTAGATGAGATCGCGCCGACCAATTCAAAGCCCCTCATCCCGAGTACTGATGCCTAGCTTGGCATGGGAGCGCCCTTGGAGTCGCCATTTGCGGCAGAATCCTGGGCTTGAGGCAGCCATGCAGCCCATCGTGTGGCTCGCTAATCCTTCTTGGAATGCGGCGGCGATGTGAGCGTCATGCGAGGCGCTCCTGCGCCGGAGCGGCACTGCCCCTGACCCGCGCGGGCCCTGAGCCGGACGGGCCGGCTCCCACGCCGGAGCGGCACTGCCCCTGAGCCGCGCGGGCCCTGACCTTGCGCCGCCCTGAGCCGCGCGGGCCCTGACCTTGCGCCGCCCTGAGCCGCGCGGGCCCTGACCTTGCGCCGCCCTGAGCCGCGCGGGCCCTGAGCGGCACTGCCCCTGACCCGCCCTGCCCCTGACCCGCGCGGGCCCTGACCTTGCGCCGCCCTGAGCCGCGCGGGCCCTGAGCCGGAAGATCTAGCCGGTCAGGAATCGCTCGACGATCGCGGCAACCTCATCGACGCGCTTCAGGACGAGGTGGTGATCGGCGTCGGGAACGATGGCAAGATGGGCTCCGGGCGTCGCCCGGACCATCGCGACGGTGTGCTCCAGCGGAACGATGTCTGCGTCGGCGGCCAGATACAGGACGGAAGCGCTGATCCGCCCCAGGTCCTCGAGACGCAGGTCGGGACCGTGCCGTGAACTCAGGGCCGCGTTCGCGCTGATTGCGATCAGCCGGCCTACGAGGTCGGGCCGATCCCGGGTCAGGAGTAGCCCCACGATCCCACCATCGCTCCACCCGAGGACATCGGCATTTCGAACGTTGAGCTCATCCAGCAGCGCGGCGGTGTCGACGGCCTGGGCGGCATAGGAAATCTCGCCTTCTCCCGATGAGCGCCCGTGCCCGCGCTGGTCCGGCGAGATGACCCTGCGTCCCGTGCCCAGGCGCTCCCGGAGCTCGGCGAGATCAGCGATCCCTCCGGCCCCGCCATGGAGCATGACGAGGTCCGGGCCGCTTCCGCGGATCTCGAAGTGGAGCGGGCTCCTGAGCCCGACGGGCGTGTTGTGAGCCGTCGCGTGGGGCACCGACCCTGGTTCCACTCGCTCCGCTAGCCTCGCCGGCGCTCGTTCGTGAACTCGAAGCCGAAGCGGCCCTTGATACAGAGGTGGCCCTCGGTCACAGACGAGTCCATCGGCGAGGTGACCTTCACGATGGTGTTGTCCTGGACGTGGAGGTCCAGCACGCAGCCGACCCCGCAGTACGGACAGATCGTCTCGGTCACCGTCTGGGCCGACCCATCCCACGTGCCGGCCTCGCGCATGTCGTGTTCGGACTTGAACATCAGCGCGCCGGTCGGACAGACGCCGATGCAATTGCCGCAGTAGACGCACGCCGATTCGGGGAGCGGAGTCGCCCATTCGGTCGAGATTCGAGCGTCGAAACCGCGCCCGGCGACGGCGATTGCAAACGTGTTCTGGGCGTCCTCGCCGCACGCCTCGACGCACTTGTAGCAGAGGATGCACTTCGAGTAGTCGCGAACGTACAGCTCGTTGTCCACCTTGACCGGTTGGGCGATGCTGGTCGCGAACGCCGCCTCCGCACCCTCCGGCGCGTGGTGGTGTCCGGGTTCGTGCGCATCACGAACTCCGGCGGCCGCAGGTTCCGACGGCGGCCCGAACCGCGACGCATCCGCCCCGTAGCGCT
The DNA here is from genome assembly GCA_016191425.1 of Chloroflexota bacterium. GTDB lineage: Bacteria > Chloroflexota > Limnocylindria > Limnocylindrales > CSP1-4 > UBA5189. Next base: position 81,242 of record JACPOR010000021.1, read on the forward strand.
CCGCCCAGCGGGCCAGATCCCCATCCGGCTCACGCTCGCCGGCAAGGGACAGGTCCACGGACGAGCCGAGGAACTCGAGGACGAGTTTCCGCGAGTGCCGGACGCGCTCGGATTCGGTCTGGATCTCCATGCCCGCTTCGACCTTGCGTGAGCAGGCCGGCACAAGGACCCGGGACCCGGTGACTTCGACCACGCAGATTCGGCAGACATTGACCGGGGCGAGGTTTTCCAGATAGCAGAGGGTCGGCAGGTCGAGACCCTGGGCCCGGGCCGCGTCGAGGATCGTCACGCCGGACGGCACGGAGACCTCGATCCCATCGATGGTGATGGTGACGGGCGCCGGGGCCTGGACCGGTGGTGCCTCCGGGGTCCGCGAGGCGCGTGCGGGCGGGGTCGTGAAGATGGCCTCGATGGCCGGGGGCATGGGCGGCGCCGGGATCCGGAGCGGGCTCTCGCCCGGCCGATGCGCGGCGGTCACAGCCCCACCAATTCTGGCTGTCGGAAGGCCGATTCGATCGCCGAGCTAGCCGTCTGCCCGAGACCGCAGATACTCGCGTCGCGCATGGCCCGACCCACGTCGGCGAGAAGGGCGAGTTCATCGGCCCGCGATCGAGGCGCCTTCCCGGGAGTGGGATCGGCCAGACGCGCGAGCAACTCCTCCTGGCGAACGGTCCCGACCCGGCACGGCACGCATTGTCCGCACGACTCGTCGCGAAAGAACGCGGCGATCCGGCGTAGCGTTCCGACCATATCGGCCGCTTCATCAAAGACCATGACGACTCCCGAACCGAGGGACGCCCCGATCGCCCGGGTTCCCTCGAAGGTGAGCGGGACATCGAGTGCATCCGGCCCCACGAAGACGCCGGCCGCCCCGCCGAGGAGGATGGCCCTGATGGCACGGCCGCCGGGAACGCCACCGCCGAGTTCGAGCAGCTCCCGGAGCGTGGTCCCGAACGGCACTTCGTAGACGCCCGGTCGCGCCACGTGCCCCGACAGGCAGAACAGTTTCGGCCCCGTCGAACCCTCGGTTCCGAGAGTCGCGAAGCGTGCGCCGCCTCCGACGCCATCCCCGTTGCCGAGGATCAGCAGGACGTTGGCCAGCGTCTCGACGTTGTTGACGGCGGTCGGTTTGCCGAACAGGCCCGCCTCCACGGGGAACGGCGGCTTGTTGCGCGGCTCGCCGCGCTTGCCCTCGATCGATTCGAAGAGGGCCGTTTCCTCGCCACAGATATAGGCTCCGGCACCGCGCCGAAGCTCGATGTCGAAGGCCCAGCCTGAACCGGCGACATCAACACCCAGCAGCCCTGCGGCCCGGGCCGTGTCGATGGCGCCGAGAAGCCGTGCCTCGGCGAGTGGGTACTCACCGCGGAGGTAGAGGAAGCCGCGCGAGGCGCCCGTTGCAAAGCCCTCGATGGTCATCGCCTCGATGACCGCGAACGGATCTGCTTCCAGAAGCACTCGGTCCTTGAACGTGCCGGGCTCCGATTCGTCCGCGTTGCACACGACGAAATGCGGCTGGGCGGGCTGGACCGCGACCGCCGCCCATTTGCGCCCGGTCGGGAACGCCGCGCCGCCGCGGCCCAGCAGCTTGGCGTCCGTCACCTCGCGTGTCGTGGCGACCGCCCCCATCGCGATGGCGTTCCGCAGGGCGACGTAACCCCCGTGGGCCCGATAGTCGTCCAGCGATGTCGGGTCCGTGGTCCCGATCCGGGCGAGAAGTCGAAGGCCGGAATCACCCGCCTGCGGCACGGAGGCGGTCACGGCCGCCGGACCGGACGCCGTCGCCCGCGGTGCGGCGTCAGCGCCTCGATTGAGCGCGACCTCCAGCGCCCCGATGATCCCCACGGCATCGATCGGCGCGAGCTCACGCCGAATCGGGCTTTCGCCCGCAACGGTCACGAGGGCGGCTGGAGCGAGCTCGCAGCGTCCGAGGCACGGGCTCCGCAGCCAGGTCATCGTCCCGTCGCGAGCCGGGCTCCCGGCCGGTCCGAGGGTTCGCTGGAGGTCCTTGCACACCTCCTCGGCGCCAGCCAGCCGACAGGCGATGTCGTCACACATGTGGGCAACGGCGGATGCTCGCGGTGTCGTGGTGAACAGGGCGTAGAACGTGGCCACGCCGTACGCCTCGGCCGGCGGTACGGACAGGCGCTTGCAGACGTAGTTGAGCCCGGGCTGGGTGATCTGCCCAACGCGGTCCTGCAGGGCGTGGAGAGCCGGGAGGAGCAGATCGCGACGCGCACGGGCCGCGTGCCCGCCACGAGCCACGTGCCCATCGTTTCGGGCGTCGCGCTGTCCCCCTGTCCAGCCGGATTCGGCCGAACCAAGGACCGTGTCCACGGCGGCGCGCTCGACCGGGGATGCGAGCGGTCCGATGACGTGGAGGTCCATGCCCGCAGAGTGTAGCCGCCGGCCGCCGCCCGAGGCCGCGACACCCGAGGCCGCGACACGCGAGCCAGAGCCGTGACAGGCGATGGTGCGCGGCTGCGCCGCGGCCGCGACATTTGGGCCGAGGCCGCGACCGGCGAGGCCACGCGACTGCGGGCCGGGAATCGAACGGCCCCCGGACAAGCCGGGGGCCGACGGGGCTGATAGCCTGGCGGTTACGCCTGACTAGCCAGCCTGTACGTTCGTCGCACGCGGGCCCTTGGGGCTCGCCTGGACCTCAAAGGTCACCGCCTCGCCGCCGTTGAGGCGATCGAAGTTGAGCGGTGCCTGAAGGGCATCACGATGGAAGAAGTATTCCTTCCCGTCCTCGGCGGCGATGAAGCCGAACCCTCGGTCGGAAATGACCTTCTTGACTGTTCCTGCGGTCACATTGACCCCTTTTTCTTCCCGAACCTATCTGCAGGCGCACGGCCTGTTCGAGAAGCAGGTCGACCACGCGGAGCACCGCCGCGCATTGCGACGACGACCCAAGAGTACCCGCGATCCACAATTCGTGGGCTGCACGGCCTCCGCGGTCTTCGCGGCTCGGCGTTCAGGCGCCCGGCGGTCGGTAGGTCACGCCCATGCCTCGAGCCTCGTCAACCTCGGCCGCGGTGAGCAGGACCGTGGTCGTGATCCCGGCGGCACCGCTTGCCGAGACTCTGGTCGCCACCGCTGCAGCGGCAGCGTTACCGGGCAGTTCCGCGATGAGAATGAAGTCATCGTCACCGAATGACCAGTACGCGGTCTCGACTCGGCCGCCGACACTCGCGGCGAGTTCGGCGACTGCCTTCAGGCGGCTCGCCGCGCCATCCTTGAGCACGCCCTGGATGCCCGCCTGTGAGTAGTGGGCACGGAAGAGATAGTGGGCCATGGCATCCTCCTTAACAACGCCCGGCCTGGACTCGGCCGGGTCGCGAGGCACAATGGTGGGCCGAGACGGCCCGCCCGTCAACGCGTCCGACCAGCCAGCCGTCTACACACGTCCGACGAGCTGGCTGGCGCTGGGCCGCCCCCAGTTCAACCAGGCCCACTTCGCGCCTCGACGGCCGCCCGCATTGGCCGCATTGACCGCATCGGTCGCATTGACCGCATCGGCCGCATCGGCCGCTTCGATGTCCGCCGGGGATGGCGTCGGCGGACATCGGAACGTGCGCTCGATTTTGGCGGACCGCCTGCCACAAGAACCATCCAGTATTGTGCTACCATGTGCTACATGAGTGAGTCGGAAGCGCGTCCAGAGCGGGTGGGCGTGCGCGAATTGCGTCAGAACCTGTCCATCTACCTTGACCGCGTGAAGGCGGGCGAGACCCTCGACGTCACCGAGCATGGTCAGCCGGTGGCACGCCTCATCCCGAACCTACGGGCAAGGTTGTCGATCCTGGACCAGATGATCGCGGACGGCCGGGCGACCCCGGCCACATTCGACCATCGACTGATCCCGCCGCCGCCGCGAATCGCGGGCGGCAGGCCGCTTTCGGAGATCATCCTCGAGATGCGCCACCAGGAGGACCGATGACCGCCCTGGCCTATGTCGACGCGTCGGCTCTGGCGAAGCTGATCCTTGAGGAGACTGGTTCGCTCGAGATGCGTCGCTGGTATGTCGAGAGTGAGCGGGTCGTGACGAGTCGCGTGGGAGTCGTCGAGACACGTCGAGCCGTTATCCGGCAGGCCCACGATCCCGCGCACCTGGAGGTGATCCTCAGGTCGGTCGAGACAGTCGAGTTCGACGCGGCCATGGCTCGCGCGGCCAGCGCCATCGAACCGGCGACGCTCAAGACCCTCGACGCGATCCACCTGGCCTCGGCGGCGGCCCTGGCGCCGGAACTCGACGCGTTTGTGACCTACGACGACCGCCTTGCGGACGCTGCGCGAGCACTTGGCCTGCCGGTCGTCCGGCCCGCCTGGGCCGCGCTGAAGACGAGGCAGGTAGATGTGCGTAGTGACCTGCCCGCCTGAGGAGGGAGGTATCGCTGGCCGAACCCGATCGCGCTGACGCCGACCGCATCGGCCAATTGCCAGCTCGCGAGAGCGAACGGCTCACCTCATCTCGGGCGTAGCGTCAGCGCAAGTCGCGTTGCGACCGGCGCCTCGAGCTTCTCGATGCGGATGGCGGTGGCCTTGAACTCGGCCGTGCCGGACTTCGGGTCCGTGGCGTCGATCGTGAGCAGGTTCGTCGCGACGTCGTCCTGGAAGTGGAGGGTCATGAAGGTCAGGCCGGGCCGGAGGCCCGCATCGACACGCACGGGTACCTCGACCTCGCCGCGCCGCGAGACCACGCGAACCCGCTCGCCCTCGGCGAGCCCGAACGCCTCGAGATCCTCGGGGGAGACGTCGAGTGTCTCGCCCCGCCGGAGCGGTGACGTGAAGCTCCCCGTCTGGACGCCGGTGTTGTAGCTGTCGAGGCGGCGGCCGGTTGTCAGTCGGATCGGGAATTCGTCGTCCAGGCGATCCACCGGCGGGTCGTGATCCACCGGCACGAACGGCACGCGGCTGCCAGGCACCGGGTCCTCCCACAACCGCGAGTGGAGGAACAGCTCGCCGGGATGGGTCTCGTCCCAGCACGGCCACTGAATTCCGCCGAGGGCCTCGAGGCGGGCATAGCTCATCCCGGCATGAACCGGCGATAGGGTCCGAAGCTCGTTCCAGATCCGCTCCGCCGACGGCTCACCCCAGTCGTGGCCCATCCGGCGGGCCAGCTCGAAGATGATCCACAGGTCGTCCCGCGCCTCGCCCGGCGGGTCGAGGGCCTTGCGGACCCGCTGGACCCGACGCTCCGAATTCGTGACGGTGCCCTCGGACTCCGCCCACGCGGCGGCGGCCGGCAGGACCACATCGGCCATCTCCGCGGTCGCGGTGAGGAACAGGTCCTGGACCACCATGAAGTCCAGCGAGGCGACGAGGCCTCTCGTTCGCGCCTGGTCGGCCTCGGACTGGACCGGATTCTCACCGATGACGTACGCGGCCTTGAGCTCGCCCCGCTCGATGGCGTCGAACATCTGGCTGAGATGCCAGCCCTTCTTCGAGGGAACCGGCACGCCCCAGGCGGCATCGAACTTCGCGCGGAGGGCATCCTGTTCGACGTGCTGGAACCCGGGTAGGCGATCCGGCAGGGCGCCCATGTCACCGCCGCCCTGGACGTTGTTCTGGCCCCGCAATGGGTTGAGGCCGCTGCCGTACCGCCCGACGTGCCCGGTCAGCGTCGCAAGGTTGATCAGCGCCAGGACGTTGTCCACCGCGTTGTGGTGTTCGGTGATCCCGAGGGTCCAGCAGATCATCGCCCGGTCGGCCTTGCCGTAGGCATGGGCGAGTTCGCGGATGGCGTCGGCTGGGACGCCGGTCTCGCGCTCGGCGTACTCGAGGGTGTACGACTCGACCTTCTCGCGGTAGGCCTCGAAGTCGAAGGTCGCCCGCTCGATGAACTCGGTGTTGGTCAGGCCGGCGTGGATGATCTCGCGCCCGACGGCATTCGCCAGCGCGATGTCGCTGCCGACATCGAGACCCAGCCACGTGTCCGACCATTCGGCCGAACTCGTCCGGCGCGGGTCCACGGTGAACAGACGGGCGCCGTTCCGGACCCCACGGAGCAGGTGATGGAAGAAGATCGGATGCGTCTCCCGGGCATTGCTGCCCCAGAGAATGATCAGATCGGTTTCCTCGACCTCACGATATGAGCTGGTTCCACCACCAGCGCCGAAGACGGTCGCCAGACCGGCGACAGACGGGGCGTGTCAGGTGCGGTTGCAGCTGTCGATGTTGTTGCTGCCCAGGACCACTCGCGAGAACTTCTGCGCCGCGTAGTTGACCTCGTTGGTCGCCTTGCTGCAGCTGAAGACGCCGAACGGAGCCGGTGCGTCGGCGCGGCGATGCGCCTCGGCGGCCCGAAACGCCGCCACGGTCCGATCGAGTGCCCGGTCCCAGGTCGCGGGACGGAGCTCGCCGCCCTTCGACTCCCGGACGAGGGGCTGGGTCAGTCTCAGGTAGTTCCTAGCCACGGCGGGCCTCCTGCGGGTGCCGACGGGTCGAGTGTACGACGCCGCGGGTGGCGGGGGCCCGCCGCGCCACCGGGCTCGTCGAGGCGCCGCCGCGCCGGGGTCATCTGATCGGATTGGACCATCCCCTTGCCGCGACGGCAGCAGACACCTATGGTTTCCCAGACCTCGCCGCATGCGAAGCAGGAGGAGTCGATGGAAGCGGACGGCATCGCGTTCGTGGGACCTGGGTCGGAGTGGTTCTGGATCGCGCTCCAGTTCGCGGCCCTCGCGACGACTTTCTATGCCATCTATCGGCAACTGCAGCCGCAGCAGACCCAGATCCGCGACAACACGAAGGTCCTTCGCACCCAGGCCCATTATAACGCCCTGTTGCTCGCGCAGCGGCCATTCGAAATGCTGATCGAGAACGAAAGCCTGGCGAAGGTCGTCAACGTTGGGTATGCGACGCGCGAAGCGCTGAGCGATGACGACTGGTCGCGGTGCAGCTACTACACCTTCATGCAGTTCAACTCGTGGGAGTACCTGTACTACCAGAATCGTGATGGGTCGATCCCCAAGGAGCTGTGGGTCGGCGCCGATGCGTACTTCAGGAGCCTGGTCGCGACAAGACCAGGCCTCGTCCGCTTCTGGTCGGAGTTCGAAGCGTCGTTTGACGAACCGTTTCGCTCCTACGTCACCGCGGAGTTCGCCGGAAGCCAAGACCACGGCCACGGCACTGGGGGAATCGGGCTTGCACCCCGCACCGCGTCAGGCTGACGAGGCAGCCAAGGAATGGTCCCGTAGGTCGCTTGGCGTGCGGGAATGTCACTCGGTCGCGGCAGCGCCCACGGTTCGATTGAGGTGGTCCGTGTGCCACTTTGGTGGCCGACCCGAGCATCGCTCCCGGGTCAGTCTCTACGTTCGCGCGCCTTCTCGTGCCGAATAGCGAGGCGGACCGCCCAATAGACGAGTAGGAATCCGATCAGGAGCGGGATCGCGTAGACGATTAGAACGGCAAGTTCCATGGGCCGAGCATAGACCCCCTTTGGGGGCTGCTGTTCGAAGTAATCAAGGCGGACTCTCGCTTGGCGTACGCGAATGTCACCCGAACGCTCAATCAGGTGCGGGTGGAATGAGATCAGCTATTCGAGCGAGGCGCTCCGAAATGACGGCGATCCTATCCACAATTGCGGATAGTCGACCGCCAGATGCGCGAAGCTTGGCCGTGATCCCAGAGAGCCAACGTATCGTGCCGGCATGGCTGCGAGTGACATCAGCATTCCGGACGGATTAGAACTCCGTAGACCTGATCCATTACCGGGGAGAACGGCATCAAGACGAACGCACTCAGACGCGGGTCGGGACCCACGGTTGCATTCGGCGTTCCCAAACGGCCCGGTGCAGGTGCCGGAATTCGTCGTTCTCGACCTGTGCGGCCTCTCCGTCGCTCGTCTCGTTGGCTCACACTGTGATCCTAGCGGGGCACGCAACCGAGTCTTCCCTTTTCGCAATGGGATCGTACGGCATGTCGATCGGGGGTTCGGGCCCCGCGAGTCGCTTGGCGTCCGCGAATGTCACTCGAGGAAACGCAGTTCGTGGACACTTCCGTTGCTGGGCTGCAACAATCGCCTCGATGACCCACCCGTGGCCGCTCTTTGATCTGCGGGTCCGGACGGCTCGACTCGAGCTGCGTCTGCCTTCAGACGAGGACCTCCTCGCGCTACTCAACGTGGCGCATGCGGGCATCCATGACCCGGATACGATGCCGTTCGGGTTCGCGTGGACCGATCTTCAGGGCCTTGAGTTCGACCTTGGGTTCCTGAAGTTCTTCTGGGGGGCACGAGCCTCGTGGACGCTGTCAGCCTGGCAACTGCCGCTCGCGGTGATCCTCCGCGATCAACCGATCGGCATCCAAGAAGTACGGGCCAGTGGCTTCCTCGAGCGACGAACAGTCGAGACTGGGTCGTGGCTGGGGAGCACCTGGCAACGGCAGGGATTCGGAACCGAGATGCGCGCCGCGGTTCTCCACTTGTCGTTCGAGGGCCTGGGCGCGATGGCTGCCATCTCTGCGGCGCTGGAAGGCAACGAGGCGTCCCGCCGTGTCTCGGAGAAGCTCGGCTATCGTCCGAACGGGATCGAATTTGTTGCCCCCCGTGGCCACGCTGTCAAGCAGGACCGATACCTGCTCAGCCGAGAGGACTGGCGCCCAGATCAGTGGTCAGTTCAGATCGAGCATCTCGAAACCTGTCGCGGTATGTTCGGGCTCTCGCCCTCCACGAAAGCCGCCGCCGAGTAGCACTCCTGGTATGGCACGCGTCGGCATCAGTCAGTGTGCTGTCACCAGATGCTGACGCCGGTGCCTTCCTCGACTTGGCCGACGCGCCAGTGGAGAACACCTGCCGCACTCAGTGCGGATTCCACCGCCGTCAGGGTGTCTGACCGAACGGCCGCCAGCAGCCCGCCGCTCGTTTGCGGATCGTGGGCAAGGGTCACGAGCTCCGCCGCCACACCGGGTCCGAGGTCGAGCGAGCCGGTCACGAACCGGCGGTTGTGGGCCGCGCCCCCGGTCTCGATCCCGGTGCGCGCCAGCTCGAGCGACCCGGCGAGGGCCGGCAGGGCGGAGGCGTCGAAGACGAAGCGGGTCCCGGAGGCGCGGGCCATCTCCAGGCCGTGACCGAGCAAACCGAAGCCCGTGACGTCCGTGGCCGCCGAAACGCCGGCATCGATGAACACCTCCGCGGCCGCTCGATTGAGCGTCTGCATCTGCTCGACTGCCGTCCGCAGGTCATCCTCGCTTGTCCGCCTCTGGCGATGGCCACTGACCAGGATCCCGGTGCCCAGCCGTTTGGTCAGAAGCAGCTGGTCGCCTGGCTTCGCGCCGCCCTTTCGCAGGATGCGATCCGGGTGGATCGCGCCGATCACGGCCAGCCCGTACTTCGGCTCCGGGTCGCGGATGGTATGGCCGCCCGCGAGCGTTCCGCCCGCCTCGCGCACCTTTGCCGATGCGCCGGCGAAGATCTCCGCGAGGACGTCGCGCGGCAGGTCCTCGGGGAAGGCCGCGATCGACAGCGCGAACAGCACCCGACCGCCCATGGCGAAGACATCGGACAGGGCGTTGGCCGCCGCGATCGAACCGAACGTGTATGGATCGTCCACGAGGGGCGGAAAGAAGTCCAGCGTCCCGATGATCGCGAGGTCGTCGCTGACGCGATAGACCGCAGCGTCGTCGGGCGGGTTGAGACCGGCGATCAGGTTCCCCGGCGCGTCGGCCTCCGCTTCCGCACCCAGCCCGGCGATCGCCTCGGCGAGCAGGTCGGCACCGAGCTTCGCGGCACAGCCGCCACACTCGGTCAGCTCGGTGAGGCGGATCCGGGGCGCACTGCTGAGGGTAGGGACGTCCATGGCCATGGTGCGATGATAGGGAGTCCGTGCGGACGGGCTAGCATCAACGTGGGAGTGGGTTCGGGCCGGTGCCCGGCCCGGTCTTCAACACCGGTGGCGCGGCGCTCGGCGTCGCGCGGTGGGTTCGACTCCCATGCGCTCCCGCCACGCTCAGGCTCACTTCAGTGTCGCGCTCCTGCCATGGTCACGTTCTCGCTCGCGCTCAGGAGGAAGCCCGCATTGGCTGAACAGCCGGAGGTTTCGGAACCGGTGTCGTCCGGCGGCGCAGTCGAGCCGAACTGGGACGAGTACTACCGACGCACCCTCGGTCGTGAGCCGCGCCCGCTCTTCCGCCGCGGCATCGCGGCGGCGACAGCGGCCGGAGTCGTGCCGGGCCAGGCGGTCGAGATCGGTTTCGGTGATGTGACGGAGACACTGACCCTGCTCGACGCCGGCTGGCGCGTGCTTGCCGTGGATCCCACGCCCGCGGCTGCGGAGGGCCTTCGGTCGCGCGTTCGCCCGTCGCATGCCGAGCGACTCGAGATCCAGGCGGCCCCAGCGCAGGACTCGTCGCTCGTCCCGTTCGATCTCCTGTATGCCGGGTATGCCCTGTCGTTTCTCGATCGGGATGGATTTCGTCGATTCTGGCTGACCGTCCGGGATCGTCTCCGGCCCGGCGGGTTCGTGGTCGTGAACATCTTCGGGGTCCGCGACACCTGGGCCGGCGCCTCGGACATGACGTTCGTCGATCGCGAGGAGGTCGACCGACTCCTCGAGGGCCTCGAGGTCGTCGAGATTCTCGAAGAGGACGCGGACGGCGACTCCTTCTCCGGCCCCAAGCACTGGCATGTCTTCGACGTCATCGCACGTCGCCCGGGGGCGAATTCGTGACCGTTCCACGAGCCGCGCGGCCGCACCCGCCGAGCGTTGAGCGCGTCCTCGCCGTCGCCCGGTCGCGGGCCGGTGGGCGGGACCCGGAAGCCGTCGCGGCAGTCGCTCGCACGGTGGTCGACAGCGAGCGAGAACGGCTGATCACGGGGGGAACACCCCGTGACATCGAAACGCTCGGGGCGCTCGTCGTCACCGCGCTCGAGGCCTTCGATGGGCCCGGCGTACGCGGCCGGGAAGCGCCGGCCCTGCCAGCAGGCTTGACGCAGGTCATCAATGCGACCGGGGTCGTGGTCCACACCAACCTGGGACGGGCCGCGTGGCCCGTCGCGGCCATCGAAGCCGCCCGGCTCGCGGCGGGAGGTGCGACCCTCCTGGAGCTCGATCGAGGAACGGGGCGGCGTGGCGCGCGATTTCGCGTCGCCCAGGAGCACCTGACCGCGCTCACCGGCGCCGAGGACGCGCTCATCGTCACGAACAACGCGGCCGCGATCACCCTGGCCGTCGGGCTGGCCGGGCGCGGCGGGGGCGTGGCCGTGTCGCGCGGGGAGCTCCTGGAGATCGGCGGCGGCGTGCGGATCCCGGAGATCCTGCGTCGCGCCGGCGTGCGCCTCGTCGAGGTCGGGACCACGAATCGGACGCGGGTCGCGGACTTCGAGGCGACCCTCGCGGATCCGAAGGCGAGGATTCGCGCAATCCTTCGCGTTCATCCCTCCAACTTCGTCCAGACGGGTTTCGTGGAAGCGCCGGACCCCGCCGGACTCGCCGCGTTGGCCCACCACCACGGAGCGATTGTCATCGATGACCTCGGCAGCGGCGCGCTCCTCCCCACGGAACGCGTCGGCCTGGCCCACGAACCCATGCCGAGGGAACGCCTGGACGCCGGCGCCGACCTGGTGACGTTCTCCGGCGACAAGCTCGTCGGCGGGCCCCAGGCGGGGCTGATCGTGGGTCGCGGCGATCTGGTCGCGAGGCTTCGGCGCGATCCGCTGGCCCGGGCGATGCGCCCTGACAAGACGATCCTCGCGGCTGTCGCGGCAACCCTTGCCCTCTACCGCGCTGGCCGAGCCCTGACCGCCATCCCCGTCTGGCGGATGATGGCCACCCCGCTTCCCGACCTCCGGCGGCGGGCGGAGGCCCTGGTCGCCGCACTTCCCGCCGGCTCGGCCGAGGTGACCGAGCTCGATGCGACCGTCGGCGGCGGTTCGGCACCAGGTCAGTCCCTGGCTTCGATCGGCCTGGCTCTCACCCCCCCGGGCGGCGGGTCGTCCGCCAGCCTCGTCGCCGCGCTCCGATCCGGCGAGCCCTGTGTCGTCGGCCGGATCGAGCGTGATCGCGTCGTCCTCGACCTCAGGACGGTCGCGCCCGAGGACGACGCCGCGCTCGCCGGAGCCGTCACCCGCGCGATCGCGCGCTGAGCCGGCGATGACCGTTGTCGTGGGTACGGCCGGGCACATCGATCACGGCAAGACGACGCTGCTGCGGGCGCTCACCGGTATCGATGCCGACCGCCTGCCCGAGGAACAGCGGCGTGGGATGACCATCGATGTGGGGTTTGCGTACCTCGATCTGGAGGACGGGACGTCCATCGACTTCGTGGATGTGCCGGGGCACGACGCGCTGATCGGCAACATGCTCGTCGGGGCCGGCGAGATCGACGCGGCGATGGTGGTGGTCGCCGCGGACGACGGGCCGCGGGCCCAGACGCTCGAGCATCTGGAACTCCTCGACGCTCTTGGAATCCGGTTGGGTATCGTCGTCATCACCAAGGCCGATGTGGTTGAGCCCGCGCGAGTCACGGAGGTCGCGGCGGCCACCGTCGAACTCGTTTCGCGCACGAGACTGGCCGGATCGCCGGTCCTCGTTGTCTCGGCGACGCGCGGGGACGGTGTCGCGGAGCTTCGCGCGGCGCTCCTCGCGCTGCGTGACCGCGTCCTCGCCGAGCGAGCCGTCGGGCCAGCGGGCCCACTCCGGCTCGCCATCGATCGGGCGTTCACGGTCCGTGGCCGCGGCGTTGTCGTCACCGGCTCGCTGCGAGGTGGTCAGCTGCAGGTCGGCGATTCGCTCCGCCTGGAGCCCGGTGGCATCGACGTACGCGTGCGAGGGCTCCATGTCCACCACGGGCCGGTGGACGCGGCCGGGCCGGGTCGCGTGGCGATCAACCTGGCCGGAGCCGATCTGGCCGCCTGCGCGCGCGGGACCGTCGTGACCTCGGGACCGGGGATCCAGGTGTCATCCCGCCTCCTGGTGGCTCTCGGGCCGCCGGTCGTTCTCGATGCCCCTGCCACGCGGCAGAATCGGCCGACGTGGCCGCCCGCCGATGGCGCGCGTGGCCGCATCCACCTCGGTACGGCGCAGGTCGACGCCAGCCTGGGCATGCGCGGTCGCGATGCGGTCGACCTGCCGGATGGACGGGTGACGGCGATCCTGCGGTTGAATGGCTCCATCCCAACCTTTGTGGGCGACCGCGGAGTTGCCCGACGGTCGTCCCCCGGTGACGTGGTGGCCGGTTTCCAGGTACTCGATCCCGAGCCCGCGCGCGCGGTCGCTCGGCGACGCGCCTCCCCGGAGCGTCTGGCGGTCCTGGCCGCCGCCGTCCGCGACGCCGACGTGGATGCTGCTGCCGATGCGCTCATCGGGCTGCACGGAATCCTGAACGTTGATCGCGTCGAGACGATCGCCGCCTGCCTGGGGAGTAGCCCCCGAGAAGAGCGTGGATCGGTGGATCGTGTCGTCGTGCTCGCGCCCGACATTCGCACCGCCCTCCAGAACGCCGTCCTCGCGGAGATCGAGGCCTTTCATCGGGATCACCCGCTGGAATCCGGCATCCCGCTCGGGACGCTTCGACCGATCCTGGGAACTGTGCTGCGCCGCCTCACGACGATCGGGCGCCAGGACGGCACGGTTGCAGACGGCGCCATCGGGGTTGTCCTGGACGACCTCGCCGGCCGACACAAGCTGGCCCGCGATGGCGATCGCCTCCGGGATCCGGGTCGAACGATGGGGCCGCCGCCGGAACTCCAGGCCGCGATGGCCCGGCTGGAGGCGGCCCTCAACGTGCCGGCTCCGCCTGCCCTCTTCGATGCCGCCCGCCTCGCCGGCTGCCCCGCCGAGGGGATCCGCACGCTCGAAGCCGCGGGCCGGATTGTGCGCGTCGAGGCTGACCTCGCCTGGGCGGCGCCTTCGTTCCACCGACTCGCGGCGACGGCGCTGGCGATCGCACGCCGCCAGCCGCTGACTCCAGCGGCACTGCGGGATGCGACGGGCACGAGCCGTCGCTACGTGATGCCGCTGATCGAGGATCTCAACCGGCGTGGGATCCTGGCCCGAACGCCGGCCGGCCACGTGCCCGGCCCCCGGGCGCCGCGCGAACCGGCAACGGCGAAATGACGCAGGCTACGCACATGCTCGACGACGTAACTGGAATCATCCTGGCGGGTGGCCGATCGTCCCGATTCGGATCGGACAAGCTGGCAGTCGACATCGACGGCCGGACGATGCTTCAGCACGCGATAGACGCGGTTGCTGTCGTGGCCCCGCGGATCGTCGTGGTCCTGGCGCCGGACGCCGATCCGCCGCCGCCCTCCGCGCTCGATGATCGCCTGAGCTTCGTTCACGACCCGACGCCGTTCGAGGGCCCGCTGGCGGGACTCGCGGCGGGTCTCGACGCGGTCCGGACGTCGATTGCCCTGGTTGCTGCCGGGGACATGCCGCGGATGGTGCCCGTGGTTCTCCAGCGACTGGCCTCGACCGCCGGCCCGGACCGTCACGCCGTCAATCTCGAGGTGCCACGGCGCTTCCAGCCGTTGCCGATGGCGATCTCGGTCGAAGCTGCACGCGTCGCTGTTGCGGCGCTCCTCCGAACTGATGAGCGATCCCTGCGGGCGCTCCTGCGAGACCTCGGCGCATCCTCGATCCCGGCGCCCGTGTGGCTCAGCCTGGATCCTGGTGGCGCCACGATCACGGACATCGATCGCCCCGCCGATCTCCGGACATAGGAGAGACGGTTGCGCACCACCGTCCACCTGCTCCACGCCGGCTACGTTCGCGAGGGCGGACGCGTCGGTGGATCCGTGACCCTCGTCCGGGACGGCGACGCGATCATCGTTGCGGACCCGGGCATGGTGGCCTCGCGATCGATGATCCTTGATCCGCTCGCGGCACTCGGCGTGGATCCCGACGCCGTGACCCACGTCTTCCTGAGCCACCACCACCCCGATCACACCGTGAACATCGCGCTCTTTCCCAACGCCGAGGCGGTCGACTTCTGGGCCCGTTATCGGGACGACCTCTGGCTCGATCACGACGGTGACGGCTACGCGCTCTCGCCCCGAACGAAACTCTGGCTTACCCCGGGCCACACCGAGGAGGATGCCTCGCTCATCGTCGCGGCCGACGACGCGACCTACGCGCTCACCCATCTCTGGTGGAAGGGCGATCGGACACCGGTGGTCGATCCTCTGGCCTGGGACCAGGCATCGATCGAGCGTGGTCGCGAGCGCGTGCTGGCCGCCGTCGATATCGTGATCCCCGGCCACGGCGAGGCATTTCGCCTCCTGCGCTGAATCGAGGCGAAGGCTACCGGGAGCCCGGCGCCTCGACCCCGGCCGTTCAGATTTCGACGCGGACCGGCTCAGGCTGCCTTCACCTTGCGGTACAGGCTGACACCCGCCCCAAACCCGAATGCGGACACGATCGCCTGCGCCAGGGCTGGCCCCACGATCGGGACGATCCCGAGGACGGCACTGACGACCGCCCCGACGATCCCGAACACAAGGGCGAACGCCAGGCCCCAGCCGACGATGAGGAGCAACCTGCCCTGCGTCATCGCCCACGAGGTCTTCACCGCGTCCACTGCGGCCGCACCGTCGGCGGCAAGCCAGCCGCTCAGGGACAGGCGGGCGCCGATGTAGATGGCCGCCAGCACGGCAACGATCAGGATGAGCGCGCCAAGGGCGCCCAGGATAGCGGCCACGATGCCGCCGACGATGATGATCGCGAGGGTGACGCTGCCGGTGATGAGACCGGCGCCGAGGATGCCGACCCAGCGCTCGCCGACCCGCGTGAACGCGGCACTGATGGTCGGCGCTTCGCCCACGCTGGCCATGGTGGCCCAGACCTGCCCGTACAGGTTGAGCAGGAGCCCGCCGACGATGGCGGCGATCACTGCACCAAGGATCCCAGCGACGATCGCACCGCCGATCGCCGCTCCACTGCCGGTGGTACCGCCCAGCACGAGACCAAGGACGATCGGCACGATGGCCGCGATCACGACGATGTTGATCACCACGCCGATGATCAGGATCGGGATGATGAAATTGGGCTGGAGCACCATCCGGAACCCGACCATGATCGCCTCGGTCAGCGTGAGCTGGCCCGGATCCTTGCCGCCAAAGAGCGCCATTCTCTCTCCTCCTCCTGGGTCGCCATACAAAGCGAGATCCGATGATGCGCGTTCCGCGGAGCGCAGGTCAACGCTTTCTGCGGTCCGGATACCGTCCGAGGTGCGGTCCGACGTACGGTCGCGTCGCCGACCTATGCCCGCGCCGGCGGCCGGCGTGCATGTTGCGTACAAGGAGTCGACCACCCGCCCGAGCGGCCTCAGCTGGTTTCCACCCGGACCCCAATTACAGTCGGACGCAGCCCGAACCAGCTCACCACGGCGCCGGCCACCAGGAGCGCCGTGACGACCAGGATCGTGATGTGGAACGCCTCGGTGGATGCCACCCGCGCAGCCTGCTCGATCGCCAACCCGACCGATGGATCCGGAGCGTTCAGCGGCTGGACGGTGGCCCGGAGGCTGGCCGATCGGGGATCCAGACCCGGAACCGCCGAGGCAAGGGACCCATAGAAGCGTTCCGTGATCAGGATGAAGATGGCAGCCGATGCGAGTGGTTGGCCGACTCTTGACAGCGCGTTGTTGATGGCCGACGCAAGGCCGGCGCGTTCGACGGCGACGGAACTCATCAGCGTCGAGGTCAGCGGTGCGACCACGAACGCGATGCCGATGCCGAACAGCAGGATGGCCGGGAGGGGGTCGATCAGGGCCGCCAACGGCGGGACGAGGGACGCCGGGTCGCCGGCCTGTGCCAGCCAAGGGGTCGAGTCGCTGGGGACCCGGAGCCACCACAGGGCCCCCGCCGCCATCACCAGCGGACCGCCGACGAGGAAACGGCGAGCACCGAACCGGTCGGCCAGCGTGCCGGCCCACGTCGACACGATCACGAGGGAGATTCCAGTGGGGAGGCCGATGAGCGCCGACCCGAGGGGCGAGTACGCCAGGACGCCCTGGAGGAAGAGACTCTGCATGTACAGCAGCACGTAGAGCGCGGCGTAGATGAGAACCGTGGCGAGATTGATTGCCGCGAAGGTCCTGTTTCGGAAGAGCGCCGGGGGCACGAGCGGGTCGCGGCGTCGGACCATCAGGATGGGAAAGGCAACGAGCGCGAGCGCGCCGAGGCCCAGCATGATGATCGGCGCGGTCTCGGACCAGGAGACCTGCTGGCCCCGAATGGCACCGAAGGACAGGCCGCCCACCGCGACCGCGGCGACGACGGCGCCGATCCAGTCGAAGCGTGCATCCACACGATCGGGGCGCAGAGCGGGGACATAGCGCAGCGTGAGCGCCACGCCGATCAGGACGAGTGGCGCGTTGACCAGGAAGATGCTCGACCAGCCGAAGACCTCCACGAGCGTCCCGCCGATCGGCGGCCCGAAGATGGCCACGAACGAGGTCGAGGCCGCCCAGATCCCGAACGCCCGGCCACGCTCAGGACCGTGGAAGAGCGCCGTGATGATGGCCAGCGATCCGGGCACGAGGAGGGCGCCGGCGATTCCCTGGAGGAGCCGTGCGACAGCGAGCACGTCCAGCGATGGCGCAAGGGCGCAGGCCATCGAGGTGACGCCGAACCCGATGAGCCCGATCAGGAAGACGCGGCGGCGTCCGTACCGGTCGCCCATGGCGCCAGCGAGCAGGAGGAATGCCGCAAGAGTCGCCATGTAGCCGGCGACGATGTAGACCTGCCCCTCGAGGACCCCGATGGACACGGCCGGAAGGGTGGTCCCGATGCGGGGCAGGGCCACGTTGACGACGGTCCCATCGAGAAAGACGATTGCCGAGCCGATGATCGCCGCGGCGAGGGCCCCGCGGGACGAGGACGTCATCGCCGGAGTGTAGGGCGCTCCGTGCGGGATCGCGAAGGACGGCTAGACTCCCTCCGTGCCCGGACCCGTGGCGCTCATCGGCGCCGGCGAATTCCTGCCCGGAATGGAGACGCTCGACCGCGCGCTCCTCGCCGGAATCGCTCGCCCGCGACCGAGGGTGGCCATCGTGCCGACGGCGAGCGCGCCGGACGGCGAAACCGTCTTCCGAGGCTGGGCGGAAATGGGCCAGGCGCACTTCTCGGCACTCGGCGCGGAGGTCGAGACGGTCCTCGTGCGGACCGTCGCAGAGGGATTCGACGCCGGTGCCCTCCAGGCCATCGGCGAAGCGGATCTCGTGTACCTCTCGGGCGGCAAGCCGGAACATCTTCGCGCGGTCCTTGCCGGGAGCCCGCTCGGCGCGGCCATCCACGCAGCCCATGCGCGGGGCGCGATCATCGCTGGCTGCTCGGCCGGGGCGATGGCCCTGGCAGCCGTGCAGGTCGACCTTCGACGCCGCATGCGCGCCTGGCCGCTTCGCTGGTCCCCCGGTTCGGCGCTTGTGTCCGGCGTCGCCGTTCTCCCGCACTACGACGCCTGGCCTGAGACCATCCTGGCCGTCATGGCCCTCCAGGCGCCCCGGGGTATCACGGTCATCGGGATCGACGAGGACACCGCGATCTTTGGTCGCGACGGCACCTGGCACGTCCACGGTCGCGCCCGCGTCACGGTCTGGCGTGGACGGCACCGCGAGCGGTTCCGCCGAGGCGACAGCTTCCAGTTGTAGACGTCCCGGATTGGGACGGACTCACAGCGTGGCGGACGGCCCGGGGCCCGCGCGGGGGCGTCGGGGTCGGGTCAGCCCGGGCGGAGTCGTCGCACGTTCCGGTGTCGGGTCAGTCCGGGCGGACCTTCCGGAAGCAGTCCGAGCAATAGACCGGCCGATCCATGCGGGGCCGGAACGGCACCTGGGCCTGGTTGCCGCACTCGGAGCAGAGGACCGCGAAGAACTCGCGACCGCCGCCGCTCTCGAAGCCGCGCGGACCGCCGAGGTCATGCGCGTCGGCGCCACCGTCCCGGGCGGCCCGCCGACTCGCCCGGCAGGACACACATCGCTTGGGCTCGGAGGAGAACCCCTTCTCCGCGTAGTACTTCTGATCGTCGGCTGAATGGATGAATTCCTGGCTGCAGTCGACGCAGGTGAGCGTCCGATCCGCGTAGGTCACTGGGTGCCTCCCGAGCGCGATGGTTCAGCGGGGTGCGCTCCGCTTGTTCGCGGGATCGGCGGGACGGCGACAACGGCCAGTGGCCGGGGCCGCCAGACCCTTGGTGCCGATGTGGGGTCCCTTGGGCGGGGCGCACCGGTTAGACGTTGATCCGGAGGATACATCGGATCGCCGAACCGACCGATTGCCCCCCGGGAACCCGCAGCGACATGCTGAGGCGTGCCAGCCTACCTGTCACAATGGGGGGCGACGGTTCGGGAGACGAGCGGGGAGCAATGGGGGCGCCCCGTTTGTCGGGACCCGTGGGGCCGTCGGAAGCTGTCGATGTGGCGGCGTCCGTCGGCCCGGGCGGGTTCTCCTGATCCGGACCTCGTCACACCGTAGCGAGCTGTCAGGGGGAGGCCCAGGACCGGATGCTTCGACTGCTCCACACCGCCGACGTCCATCTTGGAGCCCGCCACGCCGATCTCGGGGACCAGGCAACCGCCCAGCGCGAGCGGCAGTTCGCGGCATTCCGGGCCAGTGTGGACCTTGCCATCGCCGAGAAGGTCGACCTGTTCCTTGTCGCGGGAGACCTGTTCGACTCGAACGTCCAGCCACGTCGGTCGGTGGAGCGCGTCGCCGCCGAATTGGCGCGCCTCGTCGACGCCCGGATCCGGAGTGTCCTCATCCCGGGAACGCACGACGTCTACGACCGCGCGTCGCTCTATCGATCCAACGACATCCCGGCGATGTCCGGCGCCGCGGGCCGGGACTTCGTCACCGTGCTCACGCCGGAACGACGCTCGGTTCGGCTCCAGCCCCTCGACCTGACCGTCCACAGCCAGGTCTTCGCCACGAAGCGCGCGCCCCACTCGCCGCTGGTGGCCTTCGATCCGCGCGAGGATCCATCGACCTGGCAGGTCGGCCTGATCCACGGCTCCATCAGCATTCCCGGCCAGACCGAACACGACGAGGTCGTGATCACGACAGAGGAAATCGCGGCCAGCAACCTCGACTACCTCGCGCTGGGCCACTGGCACTCCTCGAGTCGCGGCAAGGCCGGGCGCACGGTGTACGCCTATTCAGGGGCACCGGAACCGGTCGCCCTCGACCAGGACCGGGCCGGCAACGTGATCCTGGTGGGCCTCGATCTCAAGGACGGCAAGCGGGAGGTCACCATCGAGGAGCGGAAGGTCGGCCGAACGGTGTTCGAGAAGCTCGAGATCGACGCCGCCGGTCTCGCGTCGCAGCCGGCCCTCATCGACCAGCTGGCGACCCGGGCCGATGAGGACCTG
Organism: Chloroflexota bacterium; assembly: GCA_016191425.1. Taxonomy (GTDB): domain Bacteria; phylum Chloroflexota; class Limnocylindria; order Limnocylindrales; family CSP1-4; genus UBA5189. The sequence goes on from JACPOR010000021.1 coordinate 101,552, forward strand.
GTCCTGGACGTGCGCCTGATCGGGGTTCGGCCGGACGTGCTCGACATCCGCGAAGAGGAGGTCGAGGCGGCGCTCGCCACGCGGTTCCTCAAGATCCGGGTCCGGGATCGCTCGGTACCGCCGCTCTCGGAAGGTCCGCTGCCCCCGGAGGACACCATCCTCGGGGCATTCGTGCGCGATGTCGAGGCCGGGATCGCGGAACTCGAGGCCGCCGACGATGTCGCCGGCGCCCGCGAGGCTCGCGATGTCCTGCGGCTGGGCCGGCTCCTCCTCTCGGGCGAGGAGGTCACGCTGTGAGGATCACCCGGCTCCAAGTCTCGAACCTGCGGCGCCATCGTACCCTCGACCTGCAGCTCGATCGCGGTCTCACGGTCGTCCGCGGACCGAACGAGTCGGGCAAGACGACGCTCCAGCGGGCACTCGAACTGGCCCTGACCCGGCGCGTGACATCCGCCTCCGCCGAGATGGAGGCCATGCGGACGTGGGGCGCCACGGAGGATGACCGACCGTCCGTCAGGCTCGAATTCGAGCAGGACGAGGAAGACGGCATCCATCCCGGGACGGTCGAGAAGGCCTTCCGGGGCGCGAAGGGCACGGTTCGCCTCGAATACGACGGCAGTGTGGTCACGGACCCCGCCCAGGCGGACCAGATCCTGGCCGAGCTGACGGGCGTTCCGACCGAGGCATTCTTCCGGTCGACGGCGTCGGTGCGCCATCACGAGATGGACGATGTCGCCCGCGACGAGAGCGCCCTGCGGGATCGACTTCAGGCCTCGATTTCCGGTGCCGACCGCGGGACCAGCATCGCTCGCCGGAAGCTGGACAAGGCCCTCCACGATCTCAACACGAAGGGCGACAAGAACCCCGGTCGCCTGAAGGTCGCGATGACGGCAGTCGCCCAGGCCAGCGCCACGGTGGACCAGGGAGAGGCCGCACTCGCCCAATTGGAGCGGGACCGGGATCACCTCGTCCTGGCGCACGAGCGCCGGGCCGACGCCGATGCCGGCCTCGCGGAACGCAGGTCGCTGCTCGAGAAGGCCATGCAGGCGGAGCGTCTCATTGCCGAGCGCGCCGTTGCCCAGGAGCGCTTCGAGCGCTTCAGGACGGCGGTCTCCGTCTCCGAGGAGATCGCTGCCCTCCAGGATTCGCATCCGTCAAAGGAACCCTTGCCCGTCCTCCGCACGACCGTCGGGCGGCTCCGGGAACTCGATGCCCGGGTCCGCGAGCTCAAGGCCATCCTGTCCGGCGACGTCGACGTCCACTTCGAACTGCGGGCACCCGAGCCGCGGAACTGGCTGCCGGTCGCTCGGGTCGCAATGCTCATGATCGGGGCCGGCATCCTGGTCGCCGGCGTGTCGGTCCTCAACGTCGTCGCCCTGCCCGGTGGACTGATCGGGCCTCTGGCGCTCGTCATCGTTGGCTTGGCCCTCGCCCTTTACGGGCGCCAGCAGCGTCTCAGGGCCACCGATATCGGACGCGAGCGCCAGCTCCGCGACGATGAGATCGATCGACGTCTCCGCGGTCGCTCGCAGCTGGAGCAGGAGCTCCAGGAACGTGACCTCGAGTTGGCGAACCAGCTCTCCGGGCTCGAGCTGCCGGATATGGCTGCCGTCGAGGCACTGCTCGCGGCCGAGGAGGCCCACGTCGCGGCGATCGATCGCCTGAGCGCCCAGCTCGATGGGCTGGTCGGTCGCGAGCCCGTCGAGACGTTGCCCGCGGTGCGTGACGCCGCGGCGCTCGAGATCGAGCAGAAGACCGGGGCGTTGGAGCACCTCGGTCCCATCGCCAAGGAGCCACGGGCCCGGGAACGGCTGGAGGTCGAAGTCCGCGACGCGGAGCGCCTCGTCGACAAGGCCCGAGACGATGAAGCCAACGCTCGGGCGCGGGTCGAGGCGAACACCGTCGATGCCGAGGCCGTCGCCGCGCAGGCGGAGCGGCTCGAGCAGTGGCGCGAGCAGCTGGAGACGCTCCAACGGCGCACGAGGGTCTACGAGCGCACGCTCAGGGCGATCGACACCGCGGAGCGAGCGACCATGCGCAAGGCAACGCGCTACCTCGAGAAGCACATGGTCGGCGACCTCGCGCGGGTGACAAACGGTCGATATCGACGCGTCCGCGTGGACGACACGAACCTGGGCATCGAGGTCTTCGCACCCGAGCGGAACGACTGGGTCGCCGTCGAGGCGCTGTCCCAGGGGACGCTCGATGTCGTCTACCTTGCGGCTCGCATCGGACTCGTCCGGCTCGTCACCGGGGACCGACGGCCGCCGTTGATCCTGGATGACCCGTTCGTCACGCTGGACGACACCCGCGCGACCCAGGCCCTCGAGCTGCTCAAGCGGGTCAGCGCGGACTTCCAGGTCATCTACCTGACGACCTCGGTCCGCTACGACGCCGCCGCCGACGCGGTCCAGATCCTCCAGGCGCCCACCGCCGCGGATGCCGAGCCCGCCGCCGACTGACGCGCGGCCACGAGCGGGTCACCCGGCCCCATGCCCTCGGTCTTGGCTGGCGTTCGTCGTCGTCGCGCTGGTCGTCGTCGCGCTGGTCGCCGTCGCGCTGGTCGCCGGGGGCGGGCGATGATCACCGAGTCGATGATCCACGGATCCGGGACCGCGAGCCCTCGACGCGCATCCCTGCAGGAGGTCCGATGAACAGCGAGGTCAGAGGTTCCATCGAGAGGGTCTGGCATGTCGAGGCCACGTACGCCCCGGACGGGGCCGAGGCGCGCATGCCGTTTCGAGCCGAGCACATCGCGCGATTGCAGCGCCTCAAGGCCGAGGGCACGGTCATCGAGGCCGGGGCGTTCACGGACGTCTCCTCGACCGTGATGATCATTCGGGCGTTGACCGAGGACGAGGTATGGGCGCTCGCGCGCGACGACGTCTATCTGCGGAACGGCATCTGGGTCGAGATCCGTGTCCGGCCGTTCGGTCGCGTCCGCGATCAGGCCGATGACTGACTGAGGACCACGCGCAGGGCCGCGATCTCCGCGGGCGATCGCAGCCGGCGCACCACGGCGAACCCCTCGTTGCGCAGCAGGGCGTCGGTGATGGATCCGAGCATCTCCAGTTGCCGCGTGAGGGCCGGAGCAGGAACGACGCGCGCGATGCGTGCCGCATTCCGGTCCCGGACCAGCTCTGGCGGAAGATCCAGCACGAGCGCCACCGCGGTCGCGCCCGCCCGACCCGCTCGGTCGAGCAGGGCCCGTCGAGCCGCGGGCGTCAGGCTGGTGGCGTCGACGAGCGTTGTCTGTCCTCCGCCGAGGCGCTGCTCCAGGGTCCGATGCAGGGCCGCAAACGCGGCGCCGGTCACCGACTGGTCCGCCTCGCCGCTGCCGATCCGCGCGCGGATCGCATCCGACGAGAGGATGGCGTCGGCCGGGAAGAGGGACGTCGCCAGCGTGGACTTGCCGCTACCGGCGGGGCCGATGAGGACCACGAGCGCGCCCGGCGGCAGGATCAGCTCGGACCCATCGGTCCACGGATCGGGTGCACTACGCTCACGTGCGCCAGGCTCGTTCCCGCCACACTCCCCTGCGCCAGGCTTGCGCGCGCCAGGTTTGCGCCCGCCAGGCTCGGGTGCGCCACGCTCGTACCCGCCAGGCCCGTGCCCGCCAGGCTCGCACGTGCCAGGCCCGGGTGCGCTGCCGCCTATGGCGATCTCCGGCGGGCTTCCCAGCCCCCGCCGTCACGCCTTCGCACGTCGTACACCGGTTGGTCGTAGACGGACGGCCCGCGCACGACTCGCCCATCCGACAGGCGGAATCGTGATCCGTGCCAGGGGCACGTGATCGTTCCATCGTCGACCGAACCACCCGACAGGGGCTCGCCCGCGTGGGCACACTCGTCGTGAACGGCAAGGATCCGGTCTCCGTGCCGGACGAGCGCGAGGGCATTGATCCCGAGCCTCCCCTTGACCGGTCGACCTTCCGGAATGCCCCCATGTTCGTCGAGTTCGGCCGGCTCGAGGGCGATCCACTTGGCGCTGCTGCCCCGGAATGCGTGCCGGCTGACCATGTTGCCGAAGAGATAGACGACCTGGCCGCCCACGTAGGCGCCCGCGGCCAGGATCACGAAGCCGACGACGGAGAGACCGATCGCCACGCCGCGCTCGCCGTCCGGACCGGCGCCTGCGCGGAGCGCCAGGGAACCGGCGTAGACCAGCAGAGCCGCGACCATCAGCGTGCTGTGCACGGTGGCGCGTTCGCGTGGCGTGCCGTCTGTCTGCGAGTAGTCGGCTGCCCCGGTCACCGCAGCTGCCAGCATCGTCAGGATCCCGAAGACCAGCGTGAGGTCTGCGGCAATCGGCTGCCTGATCAAGTCGAGCACCACGAGCATGAACATGATCCCGATCGGCGCATCGGTCAGCACCGAGTGGAGCGGATGGCCGAGCCACCGCCCATGGAGCAGGTCGGCGATGGCGGGGACTGGTCGAAACAGCGCCGCGAGCCATCGATGATTGAAGTCGCCGAGTGGACGCGCCCAGCGGGCCTGGGCGGCAATCAGCCGGTCGAAAACGCGATTCATGGGCATCCGGAGTGCCCTCGTCGAGGCGGTCGTGTTCCTCGGCATGGCCCTGGCCACGGAACCGTGGCACGTTGCCGTGAGCGTTCTCCTGATCGGCTTCCAGCTCGGCAACACCGGCGTCATGCTGGCCGGCATCCGGGACGTGACCCCGAGGGTGCGGCTCGGGACGGTCATCGCGATCTTCGGAGCGTCGGGCCCGGTGGGGTTCGCCGTCGGGCCGACCCTGGCCGGAATCCTCATCGACGGGTTCGGCTGGTCGCTGAGCGGCGTGTTTGCCGTCTCGGCCGTGCTGTCCGTCGGGACCGCGCTGCTCGTCACATTCGGGTCTCGAGAGGTCAGACCCGAGGTCGTGCCCCAGGGCAAGGTCCTGACCCTCGCCTACGGTGCCGTTCGTGGCGTGCTCTCGGACCGTACCGTGCGCGGTGTCTTCCTGATCTTCGGCATCGCGTTCCTCGCCAACCAGATGTCGCGCCCGTACGTTCCCGTGGTCGTGGAAACGGTCGTTGGACGTGGCCCGGGGCTCGCCAGCGGGATCGCTCTTGTCGCGGGCACGGCTGCCCTCGCGGGCGCGCTGCTCTCACCGGCGGTCGGGGCGCTCGGGGACCGAGTCGGCTACCGGCCGATCCTGATCGGCGCGCTGCTGGTCGGAGCGTCGTCTCTCATCCTCATGCCGCTGGCGCCGCAATACGGCGGCCTCGCCCTCCTGGCGCTCGTCGCGGTGGTCCTTGCCGCAGCGATGTCGTCGATCAGCGCGATGGTTTTCGACATGCTGTCCATCGAGGTGTCGGCCGCGCGACGGTCGCAGACCCTGAATCTCGTGTATCTGCCGCTCTACGCCGCGGGGATCATCGGGCCTTCAATCGGCGGCCTCGTGGTCCAGGCGGGACTCGGGGCGCCATTCCTGGTGGGTGGGGCGTCGCTGCTCGCCGGCGCGGTGGCCGTCTTCCGGCGACACCGGCGGCCACGGGCCGACGTCGTCCGGGACCCGCACCTGACGGGTCTGGACTGAGTCAGGCGGGCAGATCGCGTTCGCCGGGGCCCGTGTAGATGGCGTCCGGACGGATCAGTCGGTTGTCGGCGGACTGCTCGAGGATGTGAGCGGTCCAGCCCGCGTGACGGGCAAGCGCGAAGGTGGCCGGGAAGAGGTCGGGACTGAGACCCACGCCCTGGAGGACAGCCGCGGCGTAGTACTCGACGTTCGTCTTGAGCGCCCGTTCGGGGTGCTTCTCGGCGAGGACCCGGAGGGCCACATCTTCGACCTTGATGGCCAGCTCCAGCCAGTCGGGCTTGTGCTCCATCGACTCGGCGACCTTGCGCAAGGCGGCTGCGCGGGGATCGTAGGCGCGGTAGACGCGGTGCCCGAAGCCCATGAGCCGTTCGCCACGCTCCACGGCATCGCGGACCCATTGCTCCGCGCGCTCCGGTGAGCCGACCTTGTGGATCTGCTCGACGACTTCGGATGGCGCGCCGCCGTGCAGGGGTCCCTTCATAGCCCCGATCGCGCCGCAGACTGCCGAAGCCAGGTCACTCCGGGTCGACGTGATCACCCGGGCCGTGAACGTCGAGGCGTTCAGCCCGTGCTCCGCGCCGACGATGAAGTACGCATCGAGCGCCCGGGCGGTGCCAGCGTCGGGGCGTTCGCCCGTGAGCTGATAGAGGAACCCCGGGACGAGGTCGAGGTCCGGATCCGGTTCGATCGGTTCCAGACCCCGGCGAATCCTGGCGAACGCCGCCAGTGCAGATGGCGAGAAGGCCGTGAGCGCTCGGGCCTGATCCGGCGTTGCCGGCCAGTCCAGGACCTGGGTCGCGCCCCACGTCGAGACGGCGGTCCGGAGGGCGTCCATCGGCTTGGCGGCTCTTGGCAACGAACGCAGGGCCGTCATCACGGCCGGCGGGACCGGGGCGGTCGGAAGATGGTGACTGGGCATCCAGTCACCGGTCCAGAGCAGGTTGGCAACGGCGGGGTACGTGCCGTGTTCGACGAGGTCGCCGATCCGATAGCCCCGATACGTGAGGCGACCGGCCGCGCCGTCGACGTAACCGAGGGCGGTCTCGGCAGCCGGCACGCCCTCGAGGCCCGGGGAGTAGGGATACGCGGTCGTCGCGGCGGGCGCCGTCGCTGTCCTGTCGTTCATGAAGGGATGGTAGTCGCGCCGGTGGATTCGCGGAGTGCCATAGGTCCCGTCCGGCGGCGCCCATTGGGCGTGGCATGGTCCTGCTCGACGACGTCCCAGTCGCCCCGTGGGCTCTCCGCGCCCGGTTCAAGGAACGCCGATAGGCGTGGGCTCTCCGCGCCCGATTTCAAGGCGGCGCGGAACGGCACTCCCGCGCCGACGCGGATCGGCACTCCCGCGCCGACGCGGATCGGCACTCCCGCCATTGCGGAGGAGATCGTGGCCAGCAGCGCGACCCTCGAAGCCGCCATCAGCCCGGTGCGCCGCCGTCCATGGCGGACGGAGCGCCTGCGAGGCTTCCGGACGCCGTGTGATCTTGCTTCTGTCGACTGACTGACTTCTGTCGACTGACTGATCCAGCCCTTCGCGCATCCCGCCGTTCGTGAATGCCGGCCGCGGGACGGTCAGTGGACGGCATCACCCTCGAGGGCACGGATCCGCCCGGCGAGCCCCTCCAGGATCTGAAGACGCAGTGCCGGCTGCTCGTCCATCAACGAGTGGAACTCGCGGTGGCCCAGAACCAGGAGGCGGCATGGCTCGGTCGTCGTTACGGTGGCCGTCCGCGGGCCCTCGGAGAGCAGGGCGATCTCGCCGATGACATCACCGGGCCCCCGGTCGGCGATGGCGATGCCGTTGCGCTCGACACGCACTCCACCGCTCGCCAGGACGAACACCTCGCCGCCCAGGTGCCCCTGCTGCATCAGTACCCGGCCGGCAGGAACATCAACCTCATCGAACAACTGGCCGAGGCGCTGGAGTTCGCGCGAGTCGAGACGAGCGAACAGCGGGATCGACTTGAGCAAGGCGAGCTTCGGGTCTGCGGGCGCCATTCTCGCTCCTCGACGTACGGATCCAGGCCATCGGCGGTGTCCGCAGGATAGCGGTTCGATTCGTGAAGGGGAAGCCAGTCGCTGGCCTCGGAGCCAGACGCTGATCACGGCGGACCGGCCAGCCTGAACGTCACGCACCGACGCCGGTATCTGGCTCGTCGAGGAATGTCTCGACGACGCGCACGAACGCGTGAGGGTGCGTGTGATGCGCGGCGTGGGCCGCCCCCTCGATGACCGAGACCCGACCGGCAGCGAGCCGCGAGTCGAGGGCTTCGGTGTTGAGACGGAATGACGGTCGACTCTCGGACCCGAGGACCTGCAGGATCGGCACGGTGGCATGGGCCAGTGCGTCGAGGCCGGCCGCCGGGTCGTTCGACGCCCCCATCTCCCGCAGGATCGTGGGTGCGGCAGCCACTCGGAGTGGCCAGACGGGATCGGCACGGAAGCGGGCCATCCCGGTGTCGTCCATGCCGACGACCGTTCGCATGAACCGCTCGAGCAGCCCTTCGAGATCGCCGCGGCTGAGGTCTTCCGCGAGCGTCGAGAGCAGCCAGGCCGGCTCGTAGGCCGAGTGCGGACCCGCGTCGCGCGGAGGGGCCCCCTCGTAGCAGACGATCCGGCGGATCGATCTGGTCAGGAGCGACGCACCCAGCGCGCATCGACCACCGAACGAGTGGCCGAGGACGTCAACGGGCTCGCCAGCCTCAACGGCGAGTGCCTCAGCGACGGCGGCGAGGTCCTCGAATTCGCGCTCGATCGAATAGGCCATCGGCGCGTCGCCCGACCGTCCGCGACCGCGCCGATCGATCGCGTGGATGACGCGCCGTATCCCGAGGGTCGGCGCGACGACGCGGAAGGTCAGGTGGTCGGCGCCCGTCCCATGCACGACGACGAGCGGTCGAGTGCCCGCCGTCGCGACGCCGCTCCTGAAGACCGCGATCGGGGTGCCGTCGCGCGCCGGCACGATCCGATCCGGATCGACCATCGCCTGGACCCCCTGGACCTCCTGGATTCGCGGCAGACCCGTCGGGCCCGCATCCGGCGAGGCGGCGACATGGATGACCGGTACGCTCGGGGGGATGCCTGAGGCTGCCGCCTCGTCGAGAAGCCATACCGCGCCGGTCCGTCGAGCGAGCTGTGCGGGCAGTCGCCGGGTGTCGATCGGAGAACCGAAGAGCCGACCCAGGATCGCCGCCTTCGGGGCACCGTACATGACGACGATCGGCCTACGAGCAGCCGTGACGAGCGCGCCGTGGAGGGTCACCCGAGCGACGTGCGGCGCGATGTGCGTGGGCGCCGACACCGCCTGGACCCAGCGCGGGTCGTCCCAGGTCACAGAGTCGGGAAACACCGAGAACAGGTGGCCATCCGATCCGACGCCGACGAGGATGACGTCCATGCGGGGGAAGCCGAATGGGTCGAGTTCCATGAACGCTGCGCGCATCGTCGCCGCATACCGTTCGGCGACGGCATCGGGCCCCTCACCCGAGTCCATGGCGGGCGCGATCGGGATCACGTGGACCTGCTCGAGGGGTATCGGCGCGTTGCGGAGCAGAAGGTCCCAGCAGGCGAGGGCGTTGGACAGGATGTCGTCCGGTCGGACCCACCGCTCGTCGCTCCACCACAGGTGCACGTGCTCCCAGGGCACCGTCTCCCTGAGCGGTGAGTCGGCAAGGTGCCGATAGATCGGGCCGGGCGTGGAGCCGCCGGTCGTGACCCAGTGGGCGACACCTCGTTCGGCGACGGCGCGGGACAGGGCCTCGCCGATCCGGATCGCGGCGGCTTGGGAGACATCCGCCGGCTTGGGGTAGACGACGATCTGGGCCTCGCTCACGTCGGCCGCACGAGTTCCGCAGCGGCGAGGAGCGCGGCGACGGCGACCGGATCCCTGCCGACCGACTCGATGGTTTCCGCGAGGAGCTCCACTTCCGTTCGGCGTGGCGCCATGAACCGACGGACCGGCATCGACCGGCCATCGACGGTCGCATGCACCATCACGGCATCCGCCTCGGCCGAGACCACGACCTCGAGCGATGCTCCGCGCCGCTCGGCCGAAAGCTCGACGGTGAGCGTCGTTCCGGGCGGCATCGGCGAGGCCATCGGCAGGACCGCAACTGCCACGCTGCGCCGGCTGGCCCGGAGCCTGCCGGTCATGCGCAGGCCGAGGTCATCGCCGGACTCCGACGCGCCGTCGGGCACGACGGGCCGCAGCGGGGCCGCCACGACGAGGCCGAGGCGCGAGGCAAGCCAACCCACGTGGTAGAGCGGCTTGATGAGGTTGGTGCCCCACGGACCCGCGCCCCGATGGGCGGCGTACCGGACGGTGATCGCGGTGATCCCCGACAGAAATGGCCGAAGCTCGGGACGATCGAAGCTCGAGGCGATGGCCTCGCGCCAGCGGGACTGGCGGATCATCGCGAAGTCCGAAACCGCGAGCTCGCCAATGCCGGCACCGTGCTCCCCGACGAGCCGAGCGAGGACCTGCAATCGGTCCAGCCCGTCCCCGGACCAGTGAGACCCGTCCACGACGAGCCGATCTGCCATCGCGAGCATGTCCACGGCCTGCCGGGTCCCAAGCGGTGGGTCGCCGGGCCACCAGAGCGTGACCGGCAGGTCGTGCACCAGCAGCGGGGCCACGATCGCGGCGACGTGCCGGCCGGCCTCGCCGCCCGCGACGAGGTCGATGAACTCGGCGCAGGTCTCGGCCGCATCGGGGCGGGGGAGCATGCAGATTGCCTGGATGTGCGCGTCGAGCCATGACGGCCCGTCCGGATCGGCACTCGAGACAATGAGCGTTCGGGACGGATGTCGCCCGGCGAGCATCCGGATGACGGCGGCTGCGCGGGCCCCGATCTCGGGCTGGCGGGCGATCACGACGAGGTTGAGGACCGAGGTCCGGGCAGATACCCGCCGTTCCGCCTCACCCGTGTCGCCGGTGGTTGTCAGGGACGTTGCCGCCCAGACCTTGGCAAGCTCGGCCTCGATACCTGCCAGGGACGTGGTCCGTGAGGAGAATCGCAGGAGCGGGTCTCCGACGGTCGGCGCGTCCAGTCCCAGGGCTTCGTCCGTGGCGTGCATCTCAGATCCGGCGCCAGTGACGTCCGTCGCGCTCGATCAGGGTGTCGGCTGCGTTGGGGCCCCACGTCCCGGCCACGTAATTCGGGAAGTCGGGAGCGGGTCCGTTGACCCACGAATCGACGATCGGCGTGGCGATGGCCCAGGCGGCCTCGACCTCGTCCGCCCTCGTGAACAGCGACGCGTCGCCGAGCATGGCGTCCAGGAGCAGGGTCTCGTAGGCGTCGGGGCTGTCAACGGAGAAGGCCGAGCCGTACGTGAAGTCCATCGTCACGGTCCGGATGTCCAGGCCGAGGCCCGGAACCTTCGATCCGAACCGGAGCAGGATCCCTTCGTCCGGCTGGATGCGGATCGCGAGGAGGTTCGGCTGGGGATCCACGGCCGAGTCCCGGAAGAGCCGGTGTGGCACGCCCTTGAACTGGATCGCGATCTCGGTGGCGCGTTTCGGAAGGCGCTTGCCGGCGCGCAGGTAGAACGGGACCCCGGACCAGCGCCAGTCGTCGATCTGGAGGCGTGTCGCCATGAAGGTCTCCGTTTCCGATTGCGCGTCGACCGCGGTCTCGGCTCGGTAACCCTGCACGGGTTTCGCCTCGACCCAGCCCGGGCCGTACTGACCCCGGACCACGTTGGCTGCGACATCCGCCGCCCCGAACTCGGGAATCGCCCTGAGGACCTTGACCTTCTCATCGCGGAGCGCATCGGCATCGAACGTTGCCGGCGGCTCCATGGCCACGAGTGTGAGGAGCTGCAGGAGGTGGTTCTGGACGACGTCGCGGGTGGCGCCCGTCTCCTCGTAGAAGGAGCCGCGTTCCTCGACGCCGAGGGACTCGGCCATCGTGATCTGGACATGGTCGACGTAGCGCCGGTTCCAGAGTGGCTCGAAGATGCCGTTGCCGAACCGGAAGACCATCAGGTTCCGGACGGTCTCCTTGCCCAGGTAGTGGTCGATGCGATAGACCTGTGACTCGCGGAAGACCCGTCCGACCTCTCGATTGAGCTTCCTCGCCGAGTCCAGGTCACGCCCGAACGGCTTCTCGATGACGATCCTGCGCCAGCCGCCGCCGTGAAGTTCGTGGTCGAGACCCGTCCGTCCGAGCTGGGCCACGATCTGGGGGAACGCGGACGACTGGGTCGCCAGGTAGAAGAGTCGATCACCCTGGGTGCCGAGTTCCGCGTCCATCGCGTCGAGACGGACGGCCAGCCGATCGAACGCCTCGTCGTCCCCGAAGTCACCCTGGTGGTATGAGATCCGGCCCAGGAACTGGGCGGCCACGTCGGACTCGAGGCGAACCCGGCTGTATTGCTCGAGCGAAGCCGTGATCTCCGCGCGAAACGTTGCATCGTCATGGGGGCGGCGGCCGACCGCGACGAGCTGCCAGTCCTGGGGCAGGAGGTTCGTCCGCCACAGCTGGGCGAGTGCGGGGAACACCTTGCGATGGGAGAGGTCGCCCGTCGCGCCGAACAGGACCATGACGTGGGGATCGGGCACTCGCTCCAGGCGAAGTCCTTCGCGCAGCGGGTTGACGTCGTGCCTGACCGAGCGCCGGCGGCGACCAATGCGCTCGATCCGCTCTTCGCGGATCGTCCTCGGCGGCGTGGTGGCGGGACCGCCGGTACGTGCCACGTCAGACGTTCTTCACCGCGTGGCCGCCGAACTCGTTGCGGAGAGCGGCGAGGACCTTGGCCCCGTAGGAATCCTCCTGACGCGAGCGAAACCTGGTCTGGAGCGCGATCGTGATCACGGGTGCCGGCACGTCGCGATCGATGGCCTCCTGGACCGTCCAGCGCCCTTCCCCGGAATCCGCGACCCAGCCCTTCAGGTGCTCAAGGTCCTGACCCTGACCCTTGTACGCCAGGCCCAGGAGCTCCAGGAGCCAGCTGCGGACGACGCTGCCGTGCATCCAGTTGTCGGCGATCGCGGCAAGGTCGAGGGCGTACCCGGACGCATGGAGGATCTCGAAGCCCTCCGCGTACGCCTGCATCATTCCGTACTCGATCCCGTTGTGGATCATCTTCACGTAGTGCCCGGCGCCGGGCGCGCCGGCGTGGATGTAGCCGCCCTCCGGCGCGAGGCTGCGGAACACCGGCTCGAGTGGCGCGACTGCCGCGGGCTCCCCGCCGACCATCAGGCAGAAACCTACCTCCAGGCCCCAGATTCCACCGGAGACGCCCGCATCCACGTACTGGACACCCCGCCCTGCCAGCTCAGCGTGGCGCCGGACGTCGTCATGGAAGTTCGTGTTGCCGCCGTCGACGATGGTGTCACCGGGCTCGAGGTGCTCCATGAGTTCGACGATCTGGGCCTCGGTCGCGTCGCCGGCCGGGACCATGATCCAGACGGTGCGCGGCCTTGCCAGCTTGCCCACGAGTTCGGCGATCGAGAGCGAGGGTTCGGCGCCCTCGCTGGCGATCTCCTGGGTCTTCTCGGGGCTCCGGTTGTAGGCCACGATCTCGTGTCCGTCGCGGAGCAGGCGGCGGACCATGTTGGCCCCCATCCGACCAAGGCCGATGAACCCGATTCGCATTTTCGTGGTGCCTCCGATGAGAAACGCAAAGCGCCGCAGCTGACGGTTGGTGGGCTTCACCGCAGTCTACTCGCGGTGCGTGACGGAGCCCGCATCGGCACCCGCGCGCCCCGCGCCCACGCTTGCCACGCTGCAAACTCCCATCCCCGCGCCGCGCGCCCCCACTCGAAGACGTGTTCCCAGGACGCCCACGCCCCCTGGCTCCCCCGATTCCGCGCCCCACGCGTCCCCGGCTCCCCAATTTCCTCGCCGGCACTCCAATTCCCCCGCCGGCACTCCAAGAAGGATTATCGGGCGCCCGGGTGGTCATCCGGTGGCCGCAACGACGCCGTTTGCCCGCCTACGACACGAACACGACGCCGTTTGCCCGCCTACGAGACGCACACGACGCCGGTTATGCCTTCATAGAGTGGAAATACACGCGTCGAGGTTGCGAAGAGCCAGCTCGGGCACCAGGACCGGAGTTCCGTCGCCTGCTAAGCCTTCTTGGAATGAACGGGCCTTCGGATTCAGCAGCCTCGAGGCACGAAAGCACCGTGATCCACGTGTCCTGGGCGATGCCCCGCTCGGCGGTGCCAAACGGCCAGGTCCGCCCTGTCGTCGTCAGGCGTCAAGCGCTCGGGTGAAGGCGCGCTCGAGGGTCGCGAAGTCGGCCGCATGATCAGGCCCCAGCCGCAATCGAAGGATCGGCAGGTTGTGCGAGGCAATGGCCTCCGCGTCGCCCTGTGCCTGCGCCTCAATCAGACCGCCGAAGGTGTAGGGCCAGCCCGGAATCTCTCGATCGGTGCCGTGGACTGACGTCAGTTGGACGAACCAGCCGATCGGGGCGCCGCCCTTGTGGAGCTGGCCGGTGGAGTGGAGGAACCGGGGGCCGTAGCCGGCGGTCGTGGCGTATCCCGTTCGATCACGTACGAGTGCCCGGATCCGTTGGATCGCTCCGTCGGCGACCTCGCTCGGGGCGATGAAGGCCTGGATGGCCACGTAGCGACCCGGATGCCGGCCGCCAAGACCGGCGCGGATCACCTCGGCGAGATGCTCCTCACCGGTCAAGGCGATGTCGAGCGGGTGCGGCGACCCCGCGCCGCGCGTCGCGCCCTGGTCCCGGGCGCGCATTCCGCCCTCGTCCCGGGCGCGCATTCCGCCCTGGTCCCGGGCGCGAATCGCTCCCTGGCCCCCTCCGGGGGCCGCGGCTTCGCTAGCTTCCCCGGCTTCGCCCCGGCCCCGCACCTGCGAGGTCGCCGTGAGCAGGCGCCTCGTGAGCTCCTTTGCCTCCTCGACGTTGGGCTGGTCAAACGGATCGATGCCGAGGACGGCGCCCGCGATCGCGGTGGCAACCTCCCAACGCACGAACTCGGCTCCGAGATCCATCGGATCCTCGAGCGTCAGGCGGATCACCGGGTGCCCGGCCACCGCCAGCGCCTCGAGCAGGCCATGCGACGGATCCGGCGATTCGGACAGTGCCAGTGACACGAATACGCGGTCCGTGCCGTACGCGGCCACGGACCCGAGGGGTTCCCGATCGACCGGCACGATCCCGACACCTTGCTTGCCGGTCGACTCGGCGATCAGCTGCTCGGCCCATGCTCCGAATCCGGCGAGGTCCCGGTCGGTGATGAAGGTGAGCTTGTCCCGGCCCGTTCGCGCCAGCTCACCCAGCGCGATCCCCAGGAGCAGCCCGGGATTCCGATCCGGCTCCGGCTCGTGGCAGGCCGCCAGCATCATCGAGGCGGAGGCCAGCAGGGGATCGAGGTCGAGGCCGATCAGCGAGGCCGGGACGAGCCCGACGTAGGAGAGCGCCGAGTAGCGACCGCCGACGTCGGGCGGGTTGAGGAAGACCTCGCGGAGTTCGTCGTGGTGAGGGACCGCAGCGACACTCCTGCCTGGATCCGTGATGGCGACGATGAAATCACCGGGTCGCTGATCCGAGCCCGTTGCCGCGAGCGCGCCGGCCACGCGGGACCAGGCATCGGCGAGGAAGGCAAGTGGCTCGGTGGTCGTACCGGACTTCGAGGCGACGATCCACAGGGTCGCCAGCGGATCGAGGTCGTCGACCGTCGCGGCCACGGACGCTGGATCGGTGGAATCGAGGACCCGCAGCTCGAGATACCCTTCAGCGGATCCGAACGTCCGATACAGGACATCCGGCGCGAGGCTCGAACCGCCCATGCCCATGACGACGGCAGTCGTGAACCCGGCGACGCGAATCCCGTCGCCGAAGCCCTCGAGAGCCGGGATCTGATCGGAGAAGTGGGCTGGCGCATCGAGCCATCCGAGGCGTTGCGCCATGGCGGCCCGGACCTCGGGATCCTCGGACCAGAGGGTCGTATCGCGATCCATGAGACGCTGCGCCCACTCGTTGCGCCGCGCGTGCTCGGTCACCGCGGCCAGGCGCTCCTCGTCTCTGGGTGCCAGTCGAAGTTCGAACTCCGCGCTCATACAGAACCTCCGACGAGACATCTCGCGTGCTCGGATTCAGCGTTGCCGCCAGTCTACGCGCGATCCCTGTCCGGTCGGTCCGACGGCCGGGTTCAGCGGCCGTCAGCCTCGATGGCGAGGACCTTGTTGAGGCGCCGCACATGTCGAGCCTCACCCGAGAAGACGGCCCCCAGGAAGGCGAGGGCACACTCGAACGCCAGCTCCGGGCCGATGACGCGCGAGCCCAGCGTGAGTACGTTCATGTCGTCGTGTTCGACACCCTGACGGGCCGAGTACGTATCGTGACAGATGGCTGCCCGGACCCCCCGGATCTTGTTGGCTGCCACGGACGCGCCGACACCCGAACCACAGATGAGGATCCCCCGGTCGACGGTGCCGTCACGGACGGCGATGGCGAGGCGGGCGGCGAAGTCGGGATAGTCGTCGGTCGGGTCCGAACCGTCGCCACCAAGGTCGATGTAGTCGTGGCCGAGGTCGGCGGCACGGAAGCGGCGAACGAGTTCAGCCTTGAGGGCGGCACCAGCATGATCCGCGGCGAACCCGATGCGCATCACGTGGCCTCGGCGACGCGGTGCACGACCACACCCACGTCCGGCCATCGCTGGTCGGTCGTCAGGATTCGATCAGCCACGACGGCGTGGGCGGTCGCGATCACCAGGGCGTCCGGCTTGAGAGCTCGGCCGCAGCGCGCCTTGAGGCCGGCCGCAGCCGCAGCGATCCGCCGAGATATTGGCTCGACCCGGGCCGGCAGGGTGTCGAGGAGGTCGTCTGTTCGCTGGACGGCCTCGCCGCCCAGGCGGCTTGGCAGGACGAGAATCTCGGCGGATGCAGAGGCGGGAAGGACGAACGCATCCTGTGTCGCCGGCGCCGGGATCGCGCTTCGGGCGGCGAGGTGGTGGATGTCCGACCGGTCCATGAAGGCGATCAGGACGCCCGCGTCGAGGACGGTCGCCGCCATGACCTTGACTTCATCGCCCATGCGTAAAGGATAGCCGGCTCCCAAGCTGTCGGTGACGAGGGATCTGGATCAGGAGTGGCCGCCGCGGAGTGTCGGCACGCGGCCGCGCAGCTCGCCTCGCACGACCTGCCGCGCGACGCCCGCGACGCGATCGACGGTGAAGCCGAACTCCTCGAAGATCGTCGGGGCGGGCGCAGATGCCCCGAAATGGTCGATCCCGAGGATCGCGCCGGCATCGCCCGCGTAGCGCTCCCAACCGAGGGACACGCCCGCCTCGATCGTGACCCTGGCCGCGACCGCTCGCGGCAGCACAGACTCCCGATACGCCTCGTCCTGGGCGTCGAACCGCTCCCAGCAGGGGAGTGACACGACCCGCGCCGGCGTCCCTTCCGCCTCGAGGGCCTCGGCCGCGCCCATCGCCAGCTGCAACTCGGAGCCGGTTGCAATGAGGATGACCGAGGGCACCCCGCCACCCGCCTCCAACGACGCAGGGCGGAGGACGTAGCCCCCGCGACGAAGGCCGTTCCGCGCCAGCTCCCCGGTGCCGGGCAGTGTCGGGAGCTTCTGCCGGGTCAGGGCGAGGGCGACGGGACCATCTTGTCGCTCCATGGCGAGTGCCCAGGCCGCGGCACCTTCGTTGGCGTCGCCCGGCCGGACAAACCACAGGTTCGGGATGGCGCGGAGCGCGGCGTAGTGCTCGACTGGCTCATGGGTCGGGCCATCCTCGCCCAGGCCAACGGAATCATGCGTCCAGACGTAGATGACATGGAGCCCGGCCAGCGCTGCCAACCGCACCGACGGACGCATGTAGTCGCTGAAGATCAGGAACGTCGCGGCGTACGGGATGAAGCCGCCGTGATAGGCGATGCCGTTCGCGACACCGCCCATGGCGTGTTCGCGGACGCCGAAGCGGAGGTTCCGCCCGGCCAGCTCGAACTCGAAATCGCCGGCACCCTTGATGTCGGTCAGGTTGGACTCCGAGAGGTCGGCGGCTCCACCGAAGAGCTCCGGTACGGGCTCGGCGAGCGCCGCGATGGCCTGCTGGCTCGCCTGCCGCGTCGCGAAGTCCTCACCGATGGCGTACGTCTTCAGGCCTGCGTCCCAGCCATCGCGCAGGTCGCGGGCGAGTCGGCGCCGCAACTCGGCCGCCTCGGCCGGGAACGCGTCCGTATAGCGCGACATCCGCGCCTCCCATTCCTCGACCAGCGCCTCTCCCTCGGGAATGGCGGCCCGGAAGACATCGAGCGCGTCGTCCGGGACGAGGAACTGGGCATCAGGATCCCAGCCGTAGGCCTCCTTGGTCAGCCGGACCTCGTCCGGACCCAGGGGTGCACCGTGAGCCTTCTGGCTGTCCTGCTTGTTCGGGCTGCCGAAGCCGATGTGGGTCCGTACCGCGATGAGCGACGGCCGCGCATCCCGATGCGCCGCCGAGATGGCGGCCGAGATGGCGGCAACGTCGTTGCCATCCTCGACCCGGCTCGTATGCCACCGATACGCATCGAACCGGGCGAGGACATCCTCGGACCAGGCCATGTCCGTGGGGCCGTCAAGCTGGATGTGGTTGTCGTCGTAGAGGACGATGAGCTTCCGGAGCACCAGGTGCCCGGCCAGACTCGCCGCTTCGGACGAGATGCCCTCCTGAAAGTCGCCGTCGCTCGCGAGGGCGTAGGTCCGGTGATCGATGACATCGTGGCCCGGCCGATTGAACTCGTGGGCCAGGCGCCGCTCGGCGATCGCCATCCCGACGGCATTCGCGAATCCCTGCCCGAGGGGGCCCGTGGTCGCCTCGACCCCGGCGGTCAGCCCGTGTTCGGGATGGCCCGGCGTTCGCGAGCCCCACTGGCGGAACGACTTCAGATCATCGAGCGTGACGTCGTACCCGGTCAGATGCAGGAGGGAGTACAGGAGCATCGAGGCGTGTCCGGCGGACAGGACGAATCGGTCGCGGTCCGGCCAGCCCGGCCGCGTGGGCGCATGACGGAGGAATCGCGTCCACAGGGCATAAGCCATCGGCGCCATGCCCATCGGCGCGCCCGGGTGCCCGGAATTCGCTTTCTGGACGCCGTCGATCGCCAGCGTTCGAATGGTGTTGATGGCCAGACGTTCAACATCGGGGCTCAGGTCGCGCATGGAGCAGATCGTACCAACGGAACGCGCGAGACCGATACCATGACCCCATGGCCGTCTTTCCCAGGCCCCGGGTCCTCGTTCTCGGCGATCTCGTCCTCGACGTCGTGCTGGCGCCGGAACGCGCCATCGAGACGGGGACGGACGTCCCGGGGACGGTCGGGATCCGGCAGGGTGGATCGGCAGCCAATACCGCCCGATGGCTGGCCCGACTGGGCGTGGACGTCCAGCTTGTCTGCGCCGTGGGACGGGACGGGGCCGGGCGCAGCCTTGTCGCACAGGTCAAGGGCGATGGCGTGCGCGTCCGGGCGGCACGGATCGCGGGCCAGCGGACCGGCCGTGTCGGCGTGCTCATCGCGTCCAGCGGTGAGCGTTCGTTCGTGGCGGATCGTCGGGCGGCGCTGGCCCTTCGACCCGATCACCTGAAGGCCGAGTGGTTCGCCCGCCTGGACCTGATCCACATGCCTGCCTACTCGCTGATGGGCGAGCCCATCGCGGCGACGGCTCGGGCTGCCGTCGCGATCGCCCGGGCGACATCGGGGGCGCAGGTATCCCTGGACCTCTCTTCGATCGGGCCGCTGTTGGCCCAGGGGCGTCGCGCGGCGCGCGAGCTCGTCGCCTCGGTGCGACCCGACGTCCTCTTCGCCACGGAATCGGAGGTCGAGGCGTTCCTGGGTCGGAACGCCGCTGATGGGATCCTCGAGCATGCCGAGATCGCGGTGATCAAGCGTGGCTCGCTCGGCGCCCGCGTCGTGGCTCGGGGCAGGGCGGCCGAGCCGCTGCGCTTTGACGTCGCCACGCCACAGGTCAATGCCACTGACACAACTGGCGCGGGTGACGCGTTCAGCGCGGGCTTCATCACCGGCTGGTTGACGGCCCGAGCCGCCGGCCGACAGGCACCGGATGCGCTGCATCGCGCCACGCTGGCAGGCCACCGTGCGGCGACCCGGCAACTCACCACGTCGAAGCAGGAGCTCCCGCCCGGATGACCTCGTCCCTCCGCGATCGACTCACGCTGCTCCCGGAGGTCGACCACGCGCTCGCCACCGGAAGGCCCATCGTGGCACTCGAATCCACCCTGATCAGCCACGGTCTGCCGTATCCCCAGAACGTGGAGGTTGCCCGGGCATCCGAAGCCGCCGTGCGCGGAGCCGGTGCGGTGCCGGCCACGATCGGCATCCGGGACGGCCGGGTCCTCATCGGACTGGACGACGACGCCCTCGATGGGCTTGCGACTGCGCCGTCCGGGACGGTATTCAAGGCTGCCCGCCCGAGCCTGTCGGCGGCGCTGAGCCGCACCGGCTGGTCGGCGACGACGGTCTCGGCCACGATGATCGCGGCACACGCGGCAGGAATCCGCGTGTTCGCGACCGGCGGGATTGGTGGGGTCCATCGCGGGGCGCTCGGCGGACCGGACGCGATCCACCGGCCCACCTTCGATATCTCGTCGGATCTTGAGGAGCTGGCGAGGACGCCGATGGTCGTTGTCTGTGCCGGCCCGAAGGGCATCCTCGATGTCGCCGCGACGCTCGAGGTCCTGGAGACCCGCGGCGTGCCGGTGGTGGCGGTGGGCCAGGCCGAGCTGCCCGGCTTCACCGCACGATCGGCGGGCATCCGCGCGCCATGGAGCGTGCCCGACGTCGCCGCGGCGGCGGCGCTCGCGGCGACGCACCTCGCCCTGGACCTGGGCAGTGGGATCGTCATCTGCGTCCCGGTTCCCGCCGACGTGGCGCTCCCAGACGACGTTGCCCGGGCCGTCGCCGAGCGTGCCGCCCACGAGGCGGACGAGGCCGGCGTCCATGGACCCGCCCTCACGCCGTGGCTCCTCGCCAGGATCGCCGAGATCACGGATGGCGCGTCGGTGCGAGCCAACACGGCCCTGATCGTGAACGATGCTCGCATCGCCGGACAGATCGCCGTCCGTCTGGCGCAGGTCCCCGGCTGACCGCACCGTGGGGTCAGCCGTGCCCGAAGGCTCGTCGCTCCCGATAGCTGCCGCGCCGCCCTCGGCGGCGGTGATGCCACCCCTCGCCATTGAGGTGCGCGGAATCCGACGCGTCTACTCGGCCAAGCCGGCGCCCGTCGTTGCCCTCGACCGCGTGGACCTGCATGTTGCGCCCGGAGAGTTCTTCGGCCTCCTCGGCCCGAACGGCGCCGGCAAGACCACCCTCATCAAGATCCTGACCACGCTGCTCCTGCCCTCGGCAGGTACGGCGCGGGTCTTCGGCTTCGACGTCGAACGCGACACCAAGAAGATCCGGCGAATCATGAACATGGTGGCCGGGGGCGAGCAGTCCGGCTACGGGATCCTCACCGTCCGGGAACAGCTGTGGATGTTCACCCAGTTCTACGGACTGGCCGGGGGCGATGGCTGGCGCCGGGTCGACGAGCTCATCGAGGCCGTCGGCCTCACCGAGCAACGCATCCAGCGGGTCAGCACCCTGTCGACCGGCCAGCGCCAGAAGATGAACCTGGCGCGCGGGCTCCTCAACGACCCGTGGATCCTCTTCCTGGATGAGCCCACGCTGGGCCTGGACGTATCCGCCGCACGATCCCTGCGCGAGTTGATCGTCGACTGGAAGCGCGCCGTGCCCGGCCGAACCATCCTTCTCACGACCCACTACATGGCCGAGGCGGACGAGCTCTGCGACCGCATCGCGATCGTCGATCACGGCCGGATCCTCGCCATCGGTTCGCCCGACGAGCTGAAGCGACGCGTCCAGCGCGAATCGATCTTCCGTCTCGAACTCGATCACCTCGACGGCGGTGTCGCGACCCTGGTGCGCCTGCCCGGCGTCGTGAGCGCGAGCGAGGCGGCCGGCGCCATCGATGCGGCAACGCGCCAGACCGTGGTCATGAACCTGGTTCTGGAGGACGACGGGGTGCTCGGTCAGGTCGTGGGCGCGCTGGCCAGGACCGGGTCCGAGATCCTGGGCCTGCGGAAGTCCGAGCCGACCCTCGAGGATGTCTTCGTGGAGCTCGTCGGCCGGGGGTTCGCGGAATCGGATGCCGAAGCTGCCGGGAAGGCCGGCTGATGGCCGGCATCATCGATCTCGTCGGGCGGGCGGGCATCGGGCCACACGAGGCGGCGGACTGGAGTCGTCGCCAGGAGCTGATGACGGACCTCCGATCGGTGCGCGGGCGGGCCTACCCCCGCGTCATCGGGCTGGCGCGCGAACCGTCGTGGGTGCTGTTCGAGATCCTCCTGCCGTTCCTCGCCACGGCGGCGTTCGTGTTCGTGTACCGCGCCATCGGCGCGCCGCAGGAGTACGTCGGGTTCGTGGTCCTCGGCGGGGCCCTCACCGCGTTCTGGCTCAACGTGATCTGGATGATGGCCAACCAGCTGTACTGGGAGAAGAGCCAAGGCAACCTGGAACTCTATTTCGCCGCCCCGATGCACTTCATGTCGATCCTCTTCGGGATGGCCATCGGCGGCATCGTCATGAGTACGACCCGCGCCGCCACCGTCCTGCTGATCGCCGGTCTGGTCTTCGGGGTCACCTTCAGCGTCGACCAGTGGGCTCTCCTGCTCGGGGTGTTCCTGCTCACGCTCGCTGCGCTGTACGGACTCGGCATGGTCCTGGCGAGCCTCTTCCTCGTCTGGGGGCGCGAGGCCTGGCACATGGGCCAGATGCTGACGGAGCCGGTCTATTTCGTATCGGGCCTGAACTTCCCGGTGGCCCGCCTCGGGTTCCTCGGCGCGCTCTCGGTGGCCTTCATCCCGCTCGCGACGGGGCTCGACGCGATGCGTCAGCTCGCCTTCACTGATGCGGCATTTCCGCTCGGAACGCCAGACCCCCTCCTCGAGGTCGCGATCCTGACGGTGATGACAGTCGTCTCGATCCTCGCCGCACGCTGGATGCTGATCACCATGGAGCGACGCGCCCGACGCGATGGGCGCCTCTCGATTCGATGGCAGTGAGCGCAACGTCGGCGCCCGTCCCGGCCCCGGCGCGGTTCGATTTCGCGAAGGCGGAGGGAAACGGGATCCGCGACTTCCTGCGGACGTTCGCGGTCGCGGTTCGGCTCGGCTGGCAGCTCGAGGCAAACTGGACGGACCCGTTGCTCTTCTTCATCTACTCCGTGGCCAAGCCCGTCAGCTCGGCGCTGATCCTCGTCGTCATGCTGGAAGTCATCGGCGGTCCGTCCGGCCGGGCCTTCCGGCCCTTTGTCGTGGTCGGCAGCGCCCTCTGGTCCTTCGTCGTGAGCGGCATCGCCGGGTTGGCCTTCTCGATCCTCGAGGACCGCGAACGCTTCCGCATGCTGAAGTACGTCTACGTGAGCCCCAGCGACTTCCTGACCGTCCTCGTCGGGCGCGGGGTCGCCCGAGTCGGCGTGGGCCTCGCGGGAGCCGCGATCACGGTTGCCGTCGGGGTGGTTGTGCTCGGCGTGCCCTTCGACCTCGGCAGCGTGAACTGGCCGCTCTTCGTGACCGTGTTCCTGCTCGGGCTCTGGTCCATCGTCGCCGTCGGTCTCCTGATGGCCGGGGTCGTCATCCAGACGCGCCAGGAGTCGTGGAGCTACCCGGAAGCATTCGCAGGCGCGCTCTTCCTCGTCGCGGGAGCGGTCTTCCCGCTCGCCGTCCTGCCTGCCCTCGTGCAGGTCATCGGCCTGCTCACCCCGCTCAGCTGGTGGATCGCCGGCATTCGCGAGGCGCTGTTCCCCGGAGGCCCCGGTTCGATCGGCGGCGCAGGGTCGGTGTTCGCCGGGGCATTCGGGCACGCGCAACCCGGACCTCTGGAGATCGTTCTTGCCTTGATGGCCACGGGAGCCATCGCTACACTCGGCGCAGTGGCCGTGTTCAGGGTGAGCGACCGGCGTGCGAAGCAGGCCGGCCTCTACGACCGGACGACCGGCTCCTGAGGCCATGCGACCCCGTGAGGCCAGTCGGTCCCGCCGCTCGCATCAGGAGAAGACATGCGGATCTACGACGGCAGCCCTCGCCAGGATTTTGCAGAGGTTCTCCGTTCGATCGGCGCGTACCTTGACCAGCGCGGGATGAAGGACGTCCTGGTGATGGAGGCCCCCGATGGCTACATCGTCCAGGGGGTGACCCGCGTGGGAGCCACCACCAGCACCTGGTCCGAATCGATGGGTCAGATCGTCAAGGAAACGATGACCTTCCTCGATGACGACATCGGCCGGTTCATGGACGAATCGATCGCCCGTCGGGGAACCGGTCCGCAGGAGCAGCTCCCGCCGCCCGGACGGTACGAGCATGCCCTCCGCGTCATCGGCCACTATATCGACGAACAGAAGCCCAGGGACATCTTCTTCTTCGAACAGGACGGCGCCTTCGTCGTACGCCTGCACAATGGTTCGCAGGCTGGTGCCCTCCATGCGCTCGTCGAGTTCACGCGGGAGGACGTCGAAGCGCTCATCACCAGGGGACCGACCTTCCGCCTCCCTCCCCGACCGACCGGGCCGGACGGGGCAGCCAGTTCCTGAACCAGCCACCACGCTTGCGGAGGACATCGCCATGCGCGCACTCAAGACCGTCGCCGTCGCCCTCGGGATCACCCTTGGTGCACTCGTCGTCATCCCGCTGATCGTGCTGGCCGGACTGTTCGTCTGGCTGAAGCTGACCGAAGAGGACGACGAGGATTCGCTCGAGCTCGACCAGGACGGCGCCTGATTCGAAGGCCCGCCGCCCGGCGCGAACGAGGCGCCCGCCGGGATACCGGTGGGCGTCGGTGTACCCACGCCACGATTGGATGTGCCGACGCCGCGGAAGGCTCTGCCCACGGGACTGAATGCCGTATACACGCAACCGAAGGCCGTACACACGCGACCGAAGGCTGTGCCCACGCCGCGGAAGGCCGTACACACGCGACCGAAGGCTCTTGCCGCGCAACGAAACGGTCTGCCCACGCCCGACGACGGCATGCCGGAGCATCCTTCCGTGCCTGACGTCACCGTTGCGCCTTTGCGACTGCCGGGCGATCGGCGCAAGAGCAGGGCCTGGTTCGCTTCCCATCGCGCGGCCGAGCTGGGCGTGTTGGTGGTGGTTGTCGCGTGGGCGGCCAACTTCATCGTCGTCAAGGCCGCGAACCGGGAGATCGCGCCCATCGCCTTCGCATTCATCCGTTTCTCCTTCTCGGCGCTGCTCCTTCTCGCGCTGGTGCGCTGGCGCGAGGGCTCGATTCGGATGTCGATCCGGCAGGTCGCCCCGATCCTCGCCTTGGGCGCCATCGGGTTCGGGTTCTATCAGATGCTCTGGTCGACGGCACTCCAGACGATCCCGGCGGGCGACTCGGCGTTCCTGATTGCCGGGACGCCGGTGTTCACCGCGCTGTTCGCATCCGTTGCCGGCTCCGATGTCCTTACCCGTCGCAAGCTGGCGGGGGCGCTTGTCTCCTTCGCCGGGGTCGGCATCGTCGTGGCCGGCGGCCCGGGTCTCGGCCTGGCTGCGTCTCTTCTCGGCGATACGCTGACGCTGCTTGCCGCCGCCTGCTGGGCGATCTACTCATCCTGGGGCGCGCCGGTCCTGCGCCGTCATTCACCGCTCCGGACCACCGCATGGGCGATGGTCGGGGGCAGCCTGGTGCTCGCTCCGATCGGGCTGATCCAGGCGGCCGCGACTGACTGGGGATCGGTGAGCCCCGGAGCCTGGGCGGGGTTCGCCTATTCGAGCTGGGGGCGGCCTTCCTGTCGGAGGCGGTCCAGCCGGCCCAGCTGGCGGGTGGCGCGGTGATCATCATCGGGGTGACGGTCACGCGGGCCTTGCGGATCCCGGGCGTGTCCGGTCGCTTCTCGACCCGTCGGATCGCTTGATCCCGAGCCTGACGTGCCGGGTACTCACCCTGCGGGTGGTAGGTGGATGTCCGTCCGCATCACGACCTCCTGCGGGCACGTCACGTGCACCTCCACGCTCGGCGCGGCGCACGACACCGGAGGCGAGGGGCCAACAGCAGCGCGCACGGACGCCTACGACTCGTCCCAGGAGTGAATGGCATGTCCCAGGAGTGGCAGGCATGTCCCAGGAGTGAATGGCATGTCCCAGGAGTGAATGGCATGCCGTGCCCCGGTCGCTGATCGCGTAAGGGTCGCAAGCGGACCTCCGACCCGTGCCGCCCGCTCGTTCAATTCTCGTGTCGAGACGCCTCCCGGCCGTTGGCCTTCAAGCGTCCGCCGCAGGGGCAGCCGGTCGGGATCGGGAGGGCCGTCTCGAGCACCCGCACGAGTTCGGCCCACAGCGCCTGGCCGGCCTCGGCCAGAGCGGCGTCGATCGCCCGCTCGAGCGAGCCCAGATCAGCATGCTCGGCGCGCAGGGTCACGGTCAACGGCACGGTATGCTCCATCAGAGCCCTCCGGCTGCTGGTTGTATTCAACAGCCCCAGCGTACCGACGGGCTCATTCCCTGACCGCTCGCTCCAGCACAGACGTTCGGATGCATGCGACACCGAGCCGCCGCATTGCCCCGGGACCCGTCTTCCGGTAGCATTGGAAAAACCCCCGGAGGTCTTGACCCATGGCGAAGTATGTCTTTGTGACCGGAGGTGTGACCTCATCACTCGGCAAGGGCATCACCGCCGCCAGCATCGGTCGACTGCTGAAGGCGCGTGGTCTCAAGGTCTCCATCCTCAAGCTGGATCCCTACATCAACGTGGATCCCGGGACCATGTCCCCGTACCAGCACGGCGAGGTCTTCGTGACCGACGATGGAGCGGAGACGGACCTCGACCTTGGGCACTACGAGCGGTTCATCGATGAGAACCTGTCCCAGCTCTCCAACGTGACCACCGGCCGCATCTATCAGGCCGTGATCGCCAAGGAGCGCCGCGGCGACTACCTCGGAGGCACGGTCCAGGTCATCCCGCACATCACCAACGAGATCAAGGAGCGGATCGGGCGGGTCGCCAAGGACGGGGATCCCGACTGCGTCATCGTCGAAGTCGGTGGCACCGTCGGCGACATCGAATCGCTGCCCTTCCTCGAGGCCATTCGCCAGATGCGCAAGGACGTCGGCAGAGCCAATGTCATGTACGTCCACGTCACGCTGCTGCCGGCCCTTGCCGCAACGGGAGAACTGAAGACAAAGCCCACGCAGCACTCCGTCAAGGAGCTGCGGGGGATCGGCATCCAGCCCGACGTCATCGTCCTGCGGTCCGATCAGGAGGTCTCGGACGAGATCCGCGAGAAGATCGCCCTGTTCACCGATGTCGACGTCGATGCGGTCATTCCCGCGGCCACGGCCGAGACGATCTACGAGGTGCCGCTGCAGTTCGAGGCACTCGGGCTCGGTCGGCTGATCGTCCGCGACCTCGGCCTCGGCGATCCGGACGCGGCCCCGGACCTCGATGGCTGGCGGGCACTGGTCGAGCGCATCAAGCAGCCAAAGCCGGTTCTGGAAATCGCCTTGGTCGGCAAGTACATCGAGCTTCCGGACGCCTATCTGTCCGTCACGGAAGCGCTCCGCCATGCCGCCTGGGCGCATGGGGTGGACGCCACGGTTCGATGGGTCGATTCGGAAGCGCTGACGCGTGAGAACCTCCATGAGCGTCTCGATGGCGCAGCCGGTATCCTCGTTCCCGGCGGGTTCGGCCATCGCGGCATCGAGGGCAAGGTCCTCGCCGCCCACTTTGCTCGCGACCACAAGGTTCCCTATCTGGGCCTGTGCCTGGGGCTGCAGTGCGCGGTGATCGAATTCGCCCGTGAGGTCATCGGGGCCGCCGACGTGAACTCGACCGAGTTCGACATGTTCACCGACAACCCCGTCATCGACTTCATGCCGGACCAGCGGGACATGGAGGACAAGGGCGGCACCATGCGCCTCGGGATCTACCCGGCTCGCCTCACGCCGGGCTCCAAGGCCGCAGCCGTCTATGGCCAGGAAGTGATCTACGAGCGCCATCGCCATCGCTTCGAGGTCAACAACCGGTACCGGCAGTCACTTGAGGCCGCGGGAAT
This sequence comes from Chloroflexota bacterium, assembly GCA_016191425.1. Lineage (GTDB taxonomy): Bacteria > Chloroflexota > Limnocylindria > Limnocylindrales > CSP1-4 > UBA5189. Next base: position 129,116 of record JACPOR010000021.1, read on the forward strand.
GATCCTGTCCGGGCAATCACCCGACGGACGGCTCGTCGAGATCGTCGAGCTTCGGGACCACCCGTACTTCCTCGCCAGCCAGTTCCACCCGGAGTTCAAGAGTCGCCCCGAGCGTCCACACCCGCTGTTCGATGGCTTCGTCGCCGCATCCATCGCCGTGCAGGATGGGCGAGAGCCGGTGCTGACGGCCCGCACGGCCGCGGTCACTGGCACCGAACTGCGCGAGATGGTGGAGCCACGCGAGGCGGCCCGGCCCGCCGGCTGACCTCGTTCGGCCCGGGCGACCTCGTTCGGCCGGGTGACCTCGGCCCGCCGGCTGACCTCGTTCGGCCCGGCTGACCTCGTTCGGCCCGGGTGGTCTGGCTTGGCGTTTTCCGCGATGCGTGGCCGCGTAGGCACGCGAGGCCAGCTCGCGCGCCCTGTGACGGATGGCGCTCGGCCCCGTTGGGCGCTTGGCGTGGTCGCCCGGAGTCCGACGGGGTGGGTCTCAGCTGGACAGGCCGCCCCCAGATACTCACGCAGCGAGTGGTAGGAGGTCGTGTGGCCAAGACTGTGCACACGGTCAGCGTGATTCGTGCTTGCGCGGGCAGACATAGGTGCCGATCCCCACGCTTCCGAGCGCCCAACACCCACACAGAGAGTGTCTGGGGCAATGACGCAGCTCACACGGGCTGAGGCGCCCGGCTCGGCTCCTAATCGAAACGCCCAGCCGCTCGAGGACGTCCGGATGCAAGAGGTCTATGGCGGCGCTCGCAGCTCCGTGAACACGATCCTCGTTGTTCAGGCCGATCGTCCCGGGCGAAGGACCGTGATCCTCATGCGCCAGGCAGCCGGATTCTGAGCGGGGCTGGTTCGGCGGCCGAGCGGTAGAATCGCGCCGCCGTCGAATCGACCCCATCAGGTCCCGGTGCAGCCAGGAGTCCGACCGGAAACCGCCACCGCCAGGCGAGGCGACATCCGTCGCCCGGCCCAGGCGAGCATCCGCCCAGAGGCACCAAGGATCAGGAGTTCGAACCCACCATGAAGCTCTTCCTCGATACCGCCGACATCAGCGAGATCCGGACCGTCGCCCGCTGGGGCGTCCTCGACGGGGTCACTACCAACCCGAGCCTCTTCGCCCGGACCTCGGGGATGACCTACGACGAAGTCCTCGCCGAGATCTGCACGATCACCGACGGGCCGGTCTCGGCCGAGGTCGTGGCGGACGACGTCGATGGCATGCTCTCGGAAGGCCGGCACTTCGCCAAGATCGCCGACAACATCGTGGTCAAGGTCCCGATGTCGGAAACGGGTCTGGAGGCCATCAGCCGGTTCGCAGCCGAGGGCATCAGCACCAACTGCACGCTGATCTTCACTGCCAATCAGGGTCTCCTCGCGGCCAAGGCCGGGGCGTCGCTCCTGTCACCGTTCGTCGGCCGCCTCGATGACATCAACGAGGAGGGGATGGTCGTCATCCGCGAGCTGTCGGACATCATCCGGTTCCACGAGATCGAATCCGAGGTCCTCTCGGCCTCGATCCGCCACCCCCGACACGTCACCGACTCGGCCCTGGCCGGGGCCCACATCGCGACGCTGCCGTTCAAGATCTTCCAGCAGATGGTTCATCACCCGCTCACGGACAAGGGCATCGTCCAGTTCCGGGCCGACTGGGACGCGGCGCGCAAGGCACTGAAGGCCGCGAAGGACTGATCGAGGCGGTCTCTTCGGGCGCTCGTGCCAGACCGCCGGACGAACGAACGCGCCAAGGGACGAAGGCGCTGCCGGACAAACACGCCGCGGGACGAAGGCGCTGCCGAACGAACGCGCCACGGGCGGGCGGTCAGGCAATCAGGGACGGCGCCCGACGTGTAGGGTGACCATGCCGAACGTCATCGGCGTCCACGTGACCTCGACGAGGCCGGCTCGCTCCATGATTGCCACGATGCGATTCGGCGACGGATACGCCCTGACGCTGGCCACGAGATATCGATAGGCATCGCCCTGTCCGGCCAGCCGTCCTATCCTCGGGACGATCGCCTCGAACCAGACGCGTCCGAGGCGGCCGACCGCCGACGCCGGCCGCGCGATCTCGAGGCAGGCTACGATTCCGCCCGGACGAACCGCCCGCGTCATTTCGGCGAACCCGCGCCGGTAGTCGGGCAGATTGCGCATCCCGAACGCGATGGTGGCCGCATCGAACGACGCGTCGGTGACCGGCAGGGCCATCGCGTCGCCGACACAAAACGTGAGCTGCACAGGCCCGCCCGCGTGTGCCCGCGCCCGCTCGAGCATCCCCGGCGAGATGTCCACGCCGACGACACGGCCCGTCGCGCCCACGCGCCGCGCCAGGTCGCGTGCGACGGCTCCCGTTCCAGTCGCCACGTCCAGCGCTGCCATCCCCGGTCGGAGGCCGCAGGCCGCCACGAGCCCGCGACGCCAGCGCGGTTCCTGAAACCCCGAGATGACGGCGTTCAGGGAATCGTAGCTACCGGCGATGCGGTCGAACATCGCGCCGACCTCGGCCGACGGCGCTGGGTTGCCGGGGTCCGAATGCTCCGGTCTGTCGCTCACACGGAAGCCTGGGACCGGTCGACCTCGACCCAGCGCTTCTCGCGGGCACTGAGGGCGATCGCGTCATTGACGAGCATCTCGTCGTGGCCGGCCGCGAACGTGGCATAGGGCGGGTCGGCATTGGGCCGGCCCACCGCGACGTCGGCATAGATCGCCCGGAACAGCGCCCCGAACGAGTCCCCGAACCCCTCGACGTGTCCCCCGGGCAGCGTGGAGGCTGCCCGGCCCGCGGGTCCCATCAAGGCCGGGTCGCGAAGGAGGATCTCATTCGGCCGATCCCGGTGTCCCAACCAGAGGTGGTCCGGGGTTTCCGAATCCCAGGCGGCGGCACTCTCGGCTCCGTCGATCTCCCACTGGAGCGAGTTCTTGCGGCCGGCGCTGATCTGCGAGACGGCCAGCGACCCGCGCGCACCATTGGCAAAGCGGAGGAGGATCGTCGCGACGTCCTCCGTGACGATCCGGCGGACTGTACCGTTCGCGGAGCGGAGGGTAGAGAACGTCTCGACGGGACCGACCGGCTGCTGCCGTGTATTGACGAAGGTCGCCATATCGGCCATCACCGACACGATCGACTGACCCGTCACGAACGCCATGAGGTCCAGCCAGTGGGAGCCGATGTCACCCACTGCACGGAGTGCACCGCCCAGCTCCGTATCCAGCCGCCAGTTCCAGTCCGTGTCGTGGAGGAGCCAGTCCTGGAAGTAGTGACCGGTCACGAGGCGCACGTCGCCGAGGCCTCCGCCCGCGATGACCTCGCGCATATGCTGCTGGACGGGGTAGAAGCGGATGTTGAAGTTGACCGCGTTGACGAGTCCGGACGTCTCGGCCAGTCGGACGAGTTCGCCGGATTCGGCGGCCGACAACGCGAGGGGTTTCTCACAGACCACGTGTTTGCCCCCGGCGAGGATCGCCGCGGCCTGCGGTACATGGAGGTTGTTGGGCGAGGTTACGTGGACGACATCGACTGACGGGTCGCCCAGGACCTCGTCGAGGTGTCTGTAGGCGCGGCGGACGTTGAGCGCTTCCGCACGCGCCGCGCCGCGCTCGGGAGTGCTGCCGAGGACGCCGCGTACATCCACGCCAATCCGGCGGAGAGCCTCGACGTGGACGGTTCCGATGAACCCAGTCCCGATTACGGCGGCACCGATGTCGGCGAACCTGCGCATGATTCCAAGCCATGATCCAATGCGGGAGCGACGGTCCAATGCGGGAGCGCCGATCCAGTGTCGGAGCGACGGTCCAATGCGGGCGATCGACCGAAGTTCACCGTTAGCGTATCGGATCAGGGCGTCCTCCAGGATTGTTGCCGGCGATGCCAACGAGCACACCCGCCGAATACCCCGCCTCCGTCGGCATCGATGGGTAACGGACGTACGGAACGAGTACACGTGATGATTGACGAGGGACCCGAGGCGGTCCATACTTCGTGCATTCCCCACCCGTCCGCGCCGCGGACTCTTCCCGCGCGGTCGAATGGTCCCTCCTTGCATGTGCAGGTGGCCCCTTTCCGATGCCCGGCCCAGATCAGCGCCCACGTAATCGTCGCCCTCGTCGCCGCAACCCCGTGGGTCGCGCGCCGGTCAGCGAATTCGAGGAGTTGCAGGAACTCGAGGCCGCGCGCGAGCGCAACGACCTCGACGTGTCCGACCTGCTCGAAATGAGCCTCACCGAGCTCCGTCAGGTCGGTCGCGATCTGAAGATGGAGCCGCGCACGGAGGATCGCAAGGATGATCTCGTCGATCGCATCCTCCAGGCACAGACCGAGCGCGCCGGCCATGCCTATGCCACCGGGATCCTGGACATCGTCGACGAGGGCTACGGCTTCATGCGCCGCCACGGGTTGCTCCCGGGGGCCGACGACGTGTATGTCTCGTCCAGCCAGGTTCGGCGGTTCGCGCTCCGCATCGGTGATCGGGTCGCCGGCGCCGTGCGCGTGCCACGCGAGCAGGAGAAATACTGGGGTCTCCTCCGGGTTGACTCCGTCAACGGGGTCGACATCGAGACCGCCAGGGCGCGGCCGCATTTCGGCGACCTGACGCCGGTTCACCCGAATGAGCTGATCAACCTCGAAAGCGACCCCAAGAACCTGAGCCAGCGGCTGGTCAACCTCGTCAATCCCATCGGCAAGGGCCAGCGGGCGCTCATCGTCAGCCCGCCGAAGGCCGGCAAGACCATGCTCCTGAAGAACATCGCCAACGGCATCACGGCCAACTATCCGGACATCCTGCTCATGGTCGCTCTCATCGGCGAGCGGCCCGAGGAAGTCACGGACATGCGTCGTAGTGTGAACGGCGAGGTCATCAGCTCGACCTTCGACGAACCGACCGAAAACCACACCCACGTCGCCGAGATGGCGCTCGAGATTGCCAAGCGCCAGGTCGAGACGGGTCGCGACGTCGTGATCCTGATGGACTCGATCACGCGCCTGGCGCGCGCCTACAACCTGGCCCTCCCGCCGTCGGGCCGGACGCTGTCCGGCGGTATCGATCCGATCGCGCTGTATCCCCCGAAGCGCTTCTTCGGTGCGGCCCGGAAGATCGAGGAAGGCGGCAGCCTGACGATCATCGCCACCTGCCTCGTCGACACGGGCTCCCGCATGGATGACGTGATCTACGAGGAGTTCAAGGGCACCGGCAACTCGGAGCTGATCCTGGACCGGAAGCTCGGCGAGAAGCGGATCTTCCCGGCCATCGACGTGATGCGATCCGGCACCCGGCGCGAGGAGTTGCTCCTCGAGGACGGGACCCTGAAGATGGTCTGGACGATGCGCCGGATGCTCTCGGCCGTCGGGACCAACGAAGGCATCGAACTGCTGCTGAATCGCCTCGCAAAGACAGACAACAACGTCCAGTTCCTCGCGGGCCTGACCAAGAGCCTCGACGCTTAGGGCCGTTCGGCCTACCTGTGCGGGCCATCGGAGGGTTTGCGCGCGTTGAAGGACCCGTGGTAAGGTCCGGCCGAGTCGGCGCCCGCGGAGGAGTGGGCAGCGGCCGCGAAACACGAGACCCCAGCTCAAGACATCGCGGATCTAGGGCGGTCCCACCCAGGAGGTTCTGTGCTCCGAACACAGCGACCGTCCGTCAGGAGACCATATTGCTGAACGCCCCAGTCGGCGTAACGCGCGCAATCGCGCGCTTCCGTCAGACCACGAGCGAGCGATCACGTCGAGCCAAGCGCTTCCAGGGCCGATCGAGTGTTCACCACCGATCCGTCAGGACGATGCGGAGCCTCGGCGCACGGATCGCCGTTTTCGCCCACCTCGCCCGCCTGGGACCGCGCCCGGCTGGAAGCCCACGCCGGGCTTCGATTCGTCACAGAGCTGCGGTTCGCCTCTCGTCCGAACAGGTGCTGCCGGTCATCGCGGCAATCGTCGTGCTCGGTGCGAGCCTCGTCAGCTTCCAGCCCGCAACCGCGGTCGGTGGGACCGGTTCCGTCGACGGTCCGGGATCCGCGCCCAGGCTTGCCATCGGCGGTGCGTCCGATCGGCTTGACCCCTTCGAGATGGAGGCCGTGGCGGGAGCCACCCGGGCGAAGAGCGAACCCGCACCCGCCTCGGTCGAGAGCTATGCGGCCGATGGCACCATCTACAAGCCGGTGGCCGTCGATACCATGGTCGCCGACGGCAAGGATCTGCTCCAGACCTACACCGTCAAGTCCGGCGACTCCCTGACGGGCATCGCCAGCCGCTACGGCGTCTCGATGATGACGATCTGGTGGGCGAACAAGCTCACCGCCAAGGATCAGCTCCGTGTCGGCCAGAAGTTGACCATCCCGCCCGTGAACGGGCTGGTGATCACGGTCAAGGCAGGCGACACGCTCGAGTCGCTCGCCGCCCAGTACAAGGTTGACGGCGCCGATATCCTCGCCGTCAACGAGCTCGAGGACCCGAATCTCATCATCGGCCAGACGCTCATCCTGCCGGATGCCGCAGGCGCCCCGATCGCCACGCCCAAGCCAGCCCCGCCGTCGCGATCGTCGGTCAGCGGTGGTGGTTCGTCGCGAAGCGGTGGCGGCGGCCCGTCGACCTACAGCGGCGGCAACTTCGCCTGGCCACTCGTCGGTGGTGGCAACTACATCAGCCGGGGCTTCATCTACGGCCACGGCGGGCTCGATATTGCGGCCGACTACGGAACGAAGGTCATCGCTGCCGCTGCCGGACAGGTGACATTCGCCGGATGGAAGAACAACGGTGGCGGGTACCAGGTCTGGATCGCTCACGGCTCGGGACTGTTCACGACCTACAACCACCTGGCCTCGGTTTCTGTCGCCGTCGGCGAATCCGTTGGCCGGGGCGAGCAGATCGGGCGCAACGGCTCGAGCGGCAACTCCACCGGTCCACATACACACTTCGAGGTCTGGATCGGGCCCATCTGGAACGGCGGTTACCGGGTCAATCCGCTCCGATACCTCTGATCCCGGCTCGCGGCTGCCGCCGCATCGAACCGGCAGCCGGCAACCGCCCTTCGCGCCCGTGGCCGTCGCGCCGCGAGCTCGTGGGAAGATAGTCCAATGTTTCTCGACCGCGTCAAGATCCTCGTTCGCGCCGGAGCCGGCGGGGACGGTGCCGCCACCTTTCGGCAGGAGGCGCACGTGCCGCGCGGTGGGCCGGACGGCGGTGACGGAGGGCGAGGCGGTTCCATCCACCTGACCGTGGACCCTGGTCAGACCACCCTGCGCGACTTTTCCTACCGGCACCACTTCCGGGCCGACTCCGGGGGTCGTGGCTCGCGTGCCCGGCGTCATGGCAAGGCCGGTGGCGACCTGGTCCTCGCGGTTCCTCCCGGGACCGCCGTCTACGACGATGAGACCGGGGAGCTGATCGCCGACCTTGTTGCGAGCGGTCAAGCGGCGATGGTTGCGCGCGGTGGACGGGGCGGCCTCGGCAACACGCACTTCAAGACGTCGACCCACCAGGCCCCCAGGCACGCCCAGAAGGGCGAGCCGGGCCAGGAACGATGGGTCCGCCTCGAGCTCCGCCTGATCGCCGACATCGGTCTCGTCGGCCTGCCGAACGCCGGCAAGTCGACGCTGCTCGCGGCCCTGACCGCGGCGCATCCGAAGATCGCCGACTACCCCTTCACCACGCTCGAGCCGAACCTCGGGGTCATGGACCTCGGGATCGAGGACCGTCGACTGCCGACGATCGCCGATGTCCCCGGCCTCATCGAAGGTGCCAGTGAGGGCGCCGGGCTCGGCCATGCCTTCCTGCGCCACATCGAGCGCACGCGCGTGCTCGTCCACCTGGTGGATGGTGCGGCCCGGGATCCCGAATGGGACCACCAGGTCATCCGCGATGAGCTCCTCGCTCATGACCCCGTGCTCCTGGAAAAGCCGATCCTTGTCGCGTTCAACAAGGTGGATCTGCCCGTCGCGGCCGAGGCCTGGCCGGCATTCCAGCGTGCTCGGCGGAGCGAAGGCATTCCGGTCCTCGCCATTGCCGCATCCGAGGGCCGCGGCATCACTGCCTTCCGAACAGCGCTCGGCAAGCTGCTTCCCAGTGCCGAGACGCTGGCCGAACCTCCGGAGCCGACCGGCGTCGTCGTTCATCGGATCGAGACCCTGGAGGACGGGTTCGGCGTCGAACGGGACGCCGACGGGGCCTTCCGCGTCCGCGGCCGACGGGTCGAGCGACTCGCCGCGCAGACGAACTTCGATGTCGAGGAGTCGAGCGAGCGATTCCAGCGGGATCTCGAGCGGATGGGCGTCGACGCCGAACTGCGTCGGGCGGGCATCGCGCGCGGAGATCTGGTTCGGTTCGGCGAGGTTGAGCTCGAATGGAGCGGCGAGGCGTGGTCCGCCGAGCGTTGGGCGGAGCCAGAGTGACCGAACCAACCTCGGGGCCCTCGCCCGAGTTCGTTGGCCCGTTCCGGCACATCCGGCCCGACGCATTCGGCGTGATGGGCGGGACGTTCGATCCCATCCACGTCGGGCATCTCGCCGTTGCCGAGGAGGCCCGCGAAGTCCTGGGCCTGGCCACGATCCTGTTCGTGCCGGCCGGGATTCCGCCGCACAAGCTCGGGGGCGCCGCCGTATCGGCCGAGGATCGCGTGGCGATGGTCAGCCTTGCGATTCGTGGGAACAAGGCCTTTGAACTCAGTCGCGTGGACGTGGATCGAGCAGGCCCGTCCTACACCGCGGACACGATCGCCCTGCTCAGGGAGGAGCGACGCACGGCTGGCCACGACCCGGACGTGACCGTGATCATGTCGACCGAGACGCTCGCCGGCCTGCCCTCGTGGCGCGAACCGCGGCGACTCGTCGGCCAGTGTCGCGTGGCGGTCGTGCCGCGTGAGGGCCACGATGGACCGACCCGGGCCTGGCTCACGGAGCACTTCCAGGGCCTGGAGGACCACTTCGACCTGCTCGCCGCGCCTCGACTCGGCATCTCGTCTACGGCGATCCGTGAGCGTGTTGCTGCAGGTCGCTCCATTCGGTATCTCGTCCCGGAGGCGGTTGAGCGCCATATCGCGGATCATCACCTGTACGCCCGCGCGAATCGCACGGGTTGACAACCACCGAGGACCACTTGCCCGTGACCAAGCCCGTGACCAGCCCTGCGACCAGCCCTGGGACCAAGGTCGTGACCATGCCCGCCGCGAAGGCTGCCGGCAGGTCAGCCCGACCATCCCTCATCGAGAGTCCGTCGGCGGGCGATGCCGTTGCGGAGGTGGCGGTCGCCGACGCCGACACCCCGGTGACGACGCTCGCCGAGGTTGCGAGTCCGACTGGTCCGGCGTCGACGGACATGCCTCGCCGGGTCCGGGCCGTCGCCAAGGCCCGCAAGGCCGCCGCGGCTGCGGATCGCTCTGCCCTCGATGTCGCGCGCCGGATCGTCGAACTCGCCGAAGACAAGAAGGCCGCCGACATCGTCCTCCTCGATCTCGGGGGTCTCACGACACTGGCGGATTACTTCGTGATCTGTTCGGGAGGGTCGGAACGCCAGCTCGACGCGATCGCCGACGGGATCATCGGAGGTATGCGAGACGAGAAGATCAGGCCGTTCGGGCGGGAGGGAACTCCGGCATCGCACTGGGTCCTCGTCGACTTCGGAATCGTGATCGTCCACATCTTCACGCCCCCGGAGCGCGACTTCTACCAGCTCGAGAAGCACTGGTCGGAGGCCAGGACCATCCTTCGAGTCCAGTAACAGGGCACCAGCCGTACCGGGGCTCCCCGTACCGTCGGGTCATGTTGGCGCGGAGTGCAGCCTTGCACCATCGCTGCATGCCACCCGTTCGCGAACGATGTCCCGCCTGCCGGCGTCGCCTCATCACCACCCGGTTCGATACGGCGTTCCGCATGGCCGATCAATCCGAGCGACTGTGCTTCGGCATCCCCGGCGGACTGTGCGAAGACTGCCACCAGCTCTACATCGATCCGGAGCTGATCGAGCTGCTCGATCTCGCTGCGGGTCGCTGTACCTTCGCCATCGAGAGCGATCTCGTGATCCAGGAGCAGGCCTGGTCGGCATGAGCCACCGGTCGGCATGAGCCGCCGGTCGGCATGAGCCTCCGGTCGGCGTGAGCCACCGGTCGCCGCGGTCCCGACGGATCAGACGGTCGAACCGACCCGATCGGACACCCACAGGTCGAACGCCAGCCTGATCTGGCCCTCCCCGGCGCTCGTGCCTCCGACACCCTTCACGCGTGCATCCAGCTCGAGCAGGCCCTCCAGGGCGCCACCGAGATCGGCGACGGTCCAGCCCCGTGCCTGGCGCGCCAGCGTCTCCGCCCGAAACGGCTGGAGGCGCATTGACCTCACCAGTGAACCCGGCGACTCTCCAGTCGCCAGGCGATCGGCGACCTCGATGAGTTCCCGAAGGCGCCGATGGAGCACGGCGAGCAAAACCGGTTCGGGCGTGCCGTCCAAGAGCGGCTCCAGGAGGTCAAGAGCACGCGCCCGCTGTCGCATCCCGACCGCGTCCACGAACCCCCAGATTGTTCCCGGCTCGGCTTCCGGCACGAGCGCACGAACGTCATCCACGGAGATCGTGGCCGTGGAGATCGCGGCGTCGACCGTCGCTCCGCTGCCTTCGACACGCGGCGCGGCACGGAAGAGGCAGAGCTTGTCGAGTTCCATGACCGCCAGCCGGCCCTGATTCCGGCGATCGACGTCGCCTTCGCGGACGAACCCGCCGACACGTGTCGCGAGTTCGCGGGCGGCGCCTGGCCCGAGGGTCATCTGGCGCTCACGTGCTCGAGCGTCGATCCAGGCTGCGAGTGCCCCCTCGCGGGGCGCCTCGAACCGGCGGACCGGTCCACCGGCGGCCCGGATCGCGTCCGCGAACGCCTTCGCCGGGGGATCCTTCCTGCCGGATTCCGTTTCCTCGGCCACCACGAGAGCGTTGCCATCGGCAATGAGGCCGATCGACTCCAGGAGGTACTCGCGATCGGTGCCCTTGCGGACGAGCTGACCCGCGTTCGTGAGGATGGCCATCGTGCCGGCGCCGAACATGGTCCCGGTCGACAGGCGAGCTCGGAGCTCGCCCAGCATCCGCGTGGCGTCACCGATCTCGGCCCGAACGCGCCAGCGTTCCGGTGCCCCTGACGGGAAGCGGGCGCCGTCGTTCCGAAGGGAATCCACTGCGGCCTCGATCCCGTAGCTGTCGTCTCCCCAGAAGTAGGCGACGACTGGACCACTCACAGCAGTTCACCGGCGGCGGCCGCAGCGGGCCCGGGATCGTGGCATAACGACTCGCCGACCGGCCGGGTGACCCCGTACGAAACGGCCGAATCGTTCGTCCGGGAGCAGCGTGGCGGTGTCTGTCGCGACGGCCGGTCGGGGGATGCGTGGCGAGCGAGGATCACGAGCAGCATCGTAGCCGAGGCCGCTCGCGACGTCGGAGGAGGCTGCTCGGGCCGTCGATGGCTTCGGACGATCAGGCGGGATCGGCGGGGGCCCGTTCAGGGCTGCCGAGGTCCTAGCTTGGGAGAGCAAGGCCTCCGAGGCTTGCGAGGTCTGCGCGGCGTGCGAGGTCTGCGCGGCGTGCGAGGTCTGCGCGGCGTGCGACCCTTGCGACATCGCCGCGGCCTGTGCAGCCGCCGCTGCGCCGGTCCCGCCCGCCGTCGGGGCCGCAACGGTTCGCCCGCCCGTGGTACGGACGCGGAGCGGGCCAACGCCAAGATCCACGGTGACGGTGCCATCGGTATCCGTTCGAAGCACGCGTGCGCCGGTCGCCTCGAGGCGGGCGACGGTGTCCGGAGCCGGGTGGCCGTATGGATTGCCCTTGCCGGCGGAGATCGCGGCGACTGCCGGCTGGACGGCCGCGAGAAACGTTTCGGTGGACGAGGTCCTCGAGCCGTGATGCGCGACCTTGAGGAAGTCGACTCGAGGCAGGCCCCGCGCCAGGAGTCCCGGATCGATCTCCTCCTCGATGTCGCCGGCAAGCAGTACGCGATGGCCGCCGACGTCTCCGAGCAGGACGATCGAGACATTGTTGATGCCGGTACCCGTGTCCGGGGGTTGCTCCGGTACGCTGCCCGGATCGGGCCACAGCACCCGAAAGCGGAACTCGTCGACCGACAACCGATCCCCGGTCGCCAGGGTTCCCCTGGCAATTCCGAGTGCGATCAATTCGGCATTCAGGGCGGCATAGCCGGGTCCGGGACCGAACATGCCCGGTTCAAACACCCGGGTCACCGAATAGCGGTCCAGGATCGCTGCGAGTCCCGCCGCGTGGTCTTCATGCGGATGCGACAGGATCACGACATCGACACGGCGGTCCCACGGAGGCAGCTGCTCATCGAGGGCGACGAGGAGTCGAGCCGGATCCGGTCCGCCGTCGATGAGCAGCCGCCCGCCGCGCCCTCCCTCGACGAGGATCGCGTCGCCCTGACCGACGTCCAGCACGGTGATCCGCGGGACCCCATCGGGGCGCTGGACGACGACGACCGCCAACGAGACGATCGAGGCCGCCAGTCCGCCGGCGAGCACGCGTCCGACGCGCGTGTGCCACCAGGACGGCGCGCGACCAGCCGCCCTCGAGGTGACGGCGTCGCCGGGTCGGCGCTGACCTCTGCCCGCGCGTCCGATCCCGGACGGGCGCCGCGTTGCCACCGTGGCCAGGAGGATCGCGAGGCCGGCAGTTGCCGCAACCACAACGTTCCACGGGTCATCGAGCTGGAGGCTCGCGAACGGGAGCGACGCGCCGCCACGGACGACTCCAACCATGAGCGAGAGGAGCAGCCAGGCCGGAAGACCTCCGATCGTGGCCACCGCGGGCGCCAGCCCCGCCATCGCGAGGAGACCACCTCCGAAGGCTGCGACCCCGGCGCCCATCGCCGGCGCCACGAGTGGAACGACCGCGAGGTTCACGACGGGTGAAACGAGGGACAGGCGCCCGAACGCGAGCACGACAATAGGCACGGTGGCCAGCTGGGCCGCGAGCGAGACGCCGAGGCTCTCCGCGAGCCAGGCCCTCGGCCGGCCCGGGGCCCTGCCGGCCAGGCGATCCGTGAACGGTGTGCCCCACACGATCAGGCCCACGGTCGCGAGCGCCGACAGCTGGAATCCCACATCCTCGACGAGTCGTGGGTCGGCGACGAGCAGGGCCACGACGGCCCAGCCGATGGCGGCTGCGGCTCGGCTCGGGCGCCCGAGCTCGCGGGCGAGCATGACCACGCCGGCCATGCCCGCCGCCCGGATGACCGATGCCGAGGGCCCGACGAACGCGACATAGCCCACGATCGCCAGGGCGGTGAGAAGGACGCGACGGCGCCGGGCAAGGCGTCCGGCGAGGGCAGCCAGTGTCGTCGCCACGATCGCGATATTCCAGCCTGAGATCGCGACGACGTGGGTGGCTCCGACGGCCGTGAACGCGGCCGAGAGGCCCCGGTCCACGCGGTCGCGCAAGCCGATGAGGATGCCGCTTGCCAGGCCGGCCTCCGGTTCGGGAATGGCGAGCCGCAGGGCACGATCGGCGCCGCGCCGGAGACCCTCGAGTGCCCGGGCTGGATCACTCGGCTGTGGTTCGAGGTCCAGGTGTGTCACGCGGATCGTGCCCTGGACGCCGATCCGCTCCAGGTAGTCACCGTACGGATCGTCGGCCGGCGGCGCCCGGAGTGTTCCGCTCAGGCTCACCCGATCGCCCGGGATCACCACCGGAAAGACCGGCAACGTGCCGGCCACCCGTGTCCCGGCGGGAGCCTCGAACGCGACGACGGCAGGTTGCTGGCCGGCACGCGGTGCCCCGATCGAGACGACCGTCGCGATCCAGGGCCCGTCACCCGTCGGGAGTGGGCCTGGCCTGGGTGCCTCCACGGGATCCGTTACGAGTACACGCCCGGCGACGAACAGGATCCCGAGCGTCAGGAGTGCGATCTTCGAAGCTGCAGCCCGGAGGGTATGGGCCCGTTCGAGGCGTTCCGACCAGGCACGCCGGGCCGCCCATGTGATGAACATGCCAGCGGTACCCATCAGCATGATCGCGGCGAGCGCCCGGTGCGTCGCGTGCGCGGCGGCGATCGCGGCGATGACCGCGCCGATCGCGATCCAGCCGCTGCGTGGCACTACCGGACCGTGACGAGCTCGCGGAGCCCGTCGAAGGTCTTCTGCCCGACGAGCTTCCGGTCCCTGAGGTCCTGGACCGCGCTGAAGCGGGACGATTCGCGGGAGGCGATGATCTTGGCCGCGGTCACCGGGCCGATCCCCGGCAAGGCGTCGAGGTCTCCTGAAGAGGCTGTATTGAGGTCGATGAGGCCCGGCGCGGCCTGCCCACCCTGTGGCTGGTCGGCCGCCGCGCCATTCCCGGAACCGTCGTCCCGCGACGGCACGACGAGATGCTGGCCATCTGTCAGCAGAGCGGCGAGATTGAGCTCCTGAGCGACACGCCGGGCGTCGACTCGTGGGCCATAGCCACCGGCCATCGAGATGGCGTCGCCAACGCGAGAGCCGGCCGGGACGCGATAGACGCCCGGATCGGCCACCGCGCCCGCGACATCAATGACGAGCAGCTGGTCAGCCTCCGGGCTGCCGCTCGGCGTCGGGTCTGCCGCGGCGACCGTGACTTCGCTCAGACTTGGGTCACCTGCCGCGAGCCACGTGGCACCGACGACGATCAGGACGGTCGCAGCCACGATCGCCAGGACGGCTCCGCGCGGCACGGTCGAGGCGACGGTGGCTCGTGCGGTGCCCGCGGGTCCAGGCTGCATTGCCGTTGGTGAGGAGGGCTCGGGCGTCTCGAACGAGCGCCACGGCGAACGGGATGGCTCCAAGGGATCCTCGCCCGGCGGGTGCGGGGCGGGCAGACTGACGTGCGGGCGGGCAGACGGACGTGCGGGGCGGGCCGACTGACGTGCGGGGCGGGCCGACTGACGTGCGGGCTGGCAGACTGACGTCCCGTCCGCCGGGGCACATCGTCGGACGGGACGTTCGATGGATCCTATGCGGGTCGGATTAGCTGCGACTTATCGGCCAGGGGCAAGGGTGCTGGTGACGCGCTGTTGTGGCGGACCCGGGTACTCGACGACCTGGGGTCCAGCCCTGACACGCCCACCGAACACGGCACGACCTGGTTGGCTAGTCTGGCCGTATCTACCAGTGACGGGCAACCCAGCCGGCGCGAGCGCCTGGCAGAATCGTCCGACGCCTCGGCGAGGCGCCCGTTTCCGGCCACGACGAAGGAGGCTTCAATGGGACGCGTGGTGTTGCGCGGCGGGTCGGTCTTCGACGGTACGGGAGCCGACCCTGCGCCGGCCGATATCGTCATCGAGGATGGCCTGATCGTTGACGTCGGGTCGGCGCTGGACGGTGACGAGGCCATCGACGCGACCGGCAAGACGATTCTTCCCGGCCTGTTCGACTGCCACGTCCACGTGACCCTCGACACGATCGATGTCTGGCGGCTGGTGAACCGGCCGTTCAGCTACAACTTCTACGTGGCGGCCCGGAACCTGCAGGCGACCCTCGCGACCGGCATCACCTCGGTCCGCGATGCCGGCGGTGCCGATCTCGGGATCAAGCAGGCCGTCGAGGACGGCCTCATTGCCGGGCCGCGCATGCAGATCAGCCTGACGATGCTGAGCCAGACCGGTGGCCACGGGGACGATTGGCTCCCATCCGGCGTGATGGTGCCGATGATCGCGGGTCATCCCGGCATCCCATCGCAGATCGTCGACGGCCCGGACGAGATGCGGCGCAAGGTCCGCGAGCTCCGCCGCATGGGCGCCGACGTGGTGAAGGTCGCCACGTCGGGTGGTGTTCTGTCTGCCCGGGACGACCCGGCCCATGCGCCTTCCGGCCCGCCGAGCTCGATGTGCTCGTGGAGGAGGCGACGGCGGCCGGCATGTTCGTGATGGCCCACGCGCAGGCCGCGGACGGGATCAAGAACGCGGTTCGTGCCGGGATCCGATCCATCGACCATGGGGTCTTCCTCGACGACGAGGGGATCGAGCTCATGCTCGCGAAGGGCACGTGGCTGGTGCCGACCCTTGTTGCGCCCCACGGCGTCCTGGAGGCCGCTGCTGCGGGCGCCGCCATCGCGGAACCGATCCTCGAGAAGGCCCGGGCCGTGATGACACGCCACACGAACGCGATCCGCCGGGCCATCGAAGCCGGCGTGCGGATCGCGATGGGCACGGACTCCGGCGTGACCCCACACGGACGGAACCTCCGCGAGTTCACGCTGATGGCCGAACTGGGCATGGCCCCTTCGGCGGTGCTCGAGTCGGCAACGCGCAGCGCGGCGCAGCTCATGGGCGTCGACTCCGAACGCGGCGCGATCGAGCCGGGCAAGCTCGCCGATCTGGTCCTCGTGGACGGCGACCCGTACGGGTTCGACACGTTGGCCGACCGGATCAGCTCGGTCTACCTCGGCGGGCGGCAGGTCATCTGAGGGCCGGAACTCGCCGGCGACTTGCATGGCGGGCGTGACATGTGCGGCAGGTATTGCACGCGCGGCAGGTGCGGCCCGCGGCGCCGCGCCCTCGAGCATGGCAGGCGTGCCCGTTCGCGGGGCAGGAGCGACCGCTAGCGCGGGAGGCGCTCCCACGCCACCCAGTGGCTTCCGTCCCACCAGCGGTGCCAGGTCAGGCCGTCACGTCCCAGGGCAAAGACGTCGAGGCGATTCGCCCCCCATGAGGATGCAGCGGGCGTTTCTCGCGGATCGAGTTCGCCGCCAAGGGATTCCCAGGGATGCCACGAGGCGCCGTCCCAGTAGCGATTCCAGAGCTCACCGTCCGCCATGACGGCGAAGACTTCCATGCGATCGACGGCCCAGGCCGTGACCGTGGGTGCCGACGCCAGCGAACCGCCGAGTGATTCCGGATCCAGCCATCCGCCGTCCGCGAAGGCTCGATGGATCAGGGCGCCATCTGAACCCCTCCAGAAGAGGTCGATGCGGCCGGGTCCCCAGGAAACCGCCGCTGTCCCGCTGCCGAGCTGGTCGTTCATGGCCGCCACGGTACCCGCAAGGCCGCCGACGCGCCAGCAAGGCCGCCGCGACGCGCCAGCAAGGCCGCCGCGACGCGCCAGCGGGCAGCCCGACGCGCCAGCGGGCAGCCCGACACCGGCAGCGAGCGAAGGGCCTCACCACGGGCCGGCAAGGGAGCGCGCCCGGAGGTCGCCGGTCAGTCGCGCTCGAGTGCCGGGCGAACCTCGATGGCGAGTCGGGCCATCGATTCCTCGTCGTGGGGGCCCGGAAACCCCGCCACCAGGTGCCGGTAGCCGATTGCGGGATATGGCGCAAGCATCTCGATGACGTCCTCGGGCGTGCCGACGGGCTGGTCCAGCCAGAGCCTGGCATTGCCGTTCCGGGCGAACATCGCCTCGAAGACCCGCTGCGCCTCGGCCCGTGAGTCCCGGATGATCACGGTTCCGACGCCCGTCGTGCGTTCGATCTCGGACGGGTCACGTCCGATCCGCTCGCAGTGCTCGATGAGGATCGCGTCCTTGCGCTTGACCGCCTCAATGCCGCCCCCGAGGTTGTTCGCATCGGCGTAGCGGGCCACGAGCTTGAGGGTGATCTTTTCGCCACCGCCTCCGATGAGCAGGGGCAGGTGTTCCTGTACCGGCAGCGGGACGTTGCGCACCTGCCGCGCCGAGTACCGCGGTCCGGTGGCCGACGGCGCCTCGCCGTGGAGCATGCCACGCATGATCGGCAGGGCCTCGGCGAGCCATCGCAGCCGATCCGGCGGTCCGTCACCGAACTGCAGCCCATAGGCCGCGTGTTCGCGATCGAACCAGGCAGCGCCGATCCCGAGAATCGCCCGGCCGCCGCTGACGTGGTCCAGCGTCGTGGCCAGCTTCGCCGTCAGGGCCGGCTCCCGGAAGGTGTTGGCACCCACCATGAGCCCGATCCGAATCCGCTCGGTCGCCATGGCCCAGCCCGTCAGGACCGTCCATGCCTCCAGAATCGGGCCCTCCCAGGAGCCCACGATCGGGTACAGGTGGTCCCAAGTCCAGAGGCTCGTGTATCCAAGTGCATCGGCGCGAATGCCCGCTTGGAGGAGCGACGGCCAGTCCGTGTACTGGTTCCAGCACAGGGCGCCGATCTTGACTTCGGGCACGTCTCCTCCACGGTGTCCAAACGGTGCTAGCCGACGCGCCGGTCGCGCCGCAGGACATCGAGGTAGACACCGGCACCGACGACGGCTGCGACGACCCAGACGAGGATGTTACCGGAGCCGAAGAGCCATCCGGCCACAAGGGAGACCGCGAGCCACGCGATAACGAACGAGCCGAAGGCTATCCCGACTCGGCGAGCGATCTTGAACATGGACCGACTCCAGGGCGCGGCGCAAGAACCGCCAACGAAGCTTCCGCATGCGCCACCGGTCTGTCAACGCCGATGGTCTCAGCACGTGCCCGCGGCCCTTGGGTGTCCCGTTCGGTCGCCGCGCTCGATCAGATGACTTGAAAACGAGCCCGAAGGGCGGTTCCGTCGTCCTCCGGGCTCTCCCTGCATCGCCTGGCTAGAGGTGATGCAAGTGCCCCTACGGTACCCCGTCACAGCGTGAGGCGCGCCACGACCTCGATGCCGTCCATCTCCCCGGTCGGGACGAAGCCCAGGTCGCGGTAGAAGGGCTCGGGGCCACCGTCCGCGGGGACCCAGCTCACGAGCAGCTCACTCGCGTTCGGCAGCGTCCGGGCGTGCGCGACGGTGAGCCCGATCGCTGCTCGCCCAAACCCGCGGCCCTGATGGGCCGCGTCGATCATGAAGCGCCAGAGGAAGTACTCGGGCTTCTCGGTGTCGATCGACAGCATGACGAACCCGACCGGGTTGCCGTCGGCGCAGACCGCGCGATACCACGCCTTCGGTTCGAAGAGTGCCTCGGCGAACGAGATCGCGTTGGGCGCGACGAACGACGCCTGGCTGGGCGCCACGGCGAGCCGGCAGATCGCGCGCACAGATTCGCGCGTCACCTCGCGGAGCTCAACGACGGCGCCGTCGGCAACGGAGCGAGGCGCGATGACCCCAGACGCAGCGTCCTCGCGTTTCGTCAAGGTCCGCCAGGCCTCGTTGGCCGCCAGGGCGGGGCGCCAGGTTTCGGCCACCAGGGCATGCTCAGCCGCGGACGACGAGATTCACAAGGCGGCAGCCGCCCGCGACGATGACGCGATCAGGGGTTCTGCCGGACAGGGCCGCCATGACCTTCGGCGCGGCGAGTACCGCCAGCTCGAGATCGGCGTCGGAGACGTCGGCTGGCACGACGACCTTGTCCCGGATCTTGCCGTTGACCTGGACCGGCACTTCCCGGGTCTCCTCGATGACGGCCCCCGCGTCGACCTGGGGCCAGGGCTCGAGATGGATCGAGGACCACCCGGTTCCAGCGGTGGCCAGACGCCGCGACCAGAGCTCCTCGGTTATGTGCGGGGCGGCCGGCGCCAGCATCAGCAACAGCAGCCGGACGCCCTCGTCCCACGCCCGGCCGCCGGCCGCGGGTGTTCCGCGGTAGCGATACAGCGCGTTGGACAACTCCATGAGCCTGGCGACCATCGTGTTGAACCGAAAGCCCTCGTAGTCGATGGTGACGTCCCGAAGGGTTCGATGCGCCGCGGTCCGAATGGCCGCCTCGGCCACGCCGATGTCCTGGCCCGCCGGCAGCCTACCGGCCTCTTGGTCGCCCCGATCCGTGCCCGTGGGATCGATGGCGATCGCCCAGACGCGGTTGAGGAACCGGTACACGCCGCCGATCCCGCTCGCGCTCCAGGGCCCTCCCTGATCCCACGGCCCCATGAACATCAGGAAGAGGCGGATGGTGTCAGCGCCGTAGCGGGCGATCAGCTCGTCCGGGTCCTGGACGTTGCCGCGCGATTTGCTCATGCGCTCGCCGTCCGCTCCCAGGATCTGGCCCTGGTTGAAGAGCCGTCGGAACGGCTCGTCCTCATGCACGAGCCCGATGTCCCGCATGGCCTTCGTGAAGAACCGGCTGTACAGCAGGTGCATGACTGCGTGCTCGGCGCCGCCTGTGTACTGGTCCACCGGGGTCCAGCGATCGACGAGGGCGCGATCGATCGGCCCACCGGCCTTCTCTGGGGAGAGATAGCGGAACCAGTACCAGCTCGAGTCGATGAATGTGTCCATCGTGTCCGTTTCGCGCCGGGCCGGCCCGTCACAGCTCGGGCAGGTGACCCGCAGGAATGCTTCATCCCGGGCGAGCGGGTTCTCGCCGCTGCCCTGATAGTCGACCACGTCGGGCAGCAGGACCGGAAGCTCATTCTCGGGCACGGGAACCGGGCCGCACTGGTCGCAGTGGATGATCGGGATGGGCGTGCCCCAGTAGCGCTGGCGACTGATCAGCCAGTCGCGGATTCGGTAGGTGACGGCAGCGTTGCCGGCGCCCTGTTCGGCGAGTGCCGCCACGATGGCACGGCCGCCCTCGTCGGCCGGCAGGCCCGAATAGGGGCCGCTGTTGACCAGGCGGTCAGTGGGGGCGTGGCTCACGAACGCTTCGTCGAGGGCCGCATCCTCGGTGCCCGGTTCCGCGACGACCCGGCGAATGGGGAGGTCGAACTGGGTGGCAAACGCGAAGTCACGCTCGTCGTGGGCCGGCACGGCCATGATCGCGCCCGTCCCGTAGCCGCCGAGAACGTAGTCGGCAACGTAGATGGGGATCCGCTCGCCGCTGATCGGGTTGATCGCCTCAGCGCCAAGGGCGACTCCGGTCTTCTCGCGCTCGGTGGACAGCCTCTCGATCTCGGTCGCGCTGCGGGCATGGGCCACGTAGGCCTCGACCTCGGCCCGCCGCTCGGGCGCGGTCAGCGAGGCGACCACTGGATGCTCCGGGGCGAGGACCATGAAGGTCGCCCCGAAGAGGGTGTCCGGACGGGTCGTGAACACGCGGAGGTCTTCGCCCCCGGTGTGATGGGCCGACGCTGCCGTGGTGAAGACGATCTCGCCGCCCTCGGATCGACCGATCCAGTTGGTCTGCATGATCCGGATGGGGTCGGGCCATTGGATCCCGGAGAAGTCGAGGAGCTCGTCCGCGTACTTCGTGATCCGAAGCCACCACTGGTCAAGGTCGCGCTTCTCCACCTTCGCCCCACAGCGCCAGCATCGGCGGTCGGCGCCTTCCACCTGCTCGCGGGCGAGGGTGCCGTCGTTCGGACACCAGTCCACCGGCGCCTTCGCCCGATAGGCGAGGCCGGCGTTCAGCAACTGCAGGAAGAGCCACTGGTTCCAGCGATAGTACGAGGGGTCGCAGGTCACGACCTCGGCGTCCCAGTCAAAGGCGGCGCCCATGGTCCGCAGTTGGCGGCGCATGTGATCGATGTTCTGCATCGTCCATTCGCGCGGATGGACCCTGTTCTTGATCGCCGCGTTCTCGGCGGGCAGGCCGAACGCATCGAAGCCGACGGGCATGAAGACGTTCTCACCCCGCATCCGGTGATAGCGCCCGATCGCATCAGTGGGCGTCTTGACGTACCAGTGGCCGATGTGGAGGTTGCCCGACGGGTAGTCGTACATCGTCAGGAGGTAGTACGTCGGCCGCGACTGGTCATCCAGATCCGTCCGGTAGAGACCGAGGTCGGTCCACCGCGCCTGCCAGGCCGGTTCAATCGACGCGGCATCGTACCGCTCGATGAGAGTCCGTTCGCCCCGATCGCTCGTGTCGGTCACCCTTGATGCAACTCCGGTGTCACGAAGACCCCCCGCCGTTCCGGCGAGGGGTCGCAGCAGCCGGCGAATCAGCGTTGTGGTGGAGCTAAGGGGGCTCGAACCCCTGACCTTCTGAATGCCATTCAGACGCTCTTCCAGCTGAGCTATAGCCCCGCGCCGGAGCGGGAGTATAGCAGGAGGGCTCGCCGAATCCGGATCGATCCCGAGCTGCTCCGCGGCTCAGGATCCCGTGGCGATCCGCACATACACCGCCCAGCTCACTGTCTCGCCGCCGCGCGTTGCGATGAGCCAGATTCGCACGAGGGGCCCGCTCGCACGGGGCAGGAACACGGCCCGGACCGGCGACGCGGACGCGTCCGCTGGATACCGTCCACCAAGGTCGCACCCGTCCACCGCCAGGAATGGGACATCCGGGCTGTTCAGCTCGTCCGAGCGGCCGCACACACCATTCCAGCCGATGATCGTCCAGCCCGGCACCTCCACGCGAAGGGGCGTCTCCGGCGCAACGGTGAGCGTCGGAAGCGACGACGGGAGCGGTTCGGCGGCGCAGTATTCGTAGCCGCCCGTGGCGTCCTCGAAGCTCCATGACGCGCCGCAGGCAGTACGGACCGCCGTCACGGCGCGGTTCGGAGCCAGGATCCGGGCACCAGGGACGTCCAATCCACGCACATCGAGCAACCATCGGCTCGTGACGGAGGCGTCAGCCGAGAATCGGATCGTGGCGGATACGAAGAGCAGGCCGGTCGGCAGGTCGTGCAGGCGCCATCGGTTCTGGACGAACAGGAACGGGTTGTTGCCCGGGTTGTCCTCGCGCTCAAGCTCGTACTGGTTGTTCACATTCGGCTGCGTCGCCCCGATGACCCAGCCGATTGCACAGGC
Organism: Chloroflexota bacterium; assembly: GCA_016191425.1. GTDB lineage: Bacteria > Chloroflexota > Limnocylindria > Limnocylindrales > CSP1-4 > UBA5189. Next base: position 151,602 of record JACPOR010000021.1, read on the forward strand.
ATCTCCGGCCACGCGGATCTCGATCAGGTCGCCGAGCCTGACCGGAGTGACGGGCGGCACCACGAGACCGGGTGTCCCCGCGACAGGGTCACCGGTCGGCACCGAGAGGGCGAGCGTTGGCGCCACGCCACCGGCCGGCGGGGCGGCACACGGAACCCTGGGCGATGCCACCGGCGTCGGGATCGGCACAGCGGTTTCCGAGTTGGCGACGCGGAAGAACCGTTCCACGAAGGTGCCGTCCTGGCCGACCGTACCGGTCGAGAAGTAGACCACCACGCGAACGATCCAGTCGCCGACCGGCAGCATCCCGAGCGGGACGATGGATCGGGGCGGGTTGACGTTGAGCGTGCGGAAGGCGATCGGAAACGGGACGGTCAAGCCCGGCGCGCCGGGCACGTATTCGGTGATGACATAGCGCATGCACGCGTCCTGGTCGGCGATCAGCTGGATGGACGTCCGGGCAGACACGCGCAGTACACCATCCACCGGGGGCACGGGCCAGGTCGGCGACGGTGATCCAGGACCACCGGGCAGGATCGCAGGGAGGACGCCACGGATGGCCAGCGGGTCGCCCGGACCGATGCCGAGCCGAATCTCCGGTGGCGCGCCGAACCGAACCGGGGCGCACCGCAGGCCGGCGTTCTGGGTCGGTGGGGGGAGCGACGGAATGCGCGTTGAGGTCGGCACTGGAGAGGCCACCGCACCGCTCGGCGGAGACGGGGACGGGGGGAGCGTGGTCGGCGGGCTCGTCAGCCCGTTTCCTGCAAGACCGATACCCGCTCCGAGCATCAGGGCAGCGATGACCACGACGGCGCCAATGCGAGCCCGATCGCCCGACCGCTGCGGACCCCCCAGGACCGGCCCGACCGGGGCTTCGACGCCGTCCGTCCTCATCGGGCGATCACGTGCGCGTAATAGTTGACGTTGAAGCGGTTCCCGCCGACGTCGACGGCGCCGATGCCGACCTGGATCACCGTGTCGCCGGGTGGCAGGACGAATGCGGGTGGGTCGAGGAGTGGCCCGCCGCTGTCGGAGGATCCGCCCCCGAGCCCGCACCCGTCGGGCGAATCGAACTGGGGCGCGTCGAGGGTCGTGACCCGGCCGCACGAGGCTCCCCAGCTGAGGATCTGCCAGCCCGGCAGGTCGAGGTGGATCGTACGGTAGGCCTGGACGCGAAGCGCCTCCGGACCCGGCTTGTAGCCGATGGATCCACAGCTGTCGGCGGCCTGGTATCCGTTCGACAGCTCCAGGCCCAGGCCACAGCCGGCCGATGCCTCGAACCGCGTGCCGCTCGGCCCGATCAGGAAGAGGGCCGGCACGTCGAAGGGATCGGCCACCAGATTCCAGGTGCGGATGACACGGAGCCCGCCACGGAAACGCAGGTCCGCGGTGAGGATGCCCGACCGGCCCGTGATCGCGAGATCCCACCGATTCTGGGCGGCAAAGGCAGGATCGTCCGCCTCATTCGAAATCGAGTCGATGACGGTGCCAACACCGCTTTCGCTGTCGAGCAGGTCGATCACCCAGCTCACGGCACAGGCTTCGCCGTCGACGATCATCCGGATCCCATCGCCGGGCCGGATGTGGACCTCGGCCGGGACGGCCGCGTCGCCCAGCGCCCCCGCCACCGGGAGGTCCGAGCCGATGAAGAGCGACACGCCGACGTCCAGGGTCGGCGGCAGCGATCCACAGGGAACCGCCGGTGAGACCACGGGCGATGGGGTGGGCCTCTGGGTGGATGGCCCCGTCACGAATGGCCCACTGCCGGAGAGGATCCGGAAGTAGGTTACGGTCACGACGTCGCCCGGCAGCGTACCGAAGGTGTCGAAATCCGCGGTCACCCGGCCGACCCAGTCCCCGTCGGGTGGCCCATCGATGGTGATCGTGCCGGACGACGGTTCGATGTCGGCGTTGAAGGGCTGAAGCCCTGCGTCGCGCTGCATCGGCTCGGTCAGCTGGTATTGGACGATGAGGTGTCGAAAACAGGCGCGGAGGCGGGTGCCGACGACCAGCCGGGAATCCGCTCCAACCACGAGCGCGGTCGATGCCGGCGGGATCTGCCAGGCCGGTTCCGCCGTCGGTTGTCCATACCCGGTACCGAAGCCGAACAGTCCTTCGACCAGGCGGGTCTCGCCAGGGATGCCCAGCGTGACCGCCGGGAATTCGCCCTGGCGGGGTGATCGGCAACCGGCGATCTCGGGCGATCCGCTCGGCCGCGCGGAGCTCGAAGACGCCGACGACGGACCCGGCGAACCCGTGGGGTCGGCCGCCATCGAGATGTTACCGACGACGATTCCGATGACGAGCAGGGCGAGGATCCCGACTGCCGCGCCCGCGCCGCGGGCCGGGCCGAGGCCCCGCAGGGGCGGCCCGCCGCCCGGGGGTCGACCCGGGTCCGTCAGCGATTCGATCGCGTCGAAGACGGGCAGGTCGTCGACGGGCAGGTCGTCGCGGCCGTGCCCCGATGCGCGCGTCATGCGAACGCGTGCCTCACTAGAACCTGCCGTCGCCCCGCGTCTGCATCGTACGCATCATGCCCGGCAGACGGTGGATCGTCGCGGTTCGTTACGGCGTGTCACCATCCACGGCGATGCCCGCCTCGCCGGATCTCGAAGCGCGACGTACGCGGCTGCCCGGGGGCCCGCTCGAATACAGCCTCCGCCGCTCGACGCGGTCGAGGTCGCTTCGGGTAACCATCGACCCGAGGGCTGGCGTCGTCGTGTCCGTACCCCTGGCTTCACGGCGTGGCTGGGCCCGTCCCGAACCGGCGGTCGAGCGGTTCCTCGCGGAACGTGAGCCCTGGCTGCGGCGCCATCTCGAACGCATGGACCGGCAGCGCCGAGCCATCGAGGCGCGAGGTGGGGTCAGCGATGGTGCCGAATTCCGCTACCTGGGAGAGCTACATCGGCTTCGGATCATGCCGGCGCCCGCGGGAGTCCGGCGTTCATCCGTCGTCCGTCTCGGGGCCGACGACGGCGATGAACTGCACCTCCTCCTGGCGCCGCGCGACTACCTCGCATCGCGGGACCGAGCGCGACCGACGGCGGTCCTCAGGGACTGGCTGCGGGATCGGGCCGTGGCCGCGGTGGACAGGGCCGTCGCCCTGCATGCGCCACCGCTCGGCGTGACCCCGGCCCGCATCACTTTTCGGGATCCACGCTCGCGCTGGGGCAGCGCGTCACGCACGGGCAGCATCTCCCTGTCCTGGCGTCTGATCCTGACTCCGCCTGAGGCGCTTGAGACCGTCGTCATCCACGAGCTCGCGCATCTGCGCGTGTTCGGGCACGGTCCCGGGTTCTGGGCCCTGGTCGCGGCCCGCCGGCCGGATCACGAACGCTGGCGGCGCTGGCTGCGGACGCATTCGCAGGAGGTGCACGCGGCGCTCGACGGCACTGGCGAGCGGTGATGGACCGGAGAGCTGGTGGGCCGGGGCGGAATCGAACCGCCACAGTCGAAGACGAGGGTTTTACAGACCCTTGGGCTCACCACCTGCCCGACCGACCCACGCGAGTGATCACGCCGATACCGGTCGGGGAACCGATCGGCCCATGGCGGCCGCTATCTTGCCAGACTCGGACACGCGGCGCCGGCGCGCACGCGTTGGTGCGCAAGGGCCGGTGCGCAAGGGCCTACCTCGTGCGACGAACCGCCGTGGCTCGTGTGAACCGGGCGACAGCGAAGCCCTCTCTGCCAACATTGGGTGAGACGCCCTCCGTTCTATGAATAGCTGACCATACCGAGGGCGGGGAGAGGATCACCCGCGATGTTGGAACCCT
>JACPOR010000050.1 GCA_016191425.1 Chloroflexota bacterium
CGGAACGACACCGGGTCCTCAGTGCCGCCCTGGCCCGGATCACCGACTCCCAGCGATCCGCGATCGTCCTGTTCGACATCGAGGGCTACGACTACGCCGAGATCGCGGAGATGACCGGCGTTTCACTCGGGACCGTGAAGTCGCGGATTCACCGCGGCCGCCTCGCCCTTCGAGATCGGCTCGCCGATCGGATGGACCTGTTTCGTGGCTGACGACGATCGCTTCGGACCGCATGTCGAGCACGACCTGGAGATCGTGGCCGCGGCGGTTGCGACCGACCTGGCCGACTCCGAGCGGCGTCTGGTCGAGGGCCTGATCGCCGCATGTCCCGACTGCGCGTCGCTTTCCGCCGACCTTCTCGCGATCGCCGTGTCGACTCGGGCCCTCGGCTCGGCCTTCGATGGGCACGCGGTGCCCGCGCCTCGCGACTTCCGACTCTCGGAGGCAGACGCGGACCGGCTGAGCGGTCGACTCCCGCGGCTCGGGCGCATGACGATCTCGAGGCTCTGGGGTCGGCGCCTTGGGGGAGCGCTGGCCGCGATCGGCCTCGTCGGCCTGCTCGTGTCAGCCGCGCCGCTCGCCTTTCTGGGTGGGGCGGGAAGCGCGACCTCTCAGCGCGCCGCCCCGGACCTCAACGCTGCGACGGCAAACCCGGCCATGCTCGCCCCGGCGGCATCCGATCTGGAGAGCAAGGTGGCGTCTCCCCCCGAGCAGGACGCGTTGGCGGGACAGTCGAGCCCCTCTGATCCCTCAGGTGAGACGGCAATTCCGGCTATTCCGGCCGTTCCGGCGATTCTGGCCGTTCCGGCGACTCTGTCCGTTCCGATGATTCTGTCCGGCGCCGCGCTCGTCGCCGGACTGGCATTGCTTCTGGCTACACGTGGGGGCCGCCGGGCCCGCCCCTGACGGAACCGGGCGAACCGTGCGCCCGGCCGGCCCCTGACCGAACCGGGTGTACTCGCCCGGCCGGCCCCTGACGGAACCGGGCGAACCGTGCGCCCGTCCAGCGGAGGAAATGTCCTCCTTCCGTGCTCCCGCCCCGGTACACCACGACGCCCACGATCGGCTCGCGATCGCGGCCGCCGCTGCCGGCGATCTCAGGGCTCGCGACCTGAGCCGGGCGTCGACGCTCCTCGCCGAGTGTGCAGCGTGCCGGACGCTCCACGACGATCTCAAGGCAATCACGGCCGCGGTGCGGCAGGTGCCACCAATCGAGCGACCGTCGCCCCGAGCGTTCCAGCTCAGTGTCGCCGACGCTCGGCAGCTCGCTCGAGGTGCCCGGTGGCGTGCGCTCCTGCGGCCCTTCGGCGCGTCGCGCGGACCCGCGATCCGGCCACTGGCAGCCACACTCATGACGCTGGGCCTCGTCGCCTTCATCGCCAGCGCTCAGCCACTCCTGCAACGGGGTTCCGGCGCCGCCGCGTCCTCGCAGGGTCCACAACTGATCGCGAGCGCGCCGGTGATGGCGACCGCGCCGGTGATGGCGAACGCGCCGGCATCGCATGCGAGATCTGCCCCGGCAGGCCTCGGCGCAGTCGACCCATTCGAGACAGCCGGGGGATCACCGTCCGCTTCGCCAGCCGACGGACTTCGCGGGGAGGCCGCTGTGCCTCGAAGCAATCCGGGTGAGCGGGCGGCTGACGACGTGGCGACGACCGTGAGCCCCGCGCCACAGATCCTGTTGCCGGTCCTTGGCGGCGTACTCCTCGTGGCGGGCACGTTCCTGCTCGTCCTGCATCGCCTGGCCCTCCGCCTGCGCTGATCCCGGAATCGGTCGTCCGCAGACCAGGCCCACGCGCCACGACCGGGCCCATGGACGTTGCGCCGGTACACTTGGCGGAACGTCCCGCAGCCAGCGGACACCCTCGAGGCACGCCGATGGAACGCCTCATGCTGCTCGACGGCAACGGACTCATCTACCGCGGATACTTCGCGCTCCCGCCCCTCTCGACCTCGAAGGGAGAGCTCGTGAACGCGGTCTTCGGGTTCTGCAGCATCGTCCTGCGCGGGATCCAGGACATTCGACCGGACTACGTCGCGGTCGCCTTCGACCTGCCTGGCCCGACGTTCCGGCACGAGCGCTTCGCGGAGTACAAGGCGACCCGCACGCGCATGCCAGACGACCTGCGGGATCAGTTTCCGAAGGTGCGCGAGGTCGTGAAAGCGCTTCGACTGCCGGTCTACGAGCTGCCGGGTTTCGAGGCGGACGACGTCATCGGCACGCTCACCGTCGAGGCGGAGGCGATGGGGCTCGACACGACCGTCGTGACCGGCGACCTTGACATGCTCCAGATCGTCAGCGATCACGTCCGGCTGATGACCACCCGATCCGGCGTGGAGAATACGATCCTCTACGACCCGGCCCGGATCCTTGAGCGATACGAGCTCAAGCCGTCGCAGATGATTGACTACAAGGCCCTCAAGGGCGACGTGACCGACAACATCCCGGGCGTGCCAGGGGTGGGCGAGAAGACGGCCGCCAGGCTGATCCGCGACTTCGGCGACCTCGACGGCGTCTATGCCCGGATCAGCGACGTCAAGCCGGACAAGCTCCGGGACAAGCTCGCCGAGTACCGGGACCAGGTCGAGCTCGGCCGCGAGCTCTCGACGATCATTCGGGACCTGCCCCTCGCGCTCGACCTCGACGCCGCCCGACTTGGTGACTACGATCGCGACGAGGTCATCCGCCTCTTCCGGGAGTATGAGTTCCGGAGCCTCCTCGATCGCCTGCCGGCCCTGAGCGGGGAGTCGCCCACGGAGAAGGTCGAGACCCTGCGCGCGGCGACCTCGACCGTGCCGGCAGCCCGAGTGGGCACGGAACGCCCGAACGGGTGGGGGAGTGGTCGCCCGATTCGGTCCTCGCCTGCGGCGGTCCAAGCCTCGGCCGAGCCACGTGCGGGGCTGCAGCTGTCCCTCGATTTCGACATCGCCGAAGGTACGTCGAGCGGGGCCGATGGTTCTGCCCGGCGTCCGCATCGGCAACCCGAGCGGTTCGAGGACCTGGCGACGGCGCTCGCGGCGACCATCGCCGATCCCGGGCGCATCGAGGTACACGCGGGTGACGCCCTGGACGCCCTCGCGGAATGGATTGCAACCCAGGCGATGATCGGCGCCTGCCTCGTCAAGGATGACCCCCGACCACGGGCCGGCTCGACCCTGGCGCTCGCCCTTGCCGGGACCGACGGCCGCATCGTCGCGGCTGAGGGCGCGGACGGGGACCGCCTCCGAACGCTCCTCGAGGCATCGGGCGTGCCGATCGTCGCGCACGAGGCGAAGCCGCTTCTCGTCGCCCGATTCGCCGAGGACACCACCGGCCCGGCCACGCCGATCGCGTTCGATACGCAGATCGCCGCGTACCTCCTGAACGCGGCTCTCCGGTCACAGACCATTGCCGACGTGGTCTCGGAGCGGCTCGACCTCGTCCTGCCACCGGTCAAAGAGCTCAAGGCCGCGGACAGGGCGGGCCTGGAGGCGCTCGCCGCCCTGGCCGCTCGCGAGCCGCTGGAACAGGCTCTCCAGGCGGAAGGCCTGGAGAGCCTGTTCCTGGACCTGGAGCTGCCGCTCGTGCCGGTCCTCGCGCGGATGGAGGCGATCGGGGTCGCCGTGGATCTCGACGCGCTCGCAGCGCTTGATCGCGAATTCGCCACCGAGATCGAGCGGCTCGAGCGGGCCATCTTCGATGCCGTCGGCCACGAGTTCACCATCGGTTCTCCGAGACAGCTCGGCGAAGTGCTCTTCGGCGAGTTGCAGCTCCCGCGGGGCCGGAGGACCAAGACCGGCTATTCGACCGACGCGAGCGTGCTCGAGGAGCTCGTCGACATCCATCCGGTCATCCAGCCCGTCCTTGACTGGCGGATCTACACGAAGCTCCGATCGACCTACGTCGAAGCGCTGCCCGCGCTCATCGCGGCTGACGGCCGCGTCCACACGACGTTCCACCAGGCCGTGGCCGCGACGGGGCGCCTCTCGTCGTCGGACCCGAACCTCCAGAACATTCCCATCCGGACGCCGCTCGGACGGCGTATTCGCCGGGCCTTCGTCGCCGGCGGGGCCGACCTCGTGCTGGTCGCGGCGGACTATTCACAGATCGAGCTCCGGATCATCGCCCATGTGTCCGGCGACGAGCACCTGCGCGAGGCATTCGCAAGGCAGGCGGATATCCATCGCGAAACGGCGGCGCGCGTGCTCCACAAGGCCCCGGAGGACATCACGTCCGACGAGCGATCCATGGCCAAGATGGTCAACTTCGGCCTCGCTTACGGGATGAGCGACTTTGGCCTGTCTAGCCGGGCCGGGATCAGCCGGCAGGAGGCCCAGGAGTTCATCAACTCGTATTTCGCGGCCTACTCGGGGATCAGCTACTACATGCTTCACATCAAGGAAACGGCGCGCCGTGACGGTTTCGTTTCGACGCTCCTCGGCCGTCGTCGCCAGATCCCGGAGCTTCGGGCCGCGAATCCCTCACTCCGCGCGGCGGGCGAGCGGATGGCCATCAACATGCCGATCCAGGGGACCGCCGCCGATATCGTCAAGATCGCGATGATCCGGCTCGACCAGCGCCTCGGCGCCGAGGGCCTTCGGGCCCGGCCGCTCCTCCAGGTCCACGACGACCTGCTGCTCGAGGTGCCGCGTGACGAGGTGGATCGCCTCATCCCGATCCTTCGCGAGGTGATGGAGGCGGCAGTGCCTCTGGATGTGCCGTTGACGGTGGATGTCAAGGTCGGCGACGACTGGGAATCGATGACGCCCGTATCGCGCGTGGACGCGGTCCTCGCCGAAGCCGGCGAGGCGCCGGGAGCCTGACGTGCCTGAGCTCCCCGAGGTGGAGACGGTGGCCCGCGACCTCCGCGGCCACGTCCTTGGCGCCGAGATCATCAGCGCCTGGGGCTCGTGGCCCGCGACGCTCCGGACGCACCCCCTCGACGCGATCGGGCCTGCCCTCGCCGGCCGCCGAATCGAGTCGGTCGGGCGTCGCGGCAAGCAACTGGTTCTCGGTCTCTCGGGTGAGGCGATCCTCACGGTCCATCTCAAGATGACCGGTCAGTTGTTCGTGGTTCCCCGTGGGGCGCCCGCAGACCCGTACGTTCGCCTGGTGATCTCGTTCAGCGACGGACGCGAGCTCCGATTCCGCGACATCCGGAAGTTCGGCCGGGTCGGGTTGTACGCCATCGACCCGGGGACCCAGGAGCCGGTCCGGGAGGTGGGCGGCGCGGCGGTCTTCGCCGGAACAGGTCCGGAGCCCCTTGACGAGGCCTTCACCGTCAGGGCATTCCGGTCGCGGATTCGCAGCCGCCGTGCTCGACTGAAATCGCTGCTGCTGGACCAGGCCTTCATCGCCGGTATCGGCAACATCTACGCCGATGAGGCTCTCTGGGCCGCTCGCCTGCACCCGCTGCGCTCGGCGGCCACGCTGCGACCGGCCGATGAACGTCGCCTGTACCTGGAATTCCGCCGAATCCTTGCCGAGGCCATCATTCGACGGGGCAGCTCGATCGACGATTACACGGCACCCGATGGCGACGGATCCATGCAGGAACACCTGCTCGTGTACCAGCATGCCGGCGAACCGTGCGCCCGGTGTGGGCGACTCATCCGGCGGGTCGTCGTCGGGGGCCGGGCGACGCACTTCTGCTCGTGGTGTCAGCGCCTGCCTGCCGCCGACCGGACGTCGGCCGCGGCGATTCTGCGGACCATGACGCCACGAGCCGGCTCGGCGGCGGTCCGACGCGGCGGTCGGTGGACCGAACTCGACGGCGATGCAGCCTTGGGCCGAACCGCCGACGAGCGCGCGCGAGCGGCCGAACGAGCGCGGGCCCGAGCGGCCGAACGAGCGCGGGCCGGCGCCGAGCAAGCGCGGGCCCGCGCCGAGCAAACACGCCGCGCGGCGGCCAATCGACGGGCCAGGGCTCGCGACGGCTCCGGTGGCGGCTGATGTCCATCCTTCGCCTGACCGGCGTGACCCGCGAGATCGGGACCTTCGTGATCCTCGACCGCCTCGACGCCGCGATCGCACTCGGGGATCGGATCGGCCTCGTCGGGCCGAACGGGGCCGGCAAGACCACGCTGCTTCGCATCGCCGCGGGGATCGATGAGCCCGACCTCGGGACGGTCCACCGGAAACGGGGCCTGACCCTGGGCATCCTCGCCCAGGAATCGCACCTCGACGAGGCCTTCATGGCCGCGCCTGATGTCCGCACCGCGGTCCGGAACGGGGCCGCCCACCTCGAACGGATGGCCGATGAGCTCGCTGAGTTCGAGCGGGACGGGCGGGTCGCGGAACCCGGCTACGCCGAGCTGCAGCATCGCTTCGAGGTCCTTGGCGGGTACACCCTCGATCAGCGGGTCGACTCTGCGCTGACCGGCCTCGGGTTCACCGAAGAGGAGGTCCTGCGGCCGCCCACCGGCCTCTCGGGCGGCGAGCAGACCCGGGCCGCCCTGGCGCGTCTCGTGATCGCGGCTCCGGATCTCCTGCTGCTGGACGAACCCACGAACCACCTCGACCTCGGGGCGCTCGAGTGGATCGAGGAGCACCTGCGGCGCCGGGGCGGCTCCCTCCTTGTCGCCTCCCACGACCGCGCCTTCCTCGATGCGACGACGACCCGCATCTGGGAGTTGCGGGATCGCCGGATCACGGTCTTCCGGGGTGACTACAGCTCCTATCACCGGCAGCGCGAGGAACGCGACGCGCGCGCGCTCAAGGATGCGGATACGCATGGCGCATCGATCGCACGGGAGCGCGAACTCATCCAGCGCTACCGGAGCCATCGCAAGTTCTCCAAGATGCACGAACACGAGGCGCGCCTCGAGCGCCTGCAGGCCGCGGACGTCGAGGCCCCCAAGGCAGCTCGGCGCCTGAGACTGCCGCAGGCGGCGCTTCTCGGGCCGGGTCCGGCACGTTCCGGGGAGATGGTCGTTCGCGCGACCGAGCTCGTCGTCGGGTACCTGCCGGCCCTCCGCTCCGGTGGCACAACGGCGATCGTGGCCACGGCGCCGTTCCTCGCGGCCCAGCGCGGCGACCGCGTCGGAATCGTCGGCCCGAACGGTGCAGGCAAGACCACGCTCCTGCGGACCATCGCGGGCGACCTCCCGCCGCTCGATGGCGACCTCGCGTTCGGCAACGGTGTCCAGCTTGGTTACCTGGCCCAGCTTCGAGCCGCCGGAATTCCCGGCGCGACGGTCCTCGATGCGCTGATGCAGGCGGCACCCGTCACGTCCGGCGAGGCGAGGTCATACCTGGCCCGCTTTCTGTTTCGCGGCGATGACGCGATCAAGGAAGTCCGGTTGCTGTCCGGCGGTGAGCGCAGTCGCCTCGAGCTCGCCCTCCTCGGGATCACGCCCGCGAACCTGCTCCTTCTGGACGAACCGACGAACCACCTCGACGTCGGCGCGCGCGAGGCGATCGAGGCGTTCCTGCGAGAAAGCGCCGCCACGATCCTCGTTGTCTCGCACGATCGACGCTTTCTCGAGATGGTCTGCGAGCGCCTGTGGGTGGTGGATCGAGGACAGGTCGCGGCGTTCGAGGGCAGCTACCGTGCCTGGCGCGACGCCGTGGCGGGAGGCTGGACCGTGGCCGCCGCCGTGGAGCGCGAGCGCCTCCGGCTCCATCCGGAGGAACGACCGGCGAAGGGCCGGGCGGGCACGTTCGACCCACCGATGAGCGGCCACGTCCTGCCTGACGGCAAGATGGAGGATCGGATCAACGCAGCCACTGCGTCAGGTGCCGCTGATGCCGCGACCCCGAAGTCCGCCGGGACTCCACGCCTTCCGAAGCTTTCCAAGGACGCCTATCGCCGCCAGCGCGACGCAATCGACAACGACCTGACCCGCCTGGGGCTGCGCAAGAATCACCTCGAACTCGCCACGGGGAACCCGGCGGTCCAGTCCAACTTCGTGGAGCTTCGCCGGATCACGAGCGAGCTGGCGGACGTGGAGGCCGCCCTCGCGGCCGCCGAGGATGCGTGGCTGGCCCTCGAGGAGCGTGCGCCATGACGGTCAGGATCGGTCTCACGGGTCCCATCGCCTGCGGGAAGTCGACGGTCGCCGCGTGGCTGCGGGACCTCGGGGCGGACGTCATCGATGCCGACGCCATCGCCCGAAGGGTGGTCGAGCCGGGGACGCAGGGTCTGCGCGACGTCCTTGTGGCGTTCGGAGATCGGGTTCGGGCGGAAGACGGCGGCCTCGACCGCGCGGCGCTCGCCGAGATCGTCTTCCAGGATCCGGCGCAGCTGGATCGACTTGAGCACATCATCCATCCGGCGGTCCGGCCCCGAATCCTCGATGCGATCGACGCGGCCGAGCGCATGGCCGCACCGGCTGTCGTCATCGAGGCGATCAAGCTCGTCGAGGGCGGCCTGGCCGAACTCTGCGACGAGGTCTGGCTCGTCGTGTGTCGGCCAGAAGAACAGCGGGCTCGGCTCATCGGCAGGGGGGCGTCGGCCGCCGACGCCGCGGCCCGCCTGTCGAGCCAGGGCGCCGTACGCACTCGCCTCGAGCCATTCGCGACGAGGGTGATCGAAACGAGTGGCCCAATCGGCGACGCCCGACAACTGGTCGAAGACGCCTACCGCGCCGCGTTGGTATCTCGGACCGGGATGGCGCCGGCCGAGCCGGAGGACTGACCGGCCGAGCCGGAGGACTGACCGGCCGAGCCGGAGGACTGACCGGCCGAGCCGGAGGACTGAATCGCAAAGCGCCACCCGGTCCGCGAAGGGACCGGGTGGCGGGGAGGCGCGCCGGGTCAGCGGCGCGAAGACCTGGCGCGCACCCCAAGAGGGGCCACGCAGCTCCGTTGACCCTACGGTGCCGGCGCTGGAGAGCTCGAGGGAGATGGCGTTGCCTGGAGCGGCGGCAGGGTCGAGAACGCTCCACCGCCGGCCGGATAGGTTTCCGGGATCGGCAGGCCGTACTTGGTGATGATCAGGTTCGTGGTGGATCCGAGCTTCGAGACGTCCACGGTGCGGACGTCCTGCTCCGGTCGGAGCACCGCGCTGAAGGACGCGTTGCCGCTGGCCTGCAGGTGCGTGATCTCCTCGGCCACCGCGAGCGAGACCCGGATCACGTAAAGGCTCCCGGTCCGGGCGAGGATCACGACGTCCTGGTAGGTGATCTTCGTCGACCGATCCGTGTAGTACTTGCCTTCCGTCGCCAGCTCGAGGGGCACGTTGACCGTCGCGGTGACGAAGATGTCGATTGTCTGGCCGACGACGAGCAGGCCCCCGACGGCGCGATCGTCGGGGATCGTGAGGGAAACGGCGCGCCAGGCCTCCGAGTCGGGACCCACGGTCTCGTTCGGCTGGAGGATGGAGAAGCCGCCGCCACCGGTGCTCGAGGCGATGAGGTTCGTCGTCACGAGCTGGTCCTTGAGTACGGTCACCGCGAGGACCTTGCCGACCAGGTCGGCCGGCGTCGTTACGATGCCCTCCGCGTTCGTCGCATCGAGGGGCACCTCGCGGACGGCGAGATCACCGGGCTCGATCGGCTTGCGGGCCGGGATGGCCCGGGCGGCGACCACCGCCGAGACCGTCTGCAGCGCGCCCTGGCCCGCGTTCTGCTGGGCCGTGTTGATGAGGAGGAACGCCGCTCCACCGGCCAGGAGCGCGAGCATCAGACCGAGGACGATGATGATCTTGCCGCGCCGGCCGTTGTCCTTGTACTCCATCTCCATGGAAATCGCGTGCCTCCCAGGTCTGTGGGCCGCCCGAAGGTGCCCGATTGGTGCCGTGCCCCGTCGGCTAGTTCCAGGGCACCAGCCGCGCCACCTGACCGCGACGCAGCCGTTCATCGTCCATGTTCGTGATGACCGGGCTGATGGCATACGCGGAGATCGTGTTCGAATCCATCGCCGCGATCCGCATGACCGCGAAGCCGGCGATGTCCACGTACTCCTTGTTGCCGCTGCTGCCGGTCGATCCGACGTTGAGGGCGACCTGGATCAGATGGGTCGCCCTGTACCCGTCCGAATTCGTGCCGGAGGCGCGAATCGTCAGCGTGTAGAGACCGGGCGCCATCGTGCCCGTGTTGATCGTGAGGCTTGAGGTCGCGCCGAACTTGGTCGGGCTGACAGAGCTGGGCGAGAACGAGATCGCGCCGATCCCGACCGGGAGCGGCGTGTCTACCGACAGGGCGACCGGGCTTCCGAAGTTCGTCGTCTTGCCAGGGCTGTTCTGGAGCTGCAGGGTGATCGTCGCCGTGCCGCCGCTCGCCACGTCGACCGACGATACGTCGGACGTGAACTGGAAGTCCTTGGCGACCGCCCCGATATTGAGGGCCATCGGCTGAACCTTCGTGGTCAGGTACGGGCTGCCTGCCTCGCCCTGGACCCAGATCGTGTAGATGCCCGGGACCGCAGCGTTTGTCGTGATGTTGGTGAGACTCACTGACTGGCCCGAGCCCAGGGATGGTGTCACCGGATTCGGGTTGTAGGTGATCGAGGACGCGCCCCCGGACATCGCGCCCGTCGTCAGGGGGTTCTGGGGGTCAAGGGTGTCGCCAAGGGTCGACAGCGTCACCGTCCCGGAGAACGCCTGGTTTCGCGCCACCTTGAGACTGCCCGCGCTCGGCGTGGCGCCGGTGGCTGGAAGATCGATCGCGCCGGGCGGCGTGATCGAGAAGTCGGGAATGGCCATCACGTTGCCCGGATAGACCAGGACCATGATCTCGGCGCCGACCTTGAACCGCGAGGTGACCGCCGTGATGGCAATACCGGTCGAGTTGCCGGGCATGACCGCGACCTGGTCGTTGGGGTCCGGCGGGGAAATGATGGAGGGCAACTTCGGCCCCGGATACCCCTTGGCGATCCATTCCGCTTCCAGGGACTTGAGCGTGTTCGAATTCGTGGACGGCGCGACGTTGTTGTAGTAGAGCTGCGAGCTCGACGACTGGAAGTTGCGGATATCCAGGGCGACGAAGCCGCGGAAGTCGGCCCCGTTGCTCGGTTGCGCGCCCTGGCCGAGGATGGCCAGGATCGGGCCGTGGTTCGCCGTGTCACCGCCGGGGTCAGCGGCGTTGAAGGGATTGCCGGGGTTGGGCGACGATCGGAGCGCCGGGTCCGTCTCCGTGCCCAGGCACGAGGTGGCGGCCGTGGCGAAGTAGTCCGTGAACCAGCTCGAGTTGTCCGAGCATGGGTAGGTGGCCGTCGTGTTCGGGCCGGGCGTGTTCACGAAGCGGCGGACGGCGATCGGTAGCAGCTCACCGGTGAGGTCGGTCATGGCCCGTGCGCTGATGGGCTGGTCTCCCAGGCCGATGACTCGACCGAAGGTGTAGCCGATCGTGTTCGTCAGCGCGACTCGGACGGTCCCGCCGGAGATGAGGATCCCACTGGTCAGGTAGGAGGGATCGCCGCTGTGCCCCGATTCGTAGACCGGAGTGGACGGCGGCAGGGACGGAACGATGCCGTTGGGATCTCCGAGGAAGTTCCGGGACAGCGTGTTCTGGGCGGCGATGATCGCGTTGGCGTCGGTGTCACCCCGAATGAGGGCGTTGGCCGCCGCGAGTGCCGCCGAGTCAGCGGCGTTCTGCAGGAACCGGCGCTCGCTGTAGAAGCGGCCGATGTCAACAGCCACGCCTGCCGCCCCGAGGAGGGCGGTCAGGCCCAGAGCGAAGACCACAAGGACCTGGCCGCGAGTGGCCGCGCCATGGCCGCCCATCAGTTGATCACCATCGTGACTTCGCCCGACAGGACCATGCGGCCGCTCGCGTCTCGGGGGAGCAGGGCCGAGATCAACGGGATCAGCAGATCCTGGTGGTACTGCATCCGCACGGTCACGGTCTGGCCGACGCGCGGATCGCTCTGGTTGATTCCGGCGGGCTGCGCGTAGGTGATGGTCAGATCGCCGTTCGTGAACGTTTCGCCGGTCTGTGTCCAGACATCGGGCGTGCTGAACCAGGGAGCCGTCGAGGAGAGCAGGTTCATCGATCGCTTGATGGTCGTCTCGATGGCCGTGTTCCGGGCCGCGTCGTTCTGAGCCTTGGACTGGGCCTGCTGGTACACGTAGATCGAGCCATCACGCGCTCCCTCGCGGGTCGCGTTGGCGATCGTGATGTACGAGTTGAAGATGAACCCGAACTGGATGATGCCGAGCAGGATCAGCAGCAGCGGGGTGAGGACGAGCGAAAACTCGACGAGGCTCTGGCCGCCTTCACCGGATCGTCTCGAGGGGGCTCGATCAAGTCGAGCCGGGATGCGCATGCGAACGTTGTGCCTCGAATGGGAACGTGGTCCTTGCTGAGTCTGGGACCGGACTCATGCCGGCGGTATAGGTGACGGGTACCCCGCCGCCGCGGCATCGGTACCACCGAACGCATGTTCGAAACCCTGTTCGGGCTGCTAGAATTCGTCGGTGCCCGACTTCAAGCTCGTTGCCCCGTTCGAACCGACCGGTGACCAGCCGGATGCGATCGCGCGCCTGACGGATGGCCTGAGCCGCGGCCTGCGCCACCAGACCCTGCTCGGCGCCACCGGCACCGGCAAGACGGCGACCATCGCCTGGACGATCCAGGCCGCGAATCGGCCGACGCTGGTGCTGGCGCACAACAAGACCCTGGCGGCCCAGCTGTATGCCGAGCTTCGTGAGTTCTTCCCCGCGAACGCCGTCGAGTACTTCGTGAGCTACTTCGACTACTACCAGCCGGAGGCCTACCTGCCGCGGTCGGACACCTACATCGAGAAGGATTCAAGCCGGAACGACGAGATCGACCGCTTGCGCCACGCCGCGACCCACGCGCTCTTTGAGCGGCGCGACGTCATTGTCGTGGCCTCGGTCAGTTGCATCTACGGCATCGGGGCACCGGTGGACTACGGCGCGACCGTCCTCCGGCTGCGGGTTGGGGGCAAGTACCGGCGCGACGCGGTCCTGCGCCACCTCGTTGACCTGCAATACCAGCGCAACGATCAGGCCCTGACCCGGGCCCGGTTTCGGGTCCGCGGCGACACCCTGGAATTCCAGCCGGCATCGGAAGACCGGCTCGTGCGGGTGGAGTTCTTCGGCGACGAAGTCGAGCGGATCACCGAGCTGGATCCTCTGACCGGCGAACTCCTTGCGGAGCGGCAGGACATCAACGTCTATCCCGCCTCTCACTACGTCACCCCGGCCGACAAGTTGCAGGCCGCGGTGGTCGACATCGAGGCGGAAATGGAGGAACGGGTCGGCCAGCTCGAGACCGAGGGCCGGGCCCTCGAGGGGGCCCGGCTCCGGCAGCGGACGAGCTTCGACCTGGAGATGCTGCGGGAGCTCGGGTACTGCTCGGGGGTCGAGAACTACTCGCGTCACCTGTCGCGGCGGGATGCCGGCAGCCGCCCGTGGACGCTCCTCGACTACTTCCCGCCGGACTGGCTGCTCATCGCCGACGAATCCCACATGACCATCCCGCAGGTCGTCGGCATGTACAAGAACGACCGAACGCGCAAGGAGATCCTGGTCGACTTCGGGTTCCGCCTTCCGTCGGCCCTGGACAACCGACCCCTGACCTTCGAGGAGTTCGAATCGACGGTCCACCAGGCCGTGTACATGTCGGCGACGCCGGGACCGTATGAGCTGGAGCGCAGCGAGCAGATCGTCGAGCAGTTGATCCGGCCGACCGGCATCGTGGATCCGGTCATCCACGTCCGCCCGACCGAGGGCCAGATCGACGACCTCATGGAGGAGATCCGGGTGCGCGTCGAGCGTGGCGAACGCTCGATCATCACGACACTCACGAAGCGCATGGCCGAGGACCTGTCGGACTACCTCCGGGAGCTCGGCGTGAAGGTCCAGTACCTGCACGCCGAGGTGGACACGCTCGAGCGCGTGGCCATCCTGCGGGATCTCCGGCTCGGCATCTACGACGTGCTTGTCGGGATCAACCTGCTTCGCGAGGGGATCGACCTTCCCGAGGTGACCCTCGTCGCGATTCTCGACGCCGACAAGGAGGGCTTCCTGCGGAGCGCCTGGTCGCTGATCCAGATGACCGGCCGGGCCGCCCGGAACATCGGCGGCGAGGTCGTCATGTACGCGGATCGCATCACCGACTCGATGCGAGCGGCCATCGACGAGACCGACCGGCGCCGGGCCGTCCAGGAGCAGTACAACCGGGACCACGGGATCGAGCCCCGGACCATCGTCAAGGGTATCCGCGACCTCAATGACCAGTTGCGCGCGGTCGCCGAGTCCACGGTCGTCTACGCGTCCGAGCGCGAGGCGCGCGACGCCCGCCTTATCGAACTGGATGCGAAGAAGGTCGAGCAGCTCGTTGCCCGCATGGAGGCGGACATGCGGGCCGCCGCCAGGGAACTGGAGTTCGAGCGCGCCGCGGCGCTCCGCGACGAGATCCAGCAGGTCCGGCTCCGCGTCCTCCAGGAAGACCAGTCGGTCGTCGTCGGCCGGGCCATGGAAATCGCGGCCTCGGCACGGCCGGCCTCCAGGCGGGAACGGTTTGCTGAAGCCGAGGACGGCGGGCCCGCGCTGGAGGTCGCATCGGTGACCGTGCTGCCGGCGGGGGAGGAACCCGGCGAGTCCGAGGGTGCCGGGACCGCCTCGGACTGGCTTCCCGGCATCCGGGATGAACACGAGGATGAATCAACGGGTTCGGCGCGCTGGAAGGATCGCCCGACGTGGGATCGCGCCGTGACGCCGAACATCCGGAAGCGGACGGGAGCCCGGGCGCCGCGTCGGCGTTGAGCATGCCCGTCGGCGTTGAGCATGCCCGTCGGCGCTGAGCATGGCGGAGGATCCGTTCCGGGTGCCGGCCGGCCGTCTATGCTGGCCGCAGCCTCCGCCGACGTGGGGGCCTCAGGCACGATCGACGCGTGCAGGGTGATGGATGTTCAAACGGCTGCGCTGGCTGACGATCCTGCTCCCCGCGTTCGCGGTCGGGTTGATCGAACTGATGAACGCCGGGGCCCTCGAGAAGGCGTTGTCCTCCCCCTGGGACGCCCTGATCGTCGCGGCCGCCGTGGTCGGCCTTGCGTTCATCTTCTCGGTCCTCACGTTTCGTCGAATTGACAGCCTGACCGGTGAGCTCGCTGGGCGGAACGCCGAGCTCGAACGGCGAAACGCGACTGTCCGGGCACTCCACCGGGTGAGTCTCGCGGTAACGGCGACGTCCTCGTTGGACCAGATCCTCCAGGCGATCGTGGATCAGGCGCGGATGCTGCTGGCGGCTGATGCCGCCGTGCTGGTGCTTGACGACGGCACGGGTCGGCGAACGCTTCGATCGTCGAGTGGGGATGAGACACTGATTCAGCCGGCCGGGTCTGGCGAAGTCGAGGATCACGACCCCGCCTTGCGTGACCCGGCTGTCGGCTCGCGACTCGCTTCACCCTTGCACCGCGCCGGTATGACCATCGGAAGCCTCGTCGTCGGATCCCGGTCGGAGCGCACGTACGGCGCGGACGAAGTGGAGATCCTCTCCTCACTCGCCGGCCAGGCAGCCATTGCGGTCGAAAATGCCCGACTTCAGGACCGCCTGCGGGAACTAGCCGTCGTGGCCGAGCGAGAACGGATTGCCCGCGAGATGCACGATGGTCTCGCCCAGGTTCTCGGCTACGTCAACACCAAGTCGCAGGCGGTCGAGCAACTGCTGGGCGACGGGCGCGTCTCGGACGCGCAGTCGCAGATTCGGGAACTCGCGGCTGCCGCTCGCTCGACGTACGTTGACGTCCGTGAGGCCATCTTTGGCCTGCGCAGTGTGATCGAGCCCGGTGTCGGGCTGATCCCCGCAGTCGAACGCTACGTGGCGCGGTTCAGCGAAGCAGCAAAACTGGTCGTTCAGGTTCGAGCGTCTGATGACGCGCGGGCGGCGATCCTCCCGCCCTCCGTCGAGGACGAGGTGTTCCGGATCGTGCAGGAATCCCTCACGAATGTTCGCAAGCACGCCGAGGCCGGGCGCGCGGTCGTTGAACTCGCGGTCGACGCCGGAGCGCTGGTCCTGAGCGTCACCGACGACGGCCGAGGAATGTTCGAAGCACCGACGCTCGCGAGCGACTGGCCGCACTACGGTCTCGCGGCGATGCGTGAGCGAACGGAGTCGATCGGCGGAACAATCGCCTGGACCGCCATGGCCGATGGCGGGACCGCCGTGCGACTGACCGTGCCGCTCAGCCCCAGGCAGCCAACCTCCTCGGCCCCTGCCGCTTCCGGCGCGTGAGGACGCGAGGCCGCTGATGCGAATCCTGGTCGCGGACGACCACCCGCTCTTCCGGGACGGCCTTGCATCGCTGCTCGGGTCGTGGGGCCACGAGGTGGTCGGGCTGGTCTCCGACGGATCCGAGGCGATCGAGGCTGTGTCCAGGCTGCAGCCCGACCTGGTGCTGATGGATGTTCGAATGCCGGTGGTCTCGGGCCTCGAGGCGACGCGCGTCATCGGCCAGCGGCAGCCCGGCGTCGCGATCGTCATGTTGACGGTGAGCGAGGACGAGGCTGATCTCTTCGAGGCAATCAAGGCCGGCGCCCGGGGCTACCTGTTCAAGAGCCTCGAAGCGGCGCAGCTCCGGTCGATGATCGATGCTGCCCAGCGCGGCGAAGTGGCGATCACGCCGGCGACGGCGGCCCGGATCATCGCCCAGTGGGCGCACCCCGCGAGGGACATCCAGGAGGCGCCCGCGGGAGACCGACTGACCGCGCGCGAGCTCGAGGTCCTCCAGCTCGTGACGGCCGGCCTTCGGAACAAGGAGATCGCGGGTCAGCTCGGGATCTCCGAGAACACCGCCAAGTACCACCTCAGGAACATCCTCGAGAAGCTGCACGCCGAGAGCCGGACCGAACTCGCAACACGGGCGGTCCGCGAAGGCCTCGTCTGACCCGGGGGCACGACCTGCCGGCTCTCGAACCGAGTCGGCGCCCGGCTCTCGAACCGAGTCGGCGCCCGGCGCTCGAATCGGGTCGGCCCGCGAGGTCCGCGGCGCCGGATTGACCGATGCCGCAAGGCCCGCGGCACACCCGAGGCCTGCGGGCCCGCGGCACCCGATTGACCCATGCCGAAGGGCCCCCGGAGCCCATGCCGAAGGGCCCCCGGAGCCTGTGCCGAACGGCCCCCCGAGCCCATCCCGTCGGGCGGGCGGCTGCCCATCCCGAAGAGGGTCGCGGTGCTCGATGCAGATGTCGATGCTTGGCGCACAGAGCAGTAGCGGAGGCGCGCCATGGGCTACCGCATCGAGATCGACCATTCGAACTGCTTCAACTGCGGCATCTGCATGGACGTCTGCCCGGTGGAGGCGCTCGACATGAGTCGCCCGACGATGCCCGGCGTCGAGGTCGGGCTGGGCGACGGGGGAGCGGCGCCCTGGATGATGGAACACCCGATCCAGGTCGGCGAGTGCATCGGCTGCGCGATCTGCGTTCGCGAGTGCCCGGTCATCGTGATGACCCTCCACGCCGAGCCTGGCGAGACGGCACTCGCGCCCCGCCAGGGCCCCATCCACCGGCCGCCCGCCGAGGAGCATGGCTGGGTCCCCCTCTCGGCGGTCACCACGGAGTCCCTGAAGCCCGTCCACGGCTCCGCGTGGGGTGACCTGTTCCAGTGGCGCACGGCCGAGCGCCCGCAGCCCTGGCAGGTCTGGCGGCCGATGGTCGAGGATGCTCCGGAGAGTCCGAAGGCGCCCTGCCAGATCGCCTGTCCGGCCGGCACGGACGCCGGCCGCTACGTCGGGCTGATCGCCGCGGGCCGGTACGACGACGCGTACGCGGTCGCTGCTGAGGTCAACCCGTTCCCGTCGGTCTGCGGCTGGATCTGTACCGCGCCCTGCGAGATCGCCTGCCGCCGAGGCACCCTCGACGAGCCGATCTCCATCCGAACCCTGAAGCGGTTTGCGGCAGAGCATGGCCATCTGCCGGCCGTCCGGAAGCCCGCGCTCAGCCGGACGGACCGCGTTGCGATCGTCGGCGGGGGCCCGGCCGGGATGTCGGCGGCTTACTACCTCGTCCGGCTCGGCTATCCGGTGACCGTGTTCGAGGCGATGCCGGTGCCCGGCGGGATGATGGCTATCGGAATTCCCGAATACCGGCTGCCGCGCGACGTGCTGCGAGAGGAGATCGAGCGAATCGTCAGCCTCGGCGTGGAGCTCAAGCTCGACCATGCGATGGGTCGCGACTTCACGCTCGGTGACCTCGAGAGCCAGGGCTACCGAGCCGTATTCCTCGCGACCGGCGCCTCGAAGAGCCGCCGCCTCGGCGTCCCCGGCGACAGCCTGCAGGGTGTGGTCCCGGCGACCGTCTTCCTGAAGCAGGTCAACCTCGGCGAGAAGCCGCGGCTGCACGGCCCGGTCGTGGTCGTCGGCGGTGGCAGCACGGCACTGGACGCGGCACGCTCGGCCTGGCGAAGCGGCGCCGAGTCGGTGACCATTGTCTACCGGCGCGGCCGCGCCGAGATGCCGGCCCAGGTCGAGGAGATCGAGGCAGCCGAACGCGAGGGGATCGTCATCCGGACGGGGCTTGCTCCCGTCGAGGTGGCAGGCCGCGACGGCGCCGTCGTCGGCCTCCGCTGCGAGGACCAGCGCCCGACCGCGCGGGTCGACGGCGGGCGGACCGCCTGGGAGCCGGTCGCGGGTTCCGAGCACGAGATCCCGGCCCGCACGATCCTCGTCGCGATCGGGGAGGAACCGGATCCCTCGATTCTGCCCGAGGGGGCCGGGATCGAGGTCAGCGGCTGGGCCGGGATCGTCGCAGACCCACGAACCCTGGCCACCGGACGGGCCGGCATCTTCGCCGGCGGTGATGTCGTGTCGGGCCCGAAGACGATCATCGACGCGGTCGCCGCGGGTCGACGGGCGGCCGCCTCGATCCACGAGTATCTCGCCGGGGTGAGGAACGGCGAGGCCGACATCTTCGCCGCGATCCGCTACCCGACGGTCCCCGAGTTCCAGCTCTCGCTCGATATCGCACCGAAGCCTCGGGCCCACCCGCCGCTCCCGATCTTCCAGCCACGTTCGTTTGTCGCGACCCAAGTCGGGTTCGACGAGGAAATGGCCCGGTCTGAGGCGAGCCGGTGCTTCCGCTGCGACGCGGTCTATGCCTGCGCCGCGGTCGAAGTGGTTGCAGGACGCGGTCCCAACGATCGTCCGCTGGCGCCTGCAGCCTCGTCCAACGCGATGGCTGCGGATTACCCCGGCGCGAGCCTGACAGGAGGTGTGTCATGACCCCGGAAGATGTCAAGGCCCTCTTCACCTTCGGTGAAATGTTCGTCGAGGAGACGATCGCGGCCGCGCTGGTCATCCTGTGGGTGGTCGTCTTCGCGCTCCACGTCGGCCGCCCGTACATGGTCCGCAGCACCGGGAAGTTCACGCTCCGCCTTGGCGCCGATCTCTGGTGGATCATTTATGTGGGGCTGCGTGACATCCTGCTCGTTCAAGTCTTCCTGGGCAGTTTCATCTTCTTCTATCCGGATGTTGCGACCATGGACGCGCTCGACCTGCCGATCACGGGTGGCCTCGCCGCCGCATGCGCGTTCGCGGTCATGGTGATCAAGCTGATGACGCGGGGTGACGCGGACGTGAACGGCTATCGCTGGCAGGTGATCCTGATCGGCCTTGGAGCGACGCTCTATATCGTCCCGTACATGCTCGGCTCGCAGATGACCCAGTTGAGTGGCGGGGTCATCGATGTGGTGATGCCGTTCCTGGTCGCCGCGAAGAACCCGGCCCTGGCGATTCCGCTCACGTACATCTCCGCGGCCATCGTGGGGCTCCTGGGCGTCGTCGCCGTCGTGTACAACCTCCGCCAGACCGGCGCAGGCCGACCCAAGGCGAGCTAGGAGACCTTCGATGCCGATGAAAGACGATCTCGCAATTGCCCTGACGACCGGGGCGGGCGGGTGGATGGTCCTCTCGATCGCAGCCGTCCTTCCGATGCTGTGGTCCTTCACCCTCGTCCTCCATTTCGCCCGCCCGTATGTCATCAGGTTCCTGCAGAACCTCACCCTGCGGTTCGGCGGCGACGTGTGGTGGCTCTCGTACGTACTCATGAGAGACGCGCTCCTCATGATCACGTTCGGCCTCAGCCTGATCTTCCTGATGCCGAATCTCTACCTGACGGGGAAGGGTCTGCCGATCACCGCCCCCATCGCGACGCTCTTCCTCTTCTGGGCGCTGGGCGTGAAGCTCATCCGGGACATGGACGACGATCCCGCGATCTTCCGGCTCGTGAGCGGCCTGCTCGTCGTGGCCTCGATCCTCTACATCGTTCCCATGGTGTATGGGGTGGAAGCCATCGACCAGCCGTACCTCGGCGGTCTGCCGTCCTTGCTGATCAGTACCGAGAACCTCGACGTCGCCGGTCCGATCCTTTGGCTCAGCCTCGGCCTGTTCGGCCTGACCGGTGCCGCGATCTTTATCCGCTTCCTCCTCCGGCTGGGAACGGTCGAGGAGAACACCACATCCGGATCCGCCGGCGAGTAGATCCAGCGCGGCCCGGAGTGGGCCTTCTGCTCATCGACGTTCACAAGGGCTCCGTTCGCCGCCGGCGACCGGAGCCCTGCCCGCCACCTGCCTGCGATCGGAGGCTCAGGCCGACCATCCGCGAAACGGACAGGGACGCGGCAAGTGCCCACCGTTGACACCGGAGGCCTTGCTCGATGAACGCGGCCCCGATGCCGCTCGGGTGACCCGAGGAGCTTCGAGCCGAGCTCAATGAGGCGCACGACGGAGTGTGATCGTCCTCGATACCACGATCCTCGCCTACGCTGCGGGCGCCGACCTCCGCTTCGCGGTCCGTGCCGGAGGATCCTCGAAGCCGCCTCCCGAAGCTCGTTCCCCGCCGTGACCACGACGCACGTCATCGGGGAGGTCGTCCACGTCCGGTCGCGCCGTCGTCCGCGCTGATCGGCGTCGCGCCGTCGTCCGGGCGACCACGCCGCCAGACTCGGGCGACAGCATTCGACGCTCCTCGCGCCATTCATCGCGATCGATCCGGACGACCTTACCGGGGGTCTGCGCCTGTTCGTCGCCCACCCGGAGCTCGGGTTGTGCGACACCGTGCTCGCGGCCGTCGCTCTCCGCCGGGGAGCCGACGCCCTCGTGTCGGCCGATCGGGCGGTCTCCGTCGTGCCGGGGGCCTCCGGCACGTTGACCCGCTGGGCCTGGACGGCGTGGACGACCTGCTCTCGGATTGACCGAAGACGCGGTTCTCGGATCTGCGTCTCCTTGATCGATCTCGATGGCGCCTGGTAGGACTGGCCTATCGACCCGAGAGCAGGCGAACGCGGTCGGCGTCGATCCGTGCCCAGACGAGTGCGGATCCCGGCCATGGCACGACGCCGGTAAGGGCGCTGACGGCGTCGTCCGGGTGCGCAGGGTACGCGACCCTGAGCTGACGGCCGAATTCCCTCGCCAGTTGCTGCGTTGCGCGGGTTCGGCGGACGACCAGGAGCATCGACACGTCGGGCTCCTCGCCGAGGCGGGACCAGCCTGCCCACGACGGCAGCGCGTCGGCCTTCTCGCGCGACCAGCGGAGGAGTTGCTCCAACCTCCGCAGATCCGACTGAACCTCGGTCGCGACGAGTTTCCGTTCGCGGTCCTCGTGGAGTGCCGCATCGATCCAGCCACGGGCCGGGTTGCGCACGGCGACCTCGGTGAACACCTGCCAGCGCGGATGCAGTTGCCTGAGCAGACCCTCCAGGATCCGTGCCTGATGCCGGTCGCGGATCGTTGGGCCGGTATTCGGGTAGAGGCGGGCGGACAGGTCCGCGCCGATCGCCGAGGCGAGCTTCGCGTACGTCTCGATCGATGGGCGGGCATTGCCCGCGAGGATCCGGGAGATGAAGCCCTGCGGCACGTCGGCCGCGCGTGACAACGCGTCCTGGCTGACGCCGGCGTCGCCGCAGAGCCGGCGAAGATCCTCGGCCAGGCGGCCGCGGACGGATGAGGCTGTACGCGACGCTGCGACTTCGACTCGGAGAGGGGCCACCCGGCGATTCAATACGTGCGCGCTTATCAGTCCCTTACGCTGCACGCCCGTGGGCGCCGCGTCAACGCCGTCAACCCTGCCAGGGATGGGCACCGCGCTCTGACCTTGCGCTCAATTCCGGCTGGGCATGAAGTCGACACAAATGGGGCGAGTCTCCGCCCATTCTCGTCGGTGCGATGCCCCATGGGAATGACGCGGACGCGCCGGCCTCGAGATTGATGCCCAGCGGGGATTGGCCCGGGCTGGATTGGCCTCGCGGAATTGGCCTCGCGGAATTGGCCCCGCGGGATGGGCCCGGGCTGGATTGGCCCCGCTGGATTGGCCCCGGCTGGATTGGCCCCGCGGGATTGGCCCCGGCTGGATTGGCCTCGCGAGGATTGACGGCGCGAGGATTGACGGCGCGCGGATTGGGCCGGGCGCGGAAGGCGCGAGCCACACACGAACACCTGTTCGGTTTCACGCCGTTCCGGTACACTGCGGGTGTGCCCCTCGATCGGATCGTGGTTCGCGGCGCGCGCGAACACAACCTCAAGAACGTAACGCTGGAGTTTCCGCGCGACCGTTTGGTCGTGATCACCGGCCTGTCCGGGAGCGGCAAGTCCAGCCTCGCCTTCGACACGATCTACGCCGAGGGCCAGCGGCGCTATGTCGAGAGCCTGTCCGCCTATGCGCGACAGTTCCTCGGCCAGATGGAAAAGCCGGATGTCGACCAGATCGACGGGCTGTCCCCGGCGATATCCATCGATCAGAAGGGCGCCAGTCGGAACCCGCGTTCGACCGTCGGCACCGTCACCGAGATCTACGACCATCTGCGGCTGCTGTTCGCCCGGATCGGGCACCCACATTGCCCCCTCTGCGGCCGGGAGATCGAGCGACAGACCGTCCAGCAGATCGTCGACCAGGTCCTGGCGATGCCGGAGGGGACGCGACTGCTCGTCCTCGGCCCGCTCATCAAGGACCGCAAGACGGAGGGCGACCGCGTCTTCGAGACGGCCCGCAAGCAGGGATTCGTCCGTGTGCGCGTGGACGGGCAGACGTATGACCTCGCTGATGCCACGACATTGGACAAGTACAAGCGCCACTCGATCGAGGTCGTCGTCGATCGGTACGTCGTGCGCCGCGCGGAGGCTCCAGACGACTGGTCGCGCGACGCGGCTGGGCGGCCGATCGATCCGCAGACCGGTGAGTCGGTTGCCGACCCGGATGCACCGAGGCTGGCCGATTCGATCGAGACGGCCCTCCGGCTCGGCGAAGGCGTCGTGCTGATCGCTCCCGCATCGCGCGAGGACGCGGCTCCGGAGTTCGAGGAGCGTCGGTTCTCGGAGCGTTACTCCTGCCCATACGACGGGACGACGATCGACGACCTCGAGCCGCGGAGCTTTTCCTTCAACTCGCCCCACGGCGCGTGTCCCACGTGCACTGGGCTCGGCACACGCCTCGAGATCGATCCGGAACTCGTGCTCCCGGATCGATCGAAGAGCGTTCTGAAGGGTGCGGTCGTGCCCTGGTCGCGCATGCCCACCGACGCCTCCTGGCGGATGAAGATCAGCGAAGCCGTGTTCGGGGCCCACGGCTGGGATGCCGCGGCGCCCATCCGGGACCTGCCGCCGGAAGCGGTCGAGCATCTCCTGTACGCGAAGAAGGACGAGAAGGTCGTCATCCGCTACAAGCACGAGCGCGGCGAGAACTCCTATCTCGCCGCCTTCGAGGGCGTCGTCACGAACCTCGAACGGCGATATCGGGAGACCGATTCGGACTACATCAAGACCGAGCTCGAGAAGTACATGGTCGAGCGGCCCTGCCCCAGGTGCCACGGCAAGCGCCTGCGTCCCGAGGCACTTGCGGTCACCGTGGACGGACGGGACATTTCCAGCGTGGCGGACCTCTCGATCACGGACGCGTTCACCTGGTCGGAGCGGCTCGCCGCCAGGGTCTCCGAGCGCGAACGAACCATCGCCCATCAGCTGCTCAAGGAGATCCGGGCCCGCCTCGGGTTCCTGGTCGATGTCGGGCTGGACTACCTGACGATCAATCGAACGAGCCAGACTCTTTCAGGAGGCGAGGCCCAGCGGATTCGCCTCGCGACCCAGATCGGGACCACATTGATGGGGGTCCTCTACATTCTCGACGAGCCGTCGATCGGGCTCCATCAGCGAGACAACGCCAAATTGATCGCCACCCTGACCCGATTGCGGGACCTGGGCAACACGGTTCTCGTCGTCGAGCACGATGAAGAAACCATCCGAACCGCCGACTGGGTCATCGACATCGGCCCAGGCGCGGGGGAGCATGGGGGCGAGATCATCGCCAACGGCCCGATCGAGGTCGTCCTCGCCGAACCGCGTTCCGTGACGGGTGCGTACCTCCGCGGCGAGCAGATGGTGCCCATACCCGAGCGCCGTCGCGAGGGCAACGGCCGACGGCTGACGGTCCGGGGCGCCCGGGCGCACAACCTCCGGGACCTCGATCTGTCGGTGCGTCTCGGGACGTTCACCGCGGTGACCGGCGTCTCGGGGAGCGGCAAGTCAACGCTCGTCACGGAAGTCCTGTACCGGGCGTTGGCCCGGGAGCTCCACGGCTCGCGGGCGACGCCGGGCGCCCACGGCGCGCTCGAAGGCGCTCAGTTCGTGGACAAGATCATCGAGATCGACCAGAGCCCCATCGGGCGGACGCCGCGTTCCAACCCGGCAACCTACACGGGGCTGTTCGGGACGATTCGCGAACTGTTCGCCGCGACGCCGGAGGCGAGGGTCCGCGGCTACTCGCCGGGTCGCTTCTCGTTCAATGTGAAGGGCGGTCGATGTGAGAACTGCAAGGGCGACGGGATCATCAAGATCGAGATGCAGTTCCTGCCCGATGTCTACGTTCCCTGCGAGGTCTGCAAAGGGGCGCGCTACAACCGGGAGGCCCTCGAGGTCCACTACAAGGGTCGATCCATCGCTGATGTCCTCGAGATGACGGTCGCCGAGGGTGTCGAGTTCTTTGCGGCCGTGCCTTCGATTGCCGCCAAGCTCCGCACGCTCAATGACGTTGGTCTCGGCTACATCCACCTTGGTCAGCCGGCGACCACGCTGTCGGGCGGCGAGGCACAGCGAGTGAAGCTGTCCACGGAGCTCTCGAAGCGCGCGACCGGCAAGACGCTCTACGTCCTCGACGAGCCGACGACGGGCCTCCATTTCGCCGATGTGGAGAAGCTCCTCCAGGTGCTCCACCGACTCGTTGACGCCGGCAACACCGTGCTCGTGATCGAACACAACCTCGACGTCATCAAGACGGCCGACTGGATCGTGGACCTGGGACCCGAGGGCGGGGCACGAGGCGGCCTGATCATCGCCGAGGGCACGCCCGAGGAGGTGGCCCGCATCGAGGGATCGGCGACGGGCGAGTACCTGGCGCGGGTCCTGCGTGGCGAGCCCCTGGTACCGCTTTCCCACGTCACGTTCGCGGAGGAGGCTGGCCGTCTTCGAGCCGTGGCCGCAGCGTCGGCAGGTGACGATCCGGATGAGGCTGGCGGAGGCGTCCGAGCACCTCGCGAACCGGCGACATCGCGCAGCCGCGGCTGACCGAGACCGGTCGTGGCGCATCGCGACCCCGTGCCAGCCCGGCACGAGTATCCGGAGATCGACGCCGCCGCCCTCGATGCGGCTCGAGCGGCGGATCAGGTCCTGGCCGCGGCCGTCGCAGCCGGGTCCGCGCGCTGGACCCGGTATCTCGCGCCGATGCCGGATCGCTTCCGCGACGAACCCATCCCGGTCCTGCGCGCCGCGGCCCGCGCCGCTCGAGCCGCCTTCGGCGTCAAGGATTCCATTCGGGACGTCCTACCGCCGTCCGTAACGGAGCCGTTCCTCGAAGCCATCGACCGCCTCTTGAAGCTGATCGCGCGCTGGGAGATGCATCGCCACGACTAGCTGTTTCAACAACCTCCGCGGCAATCACACCTGATGGAAGACTCGGGGCTACCAGATCCAGGGAATGAAGCGGCGCGTCCGGGTTCGGTACGCGGCGTACTCGGGATAGCGCTCGCTCAGCCAGATCTCCTCGCGGCGTCGCTTGAGATCGAGGACCACGAACAACCCTGCGGCGCCGAGCAGGGCGGCCGGCGATCCGCGCAGCAGCGCCCAGCCGATGGATCCGAGCATGAGCGCTCCGTAGATCGGATGGCGCACCAGTGCGTACGCGCCGGTGTCCACGAGGCGGGATGCATCGCGCGGACGTGGAAGGGCCGTCAGCGCGTCGCCCGATTCGAGCCCGGAAATCCCGGCCAATCCGAGACCCGCGCCAGCGAGCAGCAGGACAATCCCAACAATTGCACCGACCAGGGTCCACGGCTCCGGCTGGGGCGTTGAACGGGCGAGGCCTGCAAACCCGATCAGCCCCAACAGGACCACCTGGAGCACCACCCAGCCTTCGCCGCGAGGACCGAGTGCCGGGATATGCGACATGGTTCGATCCTACGCCAGCGGTCGGATCGCCTGCGATCGAACCTCCTACAGCGTGATCTCCTCCGGATCGAACGCCTCGAGGATGAACTGCGACGGCGCCTCGGGATCGAATGCGAGGGTGAGGGAGCGTCGAGCGCGCGTCCACGCGACGTAGGCGAGCCGACGCTCCTCTTCGAGCGCCCGCGCGGGATCCTCGGCGTCGGCTATCGAACGCGCACTCGGAAATAGACCGGCATCGAGACCGATCACCGCGACGTGGTCGAACTCGAGGCCCTTGGTCCCATGCACGGTCGCCAGTGACAGGGGCGCGTCGTCACGTCGAAGTCGGGCCAGCCGCGCCCGCGTATCGTCGATGGCCGCCGTGAACGCTTCGAGGTCCCGATGGCCTGGTGACCAGTGCAGGAGCGCCGCGACCACATCCCGGGCCGGCCCGATCGCCGCGTCGCGGATCTGCCCGAATCTGACGACGAGGGGGACGCCAACCGGTGCCGCCGTGGCCTGGGCGAGGAGGTCGTCGAGGTATGGGCTCTCGATCGGCAGCTCGAGGTCGCGCGCCTGGAACGGTGTCTCGAGGGCGAGACAGGCCGCCACGGCCGGCAGCAGCTCCCGGTTCGTCCGAGCGAGGACCGCCCGGCTCCCATCGTCAGCGGGCCATGATCGCAGCACCTGAGTACAGATCTCGACCGGCTCACCCCTCGAGGGGGCGAGGATCAACAGACCGGGTGCCGGGGACCGGGGCCGAATGGTTTTCGCAAAGCGTTCCTCGTTGTGCGCCACGAGCCGGACGGCCCGCTCGACCACCGGCTCGGGACAGCGGTAGTTCATTTCGAGGTCCATCCGCCGCAGACCGGGCAGCGATGTCTGGGCGAGGCCGAGCAGCCGTCGCACGTCGGCGAGTCGCCAGCCGTAGATCGATTGGTCGTCATCACCGACCAGGAAGATCCGGTTGTGGGGCGCAGCCAGCAGCAGGGCCAGCCGCAGTTGCATCCGGTCGAGATCCTGGGCCTCGTCGACGAGCAGGTGCGTGCACCGCACCCGCCACGCTGCGAGCGTCATGGGCTCGGCCTCAAGCAGGCGCACGGCGCGAACGACGAGGTCATCGAAGTCGAGGCCGCCCGCGTCAGTGAGGGCCTGTTCGTAGGCCACGAAGGCGCGGGCAGTCGGGCCTGCCTCCGGATCCGCCGCGACATCGACTGGATCGACGGCCATGTCGAGCTTGAACCGCGAGATCACGGTATCGAGGCGACGGACGGCTTCCTGGGAAACGCGTGGAATGATGCTTCGAAGGACCGTTTCACGGTCGAGCAGGGGAGCGGTGGGCCGCCCGGCAAGCCGCAGGATCTCCAGCCCGAGGGCGTGGAACGTTCGAACGCGGACGGCGAGGCGGGCGGGGTCGCCCGCGCCGGTCGCGTGGGTGGCGGCAGTCGAGGCGCCGGCAGTCGAAGTACCGGCCGTCGAGGTACCGGCAGTCAGTCCCGAGATGCAGGCCGTCGAGGTACCGGCCGGCAGTCCCGAGGCGCCGGCCGTCGAAGTAGCGGCCGGCAGGGCCGCGGTCAATCGCTCGGTGAGCTCCTCGGCGGCCCGGCGGTTGAACGTGAGCGCCGTGATGGTCTCCGGATCCGCACCGCCCTCCACGAGCCAGGCGATCCGGGCAACGAGCGTCGACGTCTTGCCGCTGCCTGCCGGGGCTATGCACAGGATCGGACCCGGAGGCGCGGTGGCAGCCGCACGCTGCTCGAGGTCCAGGCGTTCGAGTCGCTCCCTGACGGAGATCGGCGAGGCCATGGCTCATCCTCGGCGGAGAGGGTCACCAGCCAGCCATCTCAAGATTGTCGGCGACTTCCAATTGACCTCTCGCCAATGATCTCTCGCCAAGCAAGAGCCGAGATGCCACGACGACCGACGCCGGGTGAAGAATGATCACTTCTCGCCAGTCGAAGACTGAGCAGGACCGGCGTTGACACACGATGACCGACGCTTACGCGAACGGGAGGTCCGGCCCGCGGGCGGATCACATCGGGCGTGGTGGTGGGTTCGATGTGGTCTGGTCCCGTCCGGTTCGAACCTACCTCCAAACATGGTGCGTCGATACACCACAAATGGTCCTTTCGTCTGGACATGGCCTGCACCCAACGTACTATCGTGAGCCGCGACCCTCCAGGGACGAGGAACTGAATACGACGTCCGAGCACGCGCCCGCTCGGGGATCCGCCGACTGACGAACCAGCCCCGCTCTCATCTTTCGATCATCCCTCCGTCACCGGCGTTCCCTTCCCCGCCCGCGACTGCGTTGCCCTGGATGCATGGCACCTGCTCAAGGCAAGGGGATCACATGTCTCGCACGAACGCGTCGCGTCGGATCTGGCCGGTGCTGGCCTTCTCCCGGGCACTCATCCTGGGTGCCGCCCTCCTCGCGCCGATGGCGGCCCTGGGCAGTCAGTTGGCGTCGGCGACGTCGATGGGCGACCCGGCCGTCGTGCCGACGGTCCCGTATATCGTCACGTTCGTCGCCGGCACCTCGAGTGCGGCCCAGGCCGCGTCACTCGCGTCGGCGGGGGCGATCGATGTCGACTCCATCCCGGTCCTCCGCATGCATGCCGCGGCGCTGCCCGCAGATTCCGTCGACGCGGTTGCCACGGCCCTGCGGGCAGACCCGACCGTCCTGCGCGTTGAGGCTGACACCAGCCGGGCGGCCGAAGCCACGCCGAACGACGCGGGCTACGCGACGCAATGGTCGCTGCCCCAGATCGGCTGGGATCAGGCGTACGGCGCCGTCGCGCCGAGCGGAAGCTCGACCGTCGCGATCCTTGACACCGGCATCGATGCCTCGCATCCGGATCTCGCGGGCCAGGTCGTCTCCGGTACTTCCATCCTCGACGGCTCCAACGGCCTGACCGA
The DNA here is from genome assembly GCA_016191425.1 of Chloroflexota bacterium. GTDB lineage: Bacteria > Chloroflexota > Limnocylindria > Limnocylindrales > CSP1-4 > UBA5189. The sequence goes on from JACPOR010000050.1 coordinate 29,213, forward strand.
CCCGAACGGCCACGGCACCTGGATGGCCGGGATCGTCGCCGCCGCCACGGACAACGGCGAGGGGATCGCCGGCGTCGCCTACTCCGGCGTGCAGGTCATGCCCGTCACCGTGCTCGGCGCGGACGGGACCGGCCTCGACAGCGACATCATCGAGGGTGTCGTGTACGCAGCCGACCACGGCGCGAACGTCATCCTCATGGCCTTCTCGAACCCCGGCTACTCCGCGTCTCTTCAGGCAGCCATCGACTATGCGTGGTCGAACGGCGTGGTCCTGGTGGCGGCGACCGGCAATGACGGCTCCTCCACGCCGACCTACCCGGCGGGTGACCGCGGGGTCGTGGGCGTCTCGGCGACCGATTCTTCCGATGCGCTCTGGGCCGGCTCCAATTACGGCACCGACACCTTCATCGCGGCGCCCGGCGTGTCGATCGACTCGACCGACCTGGCCGGCGGCTACACGTCCGTGACCGGGACGTCGGCCGCAGCGGCCGAGGTCGCGGCTGCGGCTGCCCTCGCGAAGGCGGTCGATCCGTCCGCCTCGAACGGCGTCATCGTCGGTCGACTCGGCTCGTCGGCCGACGCCGTCGGCACCGCCGATCAGACCGGCAACGGCCGGCTGAACCTCGCCCGTGCCATCTCGAGCACGTCGACGACCTCGGTCGTGCCGGTCGGCGCACCGGGTGGCGGCCCGTTCGTGGGGCCATATGTCGCGGCAGCCGAAGCGGTCAGTGCGACCTGGACCCAGTCCACGCTGACTATCGCCGTGAGTGCTACGGGTCTCGTGAACAACAAGACCTACCAGATCTCGTACGTTCCCCCGTCGGGCACGACGTTCCATAGCTGCTTCACGAACGTGGGGAGCGCAAGCGACTCACTCATTCTCGCTTCTGGCTACGTCGCGGGCACTTGGACCGTCCGGCTGGACGCATATAACAACAACAACTTATCCTGCACCAATAGCGGATCCGGGCAGAGTTCGAGAAACGGCACCACCACAGGGACGGTGACCGTTACCGCGAAGCAGGCTCAGACGATCACCTTCGCCGCCCTGGGCGGCAAGACCTACGGCGATGCCCCGTTCACGGTGAGCGCCACCGCGAGCTCCGGGCTCCCGGTCACCTTCTCCACCAGCACGACGTCGGTCTGCACCGCGGGCGGTGCCAACGGGGCAACGATCACGATCATCGCTGCAGGCATCTGCACCGTGAACGCGAATCAGGCTGGCAACGCGAGCTACAACGCCGCTCCGCAGGTCCAGCGGATCTTCACAGTCGCCAAGGCGACCGCGGTGGTCGTGGTCACCCCCTACACCAACGCCAGCACGACCTACAACGGCCTGCCGCACGCGGCGGCGGTCACCTCGATGACCGGCGTGAACGGCGAGACCGGGGCCACCGTTGGCACGGTCGACGTGAGCAACACGACCCACACCAACGCCGGCACCTACGCCACCGACTCCTGGAGCTTCACCGGAACCGCCAACTACGCGAACATTGCGGCCACGACGATCACCGACAGCATCACCAAGGCCGACGCGGTCATCAGCGTCACCGGCTACACCGGCGTGTACGACGGCGCGGCCCACGGCGCGACCGGCACCGCGACCGGCGTCCTGTCCGAGGACCTGAGCGCCGACCTCGATCTCGGGACGTCCTTCAC
>JACPOR010000055.1 GCA_016191425.1 Chloroflexota bacterium
CATACAGCGGGGCCAACCCGCGCTGGTACGTCCTCCCCAACTACGCCGGCGGGGTGTCCGTCTCGTGGGGCGTGAACGCCCAGGTCGGCTACGTCGGGGGCACCTACAACGATCGGTTCGAGAGCGTCGGCGTGCCGTGAAGTTGGGCCCACGTTTGCGGCCGGTGCTGATGGGTACCCCTGAAGGAGGTGCCGATGGTTGAGGTTGTGTGGTGAAGAGATCGACAGAATCATCGACTAGAAGGGAGGTGGGACGTACGTCTACACACTTGTGAACCTGCACATGCTTCCAGATTAACGTGACGCGTCCAGTCAACCGGAGATAGCAGTGTTGGTTTCTCGTCGTTCGATCTCGGCTGGCCTCGTAGTCGGCCTTCTCGCCACTGCCCTTGGCATGGGCCCAATCCAGGCGGCTTCAGAAAGCCAACTGCCCGATCCGCCGCCCCGGCCAGTGATGCCGGCCGAGGTCCGCTTGTCGCAGCCCAGAGGCGCTAGCAGCCTCGCTTTGGGAAACAGAGTAGTGAGCCCGACCGCTGAGCAGAGGAGTGCCTGGCAGGCCGCTGGCGCTCGGGTGGTTCAGGAACAGGCCGGTCTTGTAGTTCTCGAAATGGCAGATGAGGGCGGCGTCCCAGTCCGTATCGCCATGTTCGACACCGTCACCAAGTCCGGAATCGAGGTCATCGGCCTTGGCTTCGCCTACGCCGAGGATGCTCCGGATGTCATAGACCTACATCCGACCGCGGTCTCTTTTGGCCCACAGCCCGTGTCTGCCACAAGGAATGGAACAAACCACTCCCACCAGCTTCAGTGGCCGTTCAGTAGTTGCAGCTACGTCTACAATTATGCGAGCGGCGACTCGTACCTGCACCTCTGCCCGAACGACATCACGTTGCTGCAGTACGTCGGAACAATGTGGGCGACGTTGGCGGGCGTCGCCTTTCTGACGCCTGTCCTCGGGTGGATCCCAGGGCTGGTGGTCTTCGCCGGAATCCAGAACTTCAAGAACCCCGACGGTTCCCTCGACTTCTACGCCCCATCGTCGTCGATCAATTCCTCCTACGGAAATACGTACTACTACGGCGCGCTGGGCGGTTGGTACTATCACTACCCTCAGGGCAACTCGCTGTACGGATACGCTAGGCGATTGAGTACCGGGTTTCTGTACTACGAGAGGTGGCCTTCTTGACATGTTCCAACGTCTTGTCTTCGCCGTTCTGACTTCAGTCGTCTGGATCGCGTATCTGGCCCTCAGACGCCGTGTTCACTGGCGAAACTTGATCTGGGCTGGTGGCGGTGGCGCAGCGTTCGCGATCGGATTGGCATTCGCATTCGAATATCCCGCCTTTGGTCCGCCCATATTCTTGGTCGGCTTCGGGGCCGGGGCATGGATGCAGCACGGCTTCGACGCTGACCAACACCGGAGCCACCAGTATTCGCACGATGCGGATACCGGGGAACTCGGAGCCCGCTAAAAGGGTTGCGAACGCCCGGCATCGAACGTCGTGCCGGGCGTTCCACTCCCAACCTCGGGCCGAAGTCCCTGCCGGCCACTTCTGACATTCCACCCTCGGGCTTGTCCTGACTCGGTCACCATCCCTCGGGCGGATGGCTTGGACGTGACCGGGACCGTCTCTGACGGCTACCTCGTGCCTCGTGGCTGTCCGGGGCGAAGGCGATATCCATCAGCGCGATCGACGCCTCGGGCAGGGGCATTGGCGAGATCAGCGACGTCGAGACCAGCCAGCCGTAGCCCCGCTCATACGCCATACGGGATCTTCGTTCGGCGGGTTCGTGCTCCTGGGTTGCGGCGGTTCTCGGCGGCCCTGACTCGCGAGCCACGAGGCGAGCAGGACGAAGGCCGCGATCGAGAAGGCGGCACCACGCACCGCATGAGCGACCCGCGTTAGATGATTTCCCGCTCCCCCGATAGGGATAACCCGCTATCCGCACCGTCCGTCGCGCGCTAGGCTCGGCTCGTCGTCGGCGATCTCTCCCCAGGACGGAGTCGAGGCCCGAAATGCTGCCGAAGTCTACCGCGCGACCCCTCGGGCCATGGGCTGCCCTGCTCGCCCTTGGCATCGCGGTCGTGGCGCCCGTCGCCAGTGTGGCGGCGGCCCGGGACGGAGCCGTGCGGGCCACCCTAGACGGCCGCCCGATCCCGCTGGCCGCGGTCGGCTCGCTCTACTGTCACGACCTCGACTACCCGCTCATCCGGTGCTTCCGCGACGAGCCGGCCTTGCGGGCCGACGAGGCGCGGGCGGCGGCGCTGGTCGGGTCGGGCGCGACGGTCTGGGGCGGGGTGTCGGTCTCATGGGGGGTGAACGCCCAGGTCAGCTACGTCGGGAGACCTACAACGATCGGTTCGAGAGCGTCGGCGTGCCGTGAAGCTGGGCCCACGTTTGCGGCCGGTGCTGATGGGTACCCCTGAAGGGATGATGCCGATGGTTGACATCTTGCGACGATGCTCCATCGATCGCCACCTGCATAGAAAGGAACGAAACCATGAGGCGGATAGCAGTCATATTCTCCATGGTGCTGGCGCTGGCGGGCCTCTCTCTGGGCGGGGCTTCGGCGAACACGGGGCTCTCTCCGTCCCAGGCGGCAACGTTCTCGCCCGAGCAGGAACTCACTCTGGAGCTGGCGAATGTTGCCCCGGGCCGCGGTTGGACCATCGCTGAGGCGACGGCTCGATATCATGCGGCAGAGATCATCGGTCAGATCGCGGAGCAGGTGGCCAAGGAGAGGCCGGACATCTTCGTTGGCTCAGCGCTCTCGGAGCAGCCAGATGGCGCCCCGACGCTCTATATCAAAGGTCCGGCCGAGAAGTTCGTTCGGGACCTGGTTGATGCCAGCGACATCAAGGTGATCTTGGCCGACAATCAGCCGTTCTCGTTCGACGAGCTGGAGGCGCGCAAGTTGCGGGTCCATCGTGCCCTCGAGGCCATGGGATTCCGCGACGTAGTTACGGGCGTCAACATCACGGGCGCCGGACTGATCCCGGCAGCGGTGACGATCGAGCCCGGCCTACCGACGCGGCCCGAGGATGTCCTCTCCGCGCTGCCCGGGGACCTCCGCTCGAACGTCAGATTGACGATCAGCGACGAATCGATCGGCATGGATACAACGTCGTTTGGTGGCATGCTCGTCACCAGTGGCGGGGCGTCTTATGCCACAAGCGGCTGGTCGGTGAGGAACGCCAGCGGAGTGACGGGCGTCACGACTGCGGGTCATGCAAGCGGCGCAGATGGGATAGTCCATCCTGGAGATGGGACGCACAGTTTCGTCTTCCAGTCTGAGCACCGAGGCCAGTGGGGCGATATCGAGTGGCACACCACGAACGTCGCTGAGGTGGATGATTACTATTCCACCGCGACCACCATCGCGGACGTGGCATCGGTCGAACCTCGCGCCAACATCTCCGTGGGCGAAGGCGTCTGCCAGTACGGCCGATTCTCGAATAGTCAGGATTGCACCCTCGACGTGTTTGACGTGTCCATTGCGTGCACGCTCTCTGGAGTCTTCAACGATCGTCTGGTCCAGATGAACGCGATCACGTCGGTACCCGGCGACAGTGGCGGACCATGGTTCTCGGCAGGCCGCGCCTACGGTTCGCAGAAGGGCTGGTGCGGTGGCAAGGACGCGTGGTCGGTGGCTGATCTCTTCGACGAGGCTCTGGGGGTAACGGTGATCACTAACTGAGCCCGCGTACGCAGGACCTCCGCGGGCGCCCCTGTGTGCCGCCGTCAGCCGCGCCCGCGACCCGCCGGAGGAATCGTCATGGAGCGTTTGCGCGCCGCCAAGATCCTTGCCGACCCGGGCAGGATCTTCCGTCAAGCGAGATGTCCCGGCGTGTCACCGGGGAGGACAGTCAGGGCAGCGCTGCTCGTCCCCGTTGCCACCGCCCTCTTCACTACGGCGTGCCAACCAGGGGTAAGCCCGCCTGGAGCCAAAGCCTCGGCCTCACCTGTGGAGCCGTCAGCATCACCCGTGAACAGGTGGGGTCCACTCGCGGTCACCGCGCCCCAGGACGGGGCCGACACTCTGCGCTTCGAGGGTACGATGCGCATCACCGACACCTGCGTATACCTGGAGTGGCCCGCCGGGGAGTTCACGCTACTAGTCTGGCCCGCCGACCGAACGACCTGGCGCGAGGAGTCGCGGGCCATCACGTTCGAGAACGTCGACCAGAGCGTCGTCACCGTGAGCGACAGAGACCACGTCGTCCTCGGTGGCAGTGGTGGCGCCGCCGAGGACATTGCAGAGGACGGCATTACCATCGAGGAGTGGGCCCGACGGACGGACTGGGTCGCGCCGCCGGCAGACTCATGTTCGCTCGACCGATGGTGGAACGTCGGAGGAGTCGAGGACTAGTGCTGGTGAACCCAGTAGGCCCATTCCACCGAGCCGAGCGGAACCGGACGTGACCGAGACCCTCGTTCGTCCAGGTCGGCGATCGGGTTGGGTTCGACTGACCCGAGGCTGCGCATGCACCCGGTTCGAAGGTCGCTCATCTCCACGATGCCGCCCGGCAAGGCAGGGTCGCGCGCGACGCGCCCGAAGCGCACGAGGCGGGCGGGCCTCAATGGGCAGCGTGTCGCGCGTGCCACGAGGGGCGCGGAAGGACGCCACCACCGGTGAGTCTACCGGCCGGCAGGGGGCGAGGACCGGGACGCCGCAGTCCCGCAGCCGGCGGTTGCACTGGTTGGCAGACTCCGGTGTGATGAGCGACGAGTCAGCCCGTATCCCGGGAAACGCTGAGCACATCCTTGAGCTGCTCGATGCGCCCCATCACACGCGACAGCTGGCTCACCGACGCGACTTGCAGCGTCGCCCGAACGACCGCGACATGATCGCCGCCAACGCCCACCGAGGCGGCCAGGATGTTCACCTTGTTCTCGGCCACGACCTGGCTGATGTCGCTCAGCAGGCCCGTTCGGTCGTAGGCCTCCACGCGGATCGCGATGGGATACGTCTGTGCCGGCACAGCCTCCCACTCGACCTCGATCAACCGCGTGACCTCGCGCTCGTTGATGACGGTCGGGCACGACCGGAGGTGGACGGTCACGCCCTTGCCACGAGTGATGAAGCCCTGGATCGGATCGCCGGGAATGGGGTGGCAACACTTCGCGAAGCGCACAAGGAGATCACCGACGCCCTTCACGCGAACACCGCCCGCCTTCGCCGGAGCCAGCGGCGGCGCAACCGATGGAAGCTCGAATTGCGCGTCGTCGACGACACCGAGTCGTGTCACGACGGACTGCGCACTCACGGCGCCGTAGCCGATGGCGGCGAGGAAGTCGTCCACCTGGTCGTGATTCAGCTGCCTGGCGACCTCGAGGAGGCGCTCCTGGCCGACCGCCGAAATGGAGGTGCGAGCGAGACGGCGCAGCTCACGATCCAGTGACTCCCTGCCGTGGACGATGTTCTCGTCGCGTTCCTGGCGCTTGAACCACTGGCGGATCTTCTCCCGGGCGTGGCTCGTTCGAACGAGGTTCAGCCAGTCTCGGGACGGCCCGTGTTCGGCTTTTGTGGTCACGATCTCCACGATGTCGCCGTTCTTGAGCCGGTAGTCGAGCGGCACGAGCCGGTTGTTGACCTTCGCCCCGATCGTTCGGTGCCCGACGTCGGTGTGGATCCGGTAGGCAAAGTCGAGCGGGGTCGCACCGGCGGGGAGGTCCTTGATCTCGCCCTTCGGGGTGAAGACAAAGACCTGGTCCTGGAAGATGTCGAGCTTGATTCCCTCGACGAACTCGGTCGCGTCGCTGACGTCGCGCTGCCAGTCCATCAGCTGACGCAGCCAGGCGAGCTTGGCGTCGTATTCGCGGTCGGACTTCGAGCCCTCCTTGTATCGCCAGTGAGCCGCGATCCCGACCTCGGAGACCTGGTGCATGGCCTGCGTCCGGATCTGGATCTCGAGTGGCTTGCCGTCCAGGGCGATCACCGCCGTGTGGAGCGACTGGTAGAGGTTGTTCTTGGGAACCGCGATGTAGTCGTCGAACTGCCCCGGGATCGGCCGCCACAGGGCATGGACGATGCCAAGCGCGGCATAGCAGTCCCGGAGATCCTCGACGAGGATCCTGATCGCATAGACATCGTAGATCTCGCCGAACTCGGCGCTCTTGCGCTGCATCTTCTTCCAGATGCTGTAGATGTGTTTCGGTCGGCCCTGCAGGTCGGCCTCGATCCCGGCATCGCGGAGGCGGGGCTCGAGCTCTGCGATCGCCCGCTCGATGTACGTTTCGCGGCCCTTGCGACGCGTGTCGAGGAGCTTTGCGAGCTCGCGGAATCGCTCCGGCTCGATGATCTTGAAGGCCAGATCCTCGAGCTCCCACTTGACCTGCCAGATCCCGAGCCGCTCGGCCAGGGGCGCATAGATCTCGAGCGTCTGGCGCGCGATCCGTGACTGCTTCTCGATTGGCAGCGCCGCCAGGGTCCGCATGTTGTGGAGGCGATCGGCCAGCTTGATCAGGACGACCCGGATGTCGTCGGCCATCGCCAGGAACATCTTGCGGATGTTCTCGGCCTGCTGCTGCTCGTGGCTGAGGGTACTGAACTTGCCGAGCTTCGTGACGCCGTCGACGAGGTGCGCGACCTCTTGTCCGAACCGCTCCTCGATGTCGGCGAGCTCGTACTCTGTATCCTCCGGCACGTCGTGAAGAACCGCGGCCTGGATGGCCGCCGGGTCGACGCCAAGTTCGGCCAGGATTTCCGCGGCCGCGATCGGGTGGGTCACGTACGGTTCGCCGGACGCCCGGGACTGGCTCCCGTGGGCCTCGACGGCGAACGCGACGGCGGCCTCGATTCCGGAGAGATCGGCCTGCGGATTGTGGACGCGGGTCGCCGCGATGAGGCGCGCCGTCTGGGTCTCGACGGAAGAGGACGACGCGGCCGCGGCGTTGGCTCGGGTCAGGGAGCGGTTCCCCGGGCGGCGCGTTCGGGCCGGCTCCCCGTCGTCCGGTGGCGTGTCGGTGGGTGTTCGTGACGCGGTCATGTCCTCGAAGTCTACTGCCAGGTCAACGCCCCCAACCGAGATCAGCCAGCGCGCGCTCGGCTTCGGCGCGCTCATCCCACGGCAGCTGACGGTCGGCGTACTCGATGGTCGTCTCGTGGCCTTTCCCGGCGAGGAGAACGACGTCGCCGGGTCGCGCGCGTTCCAGGGCCGTGCGGATCGCAACCGAACGGTCGGCGACCTGGAGGATCGCTTCGGGCCGATGGCCTGCCAGCCCCGCACCGGCGGCGATCTCGCCGAGAATCGCGCCGCGGCCCTCGCCGCGGGGATCCTCATCGGTCAGGATCACGATCCGGCAACGCTCCGCGGCGATCCGACCCATCATCGGCCGCTTGTCCCGGTCCCGCTCCCCGGCCGAGCCGAAGACCGCGATCAGTCCTCCCCCGCCCGCCGCGGCTCGCGGGCCGAGCTCGTCCAGGACCGTCGCGAGCGAGGCCGGACTGTGGGCATAGTCGATGACCACGCTGAACGGCTGGCCTTGATCGACCAGCTCCATCCGGCCCGCCACGGCCGCGACCGCCTCCAATCCGGATTCAACGGCACTGGGATCGAGGTCCAGGGCCCACCCGAGAGCGACGGCAGCCAGGGCGTTGTGGGCATTGAACCGTCCGGCCAGTTGAAGGCGGAAGGCACGCTGGCTTCCAGCGAGCCCGTAGTCGACGCGCAGTCCGCCGTGATCGTCGACGGTGCCCAGGAGCCGGACCTCGGCATCGCGAGCCGCGCCGAAGCCGATGGCGCGCGCCCCGGCCGCGCGGGTGGCGGCCACGAAGATGGCGGCGGACGGATCGTCCACGTTCACGATCCCGGTTCGGGGCCAGCTTCGACCTGCCCGCTTCATGCCGACCCACACGAGCGATTCGAAGAGGCGCAGCTTGGCCGAGCGGTACGCCTCGAAGGACCCATGCAGCTCGAGGTGCTCGTGGGTCAGGTTGGTGAGGATCGCGACGTCGTAGTCGATCGCGCGGACCCGGTCCATCGCCAGGCCATGGGAGGTGGTTTCGATGATGGCTGCCGCATCCCCGGCCATGGTCATCGCGCGCAGGGCGCGCTGCACGTAGGGAGCCTCGGGCGTCGTGCTGTGGATCTGGTTCGCCTCGCGCCGACCACCGATCTGGATCGCGACGGTCCCCAGGAGTCCCGTCCGGATACCCGTGGCCTCCAGGGCCGAAGCCGCGAGGAAGCTGGTCGTGGTCTTGCCGTCCGTCCCGGTGATCCCCACGACCCCGAGCTCGCGTGCCGGATCGCCATACCACCATGCGGCGGCCTCGGCCAGCATCGGACGGGCGTGCGGGACCAGGATCTGCGGGATGGATCGATCCGGCAGGGCGTGCTCCACGAGCAGGGCCGCAGCGCCGGCGCCTTCCGCGTCGGCCGCGAATCGATGGCCGTCCGCTCGTGAACCCGGAATGGCCACGAACAGGCTGCCGGGCCCGACCGAGCGCGAATCGGCGGTCACACCGGCGAGCATGATCGCCGCGAGCGCGGCATCGGAGCGGTCATCTCCGCCGCCGTCGACGGAAACGCGCCCGGACGGTGTGACGCCAGGCCAGACGATGGAAACCGAATCGCCATGCGACCGCAGTCGGTCCACCAGGCCCGAGAGGGCTCTCGAGGTGGCCGGCTCGGCTGCCCGCAGCAGCGCGGCGATCGACTCGGCCCCGCCGCGCGGCGTACCAGGCTCCATTGGCCTCGATCCATCACCGGTCATCGTTGATCTCTCAAGCGTTCACGCAGGTCGCGCAGGCGATACCAGGCTGCCGAGACGACCAGGTCGAACGTTCCCGGGTGACGCACCTCCCGACCCCCGAACCGCCGCTTGAAGGCTGAGAACCCCTGCCACGAGGCATCCGCTTCGACATCGCGCTCGTCATGGACACCCCACAGATCGAACCACCGCACCCCGTCGCGAGCGAGCGCCGACATCATCGCCGCCATGACACCGTAGCCGGGATTCGCGTGCCGGTTGGCGTCATCGCGGAGCGAGCCACCGTACAGGTAGGCCGCGCGATCGCCGGTCCGGGCAACCACCATGACGCCGAGTGGTCGTCCATCGAGTCGACCGATGGCGAGGTACCAGCCGGCCGAGACGTCCAGCTCGGCCGCGAGACGACTGAGAAACGGCACGTCGTGCGTTCGGAATCCGCGACGGGTCCCGGTCGCCACCAGCAGTGCGCCCGCCTCCTCGAGAGCCCCTGCGTCCGGGTGACGAGTGATCTCGACCACGAGGCCTTCGCGGGCACTCCGTCGGGCGAGGTTGCGGGCCTCCGGCGTCCAGCGACCCGCGATCTGACCATCGTCGCCAGCGAGATCCACGATCAGGGTCGTGCGGGCCTGGAGATCGTGGCGGGCAGGTCGGAGCCCCGCAGCCTCGAGGGCGGTGACGACGGCCCCGCTGTCATCGAGCCCGACCCGATCGCGGGCGGGATCGACCTTGACGACGATGCCGCGATGCGCTACGGCGGCCTCGCGAAGGCCCCTGACCAGGCCCGCGAGCACGGCATGGGCGTCGGCCGCGTCGCGCCGCCAGAGCGGACCATGCGGGACGTAGAGCACCGCCCGCCCAAGGCTTGTGGGTCGCACAAGCGCCTGCGCCAGGCCACGGATCTCCCCGTCGTCGTCGCGGGCGAGGAGTCGGAGCGCCGGCTCCCCGGCCGGCGCCATGGCCGCCCCCCACGCCCAGGCCTGAAGCACGTCCGCCTCGGGCCGAGCCGCCACGAAGGCATCCCATGCCGTTCGATCGGATGGCTGCGCGGGCATCAGGCTGATCATTGCGTCACCCGGCGACCGATCCCGAGGAGCACCCGGCCGGCCGCATAGCGTCGCGGGTGGAGAATCCGTTCGTGGGCACCCACCTGTTCGACCCACTCTGCACCGAACGATCGCTTGTGCTCGTACAGGCCGTACATCGGGTCCCCGGGTCGGGGTTCGTGGCGAACGCCGCGGACGTCCGCCCCGCCGAGGTCCATCTCCGCACAGCCCTCGCGAATCGCGAGCTGGATCGCGCGCCAGCGAAGCAGGTGGAACATCCCGGGATGATCTCGACGACTCGCCGCGTGGTCGGCCGAGTAGGCCGTCGAGAGTCGCCCGCCGTGCCGATACAGGAGCAGGCCCGCAAGGGGCGTCCCGGCGCGGTCGCGAGCTTCGAGGTGCACGATGAGGCCGGCCTCATGGGCGGCCTTCCACCATTCGAGGAAGGCGGCGCGTGGCCCGAGCACGAACTGGCGGCGCTCGCCCGTCTCAACGAGGAGATCGAAGAATCGACCGAGTGCCACCTCGAGCGGTTCGGCCGGACCCACGAACCCGGCGCCCGGGTCGACGTCCAGCGCCCGGCGGTCGTGCCGGACGACGGTCACGCCGTCGCGCTCGGCGCGGGCGATGCGCTGTCGGGTCGCCTTGGCGATGCCGCCGAAGACCCCAGACTCGTCGGCGGCGTGTCCAAGGGGGAGTCGCATGCGATGACGAGACGGCTGGATCTCCTCGATCGAACTGAATCCGAGTTCGACGAGCGCTGACTCGTAGCCGATCCCCGCCGGGATCTCGGCGTCGGTGGCCACGACATCCGCCCCGCGGCCGGCCAGGTGATCGGTGATCCCGCCGAGGCGGGCGGCCATCGCCGGTACAGCCCCGGCCGGGATGGGCCCGCGAGGCAGGTACCACGAGCCGGAACGCAGGAGCGGCCATGGCCGTTCGAGGGCCAGGACGGCCGAGCCATCGTCCCCGACGACGAACGCGGGGCGCCATCCGGTTCGGCGGCGATGCTCGGCCCAGGCACGTGACTGGAAGATGTTGCCGCCGCCGAGATGGACCGTCAGATCGTCCCACGCCAACAGCTCACCCGGATCCGCAGGTCGGAAGGTCGTCACGAACGCTCGTCCTCGTCGTCGGCGCGCGGGTCGGAGCTGCCCGGGTTCGCGTCACCGGGCGTCCGCGTCCCGTCGGGCGACACACCTCGACGCGGATCGAGCCCGTGCTGGAGCCGCGAGGCCCACGTGCGAGCCCGCCCGGCCGCATCGAGGACCGTGCGTCCGAGCGGGTCAAGGACCAGGTCCCAGGCACCGACATAGCGAACCTCGCGACCGCCGAATCCCGCCTTGAAGTGGGCGATTCCCGGCGATGAGAGGCCCCACATGTCGTACGTCGCCGCACCGTCCTCACGAGAGCGATGCATGGCTTCCCACTTGAGCAGGTAGTTCGCCCGCTGTTCGGCTCCCGAGACGGTCGCACCGCCATACGGCTCCGTGACGGTGGACCCCGACCGAAGCAGCAGGAGCGTGGCGACGGGCGTGCCATCGGGGAGTTCGGCAAGGAGGAGACGGGCCAGGCGATCGCGGTCGAAGGCCGCCCAGACGTCCCGATACGCGCGCTCGGACCGGATGATGAAGCCCGCTCGACGGGCGGTTTCTCGATAGATCGCGTAGAAGTCGGCGAGTCGGTCGCCATCGCCTTCAACGACACGAATTCCCGCGGTCCGCGCCCGGTTCACGTACTGGCGCCACTTCTTCCGGAGGCCACCCCAGAGGTCCGCCTCCTCCACTCCGAGGTCGACAATCCGCGATGCATTCGGTTGGACCGCGGGCGCCGGGAGCCAACCGGAGGCACGGAAACGATCGGCCAGGCTGGCGTCCCCGCCGGTCCCAGCCCGGGTCACGGCCGCGGCATCCAGCCCGGGGTCGACGCGGAGGTACGCGATGCGCTCGGGCTGTCGTGCCAGGAGCTCGCGGGCTGCCGCGCTGAATGCGGCGATCGTTTGCCCATCCCAGGCGGTCGCCAGGGGCGCCCGGGGCGCGTACGCAACGGCCCAGGGTGTCGGGCCGGCGCGCCGGACCAGGATCTGGGCTCCGACCGAGTCGCCGCCGATCCAGCGCACCGCACGCCAGCCGTTCGGCTCCTTCGACGCAGCCCAGGCGCTGCGCTGGAGGTAGGACGTCGGATTCGCCGCGTCCACGAACGCGTCCCAGTCCGCGTCGGCGATTTCGGGGCGGGTCACCATGCCATCGTGCACGACAGCGGCGGGCCATGCCGCGCCGCAATGCCCGCAAGGGCCGCGACGCTCGCAGCGCTCGCAGCGCTCGCAGCGCTCGCAGCGCTCACGACGACGTCACCCTCGATCCGGCACCTAGCCGCTTCGCCCGCGTCGACCATTTCGCGTCCTCACGATCCCGATGAGTTGCTCGAGTTCCGGCATCCGCACGAGACGAGCGATCGCCAGATAGATGCCGGCACCGCCCGCCGTCGCCACGACCATCCCCGCAAGGAGGAGCGGGCGAGCGGCCGCCGGGCTCACCGCGTCTCCCAGGGCGACGAGGAGGCCGGATGCCGCCACGGCCCCAACGGCGGCGGCGAGAAGCGACGATCCGTAGGCGAACAGGAGCCCACGCACATCGAAGGATGGCTCCCTTCGGCCGAGCATGACAATCAGCAGCGCAGCCTCGAGCCACGCGGCGAGAGCGATCGCGAGGGCAAGCCCCGGCAGGCCGAGGGGCCCGACCAGGACGACGCCAAGGCTGATGTTCGCGATCACCGCGAGGATCGCTGCGGCCACCGGCCGACGGGTGTCCTGCTGCGCGTAGAACGAGCGAGCGAGGATCGCGATCGCCGAGTGTGCCGTCAGCCCGATGAGGAAGAGCCCGAACGTTGCCGCGGTTCGATCAATGTCCTCGGCGTCGAAGCGGCCGTAGCCGAAGAGCAGGGCCACGACCTGCGTACGAAGAGCGATCCCGAGCGCCGCGATCGGGAAGGTGGCAAAGCCGACCAGCCGGAGGGACCTGGTCACGAGACCCACGAAGGTTGCGGTGGCCCCGATCGCGTGATCGCGCGCGAGGGTCGGGAAGATGACGATCCCGAGCGGGATGCCGATGAGGCCAAGGGGAATCTGGAGGACGGCGAAGGCGATGGAGTAGGCCGAGATGGCTCCGTCGCCCAGCTCCGAGGCGAGGGCCGTCATGACGACGAATGTGAGTTGTGACACGCCCAGCCCAAGCGCACGCGGCCCGAGCAGGATGAGGACGCGGCGAGCCGCCTCGTCGCTCAGGTCAATCCCGAACCGGGGCCGGAAGCCAAGGCGCCAGACCGCCGGGAGCTGGATCGCGAGGTGGCCAAGGGCGCCCACGACGACGCCGATGGCCAGGCCGGTGACGCCCATCGATGGCCCGAGCAGCACGGCGCCGCCGATGATCGCGAGGTTGTAGACGATGGGAGCGAGCGCCGCCGCGGTGAAGCGAGCCTCGGCATTGAGCGTGCTCGTCGCGACGGCGCCGAGTGCAAGCAGGATGGGTGCCACAAGCATCATCCGTGTCAGGTCCACCGTCCGGGCAAGCGCCACGTCGTCGAATCCGGGCGTCACCAGCCGGACCAGGGCCGGCGCGGCGACGAACGCAGCGGCAGCGAGCACGACCAGCGCGCCGAGCAGCAGGTTCGCGACGGTCGCCACGACCCGCCAGGCTCGCGCGCGGTCACCGGTCGCCAGCAACGCCGACACGACCGGGATGAGTGCGGATCCCATCGCACCCGCGGCAACCACCTGAAAGATCAGGTCTGGCAGGCGGAATGCGGCAAAGAACTCGTCGAGTTCCGGACCCGCGCCGAAGGTCGTTCCCAACACGACCGTCCGGACGTAGCCGAGGATCCGCGAGACCAGGAACGTCCCCGAGAGTACGAGGCCCGCTCGGACGAAGGCGGCGGTCCGTCCGTTGGCCGCTTCGATCGTCATGGTCGGGCCTCCCCGTCCGCAGCGCGGATCCGGGCCCGCGGGTGCGCATCGCGATAGGCGGACCGGAGCCGCGCCGGCGACACGTGGGTGTAGATCTGGGTCGTGGCCAGGCTCTCATGCCCGAGGAGCTCCTGGACAACGCGCAGGTCGGCCCCGCCATCGAGCAGGTGGGTCGCGAAGGAATGCCGGAGCGTATGCGGCGATACCCCCTCCGGCAGGGCCGCCAGCCTGCGCAGCCGATCGATCCGCTGCCGGAGGCCGCGGACCCCGATCGCCTCACCACGATGATTAACGAACACCTCGACCGGATCCGGTCCGGTCCCCGTCCGCTCGCCGAGCAGGACGCCGCGGCCCTCGTCGAGGTACTCCGCCAGTGCCTTCCTGGCCGGCCTGCCGAGGAGGCCGATCCGTTCCTTCCGTCCCTTGCCCAGCACGCGGACCTCGCCACGTCGGAGGTCGAGCGAGCCGAGATCCGCGGCCGCAAGCTCGCTGATCCGGAGCCCGGCCGCGTAGGCCGTCTCGACGATTGCCCGGTCCCGCAGCGCGAGCGCCACCGCGAGGGCCGTGCCATCGTGGCGCGCGGATGCCAGCTCCGAATCGATGACGGCGAAGAGGCGCTCCACCTGGTCGACCTCCAGGACGCGCGGCAGCCGGCGCGGGAGCCGGGGCGTCGCGATGGCGCCCCAGGGATCACCTGCCGCGAGGCCATCGCGCATGGCATATCGATGGAACGCCCGGATCGCCGCGAGGCGCTGGGCGACCGACGAGCGGGCATTGACGCTGGTCAGCCGGGCCAGGTAGGCCCGCAGGTCACTGCGCTGCGGGGAGCGCCAGTCGACGCCGCGCTCAGTCAGCCAGGCGAGATAGGCACCGACCGCGGTCCGATACGCCCGCTGGGTGTGCTCCGACGCGTCCCGGGCCGCGAGCGAGCGGAGAAATCGATCAAGCGCCGCCGGCGAACCGGAGGTGGCGCTCACGCCGCGTCGCTGTCGCCGTCGGGGAGTCCGCCGGCACGCCGACTCGAGGTCCGTCGGGTACCGCCGGTCGCCGTCCTGGATGTCCGCGCCGCTCGCGAGCCGGATCGAGGCGCGCCGCGTGCACCGGTCCTGGTGCCGCTCCACCCGGGCCTCGGCTTCTTCGGCGCGATCGCGGCCGGATCCGGAGGACCACCGACCAGGCGCAGGCCAACGAGCAACGAGCCGTCTGCCGGCAGCCCGATGGCGGCCCCGCAACGAAGGCAGATCGCTCCATCGTCCCGCCGGGCAATCGGCCCTTCGTCGAGATCGTGGACCGCGCCGAGCGGTTCGTCGTTGGTGGTGTAGTCGCAGCGGGGATAGGCGGAGCATCCCCAGAAGACGTTGCCGGTCTTCCGGGCGCGACGCGCGACGAGGTGCCCGTCGCCGTTCCTGGGGCAGATGGCCTCGAACGGCAGCGGATCCGGTGGCGGCGGCCCGTCCCGCTGGATGTAGTCGCACTCCGGATATCGCGAGCAGCCGAGGAACGGCCCGAACCGGCCGCGCCTGGAGGCCAGTGTGCCCTCGCCGCACTTCGGGCAGGGCTCGCCGGTGCCCGCGATGTCGGGCGTCTCGTCGCCGGGCAGCGGTCGCGATTCCTTGTGCTCCGGATACAGCGAGCAGGCGAGGAAGCGCCCGTTTCTGCCGAGGCGCTCGACCATCGGATGACCGAGCGAGCAGACCTCGTCCGATGCGATCGTTGTGAAGTCGGCCCGCCGCAGCTCGCGCCGCTTCTCATCCACGCGATCGCGGAGCGGACCGTAGAACTTCTCGAGCAGCGGCACCCAGTTGCGTTCCCCACGGGCCACCTCGTCGAGCTCTTCCTCCATGCGCGCCGTGAACGCGAGGTCCACGTAGTCCCCGAAGTGGGCAACGAGCAGGTCGGTGACGATCTCGCCAATGAGTTCCGGCCGAAGCCGACGCTCTTCCAGTCGGACGTACCCGCGATCGACGATCGTCGACAGCGTCGCGGCATAGGTGGACGGCCGGCCGACCCCATGCTCTTCGAGGGCCTTGACGAGCGAGGCTTCCGTGAACCGCGGTGGAGGTTCCGTGAAATGCTGCGTCGACTCGACATCGGTGACCGCAACGCGATCGCCCTCGGCAAGGGCGGGCAGCCGGCCTTCGGTCTCGTCCTCCTCGGTGCCATCGTCGCGACCTTCCGTGTAGACGCGGGCGAAGCCGTCGAACAGCGTTCGGGTTGCGCTGGCACGGAGCTGGTACGCGCCGTCGATGAGCTCGGCCGTGGTGGTCTCGAGCGCCTTGGCGGCCATCTGTGACGCAAGGGCTCGCTGCCAGATCAGGCGATACAGACGCAGCTCGTCCGCCTTGAGGCTCCCGACCAGGGAATCGGGGTCACGGGCAAAGCTCGTTGGCCGGATCGACTCGTGGGCCTCCTGGGCGCCCTTCGACTTGGTCTTGTAGACACGGCCCTTGGGCATCGCGTAGTCGCTGCCGTAGCGGCCGGTGATGACGGCGCGGGCCTCGCCCATCGCGACGCCGGCGATCGCCGTCGAATCGGTGCGCATGTACGTGATCAGGCCGACATGGCCGTCGGGCGTGTCCTCGCCCTCGTAGAGCCGCTGGGCCACGGACATCGTCCGCTTCGGACTGAATCCGAGCTTGCGACTGGCTTCCTGCTGAAGGGTCGAGGTGGTGAAGGGCGGGGCAGGACTGCGCTGCTGCCTGCGCGTCCCGATGCTCGAGACGGTGAACGTCCGCCCCCGAAGTCCCGCGACATGGCGATCGGCGGTCACCTCGTCCGCGATCTCGATGGCTGCGCCATCGAACTTCACCACGTCGGCGCCGAACCGGTCGCCAGCGGCGGTCGCCAGGAGGGTTCGAAGCGTCCAGTATTCGCGCGCGCTGAAGGCCTCGATCTCGCGCTCCCGCTCCACGACGAGTCGCACGGCAACCGACTGGACTCGACCAGCCGAAAGGCCGCTCCGAACCTTGCGCGAGATGAGTGGACTGAGCGTATAGCCGACCAGGCGGTCGACGATGCGGCGGGCCTGTTGCGCATCCACGAGGTCCATATCGACATCGCGCGGGTGGGCGAACGCCTCCTCGATGGCGGACTTCGTGATCTCCGAGAAGGTGACGCGCCGGGTCTTGGAGGCGGGCACACCGGCCGCTTCGGCAACGTGCCAGGCAATGGCTTCGCCCTCGCGGTCAAGGTCGGTCGCGAGGTACACCAGGTCTGCCGTCCGCGCCGCGCGCTCGATCGCGGCGACCTGCTTCCGGCGGTCCTCGGCGATCACGTACTCGGGAACGAAGCCGTTGTCGACGTCCACGCCGAACTTCCCCTTTCCGGGATTTTCGGGCAGGTCTCGGACATGGCCATACGACGCCAGGACGCGGTAATCGTCGCCGAGATAGCGCTCGATCGTTCGCGCCTTGGCCGGCGACTCCACGATCACCAGGTGCTTCGGCATCGCCGGGAGTATAGCCACAGGTGCATGGCGCACCGTTATCGGGCCATTCTTGTCCGTGCTTCGGGCTAGGCCTCGCGGATGCGGCGGAGGAAGTCCTCGTCGATTTCGAGATCGTCCTCGACCGGATCCGGGGAAACGACGGACGTCTCCCCGGGCGGACCGTCGCCGTCGGCCTCGCCGCCCGTGTCGCGTGGGATCTCGACGAACCGGATCTGCTGATACGGGAAGAAGAACAGGGAGTCGCCGTGGTCGATGAACACCGGACGCCGGCCGTCGATCGTGCGCAGGTTCGTACAGACGAGGCCCGAGTCAGATGCCGTCGGCATCGCGAACATGTCGGCGACGAGGGGCTGGTCGTTGAACAGGTGGACGACCACGTCGCGGATCATGGGCGGCGGGTCACTTCGGGTGGTAGAAGTCCACGACCAGGCGAACTCGCCCACTCGCGACCCACACGCCGATCCCGACGCGGTCGTACGCCGCGTTCATGAGGTTCACGAAATGGCCTCCGTTGGAGGACCGCTCGCTCTGGAAGAACAGCTGCGACCCGAGGACGGCCGCGTAGGGATCGCCGGAGCGACAGCCGAGGTTCTCGGCCCAGACATAGTTCGTGTAGCCTGCGGCCGCCAGACGAGTTGCCGGGGTCCCGCCCGAGAAGTGCGTGCACAGGTTGTTCACGGCCAGCTTCTTCGCATACGGCCGCGAGACCTTCGCGGTGATCCCGGCGTCCAGCACGA
Organism: Chloroflexota bacterium; assembly: GCA_016191425.1. GTDB lineage: Bacteria > Chloroflexota > Limnocylindria > Limnocylindrales > CSP1-4 > UBA5189. The sequence continues at coordinate 17,903 of JACPOR010000055.1, forward strand.
GCGCCGCCACGGCGCGCCCGCCCGGGCTGGAGCAGCTACCGGTCGACGTGACCACGCCGTCCTGGCGGGTGCAGTTCATCAATTCCAGGTAGTACGCCTCGACCGCCGACCAGGTGCTGGAGCCTACAGAACCGCCGCTGGACCCGCCGGACCCGCCGGTTGATCCGCCCGACCCGGTTGATCCGCCCGACGCGGTTGATCCGCCCGACCCGCTGGAGGTCGGTGCGGCGGCCCTGGCCACCGGGCGGGGGGCCGTCGATAATGCGGCCGTCGCGCCCGCGGCGAGCGGGAGTCCGGCCTTCGAGGTGGCGGCGGTTCCAACACCGATGGCCACCTTCTGGTCGTAGCCGAGGTCGGCGCTCGGCGTGAAGACCAGGACCGTGTCCTTCTCGGCCCACGTGAAGACGCCGGCGATCGCCTTGCCATCCTGGACGGCGCTCCACGCCTGCTCGGTCGAGTCGCGATCCATCGGTTCCGAGAAGCGCACCGAGAGGCTCTGGTTCCTCGCAATACCTGCGGAACCGTTCGTTGGCCGGAAGCGGACGACTCGTGGAGCGGCCTCGGTCGTGATCGTGCCGGAGGTTGCCCGGATCAGCCCGCCGTCCGCGTCGCGTGCGCCATCGGCCAATCCGACCGTGAACGTCGTCCCGGCCGGGAGGCTCTCGTCGGGGATGAATTCGTAGACGGGAGCATCGGGCTGGCTGCCATCGACCACCGCAAGACGGCCGGCCACCGGCGGATTGATGTCAACCTTGATCGATGACGGCATGACGGCGCCGCTGAAGGCGATGAGGATCTGGCTACCGGGAACGGCATCCCCGTTCCTGGGAACGCTTGAAGCAATCGTCGCGGTCACGGCCTCGCGCGTCAGGAAGGCCGACCGGATCCGGCGATCCAGGGGCCGGCCGGTGGCCTCGAGCGCGCCGGCCTCGATCGTGACCGTATGCAACGTGCCGGTCGCCCATGCGTCCAGTGGCCTGATGGACAGGAGCGTCGCCGTCGGATCCCATGTCAACGTCACCGGCGTCGCAGGATCGACCCGCACGAGGGCCTCGACGCTCGCCCTGTTCATGGAGCTGGGGAAATTGATCGTGATCGGGGCGGATGGAGACTCGCCAGTCTCCACGATCGTCGAAAACTCCGACGGGTCGAGAGCCGACAGCCGGGCCGGCAACGTGCCCGAGGCGGGGCTCGGGCGGACGGCCGTGACGATGAGGATGCCCGTGAGGCCGAGGGCTGCGAGCGCGAGGACGGCGGGGGCCCGACCGGCTCGTCGAACCATGGTCCCGGCGTACACAAGGACGAGGACGGGGACGGCGAGGGTGGTCGCGAGGACCTTCTGCAATACGACAGTCTCCTGGCTCGTGCGCTCGGGACGGCGGCATCGTGGGGCTGTCGGCCGCTCTTGCACGGCCGCCGGCAGGATAGCAGAAGGGCCGCGTGGGACTCGGCGCCTGTCAGTGGGACTCGGCGCCTGTCAGTGGGACTCGGCGCCTGTCAGTGGGACTCGGCGCCGGGTCGGACTCGGCGTCGTGTCTGTGCTCAGTGCCGAGGGCCTGAGCCGTGTCAGGACTGGCGCCGGGCTCAGGGCCGACGTATGCGCCAATCGACCTCCCGTGGCGGATCAGCGCGCCGGCGCGTTCCTCTGTTCGGGTGGCACCCTCCTTGCGGGTTCGCGTCCCGACGAGTCCAGCATGGCGTGGCGGCTGATGTCATAGCGCCCATACGCCCCGTCGATCAAGCCCCGCATCTCGAGCCCGGTCAGTCCGGCGAGGACCGCACCGATCGGCAGGTCGGCCACGGCGGCGATCTCGTCGGCCGTGGTCGCGCCGGCCGCGAGGGCACGCAGGAGCATGCCTTCGCGTATCGGAAGGTCGAGCGCCAGCGCCTCGAGGTGGGCGCCCCTGACGACGTGTGCGGGCGGTCGGAGGCCGGCATGCCTGCCCGCGGCGTCGGACCCTGCGCGCTCGGTCGGATACGCTGCACCGCCGGCGAGGCCGAGATCCTCGAGAAGCTGTGGGACGCCCGCGACGATCCGCGTCACGCCCGCGTAGTCCCTGAGCCAGGCGAGACAACCTGCCGACTGCGGGGCATCGATCGAACCGGGCACCAGGAAGCACTCGCGGCCCTGTTCGAGAGCCCATGCCGCGGTCAGCAGGGCCCCGCTCGTTGGCCCGGCCTCGACCACGACCACTGCGTCGGCGAGCCCACTGATGATCCGGTTCCGGCGCGGGAACGTCCCCCGCGAGGGCTCCACGTCCGGGGCGTGCTCCGAGATCACCGCGCCGCCCCCATCGACGATCGCCGCTGCAAGGCGGTCGTGCGCCGTGGGTGCCAGGCGGCCGTGCCCGCCGCCGATGACGGCGACCGTCGTCCCGGACGTGTCGACCACGGCAGCATGGACCGCCCCGTCGATCCCCAGGGCAAGGCCGCTGACCACGAGCGCTCCGGCACGCGCCAGCGCTGCCCCGATCCGGTCCGCCGTCCGCCGCCCGAGGTCGGTCGGACGTCGTGTGCCGACGACGGCAACCGCGGACGCGGACTCCAGCGCCGCGTCGGCTCCGTGCACGAACAGGACCCGGGGCGGCAGTTCGATCAACCTCAGGCGGTTCGGGTACCAGGGGTCGTCGAGGATCACAGCGTGGACATTCGCTGCCCGGAGCGACGCCAGCACGGATTCCGGGTTGCTGGCTGACTTCACGACAGCCGCGGCGGCCGGGGCCGTCATCCGGGAGCGAACCGCGTCGGGGTCCCGTACCGCCGCCTGGAGCACGGAGGCGCCGCCAGGCCGCCGGGCGACACGGATCACCTCGGTCGCACTGCCGAACGCCTCGAGGAGTCGCTCGATGGTCAGCGGGCCGACTCCTTCCGACGCGGCGAGGATGACGAGCGCGTCGCGCTCGTCATCCAACGGGACAGGTCCCGTTGGCAACCCATCGGACGGGTCGACGGCCTTGAAGCCAGAGTGATCCACGGTCCGGCGCCTCAGCTCGCGAGGGCGAGCGATGAGCGCGTCGCCCATGCGCGCCAGCGAGCTGCCTCTTCTAGGTGGACCTCCTCGACACGATCCGCCCCGGCGAGGTCGGCGATGGTGCGAGCAACGCGGAGGAGCCGGTCCGTCCCGCGACCCGAGAGCCGCTCGGCGTCCGCAAGGGCGATGGCTCGGGCCCGTTCATCGGGACCCAGACGGCAGCTCTGGCGAAGCGCATGCCCGCCAACTCTGGCGTTCAGTCGTCCACCCGAGCGATCCAGCTGAACCGCTCGAGCCCTGGCAATGCGCACGGCCACGACAGCGGACGCTTCCGGCTCGACGCCTCGTACGATCGCCGCGGCCGAGATCGCGGGCATCCAGACCCAGATGTCGATCCGGTCGCGAAGCGGTCCCGAAATGCGGTTGAGATAGCGCTCGGGCGCTCCCTTTGGGCACGAGCAGGTGGCGGTTCCCGTGTTCCCGCACCGGCAGGGGTTCATCGCCGCCACGAACTGGAACGCAGCCGGGAAGGTTACGGATCGCGCCGCCCGGGCGATCGTGACATGCCCGTCCTCGAGCGGCTGTCGAAGGGCTTCGAGGACATCTCGGTCGAATTCCGGAAGCTCGTCCAGAAAGAGCGTTCCATGGTTTGCCCGGGTCACTTCGCCGGGTGAGAGGCCGGGGCCACCGCCCACGATCGAAGCGTACGAACTCGTATGGTGGGGCGTCCGGAAGGGAGGCTGTCGGATCAGGCCGACGATCGGCCGTTCGCCCGCCGCGGAAGCGACGATCGTCGCGGCGAGGGCCTCGGCGTTGCCGAGTGGCGGGACGAGGCCCGGGATCGTGCGGGCCAGGAGAGTCTTTCCCCCGCCGGGTGGGCCGATGAGCAGGAGCCCGTGCCCCCCGGCGATGGCGACCTCGAGAGCGCGCCGCGCCTCAGCCTGACCGCGAACCTCGGCGAGGTCCGGCGGCGGCGCGGCCTCAGGCGTCGCCGCGGAGCCGTTGGGATGACTCCCCGGCTCGCGCCATCCGGTCGGGCTCAGGTCGTCGTCGAGGGCGACCCGGGCAGGGATCGCGCGCAGGGCCCGGCGTCTCACCTGCAGCCAGCCGACGGCCTCGTCCAGGGTCCGGCACGGGACCGCTTCGACCGCGGTCACGAGCGCGGCCTCGGCCATGCTCTCGGCCGGGACGAGGACGCGCGGGACCCCGTGGCGGGCCAGGGCTGCCAGCATGGGCAGCAGGCCCGGCACGGACCGAACCTCCCCGCCGAGTCCCAGTTCCCCGATCAGGGCGATCCGGCCTCGAGCGACACGGATCTGCTCCGAACCGATGAGCATGCCGACGGCAATCGCGAGGTCGACCGACGCGCCCGCCTTGGGGAGTTCCGCGGGCGACAGGTTGACCGTGATCCGCCGCGCCGGGTGGGCATAGCCGGCATTCCGAATGGCGCCGCGGACGCGTTCCCGAGCCTCTCGGAGGGCCGCGTCCGCGAGGCCCACGATCGTGAAACCCGGCAGGCCCGGCGCGACGTCCACCTCGACCCTGATCGGTCGCCCGTCGAGGCCGAGCAGTGTGGCGGAAATCAGGGTGGCAAGCACCCGATGACCCTACGGGCGACGCCTTATCCGTCGATCAACCTGCAGTTGCGGCCGCAGCCGGCGGGCGGGCGCACCAAGTGAAACCTAGCGCGCGGCAGCCTTGGCCGGTGCGACGGCCTCGGCGTCGATGGCCGCGGCGAGTGCCGCCATCTCGCGGCCGAGCGCCGAGTCCGGCTTGGTGAAGCTGAAGGGCGACCCGGAGTTCTGGGCACTGATCGCGATCCGGTATTCGTTCGTGATCTTGTGCTCGAAGCTCCGCTTCAGGACACCCTCGGCTGCCTGGACGCTGATCCCGGTGAAGGCATTCGAGCGATTCAGCAGCAGCCTGACCTTGGACTTCTCGTACCCGATCCGGCCGAGCGCCTCGAGCGCGAGGCGGACGTTCTTGAGACAGGAAAGGTCAGCCGTCATCACGATGTAGACGCTGTCCGCGTGATCGAGCACCGCCAGCGTGAGGTCGCCGAGACGTTTCTCCACGTCGACGACGACGTAGTCGTACATCGTCCGGAGGATGTCGAGGATCTGGACCATCTGGGCCTCATGGATCCGATCGCCCTCCTCGGGATTCGGCGGAGCCAGGAGGAGGTCAACCCCCGAATCGTGCCGGACCAGCACGGATTTCATCAGGTCGGCGTCGATCGATCCAACCGCGGCGAGCTCGGAGATGCTCTTCCGGTCGTTGCCGAGGTCGAGGAAGACTCGATGGTCCCCGAACTGGAGGACGCCATCGACGAGCGCCACTCGACGCTGGTGTTCGGCATGCAGGGCGATGGCTGCGTTGATCGCGATCGTGGTGGTCCCGACACCGCCCTTTGCGCCGTAGAAGGCCAGGAGCTTGCCCATCGGGGGACGGCCGGCGCCGCCGGACTCTCGGGCGGAGAAGCGCGCGAGCAGGCTCTTCATGCGCGCGAGGAGCTCTGCCTGGTGGAACGGCTTGACCAGGTAGTCGTCCGCGCCCGCGCGAAGGCCTCGAACCTTCTGGCTGACGTCCTTCTCCGCGGTCAGCATGATGATCGGGACGTGCGTGCCGGTCCCCTCGGCCTCACGGATGTGTGTGGCGACCTGATACCCGTCCTGCTTGGGCAGATGGACGTCGAGCAGGATGAGCGACGGTGCTTCCGCCCCCCAGAGGCGCAGGCCCTCGACTCCGTCGGCGGCGACGACGACGTCGAAGCCTTCCTGCTTCAGCGTGACTCGAAGGAGTCGCTGGACATTCTGGTCATCGTCGATGACGAGGATCTTTGTCATGCGCGCTCGGGTCCCCTATCCAGCGTCGGTCGCGAGCGGCGTCAAACGGCGGCGTTCACGACCGCTCCGAGTATACCGATCGAGGCGTCGCCGTTGCCCAGGTCTTCACATCTGCCGGTCAATCCGACGCCCCCTCGCTCGGGCCCATGCCCTTGGCGAGGATGCCGGTGAACGGCTCGATGAGGCGGGTGAACTCGGTCGGGATCACGAACTTCGTCGATGGGCTGGCGCCCAGGGCCTTGAGCGCTTCGAGGTACTGCAGCGCCATCGTCTTCTGGTCGATGCCCTTGGCGGCCGAGAAGATCTGCTGGAGCGCTTCCGAGAATCCCTGGGCTCGAAGGATGGCGGCCTGGCGGTCGCCCTCGGCCTTGAGGATCTCGGACTGCTTCTGGCCTTCGGCGACATTGATCGCGGCCTGCCGATTGCCCTCCGACTCGGTGATCACCGCTCGCCGTGTCCGCTCGGCGGACAACTGCCGGTTCATCGCGTCCTGGACATCGCGCGGCGGCGTGATCTCGCGGATCTCCACCGTGGTGACCTTGCCACCCCAGCGCTCGGTGACCTCGTCCAGCTTGACCCGCAGGACCTCGTTGATCTGTTCGCGCTTGGACAGCACCTCGTCGAGGAGGATGTCGCCGATGACGGCCCGCAGGGTGGTCGTCGCGACACCCTGGAGGGCGCCCGGGAAGTTGACGACGTTGACGACGCTCTTGAGGGGGTCGCTGATCCGCCAGTAGATCAGGAAGTCGACGTTGATCGGCGCATTGTCCTTGGTGATCGTCGTCTGGCTGGGCACCTCGATGAACTGCTCGCGGACGTCGACCTTCACCGGCCGATCGATGATCGGCACGAGGAATCGGAGTCCCGGGTCGCGGACCATCAACTCGCTCGTGCGGCCGAGCCGGAAGACGACCATCTTCTCGTACTGCTGCACGACCCGGACGGACAGGTAGATCAGGACAAGCGCGACGACCAGCAGGAAGCCGACGGCCGCGGCGAGAACGGGTAGGTCCATGTGATCCCCTCTTGACGATCTACTGCCTGGTTGATGATGAGGCCTCGGGTTGAACGATGGCGGTCAGGCCCTCGACACCCACGACCCGGACCTCGGTACCCCGGCTCAGCGGAACACCGGACTCGGTCCGCGCCGACCACTCCTCGCCGCTGACGAAGATGGTGCCGGTCGGCTGGAGCGGACTGCGAACGACGGCCATCAGCCCGACGCCGAGGCCGCCGGAGGGCCCGCCGACGAGCCCGGGGCTCCCCATGAGCCGTCGGCTCGCGATGGCGGCCCCGACGATCAGGGCCATGAAGGCACCGGTGGTGACGGCCATGACGAGGATGAGCGGAAACGCAACCTGGACGAGTGGCCCGGTGGGATCACCGGGCGCAGTGAACAGGGCCGACGCGCCGAGCACGAAGGTGATGAGGCCGGCCACGGTCAGCAGGCCATGGCTGGTCACCGAGGATTCCAGGAAGAACAGGACGATCGCCAGTGCGATCAGGAGCAGGCCGGCCACGTTGAGCGGCAAGCTACCGAACCCGATGAAGGCGAGGATCACCGCCAGGCCGCCGAGGATCCCGGTCACGAAGTTCGGGTTCTGCAGCTCGAACAGCAGCCCGAGCGACCCGATGCTGAACAGCAGGAACGAGATGTTCGGATCCGACAGCAGGTGCAGGAACGCCTGGAACGGGTTCATCGCCAGCTCGCCGGGGGTTGCCGTCGCGAGGTCGAGGGTTCGATCGATGCCGCCGATGGCCACCGTTCGCCCGCTGGCCTGCGCGAGGACGTCGCTGAGGGATTCCGCGATCCCGTCGACGGCACCGACCGTCAGCGCCTCGGATGCGGGCGACGAGCGTGCCTCAGCCACTGTGGCGACCGCCCAGTCCACGGGACGACCACGCGCCTCGGCGATCGCGGTGATATTGGCAATCGCGTCATTGCGGACCTTCAGGCCGAGGGTTCCGCCGATGTCCTCTCCCTGGCTCCCGACAGGCGACGCTGCCCCGATGTTCGTGCCCGGTGCCATGAAGGCGAGGTTGGCAGCCAGGGTGATGAAGGTCCCGGCACTCGCGGCCCGGCCTCCGGCCGGCGCAACCCAGACGATGATCGGCACCCGGGCCCCGAGGAACGACGACACGATGCGCTGGGTCGCGTCCAGGCTTCCGCCCGGCGTGTTCAGCTCCACCACGACCGCCGCCGCGTCGTCCGCCTCGGCGGTGGCAATTCCCTCCGCCAGGTATCCGGCGAGGACGTTGTCGACAACCCCGGTGGCCAGCAGCACCACGATGCGGTCGCTCCCGGCAAACGCGGGGCCGGCGAGACCGAAGATCCCGACCAGGAGCGGTATGGCGAACAGGCTGCGAACGGACCGACGGTGCATCTCCGCACCTCCGTGGGGAAGTATCGCACTCCGACGGCCAGGCTCGACCTCCGGTGTCCGGGCTCCAGCAATTCGATCAGGCCGAGCCGCACATCCGGTGTCCGGGCCCAGCAATTCGATCAGGCCGAGCCGCACATCCGGTGTCCGGGCCCTGGCGATTCCGATCAGGCCGGGCCCTGCTCCTCCAGCTGTCGGAACACGATCAGGCTCCACGACTCGAGTCGCTCGCTGACCGCCGCGACCTCGGCCGGCTCGGCGAAGGCACCCTCGAGCTTGTCGCCTTCGCGAATCGTCACGGGACGACCGGCCGCGTCGGCCACGAAGACGGCACCGATGTGGACGGATCCGACATCCGTCCTGTCGTCGTTCAGGAGTCCGACCAGGGTGAACGCGGGCACGAAGTCGGCGGCCAGTTCCTCCGCCCACTCGCGCAGCAACCCGCGCTCGAGATCCTCATCGCCGGGATTGAGATGCCCGCCGACCCCGATGGAGTACCGGTCGTGGAGCCGCGCGTCACCACCGGCACGCGTACGCCGCATCAGGAAGTAGCGCCGCCCGTCGCGAAGGACGAGATACGGGATCACCTGCTTGAGGGCTCGGTCACCCTCAGCGGACTCCCTGTCCACGAAGCGGCCTTGGGTCCGCACGAGGTCCGGGAACTCGTCGAGGCCGTCTGTCCTGAAGCCGACCCACCCGGGATCGGTCATCAACAGGGACCGCTCGACCACGAGGACCCGTTCGCCTTCGCTCAAGTCGGTGGTTCCGGCTCTGGCTGCAGACTCGCCCGAACGGTCGCGAGCCGCCGCTCGATCTCGTCGACATCGGGCCCGCCGTCCCGCTCGATGGCCGCCAGCCACCCATCGAGCACGTCCCGCAACGCGCGAACGTTGGCCGCGATCTCCTCGGCGTTCGTGGCCACGATTCCCGCCCCCATGCGGGGATCACCGAGCGCGAGGCGCGTGGCGTTCGCCCAGCCCGAGGCCGCCAGGGTCCGGGCGAGATCCCAGTCCCGACCTCCGCGATCCACCACCGATTCGACGAGGGCGGCCGCCGCCACCAGGGGCAGATGGCTCACGGCCGCGGTCGCCGCGTCGTGCGCCCGGGCCGACATTTCCACGGGTCGGGCGCCGCACGACCGGGCGAGCCAGCGGACCGGTTCGGCCGAGGGATCCGAGTCGCCACCGGGACTCACGATGATCCAGGGCCGGCCCACGAACAGATCATCGGCCGCCGCCCTGTAGCCGTTCGTTTCGCGCCCGGCCATCGGATGCCCGCCCACGAATCGGACCCCGGCCTCCTCCGCGGCGGCGATGATCGCCGCCTTGGTGCTGGTCACGTCCGTCACGAGACACTCCGGCCCGAGGTGCGCAGCGAGGTCAGTCCCCAGCCGTCGGACGAGGGCGATCGATTCGATCGGCGGGGCCGCGATCACGACGAGGTCAGCACCGTCGATCGCGTCAGCCGGCGAGGCGGCTGTGCGGTCGATGACGCCTTCGGCCAGGGCGCGCTCCGGTCCGTTTCCGGTCGGCGTCCAGGCAATCAGTCGCGGACGGCCGGTGGGCGACGGGCCCGATCCAGGCCGGGCAAGGGCCCGGGCGATGGATCCGCCGATGAGCCCGAACCCCAGAAACGCGATCTGCTCGGGTGGGCGCGACATCACTCGAGCCAGCCGCCCGAATCCCGCTTGGCGCCACCGTCACCGTCCCTCCGGCGATCCACGCGTCGTTCTGCGACCCGTCGTTCCGCGTCCGTGGGGGGACCCGGATCGCCCTGGGGGTTGGCCCGGCGATGGACCTTGCGCCGTTCGTCGGCCCGGCGGTCGTTCTGGAGCACGGCGCCACAGCGTGGACATCGACGTTCCTCGGCAAAGAGCTGCTCGATGGGCGCCGTGGCATAGACCTCGCGACCACAGGCACGGCAGACGATTCGTGGCATCTTCGCTCCCCTCAGCGACGTTCAGCTCGGGATGCCGGCCAGACCAGCCGTGGCACGCCTCGTCGGCGTCCGAGCGGCGAACGTCGGCATGGGCTCCAGAGCATGCGACTCATTCGAGCGGAACGCTGTGAAGGATCTGGTAGCGGGCGGGACCATGCCCCAAGTGACTCCGGTAGAGCACGACCCGATCGGCCGTGAACCCCAGGTCGAGGTCGGCGGCCCGGGATGCGAGAAGCGCGCCGGCCTCGGCCCCAGACGGCACCCCGTCCGTCCGCG
>JACPOR010000051.1 GCA_016191425.1 Chloroflexota bacterium
CGGATGTGCGTTTCGTTTTCCGTATCGTTAGCCGGACGCGCCAGCGACGGATGAACCGAGTATCGCCGCAAGGAACGCCGTCCGTCGCTTGCGCGTCCGGCTAACAGGCACCAAAGTCGGGAACATTTCGCGCTTGCGCGCGTCTAAGCATCATGCGAAGCGTTGCCATCCTCCTGATCGCAATCGTGATTCTGCCTGCGAGCGTGCGCGCTCAGCAATCCGCCACCGACCTGGCCAGGAAGCTCGGCAGCAGCCCCACTGCCTGGTCCAGGCCCTCCGTCACGATGACACCCTTGCCGCCGGCCAGGCCATCGGCCTTGAGCACGATCCCGAGGCCCGCTCCCGCGAGGTCTCGCGCGAACGCCGCGGCCGCCTCGAATTCATCTCCCGCGAAGGCGCGTGCGCGGGCCATGGGAACCCCCGCCGCCGCCGCCACCTCGTGACAGAACGCCTTCGAAGTCTCGAGCCGGGCGGCGGCCTTCGCTGGTCCGAATACGGGAAAGCCGGCCACGCGCAGGGCATCGGTGAGGCCGACGGCCAACGGGCCCTCGGGCCCGACCACGACGAGTTCGGCCGCCACGCGTCGCGCCAGGTCGATGATCGAGGACGGCTCGACCGCGTTGAGCGAGGGCTCGATCCGGACGCGATCGAGAAGCGCCATGGCCGAGTTCCCCGGCCCCACGACCACTTCATTGACCCCGGGTTCCGCGGCGAGCTTCCAGGCAAGGGCATGCTCGCGACCGCCGCCGCCGACCACGAGGATGCGCGTCGGCATGACCGGCATCATCGGGCGCGAACCGCGAGCAGCACCTTCACGAGAGGGCGACGCCCGATCGGTGTCGCATCGGGCGCCAGGCTCGTTCGATCGTCTGGGTCCGCTCGGGACCCACCGAGACGAGGACGATCGGGACCCCGGCCAGCTCCTCGAGGGCGCTCAGGTAGCGACGGGCGTTCTCGGGCAGGTCGGCGAGCGCGCGGACGCCGTGAATGGGCTCTTCCCAGCCGGGGAACTCCTCGTAGATCGGCGTCGCGTGCTCGATCGCCTGGGCGCTCGAAGGCCAGTGGTCCAGTCGCGTCCCGCCGAAGTCGTAGGCGACGCACAGGCGAAGCGTCGGCAGGCCGGACAGGATGTCGAGCTTGTTCAGCATGATGCTGCTCACGGAGTTGACGGCCACGGCATACCGGAGGGGAACGGCGTCGAACCAGCCGACGCGCCGAGGTCGTCCGGTCGTCGTCCCGACTTCATGTCCGCGTTCCGCGATGCCAAGGCCCACGGCGTCCATCAGTTCGGTGGGAAACGGCCCGCTGCCGACCCGGGTGGCGTAGGCCTTCATCACGCCCATGACCTCGTCCACCTGCAGGGGGCCGATGCCTCCCCCCGTGCAGGCTCCACCCGCGACGGGATTGGACGACGTCACGTAGGGGTAGCTCCCATGGTCGAGGTCGAGGAGCGTTCCCTGGGCTCCCTCCAGGAGGACGTGCTCGCCCCGGGCGAGAGCCGCCTGGACGAGCCATGTCGCGTCGTCGATATGGGACGCCAGGCGCTCCCCCCAGGCCGTCGCCTGGGCCACGAGCGCGTCGACCGTGAAGGGCTCCGCGCCCATGGCCGAGAGGAGGAGATTCTTGTCCGGCAGCACGTGGGCGAGGCGCTCGCGGAGGGCCGCTGGTTCGAGCAGGTCCTCCATCCGAAGGCCGATGCGCCAGGCCCGATCTCCATAGGCGGGACCGATTCCCCGGCCAGTCGTTCCGACCCTGGCGCCCGCGAGTCGCCGCTCGTTCGCCTGGTCGAGCGCGACGTGGTACGGCATGATCACGTGGGCGCTCCGGCTGACGCGTACGCGCGACACATCAATTCCTCGGCCGGTCAGCATGTCCAGTTCCGTGATGAGGGTCGCCGGGTTGACGACCACGCCGGTACCGATCACCGACGTGATGTGCGGGTACAGCACTCCGGAAGGCACCAGGTGGAGCTTGAAGACCTCATCGCCCGTCACGACCGTATGGCCGGCGTTGTCCCCGCCCTGATAGCGAACGACCATCGCGACCTGCTCGGCGAGGAAGTCCGTCGTCTTGCCCTTGCCCTCATCGCCCCATTGGAGTCCGACGATCACGGTCGCGGGCATGTCAGCCCACCTCCCCTGACGTCGGTACCGCAGCACAGGACATGAAAAAGCCCCGTGCCGACCGGCTCGGGACCTGGATAGGGCTCTCCCGTGTGTCGCGTCCGCCCGTCGGGCGGGGCCATGGATCCTGGCCGCTCGACCGCCTCACGGGACGATCGATGCGCCCTCGTCGCGCGATCGCTGGACCTCCCTGCCCCGGCCATCACCACACGCTGCTCCGGGACGCCGGGAGTATAGCAATGCCGCCGCCTGCCCGGTCGGGTTCATTCATGCCCGGTCGGGTTCATCTCGATCGGGTACATTGCCGGTCCGGTACCAGGACCATCGGGCCACAGGACCCGGTACGACTGTTGCGTCTGCGCGACGCCGCCCGGCGCCTACTGTTGGGACATGGTTCTTGCCCGCCTGTTGTGGCTGCTCGGCTCTGCGGCGGTCGTGACCGCCTTGATCTTCGACCCGAACGTGCTGCCCCCGATCCTCAAGCCCGTCCTGCTGGTCCTCGCGACGGTCGGCCTGACGGCCACGGTGATCCTCGCGTACGTCCAATCACGGATCGAACCCCTCGTTGCCGCTGCCGAGCAGATCGCCGCCGGTCGGAAGGATGTGATCCTCCCGAAGCGCTCCGATCGACTCGGGCGTCGCCTCACGGCCGCCGTCGGCGCCATGTCCACACGGCTCGCGTCGATCGGGGCCCAGGCGTCCACGGATGAACTGACCGGCCTGCCGAACCGCGTGGCGATCGCCGGGACCCTCTTCACCGAGGCCGAGCGATCCGTCCGCTATCGGCGGCCGCTCGCCGTGATCTTCGCCGACATCGACCATTTCAAGGTCATCAACGACAGCTACGGCCATGACGCCGGCGACATCGTGCTCCGCAGCGTTGCTGAGACCTTCAGGAACCAGCTCCGGGGAACCGATGTTGTCGGCCGTTACGGCGGCGAGGAATTCATGATCGTCCTGCCGGAAACCTCGCTCGATGACGCCGCGGCGCTGGCGGAGAAGCTGCGCATCTCCGTCGCCGGACGGGCCCACGCACTTGGCGCGGACCAGGAGGTCACGGTCACTGCATCGTTCGGCGTGACCGGAGGCGTCGGCGATCGACTGCGCGTCGACACGCTCGTCCGGGAGGCGGACGCGGCGATGTACGCCGCAAAGGCACTCGGGCGCGACCAGGTCTACGCGTTCGTTGAGCCGGACGACGACTCGACCGTGATCCGCTCGCCGATCTCTCCGGTCGGTCGGGCCCGGGCCATGGAACTGGGACGCCAGGCTCACGGGGCGGCGGCCGATGCGCTCTCGGCGATCATCTCGCCGCTCCCCCATTATCGAGGCCAGCCGTCGGCCCTCATCGCCACGATCGTCTCGGCCCTCGCCAGGACCCTCGACCTTCCGGCCCACGAGATCGACAAGATCCGGGTCGCTGCCCTCCTGCACGACGTCGGCAAGGTCGGCATCCCCCAGGACATCCTCGAGAAGCCGTCCTCGCTGACGCCGGCCGAGTGGCGGTCCGTGGTCCAGCACCCCCGGATCGGCCAGGTGATCCTCGAGCAGGCCACGACGCTTCGAGATGCGGTCCCGATCATCCTCCACCATCACGAGCGTTTCGGCGGCGAAGGCTATCCGTATGGCCTGCGCGGCCAGGAGATCCCGCTGGGGGCACGCATCGTGGCGATCGCCGATGCCTACGACGCCATGATCCAGGACCGGCCCTACAAGCGGAAGATCAGCCACGAGGCGGCGGTCGACGAGTTGCGTCGCCACGCGGGCACCCAATTCGATCCTGACCTCGTGGAGATCTTCTGCGACATCTACGGGACGCATGCTCCCGAGGCCGACCCGGCGGCCCTGGGCTTTGCCGCTGCCATGCAGAGCCACGGTGCGGCGCGCGCACTTGGGACGGCCGCGGACGCCGGCTCGGACTCGGCGTTGGCCAGTCGCCAGGCCGCGCGCTCGAGCTGAAGCCGGGATGTCCCGAGCCGGATGTCCAGAGCCGCGATTGCGGCGCCTTCGCCGGTGATCACGGTTCCCGCGGCCGCGAGGCGCTGACCGCGGTGAATTTGATGAACCAATGGATCAGGGCCGACCCTCGCGCGAGCCCGGCGGCCCACGCCCGATCACGACGAGCTGTCGCGAGCCGTGACGGCGCAGAGCGCGTGGCACCGGCCTCCGTCAAGAATGGTTCGGTGATCCGCCCGTCATCACCGGGTGAGCCCTGGATGAGGCTCGGCGGCTACGGTGACGGTGCCCGCTGAACCTACCGCCGGCGTCGCCGATCCGCTGACCCGCCAGGGCCGCTCGGCCGAGGCCGGCAGCCATTCAGTCCCGCCGCACGCAGGGTCGGCCCGTGACCCGTCGGCCGACCGACAAGGAGACCTGGACCGTGAACAAGGTCCTTCTGACCGGTCGCCTGACACGAGACCCCGAGATGCGGGCGCTCGCGTCGGGCAAGCACGTCACGCAGTTCAGCGTGGCGACGAACGAATACGCCGGCAACGGCAAGGAACGGCCCGAGTACCACAACGTGGTGACCTGGGATCGACTCGCCGAGATCTGCGGCCGCTATCTCGGAAAGGGCCAGCAGGTGTCGATCGAGGGCAGGATCCAGACCCGGACCTGGGACGACGAGCGTGGCGCCCGTCACTGGAAGACCGAGATCGTGGCCTCGGGCGTCGAGATGCTGTCGGGACGTCGAAAGAAGGACTACGCCGCCGAATCCGCGGAGGACGGCGCCGAACAGTCCGGGCCGTCCGGCCAGGACGAGTCGAGTGTTCCGGCCGATGAACCCATCCCCGAGGAGATCGCGGCCTGATCGGGCGTCGGACGCGGATCAGCTGGGGGTCGGTGCCAGCAGGTGCCGATCCCCGACGTTCTCAGCTGACCCGATACAGCACGCGACGCGACAGCCCTGTCTCGCGGGCAACTCGCCGAGCCGCCTCGCCCCTGGCGACGCCGTCGCTGACGAGTGTCTCGACGCGCGCGAGTGCGGACGGCAACGGATCCTCGGCCCCACGCGCCGTCGCGCCAGCAGTGCTCCGCCTCCAATCTCCGGTCGCGGCGATGGCATCCGACCATCCGATCACGACGACCGACTCCCCGCGCGCGTCCATGGAGCCGCCGGCCACGGTCCGCGCCAGCTCCCCGAGCGTCCCGCGGATCACCTGCTCATGCATCTTGGTGAGTTCGCGGCAGATCGCAGCCGGGCGGTCGGCCCCGCAGGCCGTGACCAGGTCATCGATCGTGCCGCCGAGCCGCCGAGGGGCTTCGAAGATCACGGTGCCACGCTCGTCGGCGCCGATCCGGGCCAGGCGGTCGCGGCGGTCGCGGCCGCGGCGCGGCAGGAATCCCTCGAATGACCAGCGGGGCCCGGCGATCCCGGTTACCACGACGGCGACCATGACGGCAGAGGCTCCAGGGATCGCCTCGACGCGGCCGCCCTCGACGGCCCAGGCCGCGGCAAGCTCGGCGCCCGGGTCGCTGACGCCGGGAGTCCCGGCGTCCGTCACCAGCGCGAGGTCCGCGCCGCCGCGGAGATGGTCAAGGAGCTCCGCCGTGCGCGCCGGATCGCTGTGGGCGTGGTAGCTGGTCGTGCGCGTCGTGATCTCGTACCTGGTCAGCAGGCGCCGCGTCACCCGCGTGTCCTCGGCCGCGATCAGCGGGACCACGCGGAGGACCTCGAGCGCCCGGAGCGTGACGTCGCCGAGATTGCCGATCGGGGTTGCGACGAGATGGAGCGTTCCGCTGGCCACGGCCGCGGTCAGGTGCGGGCCGAGCCCGGACGACGCCGGGGGTACAGGTAGTCGACGCCTGCGGTCCGGGGTCCGAGTTTCGCGACAGGCGGCATCTGTCGCTTGAATTCAGAAGCCGCGACGAGCCGCTCGACCCGGGCGATGAAGGCGATCTCGAAGCCCATCGCCGCGAGCTCGTCCACATTGCGGCGCCGATCGATGCGCCAGTACAGCAGGCGATCAAGCTCCGGATAGGAGAACCCGGCCTCCTCCTCATCCGTCTGGCCAGGCCACAGGTCCGCCGAAGGAGCCTTGGTGATGACGCCGTCGGGAACGCCCATCGCCGCCGCGAGCTGGCGGACCTGGCTCTTGTAGAGGTCGCCGATCGGGTTGAACGCGGAGGCGCTGTCGCCGTAGAGGGTCGTGTACCCGATGAGCGATTCGGTCTTGTTGCCCGTTCCGACCACGAGGCCGCCCCACGTGACCGAACGGTCGTAGAGCACCGACATCCGCATCCTCGCCCCGAAGTTGCCGCGCCGGAGCGGCGTCGCCTCGAGGCCTTCCGGCCCTGCCGCCCCGGGTCGCGCGTCGAACCCGAAGAACCCATCGACCATGGGCGAGATCTCGACGATCTCGCTCGAGCATCCGAGACCGGCCACGACTGTCTCCGCGTCGGCTCGCGAGGCCGGGGACGACGTTCGATGCGGCATCAGGACGCAATGAAGGCGCTCGGGCCCAATCGCGTCCGCAACGAGGTGGGCCACGAGACCCGAGTCAATGCCGCCGGACAGCCCGAGGACGACCCGTTCGAAGCCGGCCTGACGAAGCTGGGATCGGATGAAATCGGCAATGACCCGGCGCGCCACGTCGGTATCGATCGCGAGTTCGTCCGGCAGGACGAACAGTGGCTGCCCGTCCTCCCCCAGCGGGACGGCCGGAAGGGCTCTCGTCACGGCGCGTCAGGTCCGGCCGCCTCGGCCCGGCTGGCGGTATCCAGGTGTGCACTCGCGGCATCCACGTGCCTGCTGGCGTTATCGCGGTGCGCGCTGGCGGTAGTCCGGTGCGCGGTGGCGGTAGCCCGGTGTGCGCTCGCGGCATCCACGTGCGCGCTGGCGGTATTGCGGTGGCCGATGGCGGATCCCGTGAATCCGGCGGGTCGGCCGGGGCCAAGCTCCGGCGCCACCTCAGGCCCCTCCGCGCCGCCGGGCTCGGACGATGCGTCCTGGGCGATGCCCGCCCGCTCGGTGATGATCCGCTCGAGCTCGCGCACCTGGAGCTCGGGCCGTTCGTCCCGGAGCAGCGGCAGGGCAAGACGCTCACGCCGGATGTCCTCGAGATTGATGTCGCACACGAAGAGGCCTTCGTCGAAGAACGGAGCGGACAGCAGGGTGTCGCCGGCCGGACCGATGACCTCCGAGCCACCCCAGAAGGTGATCGATTCCTCGACGCCGACGCGATTGACGAAGATCACGAACGAGGTCGTGAGCTGTGCGTACGCCCGCATGAGCGTCCGCCATGATGTGGCCGTCCCGAGGCCCACCTCGTTGGTGGCGCCGAGGTCGCGGCCCGGCGATGCGGCGATGTTCACGAGGACCTGGGCACCGTCGAGGGCGAGCAGTTCCGCGACCGGGAGGTGCCAGAAATCCTCACAGATCGCCAGCCCAAGGCCAACGCCGAGACGTGATGGGACCGCCCGCAGCAGGTCGCCGGCGGCGAAGAACCGGCGTTCGTCGAAGAGGCCGTAGGTGGGCAGAAACAGCTTGCGATGGACGTGCCGGACTTCCCCATCCTCGAGGAGCGCCCCGGCGATGAAGAGGCGGTGGTCGGCGGATTCCTCGACGAACGAAACGATCGCGGAACACCCCGTGGTGTCGGCCGCGAGGGCAGCGAGCCTCGGATCGTCGAGGCGAATGGCAACGTCGCCGGACAGGTCCTGGAGCTGGTAGCCGGTGAGGCCGAGCTCCGGGAACACGACGAGGTCGGCGCCGTGATCGCGTGCCTCAGTCAGGAGTTCGTGATGTCGGGCGAGGTTCTCCTCGAGGGCACCGAGGGCCGGAGCCAGCTGGGCGAGGGCGATCCTTCGTGACTGCACGCGGCGAGCATACCCGAGCCATCGGTGCCCGCCTGGAGCACAGGGGTCGACGTTCCGTGGCACGGAGCTCGCCGTTGCGTGGCACGGAGGTCGAACCACCGCGGTGAAATGGCGGCATCTGACCGTGACGCAACAGGTCGCGAATGCTAGGCTCTTGACACCCGCGACCAAGTGGCCAGATCGGCCGAATGTGTGCGGCAGACGCCCTCGCCGACCACAGTCGTGTCCCGGTCGGTGTGATGGGCCAGGTGGAGGAGAAGGAATGACCCAGCGCACGTTGAGGTCGCCTGTCATCGCGAAGTTAGCGACGGCAGCGATCGTCTTTGCGGCCTGTGGAGGCGCGGCATCCGCACCCCCCCCTACTGAGGCGCCGACCGTCGCCCCGCCGACAGTCGCCCCGACCGAAGCCGCCCCGTACGAGGGCATGGTCTACCCGACGACCGGCGAGGCCCCCTGTGGCACCGCCCCGTACACCGGCAACTTCAAGAAGATCACCGCGGTCGATCGACTGACAGTCAAGTTCGAGCTCTGCGCTCCGGATGTCGCCTTCCTGTCGAAGGTCGCGTTCAGCGCCTTCGGAATCCAGGACTCGGACTACCTGACGGCCAACATGGCCAACAAGGCGATCCTCGATCAGCCGAACGGCACCGGCCCGTACCAACTCGTCACCTGGGACAAGGGCAATCGCCTCGTCTTCAAGGCATTCGACGGGTACTGGGGCAGCAAGGCCCTCACGCCGAACCTTGAGTTCCGATGGAGCGATCAGGCCGCCCAGCGATGGATCGAGCTTCAGTCGGGCAACGTCGACGGCATCGACAACCCCGGTACCGACGACATTGCCGCGATCAAGGCCGACTCCAGCGTCGCGTTCTACGCACGGCCCGGCCTGAACACGCTGTACCTCGGCATGAACACCAAGATCGCCCCGTGGACGGACGTTCGCGTTCGTCAGGCGATTGCGATGGGCATCAACCGCGAGCAGATCGTCAAGAACTACTATCCGGAAGGTTCCGAGGTCGCACAGTACTTCACGCCGTGCGCCATTCCCTTCGCGTGTGAGGGCGAGCCCACCTGGGGCTTCGACGCCGCGGCCGCGAAGCAACTGCTCGTGGACGCCGGCTTCGACTTCTCGAAGACCTACAAGATCCAGTTCCGGGCGGCCGTTCGCGGCTACCTGCCCGATCCGCCCGTGATCGCGACCGAGATCTCGAACCAGCTCAAGACCAACCTTGGTATCAAGACGACCCTGGACCTGCAGGAGTCCGGAACGTTCCTCGATGCCAACGCCGCCGGCACCCTCGACGGCCTCTTCCTGCTGGGATGGGGTGCGGATTATCCGGATGTCACCAACTTCCTCGACTACCACTTCGGTGGCGGTTCGGGGGCGAAGTTCGGTGCCCCGTTCCAGGACATCGTTGATGCCCTGAACAAGGGCGGCCAGTCGGCCGACGACGCAGTCCGCAAGGCGGCGTACACGGACGCCAACAACCTCATCAAGAAGAATGTCCCGATGGTCATCATCGCCCACGGTGGGTCCGGCACGGTCTTCAAGGCCGACGTTGCCGGCGCACATAGCTCGCCCCTCAGCAACGAGGTCTTCTCGGTGATGAAGGCGGGCGACCGTGACACCCTGGTCTGGATGCAGAATGCCGAGCCGCTCAGCCTCTATTGTGGAGACGAATCGGACGGCGAGACGCTCCGGGCCTGCGAGCAGATCAACGAGTCACTGTACGCGTACACCGTCGGGAGCACCGGTGTCGAGCCCTCGCTCGCGACCGGTTGCGAGCCGAATGCCGAACTCACGGTCTGGACCTGCACCCTGCGCGATGGCGTGAAGTTCCACAACGGTGCTGATCTCGACGCCAATGACGTCGTCCTCAGCTACGCCGTCCAGTGGGATGCGGCGAACCCGCTTCACGTTGGGCGATCCGGCGCGTTCGAGTACTTCCCCGGCCTGTTCGGGGGCTTCCTCAACCCGCCCGCATCCTGACCCGATCCAGGCACAGCACTCGAGAGGGGCGTCGCCACCGGCGGCGCCCCTCTCGTATCCGACCCCGTCCAACGACATCCGGATCCGAATGGACTGATCGAATCCATTGACCAGATTCATCGCCAGGCGCGTGCTCATCACGATCCCCGTTCTGCTGGGACTCATCTTCGTGGTGTTCACGCTGGCGAGGGTCATCCCCGGCGACCCCTGCCGAGCCGTCCTCGGCGAGCGGGCGACCGACGCCGTCTGTGATGACTTCATCCGCCGCTATGGCCTCGACCAACCCATTCCGATCCAGTTCGGCCTGTACCTGGGGCAGCTCTCCAGGGGTGACCTCGGTGTTTCGATCAAGCACTCGGAGCCCGTCACGCAGCTGCTGATCGACCGGCTGCCGACAACGATTGAGCTGACCCTCATGGCGCTGCTCTTCGCCGTGGTGGTCGGCGTCCCGCTGGGGTTGCTGTCGGCGTACCGGCGCAATTCGCCCATCGATGTCGGCTCCATGATCGTCGCCAACATCGGCGTCTCGATGCCCGTCTTCGTGCTGGGCCTGTTACTCCAGTTCGTCTTCGCCCTGCTCCTGAAGGGCACACCCTTTGCGCTGCCGCCCTCGGGTCGGCTGTCGTCGGGCGTCGAGGTCCTGTCCCTCGTCGATGTCTGGCATCTCGAGAACGTCAGCGGGCCGTTGCGGGGCTTCCTCGACTTCGTCTCGCGCCTGTACATCCCCACGGCCCTGATCACCGGCCAATGGGGACCGCTTGGCGACGCCCTCAGGCACCTCCTCCTGCCGATGGTGGCCCTCGGCACGATTCCCCTGGCGATCATCGCCCGGATCACGCGCTCGAGCCTCCTGGAGGTCCTCGGGCTCGACTACGTCAGGACGGCCCGCGCAAAGGGCCTCCGGGAGCGGACCGTGGTGCTGCGCCACGCCACCCGCAACGCGCTGCTGCCGGTAGTCACGATCGTGGGCCTGCAGCTCGGCGGCCTGCTCTCCGGAGCGGTCCTGACCGAAACGACGTTCAACCTCACCGGCGTCGGGCGGACAGTCTACGAGGCCATCACCGGCCGTGACTACGTGGTGATCCAGGGATTCACCCTGATCGTGGCCTTCATCTACGTGTTCGTGAACCTGATCGTGGACCTCTCGTACGGCTTCCTCGATCCCCGGGTCCGCCAGCGATGAGGGCGAACGATCGATGACCGATCACCATCCCACCCATCCGGCCGCGCCCGAATACGGCGACGCCGGAGAGATCCTGTCGACCAGGCCGGCGAGCCTGTGGCGAGACACCCTGACCGGGATCCTCCGGCAACGGTCCGCGGTCGTTGGCCTGCTGATCCTCGGCGTGTTCCTGTTCGTCGCGGTGTTCGCGGACCAGATCGCCCCGTTCGACCCGCGGGAGTCCATGCTCGGCATCGAGCCCGGGATCCAGAAGCAGGCGCCGCCGTGCATTCGCCTGCTCGGCTGTCCCGCCGATCGATTCGAGCACATCTTCGGCCTCGACACGAACTTCCAGGATGTCTTCAGCCGGGTCGTCATCGGGAGTCGGATCTCCATCGGGATCGGGTTCGCGGCGGTCGGCATGGCGATCGTCATCGGGGCGGCCATCGGCGCCATCGCCGGCTACGTCGGGGGCCGAACGGACAACATCCTGATGCGCCTCATGGACATCGTCCTCGCCTTCCCGTCGCTGCTCCTCGCGATCGTCATCGTCTCGGCCCTCGGGTCCAACCTGATGAACACCATGCTCGCGATCAGCATCGTCTCGATCCCCGTCTATGCCCGGATCGTGCGTGCCTCAGTCATCGGCGCTCGCGAGAACGACTACGTGACAGCGTCGCGCGCCCTCGGCGAATCCACGACCGGCATTCTCGTCCGCCGGATCATGCCCAATGCCATCACCCCCCTGATCGTCCAGGGCACCCTGGGCATCGGGACCGCCGTCCTCGAGATCGCGGCCCTCGCGTTCGTGGGCGTCGTGAGCCTCAGCGAGATCACCTGGGGCTCGATGATCGCCATCGAATTCCAGCGCCTCTTCACGGCCCCGCACATCATCCTCGCCCCGGGCCTGGCGATCACGTTCGTGGTCCTCGGGTTCAACCTGCTGGGCGACGGACTGCGCGACGCGTTTGATCCGAGGCTGAACCGATGACCGAGGCAACCGTGGAAGAGATCACGCCAACACCGCAGAGGCGCGGACCCGCCGGTGAGCGGCTCCTCGATGTCCGCGGCCTCCGGACTTCGTTCTACACGAGAGACGGCGTGGTCCGGGCAGTGGACGGCATCGACTTCCACGTCGGCCGGTCCGAGATCCTCGGCCTCGTCGGGGAATCCGGGTGCGGCAAGAGTGTCACCAGCCTCTCGATCATGCGCCTCATCGCGCGCCCGGGGATCATCGAGGCCGGCGAGGTCTGGTTCGATGGGCGGGATCTCCTCACGCTCTCCACGACCGAGATGCGAGCGATCCGGGGCAACCGGATCAGCATGATCTTCCAGCAGCCGACGTCGGCCCTGAACCCGGTCTGGGATGTCGGCCGCCAGATCGGCGAGGTCCTCGAGCTGCACCGCGGCATGACGCGCCGCGACGCGCGTCGCCAGGCGCTCGAGCTGCTCAGGATGGTCGGCATCCCCGACGCGAAGCGGCGGCTCGACGCGTACCCCCATGAGTTGTCCGGGGGCATGGCCCAGCGGGTCATGATCGCGATGGCCCTGGCCTGTGAGCCGGAGCTGCTGATCGCCGACGAGCCGACGACCGCCCTCGACGTCACGATCCAGGCCCAGATCCTCGACCTGATGCGGGCTCTCCGCGATCGAACCGGCACGGCCATCATCCTCATCACCCACGACCTCGGGGTGGTCGCCGAGACGTGCGATCGCGTCTCCGTCATGTACGCCGGTGAGATCATCGA
Organism: Chloroflexota bacterium; assembly: GCA_016191425.1. Lineage (GTDB taxonomy): Bacteria > Chloroflexota > Limnocylindria > Limnocylindrales > CSP1-4 > UBA5189. The sequence continues at coordinate 12,841 of JACPOR010000051.1, forward strand.
GCAGGCTGCCGTCGACGAGCTGTTCACGGCCCCGCTGCATCCGTACACGCGAGGGCTCCTGGGGTCCATCCCCGTGCTCGGCGACGTGCGCGACGCGCTGACGGTCATTCCCGGCAACGTGCCCAACCTGATCAATCTGCCGCCCGGCTGTCGCTTCGCGCCTCGCTGTTCGGCCCGCGTCGAACACTCGGTGACCCTGGCCGAAACGATGCATCCGGCTCTGCTTCCGACCGGCCCCGGGCACGAGGCCCGGTGTTGGCTCTACCACGATGAAGGTGGGCGCCTGAGGCCGGTGCCACTGGACAGGACCGGGCTCCCACGATGACCGACGTCGCGACGAGGCCGCTCGTCGAGGTCCGCGATCTCGTCAAGTACTTTCCGGTCCTTGGCGGACTGCTGCAGCGCGTCGTTGGACAGGTACAGGCGGTGGACGGCGTGAGCTTCGACATCCGGCGCGGCGAGACCCTCGGCCTCGTCGGCGAGTCGGGCTGCGGGAAGACCACTGTGGGGCGCCTCCTCCTCCGGCTCATCGAACCGTCGTCGGGAACCGTCACCTTCGACGGGACGGATATCACGGCACTTCACGGGGCGGCCCTGAAGCCGTATCGACGGAAGATCCAGATCACCTTCCAGGACCCGTACGCGTCTCTCGACCCGCGGACGCCGATCGGTGACAGCATCGGCGAGGGGCTCCGAATCCACGGCATCGGATCCGGAACAGAGCGCCAGCAGCGCGTCCGCAAGATGATGGACATGGTCGGCCTCGCCACCTACCCCTACCGACGCTACCCGCACGAGTTCTCGGGTGGCCAGCGGCAGCGAATCGGCATCGCCCGGGCGCTCGTCCTGGAGCCGGAGCTGCTCGTCTGCGACGAACCGGTCTCGGCGCTCGACGTGTCGATCCAGGCCCAGGTCCTCAATCTCCTCAAGTCACTTCAGCGTGAGCTCGGCCTGACCTACGTGTTCATCGCCCACAACATGGGCGTGGTCGAGCACATCAGCGATCGCGTGGCCGTGATGTACCTCGGGAGGATTGCCGAGGTCGCCGATCGGCACGCGATCTTCCGCGACCCGCACCACCCGTACACCCAGGCCCTGATGTCCGCCATCCCGATCCCGGACTCCCGGCGGCGTCGGGTGCGCGTGATCCTCAGCGGCGATGTCCCCTCCCCCGTCAACCCGCCGGGAGGGTGTCGATTCCACCCACGGTGCCCGCTCCGCGACCGGCTCGGCCAGCCCGAGATCTGTGCCACCGAACAGCCGGCCCTGGTGGTGCGTGATGGGGCCGATCCCGTCGAGCACCTCGCCGCCTGCCACTTCGTGGACGCTCGCGAGGAACCAGCTCACAGCGTGGACGGAGCGCCGGTCCGCGTGATCGAGTAGCAGTCCGCGTGATCGAGTAACGGTCCGCGTGATCGAGTAACGGTCCGCGTGATCGAGTAGCAGTCCGCGTGATCGAGCAACAGTCGGCTCCGCCCGGCGGAGCCCTACAGGTTCAGGATCCGTTGTTGGAGGAGCGCCTCGGTCACGAGGTCGGAGAGGATCGCCCTGGCAGGGGCATAGGCGTTCAGGCCTTCGGCGAGTTTGCGACTGCCTTCCTCAACTCCGGTGGCGTCTCCGGCCGTGATCGAATCGCGCAGCAGGGTGGCTCCCTCAATCAACAGCGGGTATGCCTTCCGCAGGTAGCCGGCAAGCTCGGCCGTCTTGTTGAATCGTTCCAGTGGGTCGACGCTGGAAACCAGGTCCTGGACGACCGGGATCAAGCCGTCCGCTGCGCCCCACATCAACCGTAGATCGTTCGAGTTGGCCGCGGTCATGAAGTCCTTGCCGGCCTTGGCGATCTCCCCGTCCGCTCCGGCAAGCTTGATGACCGCAAGGACGGCCGTCCCCGGCCAGCGTGGGGGTTTCGGGGCCGGCGAACCGGCTGGGTCCGATCCGGTGGCGGTCGGCGACGAAGCCGGGGTTGCTGTCGCGGCACCGCCGCAGGCTGTGACGAGGACGACGAGGTACAGGATCGACGGCCGGCATGGCCGACGACCACGGCGGCTCGAGCCGCCGCGAGGAACCGTGTTCATACCGGGGCGGCGATCGCCGTGTCGATGACGGATTGGGCGGCCACCCGGTCTGCGACGGTCGTGGCGGTGATTCTGTCCTCGAAATGGCAGGCGACGCGGTGGCCGGTGCTGATGACGCGCAGCTCTGGTTCCTCGGTCGTGCAGCGCTCCGGGTTGCCGAGCTGCTCGCGCAGCCAGCAGCGGGTGCTGAATCGACACCCTGGCGGAGGGGCGACCGGAGACGGGACATCACCCTTGAGGACGAGGCGCTTCTGGCGTCGGCGGGGGTCCGGATCCGGGATCGCAGAGAGCAGCGCGATCGTGTAGGGGTGTCGGGCGTTGCGATAGAGATCGTCAACCGTGCCCACCTCCATGATCTTGCCGAGGTACATCACCCCGACCCGGTCGCTGAAGTACTGGATCACGGACAGGTTGTGGCTGATGAACAGGTACGTCAGGTTGAAATCGCGGCGCAGGTCGAGCAACAGGTTGAGCACCTGGCTCTGGATGGACACGTCGAGGGCCGATACGGGCTCGTCGCAGACGATGAACTTGGGTTCGAGAGCCAGGGCTCTCGCGACGCCGATCCGCTGACGCTGGCCACCCGAGAATTCATGAGGGTATCGGCGTGTGTATTCCCGGCGCAGACCAACCGTTTCGAGCGCGTCCTCGACCTTCTTGTCGCGAGCCTTCCGGTCGGTGAGCCCCTGGGCCAGGAGACCCTCGCCGATGATGTCGCTGATCGGCATGCGCGGATTCAGGGAGCCGAACGGATCCTGGAAGATGATCTGCATCTGACGCCGCAGACGGCGCAGCTCGTCGACCGGGAGGCCGATGATGTCCGTGCCATCGAACTGGACCTCGCCGGCCGTCGGTTCGGTCAACCGGAGGACCGACCGCCCGAGCGTCGTCTTGCCACAGCCAGACTCACCGACGAGGCTGAACACCTCACCCGGGAAGACATCGAAATCCACACCGTCGACCGCGTAGACGGTCGCGACCTGGCGCTTGAGGATGCCACCGTGAATCGGGAAATGCTTCTTGAGCCCCTTGACGTGGAGCAGTGGCGCCCCGGCGGGCGAGATCGACTGGGGCGTCTCCGCGGTCATCGACCACTCCGGTTGGGTTGCGTCATGCTGGATCTTCCTTCAATCCTCGCCCGACACGCATTGCGTCGGCGTGAAGTTCGAGTGCGGCGACGCGGCGACTCTCACCGGCCGCCTGGTGGAGGTGGCACCTGGCACGCCGCCCCGAACCGGATCCCACGACCGGGTATAGCTCCGGGGCGACCTCATGGCACAGGTCCCAGGCGTACGGGCAACGAGGTTCGAACCGGCAGGCCGGGGGCAGGTGGAACGGCGACGGCACCACGCCCTTGATCACGGACAACCGCCCGCCGCGCTTCTCCGCGGTCGGGATCGACTCGAGCAGGCCCATCGTGTAGGGCGCCTTCGGCTCCAGCATCACCTCGTTCGCGGTGCCCTGCTCCACGACCTGCCCGGCATACATCACGACCACGTGGTCGACCATCTCGGCGACGACGCCGAGGTCGTGGGTGATGAGCAGCAGCGCCGACCCGGTCCGCTGCTGGATCACCTTCAGGAGCTCCAGGATCTGTGCCTGGATCGTGACGTCGAGGGCCGTCGTCGGCTCGTCCGCGATGAGCAACTTCGGCTCGCAGGAGAGCGCCATCGCGATCATCACCCGCTGGCGCATGCCGCCGGACATCTCATGCGGAAACTGCTTGATCCGGGCTTCCGGGCTCGGGATGCCGACAGACCGGAGGGATTCGATGGACCGATCGCGGGCCTCGTGCCTTGACACCTTGAGGTGGAGCCGGACCTGTTCGCCGATCTGTTCACCGATCGAGAGGACCGGGTTCAGGCTGGTCAAGGGCTCCTGGAAGATCATGGCCATGTCCTTGCCCCGGATCCTGCGCATGGAGTCGAGCGGCATATGGAGGATCTCCCTGCCGTCGAACCAGACCTCCGACTCCGCGCCGATCACCGCCGGGGGGATGTCGAGGAGGCGCATGATCGTCAGCGCCGTGACGCTCTTGCCCGAACCCGACTCGCCAACGATTCCGAGGGTCTGACCTCGACCCAGGGAGAAGGACACTCCGTCTACCGCGGGCACGATGCCATCGAGGACCTTGAAGTGCGTCTTCATGTCCCTGACATCGAGCAGGACTTCATGAGCCGGCGGCGAGCCCAGCGGCGCCGGGGCTGACAACGTTTCGGTCATGCCCGCGACCTCGGGTCGAGCGCGTCACGGAGACCGTCACCGATGAAATTGACGGCCAGCACCGTCAGGATGATCGCGAGGCCGGGGAACATCGGCCACCACCAGTTTCCGAGGGGGATGAAGGTCAGGGCGTTCGACAGGATATTGCCCCACGTCGGAGTCGTCGGGCTGACGCCGAACCCCAGGAAGCTGACGAACGCCTCGCCGATGATGTTGCCGGCCACGATCAGCGACGCGACCACGACGATCGGCGAGAAGGCGTTCGGCAGGATGTGCCGGAAGATGATCCGTCGATCCCGGACGCCGACCGCGCGCGCGGCCTCGACGAACTCGCTCTCGCGGATCGACAGGAATTGGCTGCGCACGAGGCGCGAGACGCCCATCCAGCTGAAGAGCCCGAAGATCACCACGATCAGCACCACGCTTCCGTTGCCGAAGAACCGACCGGCCACCAGGATCACGAACAGGATCGGCAGGCTCAGCATGACATCGACGATCCGCATCAGGAGGTTGTCGAGGAATCCGCCGACGTAGCCGGCGATGGAGCCGACGATGGTGCCGATCGTCACCCCGATGAACATGCTGGAGAAGCCGATGAACAGCGAGGTCCTGGAACCGTTGACGACGAGTTCGAGGACATCGCGTTGGAGCCCACCGGTCTCACCCATCGGGTGGGCCAGGGACGGCGGCGAGCCCTGGTACACGATCTTGTCCGGCACGGGGATCGTGGCGAAATCGAAGGGCATGAGGATCGGCCCGGCGATCGCCACCACGATCAGGGTGGCGATGATCCCGAGCCCGATCAAGGCAAGGCGGTGGTGGCGGAACTTGCGCCAGGCGAGCTGCCATTGGCTGAGCGACTCGAGGCCGACCTCGTAGTCTTCGCCGGCTTCCTCGGCGCGGCGGAGGCGTTCGGCCTCGATGCCGGGCTCGTTCGAGAACACGTCGGACATGTGAGGTCCCGGTCCCTTCAGTAGGTGATGCGCGGGTCGACGACGGCGTAGGCAACGTCGGCGAGGAGATTGGCGAAGACGGTGAGGGTTGCCGCGATCAAGAGGATGCCCATCAGCACGGGGTAGTCGAAGCTGTTGATCGCCTGGATCGTCAGCCGACCCATGCCCGGCCACGAGAAGATCGTCTCGGTGACGATCGCGCCGGTGAAGAGCAGGGGCAGCTCGAGCCCGATGTTCGTCACGACCGGCAGCATCGCGTTGCGCAGGGCATGCTTGAACGTGACCGTCCGCGCCGGCAGGCCCTTGGCCTTGGCGGTTCGCACGTAGTCCTGGCCCAGCGCCTCGAGCATGCTCGCTCGAACGAACCGGGAGTCACCGGCGATGCTGACGACCACGAGCGTGAACAGGGGCAGGATCAGGTGCTTGCCGATGTCCAGGATCGCGGCCACGGTATTGGCTCCGAAGTAGACCCAGTAGTCATCGCTGCCGAACGGCGGTGAGACTCGCGTCTCCGTCATCCCACCGGCCGGGAGGATGTTGAGGCCGGGCCCGCTGAACAGGAAGATCAACATGATCCCGAGCCAGAACGTCGGCATGGCGTAGCCCACGTAGGCGAATACGGTAGCCGCCTGATCGAAGAGCGAATAGCGGTGGATCGCGGCATAGACGCCGATGAGGATTGCCACGACCAGCCAGACGACGAGGGCCGACGAGGCCAGGATGAGCGTTGGCAGGGCAGCCCGGCTGATCGCCTTGTTGACCAGTTCGCCGGTCGAAATGGAAAAGCCGAAGTCGCCGTGAAGGACGCCGTTCGAGGCACCGCTGAGCGGCGTCGGCAGCAGGTTCGGCCAGCCCTTCGGACCGATGAAGGCAGCCGGTGCGGGCAGGACCCCGAGGATCTTGGCGTCGACCTCCTTGCTGCAGAAACCCATCCACCGGCAGTACTGGACCGGAACGGGCTGGTCGAGGCCCCAGGCCCTCTTGAAGTCTTCCTTCATCTCCTGGGTGATCCGCGGGTTCTGGGCGAACTTGGCGGTCGGTCCGCCCGGAGCGGCGAGGAGGATGCCGTAGACAACGATCGTGATCCCGAAGAGGACCGGAATCGCCTGGATGGTCCGTCGGACGATGTACTTGATCATCGCAGCACCGTGGGTCCTCGTCGCTCGGGTCGGGTCGATTAGCCGTAGCGTACAGAGCGGGACGACGGCTCGGGGCACCCGCGTGGCGGGCGCCCCGAGCAACTACTGGCCGAGGAAGCTGACCCCCAGGGTCAGGTTGGGCCTGCTAGCCCTTGACGTACCAGTCCACCGCGTTCCAAGTCGGACCGGCCGAGGTCGGGTTCGCGTAGAAGTTTCCGAGCTTCGGTGAGTGGAGATCGACGTTCTTGCGGTAGTAGAGCGGGATCTCGATCGTATCCCGGACATAGATGTCCTGGAAGGTCTTCATCGCATCACGAATGACCGCGAAATCGACGTTGTTCTTGACGTCGTCGAGGGCCTTGTCGAGATCGGCATTCTTGATGCCCGCATCGTTCCCACCGTTCGGCTCGAATTGCGAGCTGTGATAGGTGGCGTAACCGCTGTTCGGATCGAACGACGACGAGAACGCATGCTCCGCGATATCGAAGTTGCTGTGCGCAAGGGCGCACGGCGTATCACGCGTGGATTCGTTGTAATCGGCGAAGATGTCGGCCGGTGACACGGCATTCACGACGGTCTCGATGCCGACGTCCTTGAGCCACGCCGCACCGAGGGCCAGCGTGTCGACGCGGACCTGGCGGGTGGTGGTGCAGAGTTCGATCTTGAGGCGAATGCCGTTCTTCTCGCGGATGCCGTCGCCGTCAGTGTCCACCCAGCCGGCGGCCTCGAGGGTCGCCTTGGACTTCTCGGGGTCGAAGGATGCAGAAGGCTCCTCGGCGAAGTACCACAGACCGGGCAGGATGTTCGTGTTGGCCAGCTGGACAGAATTGCCCAACAGGCGCTCGTTGATGGCGTTCTTGTCAATGGCCGTGGAGATGGCCGCTCGGACCGCCGGGTCCGAGACCGGGCAGGACGCACCCCGATCGATGACAGCGGGGTTGCGCGAGCAACCGCCGATGGCCAGCGTCTCGTCGGCGGCGTCGAAGGCGGACCAGTTTGGTCGCCAGAACTCGTAGAGCAGGGCCGGGATCGCCGACACCTGGTCGCCGAGGTCGGCGACCTTGACGAGGTCCGAATCCTGGAGGTCGGTCGCCACGTCGATCTCACCGCCACGATAGCCGGCGATCATGGCATCGGCGTCCGTGTACCACTTGAAGATCAGCGTGTCGAGGTGGGCCGGCTTGCCCGTGATCGAGCTCGTGTAGTTGTCGTTGCGGACCATGCGCAGGTCTTGGCCGGGGGTGACCGACCCGAACTTGAAGGCGCCCGAGACGGGCAGCTTGGCGATCTCGTCCGGGCGGAACCCGGCGCCGGCGACCTGATCGGCCATCGGGATCGAGCCGAGGTAGTGCCGCGGGAGCGGCGCGACCTGGAAGGTCAGGTACGAGGAGTAGACGGCCTTCCAGTGCTGTTCGATCTCCGTGTCCGAAACGCAGTCGAAGGCGGTGATGTCCTCGTAGCCGGAGGTTACGACGCCGACGTTCTTCGGATCCAGCACCCACTCCCAGGCGTACTTGAAGTCGTCACAGGTGAGGGGCTGCCCATCCGACCACTTCAGGCCAGCGCGGAGCTTCCAGGTGATGGTCATGGCGTCGCCACCGACGCCCGGCACCTTGACGCCTCCGTTCTCGGTCGTCGGGATCTCAGCCGCCAGATCAGGCAGATACTTGTAGTCCTGGGTGGCCACCAGGAGCGAAGCCCATGCCGTGGACGCGACGTTCGCCTCGGTTACCTGGCCAGCGTAGAACGGGTTGAACTGGTTGGCCTCCTGCCAGTCACCGAAGACGATCGTGCCGCCGTCGGTGCCCGCTTCGACGAGGTTCGGGTACTCGCTGTTGAAGAGCTGAACCTGCTCCACAGGCTGCGGCGTGATGACCGGCGGGGGTTCCGTCGGCGTGGTCGTTGCCGTCGGCGCTTGGCTGGCCGCGCCTCCGCATGCTGCGAACACGATCGCTGTGGTCGACAGCAGCGCCATCAGGGGTTTGCGCATGAATGCTCCTCCATGTAGGCGATCTCTCGCCTCTGAACTCCCACTCGACAGAGCAGCCGCTCCGCAGCCCTTCACACCACGTTGGGCGGAGTGAAATCGGGCACGGATGAGCAGCGGCCTTCTGCGCTTCGGGTAACTATGGGCAGCCGCCCAGGAGGTGTCAAATCCGGCGAGGCCGGATCAGTCTGGCTGCAGGGCTCGGTCGATTGTTCGAACCGGTACCTCCTTCCGTTCCGGCGTGGTGTTATCCGGGTACCGCCGCGGACCGGCATACTCGGTCGTGGTGATCGGCGCCGAGACCCCGACGAGGGACCCGGTCATTGACTGCCGCAGGTAGTTCGCCTCGATCCGCCAGGCCTGGCCTTCCAGCTGGGCTGCGGTGGAGCCCGTCGGCTCATCGACGCCACCGGCGAGCGGCACGTGCAACGCGAGCGGCCCGACCATGGCGGCAACGAGCAGCGTTCCGGCTGCCAGCCCGGCCAGTGACGCTTGCCACCGCCAGACGACGGCGGCGGCGGCCGCTCGGGTATCGAGGATTCGCGCTCGGAGGCTCGGCCACGAGGACGCCGACTCCGATTCCCCCGCTCCGGCTTCGCCGAACCGGCGCATGGCGACGATGGCCAGGGCCAGCTCCTGGAGCTCGTCCGAGCAGCGGCGGCACCACTCCAGGTGGTCCAGGGCCGCACCCGACCCTGGCGTCGGCGTGCGCGGATCCACGATCTCGAGCAAGGCGGAGGCATGCCGTCGGCACGCAGGCGACGGAGATCCGCCGATCATCGCCGGGCCCGCCGCTCGATGGTGCCGCCCAGCGCCACGATCGACACCGGGGTTGCCCCTGCCTGCGCCCCGGGTACATCCGGGTCGGCGAGGTGCCGCTCCGCGGCGAGTTGGTCACGCAGCCCGGCGAGTGCGTAATGGAGCCTCGACTTGACCGTACCCAGGGCAATGCCGAGCGCGGCCGATGTCTCCTGGAGGGACAACCCGTGGAGGTAGTAGAGGACGATGACACTCTGATGCTTCGGTGGCAGTGCGGCGATGCCGGTGCGGATGGACCGGCGCAGCTCCTCGCGTTCCACCTGATCGTCGGGGCCGAGCCCGCCGTCCCTGACCTCATGCGTGGTCTCGCCGATCGGCTCGACGGGAAGCTTCCTTCGCCCCAGTCGCGAGTAGCACAGGTTGAGGGCCACACGATGCAGCCACGGGACGGGCGAAACGTCGACCCGGAGGCTGTCTCGGTGGCGATGGGCACGCAGGAACGTGTCCTGGAGGATCTCCTCGGCGGCCTGACGATCCCCGGTCAGGCCGTAGGCCGTCCTGAAGATGAGCGCCCGGTAGCGCTCGAAGAACACTTCGAACGCATCGAGGTCGTCCCCCTGGAATCGGATGATGAGGTCGCGATCCGCGAGCGAGCCCGGCCGGACCTGCTCGCCGGAAGCGGGCACGTCGTCGAGTGCACCCGATGGCGGCGTCAGCGCGGTGGTGCGCGGATCGTCCAGGGCCAGTTCCTCTGTCCGGTGGTCGGGCACTCCGGTGCGTTCTCACCCCTAGGTATCGGACGTCGAACAAAAAGGTTCAGGCGTCCACGTTCAGGGGTCGCCGACGTGCCGTGGCGCTCGCTTGCTCCCCCTTCAGCCTGCCGTGGTGAGCGTCTCGTAGGCCGCCTCGTCCAGGAGGCCGTCGAACTCGCCGGGGTTGGTCATCCGGAGCCGGATCAGCCAGCCAGCGCCGTACGGGTCGCGGTTCGCCAGCTCCGGCTCACCGGTCAACGCGCCGTTTGACTCAACGACCTCGCCTGCGACGGGGGCGAACAGGTCGCTCACCGCCTTGACGGATTCAACGACGCCGAAGGTTGCGTGCTGGGCCAGGACTCGGCCCGGGGAAGGCAGTTCCACGAAGACGACATCGCCGAGCTGGCCCGAGGCATAGACCGTGATGCCGACCGTGGCAATGTCACCGTCGAGCTGGACCCACTCGTGGTCCTTGGTATATCGGCGTTCCGACGGGGCCATCACGACGCGTCCTCCTGATTGGCGGGTTCGGGGTCAAGCGGCGGTCGTCGGCTGTGAGCGCCGGTTCCTCAGCGCGCCCGACGATAGAACGGCAGTGCGACAACTTCGGCCGGGACGGCCTGGTCGCGCACCTCGACCGCGAGGATCGTACCCGGTTCCTCGTGCTTCGGATGGACGTACGCCATCGCAATCGGACGTCCGAGCGTCGGTGACTGCGTCCCCGAGGTCACGACGCCGGTGACTCCCGCTGCGTCACGGACCGGATAGCCGTGGCGGGCGATGCCCCGGCCCGTCACGACCAGGCCAACAAGCCGGCGGCTGACGCCCCGTTCGGCCACCCGGGCGAGCGCCTCGCGGCCCACGAACGGACCGGGCTTGTTGAGCTTCACCACCCGCCCGAGGCCGGCCTCGAAGGGGTTGGTCGTCCGATCCAGTTCGTTCCCGTACAGGGGCATGCCCGCCTCCAGGCGAAGGGTGTCCCGAGCCCCGAGGCCGCACGGGATGACTCCCGCGTCCACGCCCGCTGCCATCAGGGCCGACCAGATATCCGGCCCCCGGCGCCATTCCACGAAGACCTCGAAGCCGTCCTCACCCGTGTAGCCGGTCCGCGCGACGAGAGCCGGGATTCCCGCCACCGTACCCTCCCCGATCGCGTAGTAGCGGAGACCAGACAGGTTGACGGTCGTGAGAGGCTGCAGGACCGCCGCCGCCAGGGGGCCCTGGATCGCCACCAGCGACGTCACCATCGAGCGGTCGTCCAGCACGGCCTTCCAGCCACCCAGACGATCAGCCAGCGCGTCGGACACCAGCGGCGTGTTGCCGGCATTGGCGACGACCAGGAAGCGATCCTCGGCAAGCCGGTACACGATCAGGTCGTCGATGATGCCGCCGTCCTCGGCGCACATCATCGAGTAGTGGGCTCGGCCGATCGCGAGGGTTCGCGGGTCCGAGACGAGCGCCGCGGCGAGCGCATCACCGGCTGCCGGTCCGTCGACGAACAGCTCGCCCATGTGCGAGAGGTCAAACAGTCCGGCGCGCTCGCGAACGGCCCGGTGCTCGTCGACGATGCCGGCATACTGAACCGGCATCAGCCACCCCGCGAACCCGATCAGACGGGCATCGAGCGACCGGTGGATGTCGACGAGCGCGGTCTCGTGCAGTGGCTGGTCGTCCGCCTCGGTCATGGTGCTGTCTGCTCCGGTCCGTTCGAGCCACTGGTCGCCAGGCGAGCCCGTGCCATGCTGCGTCTGCCGATCGCATCCGCCGCCTTCGCGACGAGTGCCCGTTCCGTGTCGAACGTCAGGACGTGAGCAGCCTCATCAAATGCGATCCAGCGGACCCGCTCGAACTCGTGATCGTGCATTGCCAGGTCTCCGCCGATCGGCTCCATCAACCAGTAGTGGACGGTCTTGTCAATCCTGGCGCCGCCCTGGACGAACGCATAGGAGATCGCCGAGAGGGGCTCGACGATCCGCACCCGTAGGCCGGTCTCCTCCTCGACCTCGCGCAGCGCCGTCTGCTCGATCGTCTCGCCGGGGTCGGGCGTGCCCTTGGGCAGGGTCCAGGTGCTGCGTCGGTGATCACCGTCACGACCTCGCATGCCCACGACGAGCGACGTCTTCCCGTCAACCGTCGCGAAGACGATCCCGCCGGCGGAGGTGGCGGTCGTCGACCTCAGCCGCGCCACGGCGCCGTGGCGGCGCGCGAACGGCCGAACCGGACGGACCGAGCCCAGGTCATCGAAACACTCGGATGCGGTCGTCCTGAACCCGGGATCCGGGCCCTCGTCGGGGTGATGGTGCGCGTGCCCCCGCGAATGCTGGCGAGCGCCGAGCCGGTGGGCCGACGGAGTTCGGTGGAACGCCCCGAGTGGGCCCGGAACGCAACGGCAGATCCGAGTCCGAGGCGGGGCTCGCGGATCCTCACGGACGGTCGGGGGAAGCTGGCCGCCGGTCGAGACGCGTACTTGGCGGCGATGCTGTGTTCCATCGCCCACATGGTAGCGCGTCAGGGCCGCGCCGCAAGAGCGCGACGCATCGTCTCGGCAAGCTCCGGTGCGAGGGTGCCACGCCCTTCCGCGAGAGCGATCTCGCGACCGGCGGCGGCAACGTAGAGCGGCAGGGCATCGGGTGCATGGGCTCGGAGCGTCGCAAGGTGGCCGGCCAGCGTCCCGACGTCCCCGCGGGTGATCGGCCCCGTGAGGGCGCGGGAGATCCCGAGGGCGCGGGCGTTGCCGAGGGTCTGCTCCACGAGACGTCCGTAGATCGCCAGGGAGCCTGCCTCGTCGAGTCCGGCGACGGCCCCGAGTTCGGCGATGGCGTCGAGCAGGGCGACGAACCCACCGGCCGCGAGCACCGCCGCGGCGTGATAGGCCGATTTGGTCCCGGGCGCGAGGCGAACGGCCGTGGCACCCATCGCCTCGGCCATCTCGGCCAGCAGCGACGCGAGCTGGTCATCCGCCTCGATGGCCACCGTCGCACCGCGCAACGCCGCGACAGCGAGCTCCGTGTCGGCGAATGCGACGAGGGGGTGGAATGACCCGATCTGGGTACCGGCTGCCATCGCCGGTTCGAGCACATTGGCCCCGAGGGCACCGGACGTATGGATCATCGCCTGGCCGCTGTACAGGTGGAGACTTCCGGCCAGTCCGGCGAGGGCGTCATCGGGCACCGCAAGGATCACCAGTTCGACCTCGTCGAGCAGCGCGGTGGCTTCGGCAAAGGCCCGGGCGCCGGGAACGAGAGCCTGGAAGCGTGCCCGCCGGACCGCATCTCTCGAAGCGATGGCTCCGACCGGCCAGCCGGCTCGGACGAGGGCCGCGCCGAGGGCCGGCCCGACCGCGCCGCCACCGACGATTCCCACGACCGGAGGCTGCCCGGGCTCCGAGAGGAGATGCGGGTGGGCATGCTCGAGAGGGGCCATCGGATCGTCATGTCGATGGGGTTGATGGGCGGCGGGGTCGAGGTCGATTCCCCGCCGATCGAGCTCACGCAGGGTCGCGTCCACCGTGCCGGCGTCCCGGGGTCGTCGGGGCTCGGGCCATGCCTTCACCGGCGTTCGCCCGCGAGGCGTTCTGGTCGGGCGCGGTACGCTTGCACTCCACGAGTGTAGCCACCCAGCGAGGACCGAAACCCGGTGTCCATCCCCGATCCGTTCGCCGCTCGCAGCCCTCTCGGTCCGGGCCTGTCCGACTGCTATCACCTGGCGGCGCTCGGCGGCCTCATCGACCTGTCGAGTACGCCGGTCACGCTCAAGATCCTGCTCGAGAACGCCCTGCGCCATGCGGGCCGCGGCATCGTGGAGCCGGCTGACGTCGAACGCCTCGCGTCGTGGCGACCCGGCCTTGGCGGCGAGGCCGAGATCCCGTTCATGCCTGCTCGAGTCGTCCTGCAGGACTTCACCGGCGTCCCCGCGATCGTCGATCTCGCCGCGATGCGCGATGCGATGGCCGACCTGGGCGGCGACCCCGGGCGCGTCAACCCGCTGGTCCCGGCTGACCTCGTCATCGACCACTCGGTCCAGGTGGATGCGTTCGGGACCTCTGCCGCGTTTGCCCTGAACGTGACCCGTGAGTACGAACGCAATGGCGAGCGCTACCAGCTCCTGCGCTGGGCACAGACCGCGTTTCGCGACCTTCGGGTCGTGCCGCCGGGCACCGGCATCATCCACCAGGTCAACCTCGAATTCCTCGCCAGCGTTGTCACCGAGCGAGCGGACGAAGCGGGCCTTGTGGCGTTCCCCGACACCCTGGTCGGGACGGACTCCCATACGACGATGATCAATGCCCTCGGCGTCCTGGGTTACGGCGTGGGCGGCATCGAGGCGGAGGCGGTCCTGCTCGGCCAGCCCCTGTACCAGCCGATGCCGCGGATCGTGGGCGTTCGCCTGACCGGCGAGCTCCCGCGCGGCTCGACGGCGACCGACCTCGTCCTGGTCGTCACCGAGATGCTGCGTTCCTTCGGCGTCGTCGGCGCGTTCGTGGAGTTCGCCGGCGATGGACTTGCCGGCCTTTCGCTCGCCGACCGTGCGACGATCGCCAATATGAGCCCCGAATTCGGCGCGACGTCGACGATCTTCCCGATCGACGATGAGACCCTCGCGTATCTGGGCCTGACCGGCCGCTCCGCCCGGCAGGTCGCGCTCGTCGAGCGGTACGCGAGGACCCAGGGGCTGTGGCGCGAGCCAGGCCCTGGACCGGCCTTCGACGCCACCCTGACCCTCGACCTCTCCACCGTTGCGCCATCGGTCGCCGGGCCCCGACGCCCGCAGGATCGCGTCGAGCTGCCGGCACTGCCGGACAACTTCCATTCCGCCTTCCCGCAGACTGGAACGGCCGACGTGGGCGGTGCCCGAGTGACCGTTGCGACGCGCGACGGGAGCGCCACGGTCGGACATGGTTCGGTGGTGATCGCGGCGATCACGTCCTGCACGAACACCTCCAATCCGACGGTCATGGTGGGGGCGGGCCTGCTGGCCAGGAACGCCGTCGCCCGCGGCCTGACGGTCTCGCCGACCGTGAAGACGTCGCTCGCTCCAGGATCTCGGGCGGTCACGGGCTATCTGGATGCGGCCGGCCTGACCGGACCGCTCGAAGCATTGGGCTTTGCGCTTGCCGGCTACGGGTGCACGACGTGCATCGGCAATTCGGGTCCACTCGATGCGCCGATCGCGGAAGCGATCGAACACAACGAACTCGTTGCTGCCGCCGTCCTGTCCGGCAACCGGAACTTCGAGGGGCGGATCCATCCCCTCGCCCGTGCGAGCTATCTCGCGTCGCCACCCCTGGTGGTTGCCTTCGCCCTTGCCGGAAGGGTGGATATCGATCTTTCGACCGAGCCGCTCGGCGTCGACCGAACCGGCGACGATGTCTTCCTTGCCGACATCTGGCCGAGCCCGGACGAGATTCGCGACGTGATCAACGATTCGATCGATCCGGCACTCTTCCGGCGGGTCTATGCCACCGTCTTCGAGGGCGACGAACGCTGGAAGGCCCTGCCGATCCCCGACGGTGATCGGTACGCCTGGGATCCGGCCTCGACCTATATCGCGCGGCCGCCCTTCTTCGAGGGCATGACCAGGGAGCCCGCTCCCGTGGCCCCGATCGTCGGGGCCCGGGCCCTCGCGGTACTCGGCGACAGCGTGACGACGGACCACATCTCTCCGGCTGGCTCGATCGCGGCCGTGTCACCGGCGGGGCAGTGGCTCCAGGACCATGGTGTCGGGCCCCTCGAATTCAACTCGTACGGCTCGCGGCGCGGCCAGCACGACGTGATGATCCGTGGCACGTTCGCGAACATCCGGCTGCGCAATCGGCTGGTCGACCGGGAGGGCCCGTACACGCTTCATCTGCCGGACGGCGAGGAGGTCACGATCCATGCCGCGAGTCAGCGGTACGCCGCCCACGGGGTTCCCCTCGTGGTGCTCGCGGGCAAGGAGTACGGCAGCGGATCCTCTCGCGACTGGGCAGCCAAGGGCACAGCGCTCCTCGGTGTCCGGGCCGTGATCGCCGAGAGCTTCGAGCGTATCCACCGCAGCAACCTCGTCGGCATGGGTGTGCTGCCCCTGCAGTTCGTCGCGGGCGCGTCCGTCGACAGCCTCGGTCTCACGGGCCGCGAGTTGTTCACCATTCATGGCGTCGAGGGTGGGCCCGAGGCCCGCGAGCACCTGACAGTGGACGCCGTCGACGACCACGTTGGCGCGGTCCGGTCCTTCGACGTCCTGTGTCGTCTCGACGGCCCGATCGAGGTCGGCTACTACCGCCACGGTGGAATTCTCCCGGCGGTCCTGCGGCGGATCGCCGCGTCCTGACCCGCCGGGGCGGCCGAACGCCCCCGGGAGCTCCGGGGGCGTTCAGTCTGGAGGAGACCTCCGGGCCCCATCGCCCGGTCCCTCTTGGACGCGCAACGCGCACCGTGCGTGACGGCTCGCCGAGGGCGCCCGGAGCGCGGATTGCGTTTGGGGCGCGGATCGTGCCGGCTGGGCCGCGGATCGTGCCGGCTGGGCCGCCCGGAGCGCGGATTGCGTTTGGGGCGCGGACTGCCCTCGGGGCGCGGACTGGGTTCGGGGCGCGGATCGTCCCGGCTGGGGCGCCGACTCTCTCGCGGCATTCGGCCCCGGGCGCCATCGCCAACGGACCCCGCGGGGTCGGTGTCCAGGTGGCGGTCTCGGGTCGGCTTCGGGTTTCCGCGGTCGCGCTCGGCCGCGAGTGTCCCTCTGCCAATGCCGGCCCCGCCCGCGCTCAGCCCGGCCCCGCTCGGACCTTCCCGGCTCGCCGCGTTCTGGACCGACCCCCCGCTCTCGCCGCGGCCCTGCCACTGCCGGCCCGGCCCCATCTCCGGCGGCCCGGCCGCCGAGGCCGGGTTTCCTGGCCAATGCTCGTGGGGGGAGCACTATCCCGGTTCCGGTGCGGCTCGGCCGCGCTCGGTGCTCGGTTGCTCGACCTGAACTCCGCCACGCACGAGACCCTCGCTCCCCCGGGCGCAGCGGCGCCCATTGGGAGGGCGCGGGTGACCGTTCGCGGCCGCCTATCCGGACAGTGCTCCGGGGGCGGTCATCAGCCAGGATTTCGCGCCGGGGGCCCCCGCGCCCCCACGGGGCCGGCCGCGCCCGGGTGTTGGGGCAGCACGGGCCCGGCATGGACGGGCCCCGGCGCAGCACGGGCCCCGGGCAGCGGGACCACGCCGAGCAGCGCCGCCGGCGCCGCGGCCGCCGGGGCCGGGCAGCGTCCGCCCGGACCGGGCAGCGGCGTGACCACGCTGGGCAGCCGGGCGGCCGGCGGCGTCGATGATGAGCATTGCCCAGCAAGGACATCCCGAGCCGGGGGCGGGGAATTGGTGGGCGATACTGGATTCGAACCAGTGACCTCGCGGATGTGAACCGCGCGCTCTAACCGACTGAGCCAATCGCCCGAAGCCGCCGGCGCGACAGCCGGATCGGGGCGCCGATCATACACCGAGGTCCGGCCAGCGATCGACCAGTGCCTCGCGAGCCAGGCCCTTGACGGCGACCATCTTGCGTCGCCCCGTGGCACCCCTGGCAACTCGCACGGACGAGCGCGGCAGGCCGAGGGCCTCCGCGATGATCCGGTCCACGGCAGTGTTCGCCCCGCCATCGACGGGCGATGCCATGACACGGATGCGGAGGCTGCCATCAGCCACCCCGTCGATCCCATCGCGGCTGGCTCGCGGCGTGACCCTGACCGGGATCAGGACGGGTTGATCCGCCGAGGTCACCGGATCGAGCGGACGACGGCGCCCAGGATGAGCATGACGATCAAGGGCGCGAAGTCGAGGCCTCCACCGGAAGGAAGGAAGCGCCGCACCGGGGCGAGCACGGGCTCGGTCACCAGCACGAGGAACTGGGAAAGCGTCGACCGGCCGCGAGGCTCCACCCACGAAAGAAGCACCCGCCCGATGATCGCGATCTCGAACGCGATCAGGACGAAGCGCACGAAGTTGATGAGGAACACGGTGGCCATCTCCCGAGTCTAGACTGCGCCGCCGGGACGGGCCCCGAAGAGCGCCCGGCCGACGCGGACGAAAGTTGCACCCTCCTCCACCGCGATCTCGAAGTTGTCGGACATGCCCATCGACAATTCGGTCCCGAGGGACGGACTGTCGACGCGCAGGTCATCTCGCAGGTGCCGGAGGGCCGCGAATGTGGCTCGGGCCTCCTCCGGTTCATGGACGAGTCGCCCGACGGTCATGAGCCCGTCCACCCGGAGGTTCGGGAGCTCCAGGATCGCCGACAGCGCCGAGCGGAGGGTAGCCGGGTTGAACCCGGCCTTTACTGGATCGTCATCGATGTTGGCCTGCAGGAACACGGGCAATGGAGCGCCCGGGTGGACCTCACCGGCCAGTCGATCGAGCCGGACCGCCAGCGCCCCGCTGTCGACCGTCTCGATCGTGGCGAAGGTTTCCACGGCCCGACGTGCCTTGTTGGACTGGAGCGGGCCGATCAGGTGCCAGATCGCTTCGGGCACCTCGTCCGTCTTCGCGGCCGCTTCCTGGACGCGGTTCTCTCCGAAGAGCGCGATTCCGGACGCAACCGCGGCGCGCAGGCGTTCGGGTGGGACCGTCTTGGAGACGGCGACGAGTCGGACCTCGCTGGGTGCCCGGCCCACGCGTCGGCAGGCTGCATCGATTCGCGCACGGATCGCTGCATGGGTGACGGCGATCGCGGCCGCATCCCGAGGATCGAAACGGCCAGCCGGGTCGACCGGCCCTTTGAGCGATTCGGTGCCGGCATGCACCGGCGGCACCTATTTCGGCCGGCGGAGGAAGCTGGGGATCTCCAGGTCTTCCGCATCGAAGGCCGCGCGCTTCACCGGCGCGGGCTCACCGACGGATCGTCCAGACCGCACCGCGACGTCGTCCGGACGACCCGCCGGAGCGTCCGGAACGCCGACGTCGTTGAGCTGCGTGCGCTGCCGCTCCAGCTCCTCGAGAAAGTCCCTCGGCACACGCGCCGTGCCGTCCGCGGAGCCCGTCGTCGCCTGCCCCGAACTCCGGGCGCCCGGACGGCGGCCGTCGAAGCCCGTGGCGATGACCGTGATCATGACCTCTTCGCCGAGCCGTTCGTTGAAGCTCGTTCCGAAGATGATGTTCGCTTCGGGATCGGCTGCCGAGCGGATCTCCTCCGCTGCCTCGGTGACTTCGTACAGCGAGAGCGACGAACCGCCGGTCACGTTGAACAGGATGCCCTGCGCCCCCTGGATGTTGACCTCGAGGAGCGGGCTCGCAATTGCCTGGCGCGCGGCCTCGACCGCCCGGTTCTCGCCGCTCGCCCGGCCGATGCCCATGAGTGCAGAACCCGCGTCCTTCATGATGGCCCGCACGTCGGCGAAATCGAGGTTGATGAGGCCCGGCATCGTGATGATGTCGCTGATCCCCTGCACGCCCTGGCGGAGAACATCGTCCACGACCCGGAACGCGTCAAGGATCGAGGTGTTCTTCTGGACAACATCCTTCAGCCGGTCATTCGGGATCGTGATCAGCGTGTCGACCTTGCCCTTGAGGTCTTCGGCGGCCTTCTCCGACGTCAGCTTCCGCTTCGCGCCCTCGAACCCGAAGGGCTTGGTGACCACACCGATCGTGAGAGCGCCCGCGGCCTTCGCCAGCTCGGCGACGATCGGTGCAGCACCGGATCCCGTGCCGCCGCCGAGTCCCGCCGTGATGAAGACCATGTCCGAGCCCTCGAGGGCCGCGGAGATCTTGTCCGCGTCTTCCTCGGCAGCCCGCTGGCCAATGGCGCTGTCGCCGCCGGCGCCGAGGCCGCGCGTGATCTTGTCCCCGATCCGGATCTTGTGCGGTGCGTCTGACTGGAGGAGTGCCTGGGCGTCCGTATTGAGGGCAATGAACTCGACCCCCATCATCTCGGCCCGGATCATCCGGTTGACGGCGTTGCTCCCGCCTCCGCCGACGCCGATGACGCGGATGAGGGCGAAGTTTTCCGAATCAGAACGCAGGGCCACCGTACTCCTCCAATGGCCTCCCGGGGCCGGGGTCGAACTTCTGCATAGGTGACCCGGAGTCGGTGGGAAGGGGGTTCGCGCGGGGCTCCGGATCGTCGGCCGAGTCTACCATCGACGGCCGGTCCTGTGACCCCTCGAATCTTCCCCGTCGATGAAAACCGGCGCCTGCGGGCACACAACCCGGCTCGGCGGGGCGCGAGGGGACTCGCCGGGCAGGCCCTACGGAAAGATGCTCCGCAGCGAATCCCGGAGCCGCCCCAGGATCCCGAAGGCCGGGGCCGATTCATAGCGCATCGGCTCGCCGTCGGCGAGGGAACGGGCACCCCACTGGAGCAGGCCGATTGCCGTCGCGTAGGCCGGCGTGAGGATCGAATCGGTGAGGCCGCTGACCGACGTCGGGGCCACCACCCGGACCGGCATCTGGAGGACTTCACGGCCGAGTTCGGCCAGGCCCGAGAGCTGCGATGCTCCGCCGGTCAGGATGAGACCGGCCGGCAGCATGCCGGCCCCGGCCGACCGCATCTCCGCTCCAAGCAGCTCGAAGGTCTCGCGCATCCGGGCCTCGATGATCTGGCACAGTTCGAGGCGACTCACGGTCCGCCCGGCATCCTCGCCGAGGACGGACACGCCGATCTCCTCGTCCGCCGAAACACCGCGCAGGTCGCAGGTCCCGTGCTCGATCTTGAGTTCCTCGGCGACCGGGAGGGACGTCTTGACGCCGATCGCCACATCGTTGGTGACGAAATTGCCGCCGACGGGCAGGACGCTCGTGTGGAAGGGTGAGCCCTCGTTGAACATCGCCAGGTCGATGGTCCCCGCGCCGATATCGGCGACGGCGACACCAAGCTCCTTCTCCGTGTCCGTGGCCACTGCCTCGGCCGAGGCAAGGGCATTCGCGACGCGCTCATCGATCTTCACGCCCGCGGCGGCGACGCACTTGGTGAGATTCTGCACGGCGGTCTGCGGGGCAGTGACGATGTGGGTCTCCACCTCGAGGCGCAGGGCGCTCATCCCGAGCGGATCCTTGACGCCTTCCTGGCCGTCAACGATGAAGCCTCGCCGCTCGACGTGGAGCACGTCCCGATTCGACGGGATCGCGACCGCGCGGGCGACTTCGATCGCCCGGAGGATATCCTCTCGGCTGACCTCGCGATCGTGGGCCGTCACCGCGACCTGGCCGGTGGAGTTGAGGCTCTCGACCTGGGCCCCGCCAACACCGACGAAGGCCTTGTCGATCTTCCATCCGGAGAGCCGTTCCGCCTTCTCGACGGCGTCGCCGATCGACCGCACGGTCAGGTCGATGTTCACGACGGCGCCCTTCTTCAGGCCCGAGGACGGCACGGTGCCGTGTCCGATGACGGTCACGCGGCCGTCGCGACTCACCTCGCCGATAAGCGCGCAGACCTTGCTTGTGCCGACGTCGATCCCGACGAGCACGCCTTCCACCACAGTATCGCCTGCTCCCTCCCGGTTGCCCGGGTCAGATGAAGTGCCGCCGGATCAGGGCGACGTTGTTGAAGATCCGGAACCCGAAGTTGATCAGCGCGACGAGGTACAGATCCAGGCTGAGTCGATCACCGATGAACGTGAGGATCACCGCGACCACCGCGTTCGTGACGAAACCGGAGATGAAGATGCGATTGTCGTAGACGCCATCGAGTTCGGCTCTGACGGCTCCGAGGACCGAGTCGAGCGCGGCGAGAATCGCCACGGCCGAATAGCGGCTGAACTCGAAACTGACATTGACGTTGAGGACAAGCCCGAGCAGGACGCCCACGACGAGGCCTGCCAGGGGGAGCAACACGTTGTCTTGTCCTCATTGCGATGCCGTTTCGGCAAGGCTACTCGACCGCACGGGAACGGGGCAACCTGGCGGCTTCCAGATCCCATGGATCACGGGGCGTCTGTCTCCTTCAGCACGTAGGTCCCACGGTCCTGATCGGCGAGAATCACCTTGTCGATGCGTGCCTCCCGGCCGGCCAGCAGGCTTCGAAGGAGGCGGACCTGGCCCGGGATGATGGCCGGCGTGCGGAGGGTCGGCGTGTACAGGCCGAAGATCGCGACCCAGCTCCGGGGAACCGTCCCGACCACGAATCCGGTCGCCTCGTTGACGGTCGTGACGAGCGAGGTGGCGCCGCTGCCGATGGTATCGGGCGTCAGCGAGCCGAGTCGCCGTGCGGCGTCGAGCTCGACGGGATCGATCATCGACCCCACCGTGAGAGCCGTCGATCCCGGTCGTGAATCGACGATCGTCGGGACTGCCGCCATCGCGCCGGAGCCAGCGTCGACGACGGCGAAGACCACGCCCTCTCGATCCACGAGGGATCGGGACTCCCCCACGCCCCAGGCCAGGATGGCCTCGCGTTCGTCGACCTCGACGACAAGGGTGTCAGGTAGGCTCACGCTGACGCGTGCCGCCGCCACGGCGGGCAGCGCCCGCAGCCGATCCTCGATCGGGCCGGTCCGGATCTGGAAGAGATTCGCGCCGTCGGGTGTCGCGATGGCCCTGACCAGGGCGTCCGTCGTCGTCCAGCGCAGCACCGGGAGTTCGGTCCGGGTGAGGACGAACGCGGGCGTCGTGGCGAGCCCGTAGAGGGCCCCGACCGAGGCGAGGACACCGAGAATGGCCGCAGCCCGCGGCGGCGTCAGTCGCCGGCGTCCGAACGGCCAACGAGACGGCCGAGTGCCCCCGAGGCTCGGCCGTGCTGCGGCGCTTCGACGACGCGAGACCCGGACCTGCGCCGCGGTCCCCGGGGATCGCTGTGGGGTTTCTCTCGGCCCGGTCCGCCCCAACCTCACGCGTGGTCCCTCACCGCGGAAGATCGGCCGGGGTCAGGTGCGTCGAGGCACGCCGGCGGTGACGCTCGACGGCGAGGTCGATGATCCGCCGGCACACGGCCGCGAAGTCCAGCCCCGCCTCGGCCGGCAGCGAAGGGAACAGGCTGATCGGCGTGAATCCGGGGATCGTATTGATCTCGGACAGGTACACGCGCTGGCCACGGAGCAGGAAGTCGACGCGAGCAAAGCCCCCGGCACCGGTTGACCGATACGCATCGCGGGCCAGCTTGTGCATCGTCAGGCGGAGGCCGTCCGGGATGTCGGCGCGCAGGGATGTCGACGAGAGGCCCGGCGTGTACTTCGCCGCGTAGTCGTAGAACTCGTGCCCGGCCACGATCTCGCCCGGGCCGTAGACGCCGAGCGGTGGTTCGGTTCCGATGATCGAGATCTCGAGGTCCCGGGCACCGGCAAGGTATGGCTCCACCACGGCGAGGGTATCGAAGGAAAACGCGAGGTCGAGACCAGGTCCACGCTCGGCGACGTCATGGGCGAGGGTCATGCCCACAGAGCTCCCGAGGCGCGCCGGCTTGATCATCAGCCGGATGTCTCCCGCATCCGATGCGAAGGCATCGAGCTCCCCGAGGACCGCGTCGCGCTCCGTCAGCCAGCGAGACGCCGAAATTTCGCGCCAGGCGAGGACGGGCAGGCCGAGTCCTCGCCAGATCCGCTTCTGCATCGCCTTGTCCATCCCCACCGCGGAACCCAGGATCCCGGAGCCCGTGTACGCCAGGCCAGCCGCCTCGAGGAGGGCCTGGGCCGTACCGTCTTCTCCGAACGGGCCATGCAGGGCGATGAAGACGACCGGGGCCGGTTCCGCAGCCGCGAGACGATCGACGGCCGCACCCAGCGGATGGGGTCCGTCCGCCCCGAGCGCAGATGGCTCGTCATAGGTCGATGGCGGCCGATCCGCGCGGTCATGGTCGACGGGCAGCCACCACCACGCGCCAGCGAGATCGATGAGCACCAGGCGGGCATCGAAACCGTCCCCTCGGAGGGCGGTCGCGATCGCCGAGCCGGACACGATCGAGACATCGTGCTCGGCCGACGGACCGCCGAACAGGACCACCACGGGCGGACTCAGGCTCGCCGACTCACCCACGCTCCTCGATACCTCCTTGCTCGCTCGTCGGCCAGGGCCAATCTGACCAGTCTCCTACGAACTCGATCTCGTACAGCAGCTCAGTTCCGTCGATCGCGGCGATCGTCGCACGGACGTGGTCGGCGAGCCTGCGGACGTCAGCCGCCGACGCCGTCTTGTCGGCGATGATGAAGTTCGAGTGCTTCTCGGAGACCGACGCGCCGCCGATTCGGAAGCCCTTCAGCCCAGCCGCCTCGATGCGCTGACCGGCGGAGGGACCATCGGGCGGGTTCCGGAAGACGCTGCCGGCCGATGGGAGACCAAGGGGCTGGTGCTCCTGGCGCCAGGTCCGGATCTCGTCGAGCCTGGCCCGGATCACCGCCGGCTCGGCGGGCATGAGATGGAACGTGCCCCCGACCACGAACTCGCGATTCGACGCATCGGCCGGATGCTTGAGCCGGCTGTCGCGATAGGCGAAGCCCAGGTCCGTGACCGCGAGACGTCGCTCCACCCCATCCGCGTCGAGGAGGTCGGCCGATTCGAGGACCGACGCGATATCGGATCCGTGCGCCCCGGCATTCGCCCAGATCGCCCCGCCCACCGTCCCGGGGATGGCGAGCCCGAATTCGAGACCGGCAAGCCCGGCCTTCTGCGTTTCCGTCGCGGCACGAGCCATCGGAACGCCCGCCGACGCGATGTATCGATCACCCTCGATACGCGACTGCTCCGCCTTCACCTGGACCACCAGCCCGCGGACGCCGCGGTCGGACACGACGACGTTGCTGCCGCGGCCGAGGATGAGCAGGGGCAGGTCCCGTGATCTCGCGAACCGGACGAGGCCGCGCAGCGCGAACCCGTTCCGGACGGTGACGAGGAGGTCGGCCGGCCCGCCCACGCGCATGGTCGTGAGGCGGGCCAATGGTGCCTGCTGGTCCGCCCGAACCCCGACCCGACGCGCGATGTCAGCCGCCAGCGATGCCGTATCAAGGGCTGGGATGCCGCTCGTCATGCCTCGGCCCCGCGCGCGATCCGGTCGATCGTGTCCGCGCCCGGGACCGGACGGCGCTCCGCGAGCGCGAGCAGGATCGCGGCGAGGGCGTTGGCGGCTCCGGGCCGACCGAGTGATCGGGCGGCGGCGGCCATGCGTGCGTGTGCCGCGGGGTCGTCGAGGATCTGTACCGCGTCCATGAGTGCCGGGCCGTCGAACTCGGCGTCCTCGACGAGATGGGCCGCTCCAGCATCGGCGAGGATGGCCGCGTTTGCGCGCTGATGGCCGCCCGCGTGCGGATACGGGACCACGACCATGGGGAGCGCTGCAGCCGTCACCTCCGCCAGGGTCGATGACCCTGCCCGTCCGACCACGAGGTCGGCGGCCACGAGTGCCTCGACCATGTCGTCGCGCAGGAATCGGGCCGGGCGATAGCGCGCTCGTCGATCCGGCGGCAGGCCTTCGCGCGCGGCCAGGGCCGCAGCGTATCCCTGATCGCCGGTCACATGGACGACGTGGAAGCGCTCGATGAGCTCCGGCAGCACGGCAGCGACGGCATCGTTCAGGCGGCGGACCGCCTGCGAGCCGCCGAAGATCAGGACGAGGCGCTCGCCCGGTGCCACGCCAAGCTTCTCTCGGGCGGCCAGGGCATCGTTCCTGCTCAGGTCGCGAATCGGTGTTCCGGTCGTGAGGCACGCCCGGCGCCTCGTCGGATCGCCACGCCCCAGCGCCGCGCAGGCGGCCTCGAAGGAGACGGCCACGATAGATGCCAGTCTCGCGGTCGCCCGAACACTTCGGCCCGGCATGACATTGCCCTCCCACAGCACCGTGGGCACGCGGAGCAGGCGTGCGGCGATGAGAACCGGGATGGCCACGTACCCGCCGGTCGTGAAGATGGCCGCCGGCCTCCGACGGAGCAGCAGCACCAGCGCCTGCGGCACAGACAGCCCCAGCCGCACCGGGTCGAGAACCAGGTGGACGTCCCGCTCAACGGTGCGCAGGGAACGCAGGGCGAGGCGACGCAGCGGCAGGCCGGCCGCAGTAACGATCCTCTCCTCGAGTCCACGCTGGCCTCCCAGCCAGCCGATCTCAGGCGGATTCGGTCGGCGGCGCAGCGCGTCCACGACGGCGAGGGCCGGGTAGATGTGTCCCCCGGTACCCCCGCCCGCGATCAGCAGGTACATCCGGCTCCTGAATACGTCGCTCCACCGTCTCGCGTGAGATCGACAGGAGGATCCCCACGGCGGCGAAACTGATGATCAGCGACGAGCCGCCGGCGCTGATGAACGGGAGCGTGATCCCGGTCACCGGCAGGAGGGCGACGACGACGCCGATGTTGATGAACGCCTGGATACAGAGCCAGGCGGTGATCCCGGTGGCCAGCATGGCTCCGAACGTGTCCGGTGCGCGCATCGCGGTTCGGATGCCGGCGTAGGCGAGGACGACGAACAGGGCAACGACGGTGACCGCGCCGACCAGGCCGAATTCCTCGCCGATGATCGCGAAGATGAAGTCGTTCCAGGCGTTCGGCAGATAGAGGCCACCGGCGAGCTTCGACTCGCCGAGGCCGGCGCCGAAGACTCCGCCCAGGCCCAACGCCAGGAGGCCCTGAATGGTATGGAAACCGGCGCCCAGCGGGTCCTGCCACGGATCGATGAAGGTCCGGATCCGGGCAATCTGGTATTCGCGGAGGCCCACCACGATGACGCCCAACAGGCCGAGGATCGCCATCGCCCCGAACTGCCACAGTCGCGCGCCCGCCACGAAGAACATCGTGAAGGCGGTCGCGGCGATGACCGTCGTCGTGCCAAGGTCGGGTTCCGCGAAGACGAGGACGATGACCGGCACCGTGATCAGCAGGAATGGCAGCGTGCCGCTCCGGACTCCGCGGATCCGGGTGCCGCGCGACGCGATCCAATGGGCGAGATAGATGATCAACGTCAGCTTCGCGATCTCGGCCGGGTGGATCGCCGGCAACGGCCCGATGGCCAGCCAGCGCGCGCTGCCGCCGACGACCCGATTCAGGCTCGGGACGAACACGAGAATCAGGACAACGACGCCGACGACATATGCCGGGACCGACACGAGCCGGAGGAACCGATAGTCCACCCGCATCATCACGAGCATTGCCGCCAGACCGAGAGCCGCCCACAGGATCTGTGGACCGGCGATCGCAAAGGAATCGTCCTGCTGGATGTAGGAGCGCATCGCCGAGGACGAATAGACCATGAGGATCCCGAAGGCGGCGAGAGCGACCACCGCCACGAGGATCGACCAGTCGGGCTGGTGGCGTTCGCGCCGGAGGATGCTCGCGGGCCCCGGAGCCCCTCTCCGCCCGGGGCGCGTCCCGGTAGCTGTTCGTGCGGGGTCCTGTTGGGTCCGGCCCGCACCACGCGATCCGGGGCCGCCCATCGACCTCGGCAGCGAGCGTCGAGCGAGACCCATCAGGCGGTTCCATCCGGGGCTGCGGAGTCTGCGTTCGTGGGTGCGCCACCGCCCACG
Source organism: Chloroflexota bacterium (assembly GCA_016191425.1). GTDB lineage: Bacteria > Chloroflexota > Limnocylindria > Limnocylindrales > CSP1-4 > UBA5189. The sequence continues at coordinate 40,108 of JACPOR010000051.1, forward strand.
GCTCGAACGGCTTCCTTGAAGGCCCGACCGCGGGCCGCATAGTCGATGAACATGTCGAAGCTCGCCGCCGCCGGCGATAGCAGCACGGTTGCGATTCGACCCGTCGGGCCGCTGCCGGCGTCGCCGGCGTCGTCTCGGGCGGCCGACGCGATCCTGGCCGCCAGGGCGACCGCCGCGGTCATGGAATCAGCCTGCTCGATACGCTCGAGGCCCGCTTCGGCGAAGAGGGCCGCCAGCGCATCGGCGGACTCGCCGATCAGGACCGCGGCTTCGGCCCTCGCCGCGACGACCTTCGCCAGAGGCCGCAGGTCGACGCCCTTGTCACGCCCCCCGGCGATGAGGACGATCGGCGGCGGAAATGCCTCCAGCGCGGCAATGACCGCGTCCGGTTGGGTGCCCTGCGAGTCGTTGACGAAGCGGACACCATGCAGAACGGCCACGGTTTCGAGGCGATGCTCGACGCCCGTGAAACCTGCGGCCTGTCGTCGAATGGCGTCCGGGGCAACACCGAAGAGCAGGGCCGTCGCGATCCCGGCGAGCGCGTTGCGGAGGTTGTGGCGGCCTGGGATCGCCAGCTCGTCCACGGGCATGATCCGACCGCCCGGCCCCGTCGCGGCGGAGCCACCTCCGGCAATCGGCAGGCGCTGGACGGCGGCTGCCACGATCCAGTCGTCGACGACGCCGACGCCGCCGGCGACCGGTCGCTCCAGCCGATACAGGATGGTCGGGGCGGTACCGAGGCCGGCATAGGCCGCCACCACCGGGTCCTCGGCATTGAGGACCAGTGCACCGCCCGGGTCGACCAACTCGGCGAGCCGCCGCTTGACCCGCCGATACGCGGCCATGGAACCGTGGCGATCGAGGTGGTCGGCGGTGACGTTCGTGTAGACGCCGACCATCGTCCCGCGCGAAAGGGTGGGCAGCTGAAGTTCGGACAGCTCGATCACCACGCGGTGGTCTGTCGTCAGCTCCGGGAGTCGCTCGATGAGGGGCAGGCCGATGTTCCCACCCAGCATCACCGGGTGCGCGGGATTGCCGTCGAGGACGGCCGCGGTGAACGACGCCGTGGTCGTCTTGCCCTTCGTCCCGGTCACGCCGATCGTCGGCGCGGGGCAGAGCCTCAGGAAGAGATCCGGCTCGGAGACCAGGGCGGGTGTACCTGCGACGGCAGTCGAACGGGCCGTGACGAGATCGGCCAGGGCGGCCCGCAGCGTCGGCTCGGTCGTCGGGTAGTCGGGCGTGATCGATGGCGACGTAACCACGAGGGCGGCGTCCGCCCAGGTGCTCGCCGCAACGACATCGGGCCCGAGCGCAAGGCGCACCGATCGACCTCCGAGCGACGCGATCGAGGGCTCCAGCTCGCCACGGGAGCGCCTGTCGTAGATCGTGACCCGTGCGCCTGCGTCGGCCAGGAACCGGGCCGTCGCGAGGCCCGTCCGGGCGAAGCCGAGCACCGTCACCGGCCGGTCCTCCAGGACGCCCGCCCGGATTGCTGCCATCGACAAGGTGTCGAGATCGATCACGCCGTCGGTCGATCGCCGGGTCATGAGCATCAGCGCAACTGGTCGATCGAGGCGAGGAACAGGGTGACGCCGAGGAGGCCTGCGAGGATTCCGATGATCCAGAAGCGCAGGGTGATCTTCTCCTCGTCCCACCCGGACAGTTCGAAGTGGTGGTGGAGCGGCGCCATTCGGAAGACGCGCCTGCCGTGGCTGAGCTTGTAGAAGCCGATCTGGATGATGTCGGACGCCGTCTCCACCACAAAGACCAGCCCGATGAGCGGCAGCACCAGGATCTGGCCGGTGACCAGGGCGATGACCGCCAGGGTCGCCCCCAGGGCCAGCGATCCTGAGTCGCCCATGAAGATCTGGGCCGGGTGCACGTTGAACCATAGGAACCCGAGGAGGGCCCCGATGATCAGGGCGGAGAGGAAGGCGAGGTTCGGCTGGTTGCCGAGCGTGCCGTCTGGTTGCGGGACCACGTTGAGGAGGGCGATCAACAGGAACGCGACGAAGGCGAAGATGAGCGTTCCCCCGGCGAGGCCGTCGAGGCCATCGGTCAGGTTCACGCCGTTGCTCGCGGCGATGATCGCGAAAGCGGCGAAGATCACGAACACCCACGGTGCGATGCCCACGGCGCCGACGAACGGCACGGCGATCTCATCGATCGAGTACGTCGACTGGATCTGGAAGGCGACCACGGCAGCGACCACGATCAGCCAGAGCATCTTGTGCCGAGCCCGGATCCCTTCTCCCGTCCGGGCGTTGAGAAAGTCATCGGCAGCCCCGAGCACGCCCACGAGGAGCAGCGTCGCGAGAGGGGCGATGATGGCCCGCTGCGGGAACCCCCTGAGCAGGAAGAACAGGACCAGGACCACCACGATGACGAGCAGGCCACCCATGGTCGGCGTACCCCCCTTGGCGAGGTGCGCCTCAGGACCCTCCGCTCGGATGCGCTTGCCCATGCCCGCCGCCCTGAGCAGCCGGATATAGGATGGCATGAGGATGACGACGAGGGCGAAGGCCAGCAGCAACCCCTGGATCAGCTCGACGGTCACGCGAGGGATCTCTTCAGTTCGTCGACCAGAAGATCGAGTTCGGCGCCTCGCGATGCCTTGACCAGCACGACGTCCCTGCGGCGGAGTCTGAACTCGAGTTCCGCCAGTGCCGCGGTGCGATCCGCGACTTCGACGACCGCGCCCGGCGGCATGCCCGCGGCCCGCGCGCCGGCCGCGATCTCGGCCGCGCCGTCACCGATCACGATCAGCAGCTCGGCCACGTCCGCGGCGGCTTCCCCGGTTTCGTGATGGCCGGTCGGCGCCTGATCGCCGAGCTCCAGCATCTCGCCGAGGACCGCGACCTTTCGACCAGGCAGACCGGCGAGCAGCTCGAGCGCCGCCATCATCGACGCCGGCGACGCGTTGTAGCTGTCGTCGATGATGGTCAGGCCACCGACGGAGATGAGCTCACCCCGATGCGCCGCCGACCAGCCCTTCGAGAGTGCCGCGACGACCTCGCCGAGGGAGAGACCCGCGGCGGCCCCGACAGCCGCGGCCGCGAGTGCGTTATGTACGGAGAGGCGCCCGAGCGCTGGAATGGAGACGGCGGCGCGTATCGCACCCCGGGTGCCCGGCTGGCGGAGATCGAACCGCATGCCGGCCGCCCCGGCCGACCTGACCCGCTCCGCGCGGAAGTCCGCGTCTGGGGAGAACCCGTAGGTGACGACCCGGGCCCTGGTCCGCTTCCCGAAGGTCCGGACCCGCGGGTCGTCCGCATTGAGGACGGCCACGCCGGTTGACGGGAGGGCCTCCACGAGTTCCGCCTTGGCATCCTCGACGGCCTGGATCGACCCGATCCGGCTGAGGTGGACGGGAAGTACCGCCGTCACGACCCCGATCTCGGGTCGTGCGAGCGTCGCGAGATGGGCGATTTCACCGGTCGCGTACATCCCCATCTCCAGAACGACGTGGACATCGTCCGAACCCAACCGCAGCAGCGCGAGGGGAACGCCGATTTCGTTGTTCTGGTTGCCTTCGGTCCGAAGCGTCCGGCCTCGAGCGCCGAGCACGACCGCGATCGCTTCCTTGGTGGACGTCTTGGCGATGCTGCCGGTGACGCCGACGACGAGCGGGCTGAAGCGGGAGCGCCACGCGGCGGCGAGGGCCTGCAGGCCGGAGAGCGGATCGGGCGTCGCAACGATCGTCACATCCCCGAGGGCCGCCAGAGTGGCGGAATCCGGGGTCCCCGTGACGAGCAGGGCTGCCGCGCCCGCGACCACGGCCTCGCGCAGAAATCGATGGCCATCGGTACGCGCGCCGGGCAGCGCGACGAACAGCTCCCCCGGCCGAACGAGCCGGGAGTCCACGGCCGCACCGAGAACGGGCCTGAGGGAGTCGCGGATGAGACGGCCGGCGGTCAGGGCAACGAGATCGCCCGCGGAGAGTGACTCGCGCTCGAGACCATCGGCCGGTGCTGCGCGACCGGCAGGCGATGGCGAGGAGGCATCGGACACGTTCCGAAGTGTGGCATACCGGGCTTTGCCGGAGGGCAGAACCGGGAGGAGCATCACGGTCAGTCGCCGACCCGGCCGGTTGGGTCCTCGACCGGCGCCAACTCGGGAAGCAGCCCGGGGATGCCCAGGGCATCGGTCGCGATGCGCCTGAACAGCTCGAACGACATCACCGGCAGGGCGATCTGGCCTACGCGCCGAACGTTGGGGGTCCCTTCCTTGATGAGGACCGAGACGACGAGGTCGGGGGACCCGACCTGGCGTCCCGCGTACCCGACGAACGAGAAGTTGAAGACGCGTGCCTTCCAGGCGCTGGCCTTCGAGTCCCAGATCTGCGCCGTGCCGGTCTTGCCGCCGACGTAGTAGCCGGGGATGAGGGTTCGGTCGCGGTAGAACGGGACGGTTGATACCACGTGGTTCATGAGGCCCGTGAGGATCGGTGAGAGGCTCGGGTCGAGGACGCGCCCGCGATCGGACACTGCAACCGGCTTGCCGTCGATCGCCCCGACAACGTGCGGCGTCACGAGCGTGCCGCCGTTGATCATCGCCGAATAGGCGGTTGCCAATTGGAGCGGCGTGACCGCGACTCCCTGGCCGAAGGCGCCGTTGGCGAGGTCGATCTGACGCCACGCCCTGGTCGCGGGATCGCGGACGATGCCGCTCACATCGCCAGCGACGTCGACTCCGGACTTGGATCCAAAGCCCATCCGCGTCCAGACATCGTGGAGGATGGTGGACGCCTCCTTCGTGGTTGGCGCGAGGCCCAGGGCCACCTTCGCCGCCACGACGTTCCGGGAGTACGCAATCGCGTCCTCGAGGCGCAGCACGCCCATGGCCTTGCGATCCGCGTCGTCCACCTTGGTCCTGCCGTTGTCAAGCTTGAGCGTTCCCGTGTCATTGAACTTCGTGGCCATCGTGACCGTGCCCGTTTCGAGGCCGGCCACGACCGTCAACATCTTGAACACGGATCCCGGCTCGTAGACCTCCGAGATGATCGGGTCGACGAAGCGCCCCGGGTCGGTTGCGGCAACCGCGCCGTAGTCGTTCCCGTCGTAGGACGGATACGTCGCCTCGGCCAGGATCGCGCCGGAGTAGGGATCGAGGACGACCGCCGAGACGCTTCTTGCGGAGTCAGCGACCCATGCCGCCATGACCTCCTGCTCCACGGCCAGTTGCAGGCCAGCGTCGATGGTCAGGCTGAGATCAGAGCCCTTCGTTCCGGCCCTGACGATCTGCTGGGTCTCCTCGATGGGCTGGCCATTGGCGTCCCGGTCCGACTCCACGACCGTCGGTGAGCCCGCAAGGAGATCCTGGTAGTACTGCTCTACCCCGTACTGACCGCTACCCTCGCGATTGACGAACCCGAGGAGGTTGGCCGCGAGCGAGGTCAACGGGCCGCCGCCCGATTGCGGGTAGAGGCGAACCTGCGCCGATTCAACGCTGAGGCCCGTGATGCCCATCGCTTCGGCCGCATTCACGATCGCCCCGCTGTCGTCCCGGCCCAGGTCCCGCATCGCCACCACATAGGTTCGGTCGCTCGCGAGGCGCTGACGCACGGCATCGGCCGCCGCTGCATCGAGACCGAGGCGGTCGGCCAGCAGCTTGACGAGCGCTTCCCGATCACGCGGTGTCAGGCGGGCCGGGTTGGCGATCAGCCGGTCGCGGGTGACACTGTCGGCCAGGACAACCGTGCCACTTCGGTCGTAGATCGCGCCGCGGAGGGCGGGGACCTCGGTCCGGAGATAGATCTGTCGCTGGGCGCTCCCGGCGAGGTCATCGCGGCGGGCCACCTGCCACCAGCCGAGCCGAGCCACCAGGGCTCCCGCGAACAGGACGAAGACGAGCAGAAGGAAGGTCAGGCGGCCGCGCGAATCCGTCCGTCCGAGGATCACGGGATCACTCGGCCGGTCCTAGCGAGCCGGAATGATCAGGGGCGCGTCGAGTTGGCTGAGGCCGCTGTCCAATCCCAGCTTCCGGATCGCGGGCTCTGAGCCCAGCCGGTCGAGGTCGGAGCGGAGGTCCTGCCGGAGAGCGGCCAGGCGCTCGTATTCCGAGCCGAGGCGGACGATGTCGTAGCTCGTGGCCGATACGCGAACACTCTGGCTCAGCGACAGGAAGGCGAGGACGAATGCCACGACAATCGCCGCGAGCATCGTTCCGACACGCGTCGGACGCCCTGCCCGGACAAGGCCGGCCTCGGTCGAGGTCCGGCGCCGCGCCCAGACCGGCGGCAGGCCGAGGTCGAGCGCCGGACGGGGTACCTCGAAACCACCCCGGGCTTCCTGGTAGATTGCCATCAGTCGATGAACCCGAACCGGAGGCGCGGCAGGCGCGGATCCATGAATGCGAGTGGGTCGGCCTGATTCGCGTCAGAAGCCTCGGCCCAGTGCACTTCGGGGCGACCCCGGTCGATCCGTCGCTCATTGCGCTCGTGGACCTCGTGCTGTCGTCGACCATACGATCGACGACGGCTGTTCTGGTGGTGCTTGCTCATCGGGACTCCTCCTCCCTATGGCCGTTCGACGGCTCCTCCCCGTCGATCCAGGATCGCTTTTTCTAGGCGGCGAGACGCTCCGCCACCCGGAGCCGGGCGCTTCGAGCGCGGGGATTGACGGCGAGTTCCTCCTCTCCCGGGACGACCCCCCTGGGGGTCACGAGACGCAGCCGCGGGGAGCGCCCGCAGACGCACACCGGAGCTTCTGGCGGGCAGACGCAACCACGCCGCTCGGCCTGGAAGAAGCGCTTCACGATCCTGTCCTCCAGCGAGTGGTAGCTGAGAACGGCCAGTCGCCCCCCGGGGCGCAGCAGGTCGAGTGCGCCGGTCAACCCGTCGGACAGTGCCTCCAGCTCCTCGTTGACGGCGATTCGCAGGGCCTGGAAGACCCGCGTCGCCGGGTGCACTCGACGGCGGCCGGGCGCGCGCGACGGGACAACACGTTCGATCAGCCCGGCCAGCTCCTCGGCCGTCCGGACGGACGCGGCTGTGCGCGCCTCGACGATCGCCCGGGCGATCCGACCTGCGAATGGCTCCTCGCCGTAGCGGCGGAACAACGCCGCGAGCGCCTGCGCGTCAAGCGAGGCGAGCAGCTCGGCTGCCGGGACACCGCGCGTCACGTCGAACCGCATGTCGAGCGGGCCGCCCGCGCGAAAGCCGAAGCCCCGATCCGTATCGGCCAGCTGATGGCTGGAGAGCCCGAGATCGAGGAAGCAGCCGTCCACCGCTCCGAAGCCTTCAGAGGGCGCAATCCGGGCGAGGTCGCGGAAGTTCGCCTGGCGAAGGCGAAGTCGATCGCCGAAACGCGGTGATAACCGGTCGCGCACTCTGGCGATGGCCGCCCCATCGGCGTCAAGGCCGAGGAGGCGGCCATCAGGGTCGGTCGCCTCCAGGATTCGCTCGGCGTGCCCGCCAGCGCCGACCGTGCCGTCGATCTGCAGGCTGCCCGGAGTGGGTGCGAGCATGGTCACGACCTCGTCGATGAGCACTGGCACGTGTCCAACGCTCACCACGATCTTGCCGACTGCTGTCGCGGACTGGCGAAATCCTGGAAACGCATCTGGTCCACTTAGATCCCGAGCCCCTGGATCGCCTGGGCGAAGGCCTCCGGGTCGTCCATCGCCCGGCGGTACTCGGCCCAGGTGGCCGGAGCCCAGATCTCGGCGTGGTCGCGTGCTCCGACGACGATGGCATCGGCATCGAGGCCGATCGCTTCACGGAGATAGGCCGGCAGGAGCATCCGGCCCTGTCGATCGAGATCCGACTCGGTCGCGCCGGCGAAGATGCTCCGACCGAAGAGTCGCGACGGTGCGTCGGTGATCGGCAGCGCGGCGATCTTCTCGGACAACTCGTCCCATCCGGATCGGGTGTGAATGGCGAGGCACCCATCGATCCAACGGGACACCACGGCCCCGCCATCGAGTTGCGCGCGGAATCGCGACGGGACGGCCAGCCGCCCCTTGTCGTCCAGCGTGTGCCGATACTCGCCGGTGAACACCGATCGGGCCACCCTTGATCCGAGGTTTCGACGGGCCCGCGGCGTATGTCGCCGCGAGCCCGTCCTAGGTGTCGCGGAGGTCCCGGTGTGCCCTACCGATCGTCCGCTGATGGCGACGGTTCGGAGTGGTTCCCCACTTCTCCCCACATTTCGCCACTGCGGGCATGATACGCGGCTCTGGCCAGCCGTCAACGGGCAATTTTCGGCGGATTCCGTCCGTGTCCCCGAGCTGCAGTGCTGTCAGGACGTGCGACGTGACGTGTGGCGCTTTCACTGGCCATGGGCGGGCCGTTCCTGCGACCGCGACCTGGCAGATCAACAGAACGCGCCTGGGCGGAGCGAGTCGAACTCAGACCCCACGCTGGAACACCACGCGTCATGACCGGGCGTGGCCGCCGCTTCTTACCGGCTTGGCCGCGGCTTCTTACGGGCTTGGCCGCCGCTTCTTCACGGCTTGGCCGCCGCTTCCGACGGCAGCGCGCAGCCTGATCCCGATCGACGCAGCGAGCCAGTCGGCCCGGTCAGCGCGACGGAGGGGGCAGGACGATCACGTCACCTGCGTGGATCGTCGAGGGATCGGTGATCTGGGGATTGAGATCGAGGACGGTCGCGAACGGAGTGCCGAAGAAGTTCGCGATGCTCCGCAGGTTGTTGCCAGGCTGGACCGTGTACAGGTAGCAGGACGGCTTCGAGGGACATGGGGTCAGCAGGGCGTACCGATCGCTCGTCTGCGCCGGGGTTGGCGTGAGGGTCGGCGTCGGTGTGGAGGCCGGCGACGACGTAACGCCCAAGGTTGGTTGGGCGACGGTCGTTGGGGCCGGCGTCGAGTCCGGCGTTGAGGGAGTCGGCGACTCCAGAGGCGCCGCGCCCGGGGACATGGACTGGGTGGGGATCGCCCCGGAGAGCTGGAGGCCACCGGATGCCGTGACGAACGTCACGGCCGCGGCCGCCGACGCGACCAAGAGGACGAGCGATACGGCGATGGCCGGCGTCAGGATCCGCGGACTGCGATGCTCTCCATCTCCATGGCGCGTGGCCCCGGCAGGCTGTCGTGACAGGTCGTTGCCGATGGGCGGGTCGATCGGTATTCCGGAGATACCGGTCGGGTCGGGGGTTGCTGCTGTCCCTGCAACGTCGCCGGCTCCGACCGCGTCCGAAGCGCCGGCGGCACGGGCGCCTCCGGCGGCTCGGGCCGCGCCGACACCTCCAGCGGCGCCGGCGGCACGGGCCGCGCCGAGCAGGTAGCGGCGGCAGCGCACATGGGCGCCGGCGAGACACGCGGTGCCCTGCCAGTCCAGCTGGACTGCCTCGGGAAGATCGCCGGCGATGCAGCGATTGCGTTCGTCCGGTGCCTCGGTCGGCGCCTCGACGCGCCCCTCCGTCTCGGCTCGAAGGAACGGGCAGATCGCGGGGTCGGGAGATCGCAGCTCCAGGTTGGACCTTGCCACTCGCTGATCCGCGTCCACGACCCTCCCTCGACTGACTGGCACCTGCCGGACGCTGACTCTAGTACCTTTTCCGTGTAGCCGTGCCCTGATTCCCGGTGCTAGGCTTCGGCTCGACGTGCTGGTCGCATTGACCCGCAACCACTCCGCATTCGAGGTTGGCCCGCTCGTGGCGCTGCAAATTCCGGCCACGCCCTCCGAGACGGATCCCTATCGGTTGGCGCCGCACCGCATTCGCCGTTGCACCTTCCGAAGGCTGATCCAGGTCGATTCGCGGTTCGAGCGCGTGTACGACGTCGAGTGCCTGTACCCGGATCGGAAGGTTCCCATCCCCATCGGCGACCTCGACGTTGCGATGGATGTGTGCAACAGCTGCACGGCGGCCCATATCTTCCGACCGGATGAGGATTGAGGACGCCGCTCGAGGTCATCTCCGGTCGTGGGGGTTGGTGCGCCAGCGAGGCGATCTGTAAGCCGAGTTGAGTCCAGACGCCCGTTTGAGCGGATCGACGCCGCCCTGGGACGCCAGACGGCGGCCGCCGAGGCGGCAGTCTGAGATCCCGCACCGGACTCGGTCGGGTGATCACTTCACTCGACCTGAAGCTCCGGTGATAGTCACGAGTATTACCGCAGCCCAGCCCCGCCGCCCCGTCTTCGCCCGCCGCGGCAATCGCCTCGAGGGCCGCTTCAGCGGGTGTATGAGCGGGCGATTGCGCTCCGCAGGCCGGTCTCGGTGACCGATCGCACCCGTGGGCTCTCGATGCGCGACAGCCACGGCTCGAACTGCTCGACGGAGTGGAGTCCGGGCACCTCCAGCTCGGGCAGGCGGCGGGCCCGACCCCGGTGGGCCGCGGAGACGTAGCACAGGTCGAAGATGGCCTTGACCGGTGTCGCCACCGGGCCGTTGCGCGTTTCCTCCCAGCCGCCGAAGAGCGCGGGGGGCAGGTGGTGGACGGTGTAGGTCCCGACCGCCGTCTCGATCGTCCGGGCCCGGTCGAGCGAGGCGACACTGATCGTTCTCGGGCGCTGGTCGATGGCGCCTGCGATGTTGAGCGCCGAGAGGAACGAGATGTAGGCGGGGTGGGGCCGCAGGACGTCGCGCACGATCGCCGTCGCCATGGGGCGGCCGGGCCCGATGTGCCACAGGCCGGTCCGCAGGCGCGTGGCGCGGCCCTCGGCCTCGAGCGCCTTCAGGGTCCGGCTTGCAGCCGACGCGCTTACGCGGAGCGCCGCGGCCGCCTCGGCGGTCGTCACGACACCGCCGAGCCCTTCCAGGCGGCCGTAGGCGGCGAGGCCGGTCACCGGAGCGCCTCCAGCCGCTCGACCACCTTGAGGACCATGTCCGACCACACTTCCTCGCGCTCGTAGACCTGCACCTGCTCGTCCTCGATGAACTCGACCACGAGCTCCCGGTAGGCGTCGTAGCCGATCGAGAGCGCGGCGGCGGCGGCGGCATCGAGCTCGGCCGCGGGGACGTCGCCCGGCCCGACTGCTGCCGGGTGGCGCGCGAACAGGAGGTCGAGGTCGAACACGTCGCGGGGCTCGGTCTCCCTGCGCTGCACCAGGGCGCGGACCTTCTGGCGGATGGCGGCGGGCGGCAGGTAGCGGTCCGCCCGCACCACGCGCAGGCCGAGCCCGCGGCCGATGTCGTCGCGCGCGGTCTCGAAGGCGTGCTCGGGGTCATCGACGCCGCGGTTGCTGAACTCGATCTTGGAGTTGAGAAAGGCGCCCTCGCCCTCCACGTTGAACTTCCAGCGGCGCGTCGTGTCGGTCTGCTTGGGCTTGGTTGGCTCGCTCATGGCGACGCCGGCGAGCCGCAGGACGTTCTGGAAGACGGGCGACCGCAGGGTCGCGTCGACCTGCTCCTCGACCTGGTCGAAGCGGTCTGGCCGGCCCGCGTAGTCGAGGTCGATATCCTGTGACCGGCGGGCGCTCTGCTCGAAGAGCCGCAGGTTGGCGCCGCCCTTCACGATGTAGCTGCCGACGGGCATGCGCGACGGCAGCGCCTGGAGGAGGGCCAGGTGCACGACCTCGATCAGCTTGGCGCCTTCGCGTGTCTCGCTCATGGGCTAAGACTACGCAAACCATCCCGTTTATGTCAAGCTTCCGTAGTCTCACGGCCCGTCCGTTCGAGGACGGACCTCGCGCGTGCCGCTGCAGTCGGACGCACGAGGATCTCGTCGATGGCGCGCCTCGGAGCGACCTCGACCCTCTGCGCCCCTTCCCCTTGGATCCTCGGTTGACATTGAAGGGTTAGTGGGTCAGTCGGGTCCCATCCCTTCAATCTCGTGTCGACATTGATGGGTTGCAGCCGCACGCTGACGAGGCGGGCGTCGAAGGCCCCAAACGTGTGCAGAACTGAGTGCAGCCCCTCGACGCCAGGCCGCCTCCGGGGCTGATTCGTGCGTGGAACCGGGTGAGGCGCCAGCGAGGCGATCTGTAAGCCGAGTTCTGTCCCGTCACCACCGAGGCGGCGACGGGGATGGCCATCCATCTGAGGCCGGCGGTTACCCGCCAGCTCGTGCGGCCGACCCGAGGGCTGGGCAGCGCGCCTCTCCCCCGGCAAGCCGGGTTGCGCCCTCCTATTTGGCCTTGCTCCAGGTAGAGCTTGCCCGTTTCACTTCGCCGGCCATTGCCGGCGACATCGTCACTGTGGCGCTCGTCCTCGCCTCGCGGCGGGCGGGAGTTACCCGCTACCTTGCGCTGTGGAGCTCGGACTTTCCTCACGGCGCTCGGGTTGCCCCGTCGCCGCGCGACCATCCGATCGCCTCGCTGACCCGAGGAGTCTACCCGGTCGGGGCGAGTCCCCTGCCGCCCGGGTCGATACCACCCGGTCAATGCCGCCCGGGGTCGATGCCGCCCGGGCCTGCCCCGTGTTGGTCAGTCCGGTCTGATGATCACCACCGCCGGACCTCCGGCGGCCACGCGATCGATGGCCGCATTCGCCAGGGCATCCGCGGCACCGTTCTGGGCGCGTGGGACATGGCCCGCGGTCCAACCCCGCGGAAAGGACTTCAGGGTTCGCACTGCTTCGGCCCAGAGAGGCTGCAATTTCGCGTCCTTGACGCGCCAGCGGCCGTGCAGCTGTTCCACGATCAGCTTGGAGTCGAGGAGCATCTCCACCCGCTCCGCCCCCAGGTCTCGGGCCAGGGCGACAGCCCGCACGACCCCGACGTACTCGGCGACGTTGTTCGTGCGAATCCCGAGGTATTCGGAGACGCTCGCATCGGGGGGTGCCAGCGGATCCCGGGCGTCGCGCCGATCCAGCCGGATCAGGACCGCTCCGGCCGAGGCCGGTCCCGGGTTTCCCCGTGCCGCGCCGTCCGTCCGGATCAGATACCCGACCCCCGGCGGGCGCGGCGGTCGCTCACGATCGTCGGCCAATCGACGGGCGGGATCGACATCGAGGCCGAGGGTCAGGTCGTCCCCGGGCTTACGCCCGGCTATTGCCGTCGCTCCACGATGGCGGCGCTCACTTCAAGGATCGCCTGCGTGATATGGATTCCGCGCGGACAGGCGTCGGTGCAGTTGAAGATGGTCCGGCATCGCCAGACCCCATCGTCACCGGCAAGGATCTCCAGGCGCTCGTCGCCCCCCTCGTCGCGCGAATCAAAGATGAACCGGTGTGCATTCACGATCGCTGCGGGGCCGACATACGCCTCCTTCGACCAGAAGGAGGGACACGACGTCGTGCAGGCGGCGCAGAGGATGCATTTGGTTGTGTCGTCGTAGCGGGCCCGTTCCTCGACCGACTGGAGGCGCTCCCGTTGCGGGGCCGGAGCCTCGTTGACCGATCCACAGATTCCGTGGGCGCACGAACGACGGAAGGTGAGGCTCCCGTCGTGCTCGTACTTGACCCGATGGAGGAGATCGAGCACGCGATCCGCCCGTGGATCTGCCTCGACCGCATAGCTCTGCCAATGGGGCTTCGCGTCGCGTTCCGGGTCGTATCGGAGGATTCGGAGATCGATCTGCATCCCTGATGGATCCCTAATACGTCCGCGGCTTAGGCTGGAACTGGGTGATCGTGACGGGCTTGTAGCGGAGACGTGGCCCACCCTCGCCGCGATAGGCAAGGCTGTGGGCCAGGAAGTTCACGTCGTCGCGCCCCCTGTAGTCCTCGCGGGCGTGGGCACCCCGGCTTTCCCTCCGGGCAAGGGCGCTCGCCACCGTCGTCTCCGCACAATCGAGCAGGTAGCCGAGTTCGTGTGCCTCGAGGAGGTCGGTGTTGAAGGTCCGGCCCTTGTCGTCGATCGATACGTCGCGATAACGCTCACGCAGCGTTCGGACGGTATCGCGGGCGGTCATGAGGAGGCCCTCGTCGCGATACACCCCGACGTTGTCCATCATCACGTTTGCCAGGTCGGTCTTGATCCTTGCCGCCTGCTCGCGCCGCGGAGCCGAGCGGATGCGCTCGAGTTCGCCTCGGCTGGGATCGGCTGCGTCGTCGGGTACTCCGGGAATGGCCCAGCCGCCAACATCAGCGGCCATCCGCCGGCCTGCTCGACGTCCGAAAACCAGGAGATCGACGAGGGAGTTCGTGCCCAGTCGGTTGGCGCCGTGAACCGAGACACAGGCGGCCTCGCCGGCGGCATACAGGCCCGGAACGACCGTCCCATGCTCGTCTCGGGTGACCCGGGAGTCCGTGTCGGTCGGAATTCCGCCCATCGCGTAGTGGGCAGTCGGCTGCGTCGGCACCGGCTGCGTGATGGGCTCGACGCCCTGGTAGACCCGGGCGAATTCGGTGATATCAGCAAGTTTCTCCTCGATGACCGCCCGACCGAGGTGTCGAACGTCAAGGTAGACGTAGTCCTTGCCCCCGATCCCCCGCCCGGCCCTGATCTCCTGGTAGATCGCGCGGCTCACCATGTCGCGCGGCGCGAGCTCCATCAGCGTCGGAGCGTAGCGCTCCATGAACCGCTCGCCCGCATCGTTGAGGAGCGTGCCGCCCTCGCCACGGGCAGCCTCGGACAGGAGGATCCCGATGCCAACGATCCCCGTCGGATGGAACTGGTAGAACTCCATGTCCTGCATGGGAATGCCGTGCCGGTAGGCCAGGGCGATTCCGTCACCGGTCAGCGACCAGGCATTGGAGGTGACCCGGAACATTCGTCCGAAGCCGCCTGTGGCCAGCATGACCGCCTTGGACCGGATGGTATGGAGCTCGCCATCGGCGATCCGATAGGCCACCACACCGGCAGCGCGGCCGCCAGATCCGAGTTCACCCCCGTCCGACAGGAGGTCGACGACGTGATACTCGTCGTAGAACTTCACGCCGAACTTGATGCACTGCTGATAGAGCGTCTGGAGGATCATGTGGCCGGTGCGATCGACCGCGTAGCAGGCCCGCCGGACGGGGCCCTCGCCGAAGTTGCGGGTATGTCCTCCGAAGCGGCGTTGATCGATCTTGCCGTCCGGCGTCCGGTTGAATGGCAGGCCCATGTGCTCGAGCTCGATCACGGTCTCGATCGCCTCGCGGGCGAGGATCTCGGCGGCGTCCTGGTCCACGAGGTAGTCGCCACCCTTGATCGTGTCGAACATGTGCCACTCCCAGTGGTCCTCCTCCTGGTTGCCCAGAGCAGCACACACGCCACCCTGGGCGGCGCCGGTATGGGACCGGGTGGGATAGAGCTTCGTCAGGACCGCAGCGTCAACGCCGGCTTTGGCGAGTTCGAGGGCCGCCCACAGGCCGGCGCCGCCTGCTCCGACGATCAGTGCTTCGTGCTGCACCGACGCCCTCAGGCCTTCGGGACGACGGGCAGCGTCGTGACGACCGTCGTGCCGAGGACGAACAGGACGAGGGCGATCAGATACAGCCCGATGACCAGCACGCGGCGTGCCCGGCCGGACGCGTAGTCGACGATGACCGTTCGGACGCCCATGAAGCCGTGGAACAGCACCAGCATCAGCAGCAACCAGTCGAACACGCGCCAGAACAGGCTGCTCCAGCGCACCTGGGCGATCCAGGATGCGGTCTGCTCGGCCGGGTCGTACAGGACGTGCGTGATCATGAAATGGGTCAGGGCGAGCACGAAGAGCCCGAGACCCGTGAGGCGCATCATGAACCAGATGGCCAGCTCCAGGCCACGACCGGCAGGACGAGGGCGCCCGACGCGCGAGTACCGGGTGCTCACCTGGGAACGCCTTCCCAGATCGGCTTGAGGATGATCCAGCCGACCGGTACGCCAACGATGACGAAGATGCCCCATGACACGTACCAGAGCTCTCGATGCCATCGGGTCAGGGCGGGCCAGAAATCCATCAGGATGATCCGGAGGCCGTTGAGGGCGTGGTACAGCAGGGCTGCCCCGAGGGCCGCTTCCAACACCCGACCGATGGGGCTTGCGTAGATCTTGAGCAACTCGTTGTAGGCGCCAGGATTGCCGCCGACCAGGTAGATGTCCACGACGTGGAGGACGACGAACGCCCAGATCGCGACGCCGGCGATACGGTGGAACGCCCAGGCGAGCATCCCCTCCCGACCGCGATACCGCAGGAGCATCATCGTTTCGACGCCCGCCGCGTCACTCGGCCGAAGCCGCGACGGCGGGCGCGGCCTCCAGTCGCCGGACGATGGCGTCGGCAAACTCGCGGGTCCCGGCAGTGCCGCCGAGATCGTGCGTCACGGTGGCGCCTTCGGCGATGACGTCACGGATCACGGTCTCTACCCCATCGGCGACTGCCACGTAGCCGAGATGGCGGAGCATCAGGACGCCGGAGAGGATCATGGCGGTGGGGTTGGCCCGATCCTGTCCCGCGTACTTGGGTGCCGATCCGTGGACCGGCTCGAAGACCGCGCTGTCCATGCCGATGTTGGCCCCGGGCGCGACGCCGAGCCCGCCGACCAGGCCGGCACACAGGTCGGACACGATGTCGCCGTACAGGTTCGGCAGGACGAGGACGTCGAACTGGGAGGGGTTCTGGACCAGCTGCATGCACATGTTGTCGACGATCCGGTCCTCGAACTCGATCTGCCCTGCGTAAGCGGCGGCGACGTGCCGGCAGGACTCGAGGAAGAGCCCGTCGGACAGCTTCATGATGTTGGCCTTGTGGACTGCCGTGACCTTGTGTCGATGGTTGGCGACGGCGTAGTCGAAGGCATACCGGGCGATCCGTTCGGAAGCGGCCCGGGTGATGATCTTGATGCTCTCCGCGGCGTCGGGCCCGACCATGTGCTCGATCCCGGCGTAGAGGTCCTCGGTGTTCTCGCGGACGATGACGAGGTCGACGTCCTCATAGCGCGTCTCGAGGCCCCTGATCGAGCGCGCCGGGCGAAGGTTCGCGTACAGGTTGAGCGCCTGGCGCAGCGTCACGTTGACGCTCCGGAACCCCTCCCCGACAGGCGTCGTGATGGGTCCCTTCAGGGCGATCGCGTTCCGCCGGATCGAGTCGAGCACGTACTCAGGGAGCGGTGTGCCGTGCTCGGCGATGCACGCCTCGCCCGCCTCGACCACCTCCCACTCGAAGGCGACTCCGGTCGCGTCGAGGACGCGTCGTGTTGCCTCCGCCAGCTCCGGTCCGATGCCGTCGCCGGGGATCAGGGTCACTCGGTGGGCCATGAGCGCCATTCTAGCCCCGCGCCCGGGCGACCGCCGGGGAGCATCCGCCGAGGCCGGACCATCCGGCGGCCGTCCCTCGCGGATTCTACGCACGAGGGGACCGCCGGCCCAGGCATGCCGGCCCAGGCATGCCGGCCCAGGCACGCCCGATGTACCAGGGTGGCACGCGATGGGTCCCGGCTGTCGAAGCCGAGTGAATCTGTCAGTTCAACTGCCGAGTGATTCTGTCAGTCGCTTCTCGAGCTTGCTGCCGGGCGTGACCCGGTTCCAGGGGTGGTTTCGCGGGGGTGTCCAGGGGATCGTGGCCTTGGCCGGGACGAGG
>JACPOR010000052.1 GCA_016191425.1 Chloroflexota bacterium
AGACCTGACCGCCGATCACATCGTGCCGCTCGCAGCGGGTGGAGCGCCATTCGACATCGCCAACTGCGCCGTCCTCTGTCGGTCGTGCAACTCGACGAAGGGTGCCTCAGAGGGCGACCGGGGGGACCCACACGCGGGTTCTGCGCCCTTGGAAGACCGTCGTTGCCGCCGAACCGGCGCTGGGCTGGCCCTCCGGCTCGTTCCTGAGGGCATACACCGGCAATCGCGACGCCATCCACGAGATCGCCCTCGACGCTGCGGTGATCGTCCCGCCGATGCGCACGCTCCTGGAATCGGGCGAGTTCGTGGGGACCGCCACCGAACTCCTCGATCGACTCGCTGGCATCGTGGGCGAGTCGGCCACGCGGCGCAAAGGCTGGCCCGGGAACGCAACGTCGCTTTCGCGAGAGCTCGCCCGGATCGCGCCCAACCTCCGTTCGGTCGGCATCGAGGTCGAGAAGCGACGCGAGTCGCACGGACGCCGTCTGATCGCCATCCGCATGGTCCCCGAAACGCCGTCACCACCGTCACCACCGTCACCGGCCTCGGGTAGAGGTGACGCAACGAGGCCGGAGGGTGACGGGATCGGTCTGTGGGACGAGGCGAGCGTCACCGAGGATCGTGCTCGCGGTGACGAGGGTGACGCTGGTGACGCTTCGCTGCCGACTCCGTTGCATGCTGACCTTGACGTCGCCCGCGAGGCGTTGCGGGTCTTCGGCGAGGTCCTGACCGACGAGTCGGCAGCACGCCTCCGAGCCGTTGTCGACGGGCCAGATGGCTTCGAGTGGGGCGGCCTCGCGTGACTAGCCAGTCTCAACCGCCCGTGGAGCGCGATCCGCTCGTCGCCGCCCTCGCGCGCTACGTCGAGGCCCTCCATCGGCGGTACCCCGACGGCCCCGACGGTCTTCGGCGGGAGAGACTTGACTTGAGAGCAAAGGTGTCCGAGATGGTCAGAACCCAGCGGGACCCCGCAGCGTGAAGCGCCTGCCGCGCTCGCTCGACGAGATCGGCGGCCTGCGGGCGGCCCGCTGGATCCGCGAGTCCACGGCCGGCCAGTACGACCGCTACGGCCCGGCGAGCCAGCGCGAGCAGCAGGACCGGTTCATCGAGCGCCACGGCCTCGTCGACACCGGGCTCGTGTACCAGGTCGCGCACAGCGGCCGCACCGTCTGGCGCTCCTCGACCATGGCCACGATGGTCGACGACCTCCGAACTGGACGCTTCGACCTCCTCCTGACCGGGTACTCGGACCGCTGGCAGCGCAACCTGCGCCGGACCCTCGAGCTCCTTGAGGACGAGCTGCACCCGAATGGTGTCGCGCTCGTCATGTGCGACCGGAAGATCCTGAGCTCCGACCCCTCCGACTGGGACGAGCTCATCTCGGAGGCCGCGGGAGCGGAGAAGTACAGCCGTCGCCTCTCGGAGCGCATCACCGAGGGCTATGCCGCGAAGTTCGACCAGGAGCGCGATCCCGGCGGCCATGCCGCCATCGGATTCCGGCGGCTTCAGGAGCCGCCGCACACTCTCGAGATCGACCCCGAGCGCATGCCCATCGTTGTCGGCCTATTTGAGCGGTACGCCCACGGCAACCTGAGCGCGACGCAGCTCGAGGCAGAGACCGGCCTCGCCGCCACCCGGATCCGGATGATCCTCATGAACCCGCTCTACAACGGCTGGATCCGGCGGCACCGCGGCAAGAACGAGACGCGCCGGCCGGCACCGTGGCGGGCGGCGCCTCCCGTCTCCGATGAGCTATGGGCGCGAGTGGAGGAGGTTCGACGCGCCAAGACCCGCGGTGGGGGACCGAAGAACTGGGATCGAGTCGACCTGCTCGGCGGCCTTCTCGGATGCGTCTGTGGTCGGCAGCTCCGCAACGACGGCACCTTCGCCGACGGCCGCCACCGCAAGCACCACGCCAACCCGTGCGAGGCCTGGGGCCGTAAGGCCCGCCTCGGCGACGCGACCTGGGAGACGCCTGTGCTGGCCCAGGTGGCTGGCATCGCGCTCGACGATGTCACCATGGCATCCGTCGTCGCGGCCCTCGGGTCGAAGCAGCAGCCGGTCGCGATCGACCGAGCGCGGATCGATCGGCAGATCCGCGAGCTGGCGCTGGAGCACGCTGGCGGCCTGCTCGGAGACGACTCTTACCTGGCGCGCCTGAAGGCCCTCCGCGAACAGCGGGACGCCATCGTGGAGCGAACGGCAGCTGGCCTACCGGGCCACCGCGCAGTCGAGTGGCTCCGCGCCCTCGGCGAGTCCTTCCAGATCGCAGACGTACCGAAGGAGAAGGCAGATCTGATGCACGCCATCTACGAGCGGATCACGGTCGCGGGCCCCGAGATCGTGGGTGTCCGGCTGACCGCGGCGGCCTACGCGCACGGATTGGCGCTGGCCCTGCCCGAAAAGGTTGAAATGGCGCGCCCGACAGGATTCGAACCTGCGACCTTCGGCTCCGGAGGCCGACGCTCTATCCACTGAGCTACAGGCGCGCGGGCCACGATGATACCCGCTGATCATGGATAGACCTTCGGCTTCTGATTTACGTGTCAATCGGGCGGATGCCCCGAGCACGAGCTCTGCAGCCACTGCGCTCCTGAAGCGCAAGGCCCGGCGCTCCTCGATGTCTGCGGCTGATCATTCGGGTAGGGAATGCTCGGTGCGCGGGTAGCGGACCCAAGGTCTTGCGACGCGTTCGTCGAGACCGACCCGGTTCGTGCCATCCGACCCTCAAGCCGGTTGTAGGCTGGGTCTCTCAGCGAGCTCGGTCGGATCTCCTCTCCTCCACCCGCGTCATCGCCTCCCCGAGCGCCCGGTCATCGTCGGACCCAGCATCCAGGCCGGCGATCACGCCGGCGACGTCTTCGGCGCTCCGGTTCTGGCTCAGCTTCCACTTCGCCTCGACGCGGTCGATCTCAACGTCTATCCCGACGATCGCGCGGAGCTGGCCCGCGATGTACGGCTCCGGCGCATCGGATACGGCCCACGGCGCCGCGCGTCCGTCCTCGTGCGCGCGCGTCAGCCGCTCGACGACGTCCCGCGTCCATTCGGGGTCATCGTGGACTCTGATCGTTCCGTGCACGGCGACGAGCACGTAGTTCCATGTTGGAACCACGCGCCCGTGCTCACGCTTCACGGCGTACCAGGCGGGACTCACGTAGCCGTCCGGACCGTGGACGAGGACGAGCGCTTCGTGTCCGTCGGCGCCCCGCCACTGGCCGTTCGGACGGGCGAGGTGACCGAGCAGCGAGCCCCGTCGCCCGAGCGAGGGGTCGTACAGGAACGGGATCATCGATACCGTGAGTCCGTCGTCGCCGACGGTAACCAGATCGCCCGCCCGCGTCGCGAGCAGGAGGCGGCTGACGTCCTCTTCGCTTGGCGGCCCATTGTGGGGTGGGATATACATGCTCGCCGAAGCCTACAACGCGAACCACGTCAGACCGGCCATCGGGATCGCGAGCGACTAGCAAGGTGGCGTGCTGTGTCGCTTGCAGTTTGCCGTCACTAGCTGCATAATGCTGCTATGACCTCAATCACCGTACGCAATGTTCCTGACGACGTGCGCGACGAGCTTGCCGCCAGGGCAGCTCGTGCCGGCCGTTCGCTCCAGGAGCACCTGCGCAGCGAGCTGATCGAGTTGGCTCGCAAGCCCACGGTCGAAGAAGTCCTCAGGCGCGCCCGCTCGCGCACCCGAGCAACATCCTCCAGCCTCTCGGCGGCGCGGATCCTCGGCCACCGTGATGCCGATCGCACGTGACGGTCGTGGTCGATGCAAGCGCGGTGGTGGCCGCTCTCGTGGACAACGGCCCAGACGGCCAATGGGCCGGATCTGAGCTCGCCCGCGAGAGTCTCGCCGCGCCACATCTGATGCCGGTTGAAGCTGCCAACATCCTGCGTCGGGCTGTGCTTGCCGGAGACCTCTCCGCGGACAGTGCGGCTCAGGCCCACGACGATCTCGTCGAGCTTCGAGTGGATCTCTTCCCCTACGAGCCTCACGCACTGCGAGTCTGGCAGCTGCAGGACAACCTGACTGCCTACGACGCCTGGTACGTGGCGCTGGCCGAAGCTCTCGGCGCCGCCCTCATCACCCTCGACGAGCGCATGTCTCGGGCTCCTGGGCCGCAGTGCGCATTCCGACTGCCGCCAAGGCGATGACGGGACGCCATGCCAGGCGCTCCGGGGCTGCGATGTACCGCCAGTCGTATCGCGTAGCCTCGGCCAAGTCACTCCGGCTGACGGCACGTCTCAGACCTGCGTCTCCACCCCGATCGATGTCAGCTTTGCGCGGGTGGTGCTCCAGCGGTCGAGCTCGAGCAGCGCCTTCTCAGACGCGGAGCCGGCCTCGGCCGCGTAGATGGCGAGGGTAAGCCCGGGATCGGCGGACAGATCGAGCACCTCGTAGGCTAGCGTCAGCCCACCGGCGAGCGGGCGGTGAAGCCTCTTGATGCCCGAGCGGTGGAACCACACTTCGTGGCGTGCCCACTGGACGCGGAACTCCTCGCTGCGCGTTGAAAGCAGCCCGGAGGGGTCGGATAGAACCCGGTCGTGAGGATTGCGCCCGGCCTCGACACGGAGCGCGGCGGCCATCTCGTGCGCCGCCTTATCCCAGTCCGTGTAGAAGGTGCGGGCTCCCGGATCGCACCCTGACGCGGTACAACGGGAACACCATCTGCGGCAAAACGGGATCATAAGTCGCGGGAAACCGGTATCCTGGGTGCCATGCCAGCGTATACGTCCCGAGCCGTTGATCCACTGATCGATCGGCTGCTCGCGGAGCTTCCGGCGCTCTTCATCGTCGGTCCTCGAGCTGCGGGGAAGACGACGACCGCGGCTCGCTATGCCCGAACGGTGGTGCAGCTCGATCGCGAGGCGGACGCGGTTGCGTTTCGGGCCGATCCGGACGCGGCCTTGCGCGGGTTGCCGGAGCCCATCCTGCTCGACGAGTGGCAGGTGGTCCCTGGTGTCCTCGGGGCGGTAAAACGGGCCATCGATTCGCGGCCCGATGCCGGCCGTTTCATCGTGACGGGCTCGGTGAGGGGCGACCTCGAGGCCGAGCTCTGGCCGGGGACGGGCCGGCTCACGCGAGTCCCGATGTACGGCATGACGCTGCGTGAGCAAATCGGCGAGTTCCGCCGGCCCGCGTTCCTCGACCGAGTCACCGGCGGCGACGAGCTGCAGCCTGCACCGGACACACCGGACCTCCGCGGGTATGTCGAGCTGATCCTACGGAGCGGTTTTCCGGAGGCCGCACTGCGATTGTCGGAGGCGGCCCGCCAACGCTGGCTCGAGAGCTACATCGACCAGCTCCTGACCCGCGACGTGGAACAAGTCGACACCGGTCGCGATCCGGCGCGCCTGCGACGTTACTTCGAGGCGTATGCGCTCAACACGGCTGGCGTCGTCGAGGACAAGGCGATCACGACACGTCGTCGACGCCGCCCTGGCGGCGTCGATTCTGCGGCTCGACGTCAATGCGATCCTGCGCAGCGGCGACCTGCTTGGGAGACTGCTCGACACGTTCGTGGTCTCGCAGCTGCGGGCCGAGATCGTGGTCAGTGAGTCACGGCCGCGCCTCTATCACCTACGCCAGGAGCAGGGCAGGTTCGAAGTCGACGTCCTCGGTGAGCTGGGCGGCGGTCAGGTTGTCGGCATTGAGGTCAAGGCCAGTGCGGCGCCTACCGCCAGCGACGCGCGACATCTGGTGGGACTCCGAGACCGGCTTGGCGACACATTCCTGGCTGGGCTCCTGCTCCATACCGGCCCCAGGGCGTTCGCGTTGGCCGAGCGAGTGACGGCGGTCCCGATCTCGGCTCTTTGGGCCTCGTCGTAGAGCGTAAACTCCACCCCTTCCGCTCGGGGTGCCACTCGGGTGACCACAACGCTCAGCGGGTCAGGCTCCGGAGGCCGACGCTCTATCCACTGAGTCACAGGCGCGCGGTTTTCGTGCTCGCGAAGAGCATAAGACCCTTCGACGCAGCAACACGGAGCGCATGCGCCACGCCCGCCCAACGTCGGCCGCTATCTTACCGCTCATCTCCGATCAGGCCTGGTCGTGTTCCAGGACGCCCGACAGCCACTGCAGTGCCACCTGGTAGCGCTCGGGCCACCGTCCACCATGGTTGCCGGGATTCTCCGTATGGAGGTGGGGCACGCCCGCTGCAGTCAGGTAGTGGCTCAGCAGCCGATGGCCCCAGTGGAGGTTGTAGTCATCCTTCTGCCCGGCATCGAGGAGGATCCCGCGAAGCTGCTTCAGGTTGTCGATGCGGTCGCGCCAGTTGACCACCGGGTCGAAGGCGAGCCAGCGATCCCAGACGTCGTGGCGAAGTTCTCCGCTCGGGAAGGCCATGGGCAGATCGACGTAGAACGGCGGGTTGTCGACGTTCGGCGAATAGGTCGCGGAGTAGTTGTAGACGATCTCGGCCCAGAAGTTGCCCTTGATCGGGCCGTTCGGCGCCTCGGGCCAGATGCTGTCGAGATACTTGTAGAGCATGGACTTGTGCGTCATGTCGAGCCACGAGTCGGCGGACAGGACCGCCATCGCGCCGAGGATGTCCGGGTGGCGCGAGGCCAGGTTCCACGATCCGAACCCGCCCGAGGAGAAGCCGAACACCCCCCGGCTCGCCGCCATGGGAATGGTGCGGTAGCTCTTGTCGACGAAGGCGATCACGTCCTGGATGACGTACTGCTCGAAGTTCCCGGTCACGGGAGAATCAACCCACTGGCCGCAGCCCCAGCTCGACGAGCCATCCGGGACGACGACGATCATGGGTGGCACGCCGAGGCGACCGAAGGCAGGGTCCAGGACATCCTCGATCGGCGCCTGCCAGCGCTGTCCGTCCGTTTCGGGCGTGATCATGCTCGCGGCCGAGTCACCAAGGGCGTGAAGCAGGTAGGCCACGGGATACCGACGACCCGACGCCTCGTACCCAGGCGGAAGATAGACGAACACATCCCGCTCGGTCGGATCGCCCAGGAGATTGGCGAGGTGGAGGCTGTCCAGCCTGGAATGCACGATCATGACTTCCTCCGAGGGCGGGCGCGACGCGCTGGCACGAAGCCCGATCCCGAACGAAGGCATCTCGGCATCGGCGAGATCGTTGCCGGGAGTGTAAGCGCAGCCGACCTCCGACCTAGGCGCAGCCGACCTCCGACGTAGGCGCAGCCGACCTCCGACTCGTGATCGGGGATCCGCCCCAAAAAGATCGGAGCGGCTCCCGAAGGAGCCGCTCCGTAGCTGTCCCGGTGACATTCCGCCGAAGCGGATGCTTCCCACGCGTCAAGGGCATCTATCACGTCGGCTGCACCGACTACCCTGACCCAACCTACCCATGACCTTGCCGCTGAGGCAGCGGACTGCGCGAACGCAGTACCTGCAGGAGTCTATCCGAACACACGCTCGAATCCAACCCTTTTCGACGCGCCGTTGGTGTAAATTCCTTAACGTATCGCCCCGCAGGCCCGGTCCGTGAGCACGAAGAGCCCGGCCTGCGTGCTCGCGAAGCCTAGTCCTCGAGGATCGTGACCGACTTCATCGCGACGGGATCGTCGGGCAGATCGCGGCTGTTGCGCGGCGCGGCAACGATCTTGTCGACGACGTCCATGCCCTTGGTGACAACGCCGAAGAGCGTGTAGTTCCTGGGCAGCTTGCCGGTGAGGTCCTGGTGGCAGATGAAGAACTGGCTGCCGTTGGTGTTGGGGCCGGCATTCGCCATCGCGAGGGCGCCTCGCACATAGTCGCCCTTGAACGGTTCGTCCTCGAACTTGTAGCCCGGGCCGCCCGTGCCGACACGACTGGGATCGAGGGTGGCCTTCTTGCCGTGCTGGCCGTCGCCCGCCTGGGCCACGAAGCCCGGGATCACGCGATGGAACACGGTATCGTCGTAGAAGCCCTTCCGGGCCAGTTCCACGAAGTTGCCGGCAGCCCTGGGCACGTCGGTGGTGTACAGCTGGACCTCGATGTCACCCAGGTCCGTGGCGATCGTTGCGCGGGTCATGGCGCCTCCTTGTCTGGATCCTGTCAGGGGTTGGAGACCGTGACGGTGTCCATCACGATCGGGTTGCTGGGGAGTTCTGCATCGGCAGCCGCCGCAATCGCGTCGACCGTGTCCATGCCGGCCGTCACCTGGCCGAAGATCGCATAGGTATTCACGCTGGCGAGGGAACTCGCCGCCCCATCCTCGAGGACGATGAAGAACTGTGAGCCCTGCGAGTCTGGCGCCGGCGTCCGAGCCATCGCCAGCGTGCCGCGGCGATACACCGTGGTGACCGGTTCGTCCTGAATCGTGTAGCCGGGCCCCCCGCTACCGGTGCCTGTCGGGTCACCACCCTGGATGACGAAGCCTGGAACGACGCGGTGGAAGACCACGCCGTTGTAGTACCCGCACGACGCGAGGGCCACGAAGTTACCCGCAGCGATCGGCGACAGGTCGCCCTCGATCTTGAGGGTGATCGTGCCCTTGACGGTCGTGATCGCGACCGTCCGCATCTCGCCGGCGCCGAGCGGCGGGGGCTGGCTCGTGGGACATGCGGACGTCCCGCCATCGGTTGGCATAGGCGCCGAAGATGGACTCGACGCGGTCGATCCGGAGCATGCCCCGGACCCGACGGCAAGCACCAGTGTGGCGACGAAGGGCAGCAACCCGCGTCGAGATGGGCGATGAATCATGCGGCAGCCTCCAGGGCGGCGATGTAGTCGATGGCCCCGGATAGGAGCGCCTCGCCGAGGATGATGCCCGCGATACCGGTATCGCGCAGGCGACGGATTCCGTCGAGGTCGCGGACCCCGCCGGCGACCACCACTTCGATGTCCACCGACGCCCGCAGCGCGGCGAGTGTCTCGACCTCGGCGCTGCCGCCGCCGTGCCCCAGGACGAGGCGCGCCACCCCGAGGCCGACGAGCTCGTCCGCGAGTTCGCGCAGGCCCGGAACCCTGGCTCGACGCCAGGGAAAGGCGGCGAGCCGCTCGGGACGGGCATCGAGGCCGACGGCCAACCAATCCCCTGCCAGCGCCAGGCAGGCGCGGAGGGCGTCGGGGTCATCCGCGACCGGCATGCCCACGAGGACTCGCGTGGCGCCGGCCGCGAACGCCAGGCGGATGGCATCGGCCGAGTCCACCCCACCGGCGAGCTGGAGTGGCGTTGCGACGCGGGCGGCGATGGCGCCGACGGTTTCGAGGTTCACGGGCGCCCCGGCCCGGGCGCCATCGAAATCCACGAGATGGATCACCGGCGCCCCGAGCGACACGAAATGTTCCGCGATCCGGTCCGGACGATCCGTGGGGGCGCCGATTCCGCTCGACACACCGGGCCAGAAGACGATCCGGGAGCGGCCCTTCTCCAGGTCGATCGCGGGAATGATCTGCATCAGCGCGGGATCACGGACGCGCGGGAGTCGGATCCGCCCCGTTGAGGCCGGCACCGACGTCGGCGTAGGATCCCCCGCGCCTCACCGAGCTGCTCCGGCCGCGGAGATCGGGCGGCGAGACGTTTCGCCGAGCGCGGCCTGGATGATCTCCGTCGCGCGGACGATGTCGTCCGCGCCGATTCCGCGATGCGTCGCCGCGCGGATCTGATCGTGAGGGAACGAGTCCAGCAGCAGGCCGCGCCCCGCGCACGCGTCCACGAACGCCCGGCGATCGCGCTCCACCCGGAACAGGACGAAATTCGTGACCACCCGTCCGGGATCCAGTGGACCATCGGCAGGCTGGGCGATGTCCCCCGGAGAACGGATCCCGGCCATCGCCGAGAGCGCCTCCGCCAGGCGACGCGCATTGTCATGGTCATCGGCGAGGCGCTCGATGGTGCCGGCGGGACCGTCCCTCAGGGCGACCAGGCCGGCCGCTGCGAGGACCCCAGCCTGGCGCATGCCGCCGCCGAGTAGTTTCCGCGCCCGGCGGGCCCGCCAGATGAAGTCGCGGGTGCCGGCGACGACGCTGCCGACCGGGCAGGAGAGGCCCTTGGACAGGCAGAACGTCAGGGAATCGGCGGGTGCGGCGAGCTCCCTGCCGGAAATCCCGAGAGCCACGGCCGCGTTCCAGAAGCGGGCTCCGTCGATATGCATCGGGACACCGCCCTCGTGGGCGATCGCCGCGACAGCGGACTCGTAGGCCACGTCGAGAGGCCGGCCCATCGAGTGGGCATGCGTGTTCTCGATCACCACCAGGCCGGTGATGGGCTGATGGGGGTCGGAAGCGTCACGAAAGGCGTCACGAATCTCGTCGAGGTCCATGGTGCCGTCGGCACGTTCACGAAGCGCCCGTACCGACGTTCCCACGACCACCGCGTGGCCGGCCGCCTCGTCCAGGACGACGTGGCTCTGGTAGCCGGCGATGGTTTCCTGGCCGCGAGCGAGGTGGGCCATCTGGGCGACGAGGTTGCCCATCGTTCCAGAGGCGACGAAGAGTGCGGCTTCCTTGCCGAGCAGCTCCGCCGCCCGCTCCTCGAGGGCGTGGACCGTGGGGTCATCGCCGAAGACGTCGTCGCCGACCTCGGCGTCGGCCATTGCGCGGCGCATCTCCGGAGTCGGCCTGGTGACGGTATCGGAGCGGAGGTCGATCAGGTCCATGGGCGTCGGCAGGATACCGCGCGGCCGCCAGGTCGGCCTGTCGCGGCCCGGTGTACGGTGATCCCGTGGACGGCGAAGAGGGCCCGTGGACGGCCGATCCGGCGACGCCGGCGTCGTCGGACGCGGGATACCGGGTTGCCGGTCGCGTTCGGCCAGGAGAGGGTCGCCGGCCTCGCTTCGCGATCGTTGCACTGGTCGGCGTCATCGGGATCGGCGTGGTCCTGGCGGCACTCACCAACGGTCCGACGAGTCCTGCCCCCTTGCCCGCCGAACGAGGGCAGACCCCCGGGCCGGCCTCCGGCTCCGTCGACATCCTCGTGCCGACGGCCCTCCCCAGGGTCGGGGTCCTCGGCCTGCCGCTCCCGACTCGCCCGGTACCGATTTCGGCCGGCTGGCTGCAGTGGATTGATCCGGCAACCGGGCGGCTTGGTGGCCAGGCGGAACCGCTGAATGGGGAAGTCGACCGGGCTTTCGTCGACGCATCGGGTCGCGCGATCCGCCTCTGTTCGACCGACCGGGACGAGGGCGACCTGCGTCGCACGACGGTGCGATTGTGTGCCTATGACGATCGCGGCCAGGTTGTCGATGGCGGCGCGTCCGTCGCCGAATTCGTCTCACCGAATGCCCTCAGCCCCACCTACTACGACATCGGCCAGCGGGCGATCGAGTTCGACGCCACGGTGTCTCGAGACGGACGCTGGCTCTGGTTGGTCACGACATTTCGGACCATCGATCGGTGGGAGGTGGCTGCCACCCGCGTGGACCTCGCTACCCGGGGCACGGCCGGGCACCGTGCCCTGCGCATGGTCCCGGTCGGCAGGGCCGGCTCGACCCCGCCGTCGCGCGACGGCTGGCTGGTCGACCAGCTTGCGACGCTCATCCCTGTCGTGCGTGCATCTCCCGACGATTCAAGATTGTCGGTGACGCTCACGGCTGTTGGCCCCTTCTCGCCGGCCCTCCTTCAACAGGAGCGGATCGTGCTCGACTCCGCACTGGACCCGGCAGGTCTGATCACCGTCGCCTTCCCGGTCGGCGGGACGAGCGACCTTGCCTGCTCTCCGAGCTCCGGTGCATGGGCTACCGGGCAGCACTACCTCACGATCTGCAGCCACGCCGAGTCGAATGGTGCCCGGCAGCCATTCGTTCGCATCGAGAATCCCGACGATATGACTCGTGATGTCGCGGTCGGTCCGTCGATGCAGCCCGCCGCAGGCCCGGCTGTGCCGGTCGGCGCTGAATCCGCCTGGCTCCTGGATGCTCGCCGCGGGGTCCTGTATCGATGGGCATCTCGGAGCATGACCCTCACGACCTTGAACGTCGCGACACGGGCCGGAACGACAGTGACGATCGACCCACTGGCTGATCCCGCCGGCCTGTCGTGGCCGACGGTGGAGCCGGAAAATGGTCCGGCTGCCTGGTCGTCGCTGACGACCCTTCCGGATCCGGAATCAAACGGTCGGCTGATCGGCCGGCAGGACGGCCGCGTGCTCTATGCCCTCGGCCCCGCTCAACGACCCGGAGGCGCCGACTCGAACGTGGCCCCGCTGAGCGTATGGGTCTTCGACGCCGAGCGCCTCAAGGTTCTTGCCCGCTGGGAGGCCCCAGGCCCCGTCGACCAGATGGTCCTGTCACCGGGCGATGAAGCGCTGGTCCTGTTGACCACACCAGCAGTCCTCCCAGGGGGTCCGGGTCCGGTTGGCGACTGGATCACGGCGGCATGGTTCCTCGATGCGCGCAGCGGCGCCCCCCTGGAAGTCCTCGGCGAGATTCGCGGCCCGGGATACTCGACACCGACCCTGCTCGCACCGGCCGTCTCCGCGTTCGCGGGCTTCTGACAGGCTCCTGAGGATCGGCAAGCTCCTGACAGGCTTCTGACAAGCGACGTTGGCACTGACACACTCACGGAGCAGTTGGCACTGCCACATTCACGGAGCAGTTGGCACTCCCACATTCACGGAGCACTGACAGGCTTCTGACAAGCGCATCCCCGCCTGTTATCCTCCGCACTCGCCGCGGACCCGTGGTGTAGCGGCCCAACATGCC
>JACPOR010000022.1 GCA_016191425.1 Chloroflexota bacterium
GTCGGGCATGGGCGCAGGATGGCCCAACCTCCGGCCGGGTGCCAAGGGTTCCAACATCGCGGGTGATCCTCTCCCCGCCCTCGGTATGGTCAGCTATTCATAGAACGGAGGGCGTCTCACCCAATGTTGGCAGAGAGGGGCCTGCGGTCATGCGGGAGTGAGCAGCGACACTCTCGGACCCAACCATGTCAGTGTCCGCCGCCTCCTGTCAGTGCGCTCGGACCGATAGTCGACGCCTCCCCACGTCAGTGCTTTCGGACCGGCCGGGTCGCGCCGCCTCCGGCTTTCAGTCGAGACCGCCTCCGGCACCGAATACGAGGCCGGTCGCGCCGCCTCCGGCCGGTCGCGCCGCCTCGGCACCGAATACGAGGCGGGTTCGTGGTAACACCCCATCCAGGCCCAAATACCCCCACCTACGAACCACGCTCGTGCTGGGCGACCGGATCCCCGGGAATCGGGGCGGATGGGGCTGGCGGGACTGCCGCTCACGCTCGGGTGTGACTCGCCGCCAATCGCCGAGCTGACAACCCGGTGCCTACCACGAGCCCTGTTCGTACCTGGGCGGAGCAGACAGCACGACCCTCCAGACGAGGGGATGAGACGGCGACTCGGCGCCGGGACCGAGCGCCCCGCACCGAAGGCCGGGACCGAGCGCCCCGCGCCGAAGGCCGGGACCGAGCGCCCCGCGCCGAAAGCCGGGACCGAGCGCCGCGCGCCGAAAGCCGGGTGCAGTGGGGCAGAGATGCGCGGAGGGGCGAGTGGGGCGCGTGGGCCGAGTGCCGGGTGCACCCGATGCCCCGGCGCGCAGAGATCCGGGCGAGGTGCGAGTGGGTCAGGCTACCGGGGTGCGCCGACAGCGAGGAGTTCCTCCGCCTCGTCCCGCCGGATACCGCTGACGACCTTGATCCTTCGACCCATGGCGGGGTGATCGGCGAGCTGGATCACCCCACCGGCGGCACCCTCGGCCGGATCCGGAGCGGCGAACACAAGCGCCTCAACGTCGCTGGTGAGCATCGCCCCGACGCACATCGCGCACGGCTCGACAGTCGCGAAGATCGTGACGTCCTGGAGCCTCGCCGTGCCCAGGCGCCGGGCCGCCTCGCGGAGCGCGACCATCACCGCGTGCGTCGTCGGATCGCTCGTCTCGACGACGCGTTCGTGTCCGCGGGCGACCATCGCCTCGTCCATCACGGCGACCGCCGCGTGCGGGCGCTCACCCCGGCTGATGGCGGTCCGTGCCTCGGCCAGTGCCTCGCCCATGTACAGCTCATAGTTCATGGCCCGATGATACGCGGCCGACGTCCACGTTCGCGCCGGACGCTCGCGCTCGGCGCCGAACCTTCGCGGCGCCGAAGCGGTCACGCCGGTCACGGCCCCGCTCACGGCCGCCGGTCACTGCCCCGCTCACGGCCGCCGGTCACTGCCCCGCTCACGGCCGCCGGTCACTGCCCCGCTCACGGCCGCCGGTCACTGCCCCGCTCACGGCCGCCGGGTCACGGCCCCGCTCACGGCCGCCGCTCACGAATGCTCGCCGCCGGCTAGCATTCGAGCCCATGACTGGACTCAGGCGCATCGCCATCCTGACCGGTGGCGGCGACGTTCCCGGTCTCAACTCAGTGATCAAGAGCGTCACGTACCGGGCGTCGGAGCTCGGCGCCGACGCGATCGGCATTCGACGCGGATGGGAGGGTTTGACCCACGTCCAGCCGGGCCCGGAGCTCGATCCGGATTACCTGCGTCGTCTCGACCGGACGAATACGCGGGCGATCGACCGGACCGGAGGAACGATCCTCCACACTTCGCGGACCAATCCGGCGAAGATGCCCGGCAGGGCACTGCCGGCCTGGTTGACGACAGCGCAGGCGGCCGCGCTGCAGGTCGGCGAGGATCGGTACGATCTGACCTCGGTCGTCATGGACCATCTCGAGCGGCTGGGCATCGACGTCCTGGTGGCCATCGGCGGAGACGACACCCTGTCGTTTGCCCGCATCCTGGCCGGCAAGGGCATCCCGCTTGTCGCAATCCCGAAGACGATGGACAACGACGCACCGGGGACCGAGTACTGCATCGGCTTCTCCTCTGCGATCACCCGGGCCAAAGAACTCATCGACCGCCAGCGAACCACCTTGGGCAGCCACGAGCGCATCGGCGTCTTCAGGATCTTCGGCCGGGACGCGGGCTTTTCGGCGCTGTTCGCCGCCTACGTGACCTCGGCGCGGTGCGTCATTCCCGAAGTACGCTACGACATCGAGGCCCTCGCGGACGTCGTGGCGGCGGACCATGCGGGCTCGCCCAGCCGCTACGCGATCGTGGTGACCGCCGAGGGTGCCATCTGGCATGGGGCCGATATTCCCGAGTACGGAGCTGCCGACGCCTTTGGGCATCGCCACAAGGCGAATGTCGGAGAAACGCTGGCCAGCGAGCTCACGTCCCGGACGGGGATCGAGTCCCTCGCAATCGAGCTGACGTACGACCTCCGCTCGGGCCAGCCGGACGCGCTCGACCAGATCGTCGCCTCGACATTCGCCAATGTGGCCATGGACCTGGTTGCGGACGGGGTCTTCGGCCAGATGGTCGGGATCCGGGACGGGAAGTACGCCCACGTCGACCTCCAGACGACCGGTGTGGCGGCGCGGCGGGTCGATGTCGACGCGATGTACAACGTCGAGCGATTCCGCCCCCGGTACGACGGCCGGCTGGGATCGCCGATGCTGCTGGTCGGCCTCGACTGAGCGCTCGGCCAGAGCTCGGCCAGAGCTCGGCCAGAGCTCGGCCAGGGTTCAGCCGGAGCGCCTAGCCCTCGAGCCCGGAGAGCTCGCGAATCGCACGCGCCACGGCCGACATGTCGTCGTCCGCATGGCCCTTACCGATGAGACCCGCCTCGATCTGTTCGCACAACGCCGTGATCGGGAGCGACGTCCCGGTCTCGCGGCCCAGCTGGAGAGCGATCTCGAGGTCTTTCCGGTGGAGGGCGACCTTGAAGCCGAGCGGGTAGTCGTTCTCACGCATTCGACCGCTCCGGTTCGCCAGCACCCAGGACTGCGCGGCCCCTCCCGAGAGGGCTCCAACGACCTGCTCGACGTCGAGCCCGGCCTTGATCGCCAGGACGATCCCCTCCGCGACACCCAGGTACGTCCCGGCGAGGATCACCTGGTTCACGGCCTTGACAGCCTGCCCGGAACCGATCGGGCCGAGCAGGGTGATGGTAGTGCCCATGGCCTCGAGGACGGGACGCGCACGCTCGAGGTCGGCCGCATCGCCACCGACGAAGATGGTCAGCGTCCCCTTCCTGGCGCCCTCGCTCCCGCCCGACACGGGAGCATCAAGCATGGCGACGCCCTGATCGGCCAGCCGTGCCGCGAACTCGCGTGTGGCGGAGGGCGAAATGGTCGACATGTCGACGACGAGCGAGCCAGTGGCCGCACCGCGCGCGACCCCCTGGTCGCCGAAGAGGACCGATTCCACGGCCGGTGTATCCGAGACGATGGTGATGACGACGTCCGAGGCCGCAGCCACGGCAGCCGGGCTCTCGACGAGGCCGACACCGAGCTCGGACAGCTCCGCCGACCGTCCGGTGGTCCTGTTCCATGCGCTGACCCGGAAACCCGCCCGAGCCACGTTGGTGGCCATGGCGCCGCCCATCGTGCCGAGTCCGACGAATCCAACGCGCATGCCGTTCCTCCATCGTTGCCCATCGACGATCGCTGCCTGGTCGGCGATCGTACCGCGGGCGGCGGCGGGGCGATCAGTCTCCAGCCACGAGCACCAGGAACGGTCCCCACCGCGAACCACCGAGGACCAGACGCTGGGGCCCGAAGGGTCCACGGCGTTCGGCACTCAAGCCGATCCCGGCCGCCCGCGCCCGCGACGGCGCGCCGGGGCGGGCGAGGACATAGGTCACGAGGCGGCCCTCACCGTGTCGAGCGAGGGCAGCGGCCATCCGACCCTCGGTGGACGGCTCGAGAAGGACGACCTCGCGCCCGTCGGCCAGCAGAATCGACCGACCCGAGGCTCCGAGGACCACGTCCACCACGGCGGTGGATCGCCTCGGGGGACGTCGCTCACCGGAGAGGGTCGCTTCGGCGCGGTCGAGATCGACCGTGGCCCAGCCGTGGACGTCGCGACCCGGCCCGACGGCGATCCGCAGTCGTGCGGCCAGTTCCGTGACGCTTCGAGTCTCGCCGGGATCCTCGAAGTCCACCGTCACGCGGGCCCCTCGGTCAGCCCGGGATCGGTCGCCCGCGCCTCGCGTTCAAGGTAGGTGTCGAGGGCCGCCTGGAGACCGACATCGCGGCCCGCCTGTTCCGAGAGCAACCACTTCGTTTCGAGGACGTCGCAGTACGCCTGGATCGTGTCGCCGGATCGACCGGTGACTGCCCGCAGGCGTCCTAATGACGGCCGAAGCACCTCCCGGTTCCAGCGCTCGGCACCCTCGACGAGCGACAACACCTGGCCCTCCGCGCGCTCCAGCCACGCGGTGTACTCGCGGAGGTCGTTGAGCAGCAGCCGGGCCTGGCCCTCGAGGGCTCGTCGTCCGGTCAGGCGCTCGAGTTCGTTGGCGTGGAAGCGGCGATTCGTGACGGCCACCTTCAGCCGGACGCGGCCGCCCTCACCTGGAACGAGCTGCATCTCATCCACGGCAAAGCCCAGATCGTTGAGGCGGCGTACCCGCTGGGCCATCGCAAACCGCTCGTCACCACCGACTTCGGGTTCAGCGGTCAGCTCCTCCCAGAGGAGGCAATAGCGATCCCGGACGCTCTCGGCGGCGCCGAGCGCCTCGTCGAACAGATCGCCCCGATCCTGGTGCGCCGCGAGGTCGGCAAGGCCGAAGGCGACGTTTTCCACCAGGACATCGAGGTCGTAGCTGCGCTGGCCGTCGGAGAGCGACGGGTGGTGCTCGCTCGTTTCCGCATCCACGAGGTAGGCCTGGACCTTGTCGCCGTCGCGGCGGAAGAGTGTGTTGGCCAGGGAGCAGTCGCCCCAGTAGACACCGCCACGATGGAGCTCGACCAGCAGACCCGCCATCGCGTCGAGGAGCTGGTCGCGAAGGTAGCCGGGACCAGGCGGCACGCGGGACAGCAGGCGCCGGTACTGGAGCGAGTTCGGGAGGAACCGCGTCACCAGGATCGCCTCGTGGCCGTCGACCGCCGCGGCGACACCCATGGGAACGACGGCCGGCAGTCCTTCGTCCTCGAGGTGGCGGAGGATGTCGTACTCGCGATCCGCGATCGCGACCGGTTCCTCCTTCAGGGCAATCAGCCCTCGTTCGGTTTCCACGAAACGGACGAGATGACGCGATGGCCCGACCGGGAGCTTTCGGAAGCTGACGGTATCCGACGGCCAGGCCTCGAGCGGCAATTCCCACGGGAGGGCCAGCAACTCCGGGTCCGGATCACGAAGGCGAAGTCGCGGAAAGGCGGCGGTCATTGGATGGCAGGGTACCGCGCCCGACCGGCGATGGCGGCGTTCCGAGCGAAGGGCAGCAGGTTGCCGATCGGCGGCGGCCGGCCGACGCCGCACTGGTGTCACCACTGGATTCACCGGCGCCGCTGCTCAGTCCCCCGGAGGGCGACGCAGACCGCCCATCCAGGCTGGAGTTGGCGCGCCCGGCGGGACTCGAACCCACGACCTTCAGGTCCGCAACCTGACGCTCTATCCGCTGAGCTACGGGCGCACTCGATGCCGACGAAGATGTCTGGCGGAGAGGGGGGGATTCGAACCCCCGATGGGTGTAACCCCATAACGGTTTAGCAAACCGCCGCACTAGGCCTCTATGCGACCTCTCCGTCCGCGGCGGGCGATAGGCTACCACGGGCCGACCGAGGATCACGTTTGACATCGATTGAGGCCTCGGCTACCGTCGGCTGACCGAGATGACGCGCTTCTATTGGTTTACCGACCCGGCATGATCGTTCCCGGCCCGTGAGGCCGGGGGCACGCGTCGTGCCGGGGCGAAGCAGAGGTGCGGACCTCTGCTTTTTTGTTTCCGGTCCGGCCGTCCACAGGAAGGACGTTCGATGTTCGTCGTCATGGCCCGCACCGCAACCGAGGCCGAAATTCTCGGCGTCAAGAGCCACATCCTCGGCGAAGGGATGACGCCCTACGACCATGCCAGCGCCGACCGCGTCGTCATCGCGGTCGTCGGAGAGGTCGGCCCGCGCCGCCAGGAACTCATGCGCAAGATCGGCGGTCTACCGGGTGTCGAGACCGTTACGCCGATCTCGCGGCCGTTCAAGCTGACCTCTCGCGAGTTCCGCCCCGAAAACACGGTCATCCGGATCCTCGACGCCACCGTCGGCGATGGAGGCCTCACGGTGATGGCCGGGCCGTGCTCGGTCGAGAGCCGCGATCAGCTGTTCGAGACGGCCGATGCCGTGAAGGCGGCTGGCGCCACGATCCTCAGAGGTGGAGCATTCAAGCCGCGGACCTCCCCATACAGCTTCCAGGGCCTCGGAGTCGAGGCGCTCCGGTACCTGGCGGAGGCCCGCGACCGGACCGGGCTGCCGACGATCACCGAGGTCATGGAGCCCAGCCAGGTCGACATCGTCGCCGAGTACGCCGACATCCTCCAGATCGGCACCCGAAACATGCAGAACTACTCGCTCCTCAACGCGGCAGGCCGAGTCGCGCGACCGGTGATGCTGAAACGTGGCTTCGGAGCGACGGTCGAAGAGCTGCTCATGGCTGCCGAGTACATCGTGGCGGCCGGCAACCCGAACGTGATCCTCTGCGAACGCGGCATCCGGACGTTCGAGACCTACACCCGAAATACCCTGGATCTGGCGGCGGTTCCCCTGCTCCATCACCTGACACACCTGCCCGTGATCGTGGATCCCAGTCACGCGACCGGCAAGCGGTGGCTGGTGAAGCCCCTTGCGATCGGCGGCGTCGCGGTGGGCGCTGACGGCGTCATGGTTGAAGTCCATCCCACTCCGGAAGACGCGCTGTCCGATGCCGAGCAGCAGCTGAATCTGGCCCAGTTCGCCGACCTGATGGCTGCGATCGTGCCGGTCCACGCCCACGTGAGCTCGTTCCACGGAGATCCCCTCGTCGAAGGTGCCGCCCTCGGCATCGGCGATGGCGGACTCTCCAAGCACTGATCGATGGACCGACACGCGGTTGCCGATTTCGGCGGCGTCCCTGGGGCCGACGCGCTTGCCGCCGTGCACTCGGCGTCGCGCCTCAGGGGCGACCTGCACATGCCCGGCGACAAGTCGATCAGCCATCGGGCCCTGATGTTCGCCCTCCTCGCCGATGGGGAGAGCCGGATCGAGGGAGCGGGCGACGGCGCCGACGTCCGATCGACCGCCGGGATCGGCCGCGCCCTCGGCGCGTTGGTCCAGCGCGAAGCGGGTAACGACGGGACGGTCACCTACCGGGTCCATGCCCGGGGCGTGGCGGGATTCATGCAGACCCCCGGAACCCTCGACTGCGGCAATTCGGGGACGAGCCTCCGCCTCTTCGCCGGGATCCTCGCCGGCAGCGCCGTGACCGCGATTCTGGATGGCGACGCGTCGCTGCGGGGCCGTCCGATGAATCGGATCATCGAACCCCTGCGAGCGATGGGTTCGGGCATCCGCGCGGCCGGGGACGACGGGAGGCCGCCGGTTACCATCGAGGGGAGGGCCAGCCTCGAGCCGATCGACTGGGCGACCCCCGTACCGTCCGCGCAGGTCAAGTCGGCCATCCTCCTGGCGGGCCTGTGTGCCTCAGGCACGACACGCGTTCACGAATCGGTGGCCACGCGAGACCACACCGAGCGCATGCTTCGAGCGCGCGGCGTGAAGGTACGAACAAGCCCCGAGGGTGACGGAGGCGTTCTGATCGAGATCGAGGGAGGGACCGCGGTGCGGGCGATGGACCAGGTCGTCCCCGGGGATCCGTCGGCGGCGGCATTCTGGCTCGTGGCCGGAACCATCCATCCCGACGCGGACCTGATCCTCCGCGGCGTGGGCACGAATCCGACCCGCCGAGGGATCATCGACCTGCTCGTCCGAATGGGCGCCAGGATCGACGAACGACCTCTCCCCGATCCCCCGGATGCCACGGATGTGTCCCTGCAGCCGGACACCGGCGAGCCCCGGGCGGATCTCCATGTCCAATCGGCCGATCTTCGGGCCATCGAGGTGAGCCCGGCCGAGGTAGCCAGCGCGATCGATGAGATCCCGATCCTATGCCTCGCGGCGACCCAGGCGACGGGCAGGACCACCATTCGTGGTGCCGGCGAGCTGCGGAACAAGGAATCGGACCGCCTGGCAGGCGTCGCCGCCGGTCTCACGGCCCTCGGTGCGAAGATTCGCGTCGACGGCGACGACATCGTCGTCGACGGCCCGGCCCGCCTGCTTGGAGCCGCGTCGGACAGCCTTGACGATCACCGGCTGGCCATGACCTTTGCCATCGCCGGCTTGATCGCCACCGGCCCGACTACGGTGGGTCGTCCCGCCAGTGCCTCGGTCTCGTACCCCGGCTTCTTCGCTGATCTTGAAAGGATCCGAGCATGACCAAAAAGGTCGTTCTGATCGGCCATCCAGTCGCTCATTCCCTGTCCGCCGCGATGCAGCAGGCGGCGTTCGATGCCCGCGGCATCGACGCCCGCTATGAGCTCTGGGATCGCGCGCCGATGGCGCTGGCCGGAGCGATCGAGGAGGTCCGCTCCGACGCCTTCCTGGGCGCGAATCTCACGATCCGGCGCAGGCGACGGGCGCGGTGAACACGCTCACGCGCGAGGGCAGGCGGCTCGTGGGGCACAACACGGATGTTGCGGGGTTCTCGGCCGCCCTGGACCGGCTCGTCGGGCGAGCGAAGATGCCGCGCCAGGCGGTCGTCCTCGGCGCCGGCGGCGGTGCCAGGGCGGTTGTGCATGGCCTGATCCGCGCCGGGTTCCTGCGGATCATCGTCTTCAACCGCCATCTCCACCGCGCCGAGGGCCTCGTCAGGCATTTCGGCAAGAGCGCGGCGCACATGGAACTGCGGGCCCTCCCGTGGCACGATTCGATCATTGCCGCAGAGCTCGCGAAGACCAAGGTCCTGGTCAACGCGACGTCCATCGGCCTCGCGGCCGATGCGTCACCGCTGCCAGCCGACGTCCTCGAGAAGCACCTCCTCGTCCTCGACCTGATCTACAACCGCACCCGACTGATCCGCGACGCGGACGCGGCCGGCTGCACGGCACACGACGGCGAGACGATGCTCCTGCACCAGGGTGCGGCGGCGTTCAGCCTGTGGATCGGGCAGCCGGCACCGCTCGACGTCATGGCCGATGCGCTCGCGAGAGCCCGTGCCCAGGGCCTCAGGTCCGCCGAGGGCGAGCCGGCAGGCGACGAATCCGCTGCCGATGAAGCAGCCGCTGTCGCGGCCGACTGAGCGGCCCGATCACGATGTCCGCGGCGTTCCGGTTCCTGACCGCCGGTGAATCGCACGGGCCGACGCTGGGCGTCACGATCGAGGGCGTCCCGGCCGGTCTTCCGCTGACCGAGGACGATCTGGCCGTGGACATGGCGCGGCGCCAGCGCGGCTATGGTCGCGGGGCTCGACAGGCCATCGAGACGGATCGGGCCGAGATCAAGGGCGGCGTTCGACACGGTCTGACGCTCGGATCGCCGATCCTCCTGATGATCGCGAACCGCGACTGGGCGAACTGGGGTCCGGTGATGCAGGCGGCGCCCCTCACCGGCGAGCAGGCCGCGGAACTCGAGGCGTCTGTCTCCGAGGGTGTGAAGCGCGCCACGCCGGTGACCCGGGTCCGGCCCGGGCACGCCGACCTGGCCGGGGCGCTGAAGTACGGCCATTCCGACGTTCGCAACGTCCTCGAGCGTGCATCCGCGCGCGAGACGGCCGCCAGGGTCGGCGCCGGCGGCGTCGCGCGAGCGTTCCTTGGCGAGCTGGGCATCGAGGCCTGGTCGTTCACGGCGGAAGTAGGTGGGGTCGCGATCGACCCGGATTCCAGTACTCGCACGCGCGAAGAGGCGGACGCGTCACCCCTGCGCTGCCCGGACCCCGGCGCGGAGGCGCGAATGATCGCGCGAATCGATGAGGCACGATCCGCCGGTGACACCGTCGGTGGCGTTTTCGAGGTCGTCGTGCACGGCCTGCCGGTCGGGCTCGGATCGTATGTGCATTGGGATCGGCGGCTCGATGCCGCGCTGGCGGCCGCCGTGATGAGCATCAACATCGTGAAGGGCGTCGAGTTCGGCCTGGGTTTTGAACAGACACGCCGGTTCGGGTCGGCCGTCCACGACGTGATCGACGGCCGGTCCGCGGATGGCCATTGGATCCATCGCTCCAACAACGCCGGGGGACTCACCGGCGGCATCACAAACGGCGAGCCGCTCGTCGTGCGTGCTGCCGTGAAGCCGATCTCCACGCTCGCCCGCCCGCTCCCGTCGGCCGATCTCGTCACCGGCGAGCCCGTCGACAGGGCCCACTACGAACGAAGCGACATCAGCGTGGTGCCGGCGGCCGGCGTGATCGGCGAGGCGATGGTGATGCTCACGCTGGCGAGATTCATCATGGAAACGCTCGGAGGCGACCGCATGGACGTGATCCGCGAGCGGATGGCAGCCCACCGGCTCCTCATGGCAACGCTGCCGCCGGCTCCGACGATCGGTGGTCGCGCAGCTGGGACCGGCGGTGACGAGGCCGGCTCCGGCGGCGACGACTAGGAGCGGCGAATGGATGTCGTGCTGATCGGGCTTCCTGGCAGCGGCAAGAGCGCCGTCGGGCGCCGACTGGCGGCGCGCCACGGCGCGTCGTTCACGGACCTGGACGAGGTCGTCGAGCGGGAGGCGGGCGTCCGGATCCCGGACATCTTCGCCGAGGAAGGTGAGGCCGGATTTCGAGCCCGTGAGCGCTCCGCGATTGCCGGACTCGGTGCTCCAGATGGGTCGTCCGACATCGCCCGGGTGATCGCTCCGGGTGGTGGAGCCGTCGTGGATCCTCGGAGTCGCTGGCTCCTCTACCGCGGCCGGGTACCGATCTGGCTGGATGGCCGGCCTGAGGTCCTGGCCCAGCGACTTCGGCGCAGCCCGACGATCCGTCCCCTTGTCACCGGGCGCGATCCGATCCGCGCGCTCCGCGAACTCGCCGCCGGCCGAGTCCGGTTCTACGGCGCGGCGACGAGGATCACTGGCATGGCCGAGGTCGGCGGCGTGGTGGACTCCGTGGAACGCGCCGTCCATGAGCATCAACCCGGGGACGGGACCGTGCTTCTGCGCGCCGAAACGACGATCGGTCGGGTGATCCTCGGCGAGGGCATTGCCGGTCGCATCGTCGCCGAGCAGCTCCAGCGCCTCGGTGCGAGACGGGCGATCGTGATCAGCGAGCCGGGCGCCTGGGAGGCGACCGGATCGGCGCTGGAGGCCGACTTCCGAAGTCACGGCCTGGAGGTGGACCTTGTCACGCTGCCCCAAGGAGAGGCAGCCAAGACGCTCTCGGTCGTGGAAGTGGCCGCGCGCGAACTGACCCGGCTGCGCGTTGAGCGGGGCGAATCCATCGTGGCCCTCGGCGGCGGCGCACTCGGCGACACGGCCGGCTTCATCGCGGCCACCTACCTGCTGGGCATGCCGTTCATCCAGGTCCCGACGACCCTCGTCGCCCAGATCGATTCGTCGATCGGCGGCAAGACCGGGGTCGACCTGCCCGAAGGGAAGAACCTCGTCGGTGCGTTCCACCAGCCGACGGCGGTCGTCATCGACATCGCCCTGCTCGACAGCCTCCCGGAGCGCGACAGGCGCGCCGCACTCGGGGAGGCGGTCAAGATGGCAGCCCTCGGCGACGATCGCCTGCTGGACGTGCTTGAGACGCGTGGCCCCGCGATCGCCAGGGGTGACCCGGCAGCCGTCGCCGATGGGTCGCTGGCCGAACTCGTCGAGCGGTGCAGCTGGGCCAAGGTCGAGGTCGTGGCGGCTGACGAGCGCGAGTCGGCCGTCCGGGTCGCCTTGAACCTGGGACACTCGCTGGGTCACGCGTTCGAGGCCGCCGGGAGCTATGCGGACCTGCGTCACGGCGAGGCCGTCGCGTATGGACTCCGGGCCGCCTGTCGGATCGGTGTTGCCGCGGGGGTCACGCCGCCGGAGCGGGCGGCACGGATCGAGAAGCTCCTGGACACGCTCGAGCTCGGTCGGGGCCTCCTTCCCTACGGGCTGGAGCCCGTTCTTGCCCACCTCGGTGCGGACAAGAAGCACCAGGCCGGGAGACTCCGCTGGGTCCTGCCTACCCGCAACGGTCACGTGGTCCGCGACGACGTGCCTGACGACCTCGTCCGTGCCATCGCGGCAGGCCTGCTGACACCGATCCCAGTGGGCAGAGCCACGTGACCCTCGTCCTCGTCCTCCAGGGCCCGAACCTCAATCTCCTCGGGACGCGTGAGCCCGAGATCTACGGGCGCGAGACGCTGGCCGAGATCCACGCCGGAATTCTGCGACACGCCACCGAGCTGCAGCTCGAGGTGGCCTTCTTCCAGTCGAACCACGAGGGCGCGCTCATCGACCGGCTCCATGCGCGCGACTTCGACATCGCCATCGTCAACGCGGGCGGGCTGACCCACACCTCGGTCGCCCTGCGCGACGCCCTCGTCGGCATCGGGCGACCGTTCATCG
Source organism: Chloroflexota bacterium (assembly GCA_016191425.1). GTDB lineage: Bacteria > Chloroflexota > Limnocylindria > Limnocylindrales > CSP1-4 > UBA5189. The sequence continues at coordinate 12,597 of JACPOR010000022.1, forward strand.
AAGTCCACCTGTCCGATCCGGCCTCGCGAGAACCCTTCCGGCAGGTGAACCTCCTGTCTGACGTGGCGCTGGCGTCGTTCGTCGGCCAGGGCCCACGTGGCTATCACCACGCACTGGAACGGATCGCGGCCGAATGGGGAGTGGACCGTGGCTGACGGTCCGCCCTGTACCGGCTCCTGTTCAAGGCGACGCGCGCGCTCGAAGCGGCGGATCGGGCCGGACTGGAGACGGACGACGCCTGAGGTTCAAGCGAGTGCCGGCAGGTTTGACGCGACGCTCATGGACGCCATCGAGCAGTTGCCGAACGGGCTTCGGACGCGGTTTGCGCCGGCCCCGACCGGGTTCCTGCACCTTGGTCACGTCGCCAACGCCATCATCGCGTGGGGCGTTGCGCGCGCGACCGGCGGCCGGGTGGTGCTCCGGATCGAGGACCATGACCGCCAGAGGTGCCGCCCTGAATACGAAACCGCGATCCTCGAGGATCTCGAAGCACTGGGGTTCGTGCCGGATGAGCCGGTCCTCGCCACGTTCCGGACCGGACGGGCGTCGGGCTACCGCCAGTCGGACAACGATGAACTCTATGCCGGCGCCGTGGCCCGGCTTGGCGAACTCGGCCTCGTCTATGCCTGCGATTGCAGTCGTGGCACGTTCACCCAGTGGGCGTCGGCACACGGCCGTCCCTGGGCCGGCGGCGGCTGCCCGGGCGCGTGCGCCGCACGCGGGCTCTCTCGGAGCAGGCGCGGCGTGGCCCTGCGCGTCGCCCTCGGCGATGGCGACGAAGAGTGGACAGACGAGGTCCTCGGCGGGCAATCCGGCCCGGCGGCAACCACCGGGGACCTCCCCATCCGCGACCGACTCGGCAACTGGACCTATGCCCTCTGCGTGGTCGTTGACGACATGCGTCATGGGATCGACCTTGTCGTCCGCGGCGAGGATCTCCTGGCAGCAACCCCGGCCCAGGTTCGTCTCGGCCGGCTGCTCGGGCGCGAGGCGCCGCCGCGGTTCCTCCACCATCCGCTGATCCGGCGGCCGGACGGTCGAAAGCTCTCAAAGGCCGATTGCGCCAGCGCCGTGCGAGAACTTCTGGCGGAAGGCAAGCGAGCCGGGGAGGTACGTGGGTTCGCGGCTGGGACGGTCGGTCTGATCACGCTCATTTGAGGCCGCCACGGCGTGATGAACGTCAGGCGTGGCCGGCGCGGCGGAATTCAGGCATCGCCGGTGCGGTCCTCGGTTCGGTCCTCGATCTCCCAGGCATGATCGAGCGCGTGCCAGCCGATCCGGTGAGCCGCGTAGCGGACGGTCCACCGCCGATCTGCCAGCGCTGAACCATCCGCTGGCTGGCGGAGGACGGCCAGCATGGCGTCCCTGAGCGCTCGCACGGAAACGGCATCCCCCGGCACGGGGGCCGGCACGGGGGCCGGCACGCGCAGGCCCATTTCCCGGGCGTAGGCATGGTCGGCCAGCAGGGCGTGCTCGGCGATCTTGGAAGTGTCGCGGCCGCCTCCGCGGGGGCCCTTGCGAAGGGATTCGGGAGCTGCGGCAACGGTCGTGTCCAGACACGCCCATGCGGCGGTCACAAGGCGTGCCAGGCGCTCCGCCTCGCTGGTCGTGGTCGGTCGGCGATCGGCAGCGGTGACCCGCCCCGGCACGCCGAACTCGGTGCTTCCGTTGCCGGCGGCCGTTTCCACGACCTCGATGAGAACGTCGTGAGCAGGCAGCGACTCGCCGGCGGCTCGCGCGACGGTCGCATATCGGTCGAGGTGCGCGAGGAGCGCCGCGATGGCCGCGGCCTCGTTCGTGCCGGAACGAGCGAATCCTGGCCAGTCGACGGCGCTGGCGAAGGTCCGCTTCGGCGTCGACTCGATGGCGACGGCGATGCGGGTGGTCATCGCCGCAGGTCAGCGTGCGGTGGCAGAGCGCAGGCCGGCGACGAGGCGGGCCATCTTCGCCACATCCCGTCCCTCGGGGCCGAGGGCATTCACCAGCGCCGAAGCGACGATCACGCCGTCGGCGCCCGCTGCCGCCAGCACCCTGATGTGGGCGGGCGTTGACACCCCGAAGCCGACTGCGACCGGTACCGGTGAGGCGGCGCGAACGTCCATGACGAGGCCGCGGACGCTCGACGGGAGCTTTGCTCGGGCACCCGTGACGCCGACGAGGCTCACGCAATAGAGGAAACCGCCGCTGCGCGCGGCGATCATCGTCCGGCGGGCGGGCGAGGTGGTCGGGGCCACAAGATAGACGACCGCGATCCCCGCGTCGGCAGCGACGGCTTCGAACGGGCCGCCCTCATCGGGCGTCAGGTCTGCCACGATGACGCCGGAGGCCCCGGCGGCGGCAAGTGCCGCTGCGCGAGTCCGCCCGTCGCCGCCGCCGATGAGCTGGTTCGCGTAGCCCATCGTGACGATCGGGACGGTGGGTCGGGCCGCGGCCACGCGGGCCACGAGGGCCAGAGCGCGGTCGAGGCTGGCGCCGGCCAGCAACGCGGCGTGTGACGCGCGCTGGAGCGTCGCCCCGTCCGCGAGCGGATCGGAGTACGGCAGCCCGATCTCGAGCAGGTCGGCACCGGCGTCGATGGCCGCGCAAGCCGCCGCGAACGACACGTCGTCGTTCGGGTAGCCCGCGACGACATACGGGATGAGCGCCACTCGCCGGCCGTGATCGGCGGCTTCGAAGGCCGCCTTGATGCGCCGCGCGCCGGCGGTGTCGTTCGTGTCCGAACGCACGGTCATGGCCGGAACGCTCCTCATCCGAGGCCCGTCCAGGCATCGACGTCGGCGAAGCGCTCGAGAGCGGCCAGGTCCTTGTCGCCGCGTCCGGAGAACCCGAGCAGGACGACGGCGCCTTCCGGCAGCGGGCCGGAGCCCTCCAGCCCGGCGAGGATCTTGGGCAGGGCCGCCACGGCATGCGCCGTCTCGAGGGCGGGAAGGATTCCCTCGGTCCGCGTGACCGTGCGCAAGGCTGCGATCGCCTCCCGGTCCGTTGCCGTCGCCACCTCGAGGCGACCGGCCTCCGCGAGCGCGGCGAGTTGCGGTCCGACACCGGGGTAATCGAGGCCTGCCGACGCTGAGTGCGCCTCGACGACCTGGCCGTCCTGGTCCTGGAGCATGAGCGACCGGGAGCCATGGAGGATGCCCGGCGTGCCGCCGGCGATCGCTGCGGCGTGCCGACCGGTGGCCACGCCATCGCCGGCGGCCTCGGCGACCGCCAGCCGGACGGACGGCTCGCCGATGAAGCGAGCCAGGAGCCCGATGGCGTTCGATCCTCCGCCGACGCAGGCGAGGGCCATGTCCGGCAGGCGCCCCTCAATGTCGGCGATCTGGCGAGCCGCCTCGTCCCCGATCCGCCGCTGGAAGTCTCGAACGATCGTGGGGTACGGGTGTGGCCCCATCGCCGAGCCCAGGACGTAGTGCGTCGTCTCGACGTTCGTGACCCAGTCGCGCATGGCCTCGTTGACCGCATCCTTGAGCGTCGCCGTCCCCGACGTGACACTCCGGACCTCGGCACCGAGGGCACGCATCCGCAGCACGTTAGGCGCCTGACGCCGGATATCCTCCTCGCCCATGAACACAACGCACGGCAGACCGAGCAGCGCGCAGGCCGTCGCGGTCGCGACGCCGTGCTGGCCGGCACCGGTCTCGGCGATGACACGGGCCTTGCCGAGCCGCCGCGTCAGGAGGGCCTGGCCGAGGGCGTTGTTGATCTTGTGCGCGCCGGTGTGTGCGAGGTCCTCGCGCTTCAGGTAGAGCCGCACCGCCGGCGGGTCCACTCGCTGCCCGCGGCGGGGCACCGCGTTCGCGAGGAGCCGGCGGGCCTCCAACCGGACGGCTTCGGAAAGCCGATCCGACCGGTAGAGCGCGGTGGGCCGGCCCGCGAACTGCTCCAGCAGCTCGTTGAGTTCCGCCCAGAACCGCGGGTCGTGACGGATCGCGTCATAGGCCGCCTCGAGCTGTCCGAGCGCTCCCATGAGCGTTTCCGGCACGTAGCGCCCACCGAAGTCGCGCTCCATGCCCCAGCGGCCATGGGCGTCGACCTCGAGGAGTCCCGGGTGAACCGGCGTGGGACGAATGGTCAGGTTCGGGCGATCGATCCGGGCGCTTCGAGCGCGTTTCATGAAGAGCGCAACCTTCAACGGATCCTTGACCGGGCGCCTGCCTGGCATTCTCGGTGCCTCGACGCCGGACGTGACGTCGACGCCGACGACCGGGGAGGTGCGGAGGGCCTGGCCAACCGTGGCCGGCCCGAGGCCGCCGGCGAGGATCACCCGGATCTCCCGTGCGACGGCCGCCACCAGGTCGGCATCGACGCGGATCCCGGTGCCGCCGGGATGCGGTCCGCCGGCCGTGTCGACCACGATTCGCGCGGCCCCCGCCGAGAGGTGGGCGCGGGCGGCGGCGATGACCTCGGTCGCGAGCGCGGCGTGATCCGAGGCGCCGTCCGAGGCCGGCAGATGGAGGACCTTCCAGACCGGCCGGCGAACGTCGCCGGCAAGGCCGGCCGGTTCGTGTCCGCTCAGCTGAATCGCGTCGGCGTCGAGGGCCTCCCCGATCCTATTCAGGTCATCGACAGGCAGGTCGACCGTGATCGGCACGATCGCCGGGCGGCTGCCGGCCGGGGTGATGGCCCGGAGGTGCGCCGCCAGCGCCATCGCCTCGCGGAGTTCGAGGGCCCGAGGCGTTCCCGGAACCAGGTTGAGGCCGACGGCATCGGCGCCCGCTCGGACCGCCGCATCAATGCCGGCCGCGTCGGTCACGCCGCAGATCTTCACGAACGGCACGCGATCCCGGTTCGCGGGGTCGGTCGGGGGTCTGCCGGCGGCCACGAAGGCGCGTACCGCGGCTTCGGGATCTCCTGAGCGGACGAGGGCCTCGCCCACCAGGGCGCCATCGAACCCCAGCGCCCGCCAGGCGCGGACCGTCGCGGGCTTCTGGACCCCCGACTCGGCGATGGCGAGTCGGTCCTCCGGAACGAGGGCCCGCATCCAGGCGGCCCGTTCCGGATCCACTGTCAGCGTCCGGAGGTCCCGGTTGTTGATGCCGATCAGGCGCGCCGAGGTGGCAAGGGACGCGTCGAGCTCCCGCTCATCATGCGCCTCGACGAGAGGCTCCATGCCCAGCGCAAGGGCCCGATCCACGAGCCGCCCCAGGCGCGGCCCAGGGTGCAGGACGGCGAGCAGGAGCACCAGATCCGCACCGGCGGCACGGAGCAGGTCGAGATGGCGGGATTCGACGACGAAGTCCTTGGCGAGGACCGGCACCGAGACGGCCGCGCGGACAGCCGACAGGTCGGCCACGGATCCGGCGAACCAGTGCGGCTCACAAAGGACCGAGATGGCAGCGGCACCGCCACGCTGGTAGGCGTGCGCCCGGGCAAGGACGTCCTCGTCGACGGCGGCGATGGCACCCGCCGACGGAGAGGCGCGTTTGATCTCGGCGATGAGATGCAGGCCAGGGCCGGCCAGGCGCTCGGCCACCGGTCGTGGGTCCGACGCCGCCCGGACGCGCCGGCGCAGCTCGGAGCGATCCAGGCTGGCCAAGGCTGCCCGAACGTCCTCGCGGCGCCGCGCCGCGATGTCCGTCACCACCCCTGCGCGCACCAGGCGGCGCGGAACAGGCGTGGAACGGCCATTGCTCATCAGTTGGCCTCAGCCGTCACGGCCCGCGTCGTGGGCGCCGCAGTCGTGGGCGCCGCGATTCGTACCGCATCCGCCGCGACCTTGGCTATCCGGAGTCGGTCGAGGAGCCGGCGCGCCGCGCCTGTATCGATCGTGTCGCGGGCCAGGTCGACCCCCTGGCGAAGGTCCCGCGCTCGGCCAGCCGCGACGAAGGCTGCTCCGGCATTCAGCAGCACGACATCGCGACGCGCATCGACGCGTCCCTCGAGTACGAGGAGGGTTATTGCAGCGTTCTCCTCGGCGGAGCCGCCCCGGAGCTCGCTGGTGGAAGCCGTCCGAAGCCCGAGTGACCGAGGATCGACCGGGATCTCGCGGACCCCATCCGGGGTGACGTCCCGGATCACGCCGGTACCATCGAGCGGGATCTCGTCGACGCCTGCCCCGTGGACGACGAGCGTCCTCTCCGTCCCGAGGCGCCGGGCCACCTCGGCGATGCGCGGAGCGGCGCTCGAATCCCCCACCCCGATCAGGGCCCGCCGAGCCCCGGCCGGATTCGTGAGTGGCCCGAGCAGGTTGAACGCGGTCCGGACGCCAATCTCCCGCCGGGTCGGGCCCGCGTGCCGCATGGCGGGGTGGAACGTCGTCGCGAAGAGGAACGCGAATCCGAACTCCCTGAGGTCCGCGGCGGCCGATTCGGCCGTGTGCTCCATCCGTACTCCAAGGGCCTCCAGGACGTCGGCGGCCCCTGATTTCGACGTGATCGCACGGTTGCCATGCTTGGCGACCGGCACGCCCGCGGCCGCGACGACGAGGGCCGTCGTCGTCGAGATGTTGAAGGTGCCCGATCCATCGCCTCCGGTCCCGACGACATCGATCGCCCCGTCGGGTGCCTCGACCTTGACCACGCGCTCGCGCATCGCCGAGGCAAACCCGGCGAGCTCGTCGACCGTCTCGCCCCGCATTCGGAGGGCGACGAGGAACGCGGCCAGCTGGGCCGGCGTGGCGTCGCCATCCATGACCTCACCCATGGCGAGGCGAGCCTCGTCGAGGTTGAGCGTCCGGCCCTCGATCACGGCGGCGAGCGCGGCCCGTACCTGCTCGCTCATCGGCCGGCGTCTGCGAGGCCGGCAGTCGCGAACGAGCCGGTCGCGTCATCGAGCAGGGACGCATTGCCTTCTCCGGCAAGGCGCAGGAAGTTCGCGAGGAGGTGCGGGCCCTGGGGCGTGAGCACGCTCTCGGGATGGAACTGGACGCCTTCCATCGGCAGGGCGACATGGCGGATGCCCATGATGACGCGGTCGACCTCGGAAATCGCCGTCACGCGGAATTCGGCCGACAGCGTGTCGGGATCGATGCAGAGTGAGTGGTACCGCGCCGCCATGAAGCTCGGCGGCATCCCGGACAGCAGGCCGGCGCCATCGTGGCTGACTTCGGACGCCTCCCCGTGGACGAGGGTCGGCGCCCGCACGATTCGGCTGCCGTACGCCGCCGCCATCGACTGCATTCCGAGGCACACACCCAGCAACGGGATCTCGCGCTCGGCGGCCACCCGGATCGCATCCATGGAGACGCCCGCGTCGTCGGGGTCGCCCGGTCCCGGCGAGATGACGATGCCGCGCAGGTCTGCGTCGCGATCGTCGGCCAGAGCCTCCACGCCGGCCCGGTCGATGGCGTCGTTGCGAAGGACCGTCACGGTCGCGCGACTCGCTTCGAGCGCCTGGACCAGGTTGAACGTGAAGCTGTCGTAATTGTCCACGATGAGGATCATGCCGGCGGCTCCGACGGTGCGTGTACCGCCCCTGTGGCCGCTCCGCTGCGGGTCGTGGGCGGGGCCGCCGCCAGCTCGATCGCCCGGCGCATGGCCGCCGCCTTGTGCTCGGTCTCCTCGAATTCCTTCTCGGGCACGCTGCCGGCGACGATCCCGGCGCCGGTGTGGATGTGGGCCCGGCCGTCCCGGAGGACCGCGCTCCGAATGGTGATAGCGGTATCGAGATTGCCGTCGTAGCCGAGGTAGCCGACCGCGCCGCCGTACAGGCCGCGGCGCTCGTTCTCCGCGGCGGCGATCAGCTGCATCGCCCGGACCTTGGGCGCACCGGACAACGTGCCCGCCGGGAAGACGGCCCGAAGCGCGTCGAGCGCGTCGAGATCCGGCTTGAGCCGCCCCTCGACGTGGCTCACGAGGTGAAGGACATGCGAGTACCGCTCGACCTCCATGTACTTGCTCACGGTCACGGTCCCGGCCCTCGAAACGCGACCGAGATCGTTGCGCCCCAGGTCGACGAGCATCACGTGCTCGGCACGCTCCTTCGGGTCGCGCTGGAGCTGCTCGGCGAGGATCGCGTCCTCCCTCGGATCTGCGCCGCGCGGGCGGGTTCCGGCGATGGGATGCGTGGTGAGCTTGTCGTCCTCGAGCTGGACCAGGAGCTCCGGGCTCGCGCCCACGACCTCGAACCCCGGGACACGGGTGAAGAACAGGTACGGCGACGGATTGACCCGTCGGAGGCTTCGGTACAGCCCGATGCCGTCGAGCTGCCTTCCCGTCGCGGGATCGAGCGGCAGGTCGAATGACTGGCGCCGCGCGAGGACGACCTGGATGGCCTCGCCGGCAGCGATGGCCTCCCTGGCAACGGCCACCGCGTGGATGTATTCGTCGCGCCCGAGGCTTGCCTCGATGAATGCCGGGCTCACGAGGGCCGGGGCGAGACGGCCATTGGTGGTTTCGGCCACCGGGCGCGAAGCGGTACCGGCGATCTCGGCGGAGGACGGACGCGAGGATCGCTCGAGGGCCTCGAAGATCGCAGCCTCAGCGATCCGGTAGCGCCCCTCGAAGTCGGGCGCCTCGGTGTGCAGGGAGGCGACCGCCGAAAGGGTATGGGTCAGGTGATCGAAGACGATCACGAGGTCGGTCTCGATGAACGCCGCGGTCGGGACCCCCACCGGATCGGATGCCGGGAGCGGCACGGACGGCTCGAAGATCGAGACCGCGTCGTAGGCGAGCGCGCCCACCGCGCCACCGGTGAAGCGCGGCATATCCTCGCGGGGGGCAACACGCCGACGTGGAATGAACTCGCGGAGAGCCTGGAGCGGGTCAGGCGCCTCGAATTCGTCGATGGGGAGATCGGGAGCATAGGCAACGACGCCGACCGGTCGGTGCTGGATGCGGGCTCGGCCCCGCCTGACCTCGAGCAGTCGCCGCGGGCCCACGCCGAGGAACGAGTACCGGCCCAGGCGCTCCCCGCCCTCGACCGATTCGAGGAGGTAGGCTGGCGTCGTCCCGTCATCGAGCCGGAGGAAGGCACCGATCGGGGTGTCCAGGTCGGCCGGGCGGGTCGCACGCAACAGGACAGTGTCCGTGGTTGCGGACAGGCGCTTTGCCTCGGCGAGGCTGAGCGGGTCCATGCTGCTGTTCATCGCCGACAACGCCTCCGGGTTCGATCCGGGCCTTTTGCCCGGCCGCGGGCCGGTCGGCCCGAGAATCAAGAAACGACCTTCGTCCTCCCGGGACGAAAGGCCGTGCCTTCCGCGGTGCCACCCTCATTCGGCGATCTGCCGATCTTGCCTGACCGACGGGCCGCTCGCATCGAGCTGCTGATCGGCGCTGCCCTGTATCGCTGGCGCTCTGCGCCGGAGCCTACGTGGGTCGCCGCGGGTCGCTGCCGCCGCGCGTGCCGTTCGGTCCGGAGGCTCCCGGGTCCATTCCCTGTCGCCGTCGCTCCGGTTTCCACCACCCACCGGATCTCTCTGCCGACGCTCGACGGGTACTCGTCCCGTTCACAGCCACGTATTCAGTTGAGGCGCGGAGTCTAGGCGTGGTTCGCCGCGAGCGTCAAGCACCGCCGCTGGCAGTATTGGGCCGCCGAGGGCATGAACGCGTGGCCGCGAACCCGGCAAGGGTCGGCTGGCCCGACCGTCCTAGTCGGACTGTTTCGTGACGTGACCGGTCGCAGCCATCCAGCCACCTGATTGGTTGACCATGGGGACCATCATCGCAGGGTCCAGCCTGGGCTCGACGGCTTCAGTTCCATGACACCCCCCCGGGGGGGGAAAACCTAGTGCTTTACCGATGACGACGCCTGTGACTGTGCTGATGCCGCGAGCATCTGGGTCACCTGATCCGCGAGAACCTTGGCCAGCTCGCGACTGATCCGGATGCGCCCGACAACGACGTTCGGGTCCTGGTGCGGGCCAGCTTCGCCGGTCGGATCGCTGCGCTGCAGCGTCAGGGTCACACCGAACGGTCCCGCCGTGAGCGAGAATCCGTCGGCGTAGAGATCGGGATAGTCGGACATTCCTGCACCTCAGTTTTGGGGACGAAGGAACTCCACCATACCGAGTGCGCCGGAAGTCGTCACAGCACGCCGTCGCGACGGGCCGCTGAGAGTTGCGGGCGGTCACGATCGCTGGCGCGCGAACAGCGCCTGCGGCACATTCAGGTGCGGCAGGCGTCCGCCCGGTTGGACGCCGGGGCATGACCAGGGCCTGGCCACTGAGGATGGCGCCGCACGGGAATCAGGCAGCCAACCGCAAGGCAGGCCGCCCGGCTCCGGCGCTCAGTACGTCGCGTTGTCGGACTCGTTGACGATCCAGACCTGGGGTGGCCCATCCACGCCGGCGCGGACCATTACCTCGGGCAGCGACGGGTCCTGCGAGAAGGCCGTCGCGCCCGCCAGCGTGGCGAACTCATTGACGATGACGAGGGAGTTCGGGTCGGCCACGGAGCGGCTGACCGAGTGCCCCGTCGCGCCGTGCTGACGGCGAACCGTGCCGTGCTCGAGGAATACGGGCAACCACCGGTCGTAGTCGGCTACGTGGTGCTGAACGATGACCTTGGCCATTTCGGAACGCCTCGCCTTTCACCTTCGACCGATCTCAATCGCCGGTCATTAGGGACCTAACTATATAGTTAGGGGCCGTATTGTCAATACCCGTATCATGGCCGACATGGCGAAGCTCGAGATGCCCGACGACTACTACGCCCAGACGCCGGACGCGAACGTGCGGGCGACCGAAGCGGTGATGAACACGATCAAGACCGCCGACCTCCTCTTCGACCGAATTGGCCGTCTTCTCCGCCCGCTCAACGTCAGCGCCGCCGGCGGCCTCGTGCTGGGAATCCTCCGCGATCACGGGGTGATGTCGCCATCGGAGCTCGGCGAGCGGCTGATCGTCTCTCGGGCGACCGTGACCGGCCTCCTCGATTCCCTCGAGCGACGCGGCTTCGTGACCCGGTCCCCGAACCTGGACGATCGTCGGAGCCTCGTCGTCGAGATCACGCCTCAGGGACTCGTCGTGCTCCAGCAGCTGCGAACGCTGATCCATCACCATGAGCAGACATGGATGAAGTTCCTGACCGATGCCGAGCTGGGCGTTTACATCGAGACCCTCCACCGGATCCAGGACAGCGTCGCCGTGGCAACCGAGGACGTGGACTGACCGTCAGGGGTATCTCCCCGGCGAACGATGGAACGCGTTGCTCAGGTTCGCGCGCCGTGACCAACAGGGTCGCAGGGCCCGGGGTCGGGCATTCGGCGATCGCGCCTGGTGGGGGCCGTCCGGTCGTTCCACCGGCGAGATCGGGTGCGCGGGCAACGTCGGGTCGGCGGACGTGTGGCAGCGTCACTGGATCCTGGCGTCGCGCGTTGGCTCCCTCCTTGTCCGGGGCTGTCTGGACCTGCCCCTCCGGGCCCTTCCTGCCCGGTCCGGGACCTGCCCGTCCTGGCCTGCCCGACGTTGTCCAGGAGTCAATGATTTCGCAGCCGCCGGCAGCGTCCTTGTGTGCTGGTCACGGTCACGACCCAAGCGGGGCTCGATTGGGCCTCGAACGGGGCGCGGACGGTCGCGTTGCTGACCGTCACACAATCCGACGCCTCGGAAGCATCGAAACGTTGACCCGCCGTCAACATCGGGGTGGACACCGCCGAGGACCCGGGTGGACACCGGCCCGGGTCGACACCGCCGAGGACCCGGGTGGACACCGCCGAGCCCACCCAGAAGCGAACCCGCCGTGTTCACCCGGCATCCCCTCGCCGGAACGGCTCGCCGAGAGCCGACGGCGGCCGCAGCCGCTGCCTCGCGAACGCCAGGACAAGCAGCGTCGTCAGGTGCGGCGCGAAGCTGACGAACTCGGACGGCACCACGCGGACGAACCAGAACCAGGCGAGCATCGCGCTGGCCGGGATCCCGAACAGGAGCGCCGCCCGCCAGTCGTGAGTGACGCCCCGCCGGATCGCGACGACCGCACCGAGCAACCCGAGGCCTACCAGCAGCACGCCGACGGTCGCCTCCTGACGAGTCCGGAGGGCGTCGGTGAACCCGAAGACCAGCGACCCGAGTGTGACCGACAAGGGGTTCCAGTTGCCGAAGATCACGGTCGCGAGACCGATGAACCCGCGACCCGCGGTCTGGCCCTCGCGATACAGGCTGGATGCGACGGTCACGAGATAGACGCCGCCGAGGCCGGCCAGTCCCCCGGACACGCCAAGTGCCAGGAATCGATACCGCCAGGGTCGAACACCCAGGCTGTCGGCGGCCTCGGGGGACTCGCCCACGGCGCGGATCCGGAGCCCGAGCCGCGTTCGCCACAGTACCCACCAGGTGATCGGCACGAGCCCGACGACGGCGATCGTGAGGATCGAGACATCCGTGAGCAGACCAAGGACGACCGCGACCGCATCCGCGAGGATCGGTATCCCGCTGCCGGCCAGCGGGTCGAGGACCGAGCTGAGTCCAGGCACGCTCAGAGACGGGAAGTCGGGCACCGGAGGCGATGTCGCGATCGACCCCCCGGGGACGGTCGCGAAGGTGACCGACGAGAGGAACCGGGTGACCCCGGTCGCCAACAGGTTGAGCGACAACCCGGAGATCGCCTGGTCAACGCCGAACGTGACGGACAACACCGCATGAAGCAGCCCGAATGCGACTCCGGCCGCGATCCCGGCGACGAGCGCCGGCCCGACCCCCCACTGGTAGCCGGCCCAGGCGCCGAACCACGTACCGGCGATCATCATGCCCTCGAGGCCGATGTTGATGACGCCGGATCGCTCTGCCCAAAGTGCCCCCAAGCCGGCGAGCAGGATCGGCGCGCTGAATCGGAGTGTTGCCGCCACCCCGCCGCGGGAGAAGAGATCAGGGGCGTCGAATGCCCCGCTGAGCAGCGACAGCACGATGAAGCCGAGGGCAATCCGCGTCACGAGGCCTGCGGGCCAGGTCCATCGACTGACCGGGCGGCGCCACACGGCCGCCGTCACGCCCGGACTCCTTCGACGGAGTTGGCCACGTATCGGCGCTCCTGTCGAGCGCGGATCCGCCGCACGAGCTCGTAGGCCACGACGATCGAGAGGACGATCACGGCCTGGAGGATCGTGACGACTTCCTTGCTGACGCCCGCGAGGTCGAGGACCTGGGCCGAGCGCTCGATGAAGGCCCAGACGAACGCCGCGACCGCAACCCCGATCGGATGATTTCGCCCGAGGATGGCGACCGACAGGCCGGTGAACGCGAGTCCGGCGGGAAAGTCGAGCCCGAACCGGTGTGAGGTTCCCAGGAGTTGGGGCAGGCCGACCAGACCCGCGATCGCGCCCGACGCGGCCATGGTCAGGAGGGCGAGGCGAGGAGCACGGATACCGGCCACCGTGGCAGCACGGCTGGCGAGGCCCATCCCCCGGACCTCGAAGCCGACCGTGGTCCGGTGGAGCACGATCCAGTACCCGAGGCCGACGAGCGTCGCGAGTGCGACCAGCCCGTTGAGGTCACCCGCAGCAGTGGGGATCCCCGGGACCCAGCCGGAATCCGGGATCGTGGCCGTCGTGACGTTGTTGCTGCCCGCAGCTTGCTGGGCGAGACGCAGTGGTGAGAGCAGGTAGGCAATGATCCCGGTCGCGATCGCGTTCAACATGATCGTGGAGATGACGACATTGACCCCTCGGTGGACGTATAACAGGCCGGCGATGGCGGCCCACGCCCAGCCCACGACCATCGCGACAAGCACGATGAGAGCAACGTGGAGGGGCGCCGGAAGGGCCACGGCCGCGCCGACGACCGCAGCGGCGAACGCAGCGAGCCGGTACTGTCCGTCGATGCCGATATTGAAGAGCCGCAGGTGGAACCCGATGGCGGCGGCGATTCCGGCGAGGTAGTACGGGACGGCCTTGTTGACGACGGCGATCAGCGTCGAGGGCTGGATGCCGTACCTGAGCGCGTCGCTGAGCGTGGCTGCAGGGTCGGCGCCGGTCAGGCCGAGAATGAGCCAGGCGACCGCGAACGCGAGCCCCAGCGCCGCGCCCGGCGCGACCACCGTCAGGACCACGCTGCGCACTCGACCCATGACCGCGAGTCAGGGCGTTTCAGGAACGGAGATCGTGCCGGCGATGATCTGGGCAGCGAATGCGTCAAGCTTCGTCTTGATGTCCGCGACGAAGCCGCCCGACGTCGAATAGCCGACCCCGCCGTTCGCCAGCCCGAACGTCTGGTTGCCGGCCACGAACGTGCCGCGCGCGACCGACATGACGAACGTGTAGGTGCCGACGTTGGCGTTCTTGAGCATCGACGTGAGGATGTGGTCCCGGACGGATTCCGGCGCCAGCGTGTACTCGTCGGCGTCGACGCCAATGGACCAGTGATTCGAGGAGGCGGCGGCCTCGTGAACACCCGACCCCGATCCCCCGGCCGCAGCGAAGATGATGTCGACACCGTTGTCGTACATCCCGAGGGCCGCTTCCCGCCCATGAGGAGGATCCCCGAACCCGGAGTAATCGGGCGGCTGGCTGAGATAGGTCACCTCAACCGTCGCGTCGGGATTCGCGGCACGGACGCCGGCCGTGTAGCCCGCCTCAAACTTCTGGAGCAGCGGGAGCTGAACGGCCCCGATGAAGCCCACCGCCTTCGTCTTCGTCTTGAGGCCGGCGGCCGCGCCGACGAGGAATGAGCCCTCCTGCTCGGCGAAGGTGATGCCCTCGACGTTGGGCGCGTTCACGGTGGCATCGTCGACGATGCCGAAGTGGACCGCCGGGAACTCGGCCGCCACGATCTGCAGGGGCGCGGCATAGGTGAAGCCGACCGCGATGATCGGGTCGTAGTCCGCGCCGGCGAGCAGTCGCAGCCGCTCGGCGCGGTCATCGTCCGTGTCGTCCAGCTTGGCCGTCACCTCCCTGAGCTCGGCTCCGAGCTCGTCGGCTGCCTGTCGAGCGCCGTCGTACGCGATGTCGTTGAAGCCGCCATCGCCGCGCCCGGAGATGTCGAAGGCCACGGCAATCTTCGTGATCGAGGCGTTGGGGAGTGGCACAGGATTCTTCGTCGGGAGGACCGGCGGCCCGGGCGACGGTCCCAAGTCGGAGGGCGCTGCTTGCTGCGGGCCGCAGGCGCCGACAAGCAGGGCGAGGGCGGAGAGCGCCGTGAGGGTCCCGCTCCGGAAGTGCATGCCGCCACGGTATCGTGTTCGCGTCTCGGAGAGCAGGAGGACGCGTGGGCGCGGCGAATTCAGGAACGACGGCCAGCGTCGTCGTGGTCGGCAGCATCAACACCGACCTGGTCACCTATGTTCGTCGGGCGCCGGGCCCGGGCGAGACCGTGATCGGCGACCGATTCCAGTCCGGGTTCGGCGGCAAGGGCGCGAATCAGGCCGTGATGGCTCGGCAGCTCGGCGCCGACGTCTCGTTCATCGGCGCACTCGGGGACGACTTCTATGCGGCACTGACGCTGGAGAACTTCGAACGACTCGGGATCAATGCCGACGGCGTGATGCGGGTTCCGGGATCCAGTGGCGTCGCGCCGATCTGGGTCGAGGCCGACGGGACCAACCGGATCATCGTGGTCCCGGGTGCCAACGACCTGGTCACGGCCGAGCACGCGACGCGGGCTATCGCCGCCATTCCACACATCGACGTCTGCGTCGGCCAGTTCGAGATCCCCCAGGCGGTGACGGCGGCCACCTTCTCAGCGGCCAGGGCGCGCGGCGCCGTCACCATCCTCAACCCTGCCCCTGCCGCGCGGATCAATCTGGACCTGCTGGCCGTCACCGACTGGCTTATTCCCAACGAGGTCGAGTTCGGGATCCTTGCCGATCGGGCAATCGGCGCCGCGTTCGCCGTCAGTAACGAGGCGATGGCGGAGTTCAGCAGGCGCATCGGCGTGCGCCTCATCGTCACCCTTGGGTCCGCCGGCGCTGCGTGCGTCGGGCCCGACGCCGTGGTCACCCGGCTGCCGGCACGCGCGGTGACCGCCGTCGATACGACCGGCGCCGGCGATGCGTTCGTCGGGGCCTTCGCGGTGGGGCTCGCCCGGGGATGGTCGGAGATCGACTCGGTCAGGCTCGGAATCGCGTGCGCGACCGAAAGCGTCCTCCGACCGGGAACGCAGTCCTCCTTCCCGAGTGCCCGCGAGGCTGCCGCGATCCTTGCCGACATCGAGGGCCCCGGAGCGCGAGCCTAGCGGCGAGGCTCACTCCTCGGCGACCTCGTAGCCCTCGGCCCCGGGGATGAAGAGCAGGTCGTCCCTGTAGCACCAGCGCCAATCCTCGCCAGGCTGGGCCGACCGGATCATGGGGTGACCGTCCGAGAGGTAGTGACCCGTGGCATGGCGATTCGGGCTGTTGTCGCAGCAGAGCGTCTGTCCGCAGTTCAGGCACTGACGAAGGTGATGCCATGTCGAGCCAATCGCGACACAGGCCAGACAGACTGTTTCGGGGTCGTCGACCGCCACGCCCGTTTCGAAGTGTTCGCAGAGCGGCATCGTGGTGTCCTTCCGTAGGCGATCTGGGCGCCGTTCGTGGCGATCCTGGCGCCGTTCGTGGCGATCCTGGCGCCGTTCGTGGCGATCCTGGCGCCGTTCGTGGCGATCCTGGCGCCGTTCGTGGCGATCCTGGCGCCGTTCGTGGCGGAGAGGGTGGGATTCGAACCCACGGGGCTTTCACCCGCCTGTTTTCAAGACAGGTCCGTTAGGCCACTCCGGCACCTCTCCAGCGCCGAGGATATCAGCGAGGGTCAGTTCGATGGAGCCACGCGATCTTCCGTCGGTGCCGGGCTTCGCCGCTCGGAATCGGTGGCTGTCTCCGGGGCGATGGCCGAGCCCGTCGGCCAGGCCATGACACGTTCCAGCTGGGCGACGAGCGCCGACGCGCCAAGGCGCTTGAATGTCTCACGAGCAGCGCGGGCGGCCGACTCGACCCCCGGGCCCGCCGGACCGACGACCACCGCCATGGTGATCGCGGTCAGCGCCTCGTCCCACGGCAGTCCGAGATCGCGCCAGGCACCAAGCACATCCCGATACCGAAGGCCCGCTGCCCCGATGTCGCCGGCAAGAGCCAAGAGCCCGGCCTCGATCTCCGCGTGTGCGGCCGAGATCGCCGGGCCGTGTGTGGTTGTGTCCAGCCCGTCCAGGGCGGCCCGAGCCCGCGCTGGGTCCCGGAGACGAAGTGCGGCACGCGCCGCGGTCAGATAGGAGGTGGGTGCCGACCAGCTGATCATCGCCGCGGCCGTCATGGCGTCCTCGTACGCCTGCCCCAGGCGGCCCTCGACGAACGCAACGCTCCCCTGAGTGTCGCGCACGAGCGCCTGTGCCTGGCTGTCGGAGCCGGCACCGAGAACGCGCTCAACCTCGGCAAGCCGATCGGTGACATCGTCCCCCCGTGCGGCCGCGATCACGAGCGTGGCCGCCGTCGCCGCGACGCGGTCCACATCTCCCATGGCGGCCGACTCGACGTCTCGAGCCATCTGGACCGCCCAATCCCAATCACCGGTCCTCAATGCAGGATGCGTCGCGTTCAGGACGAGGGTCGGCAGGTAGTCGGCCCGGCCGAGGCGCTTGGCCTGATCAAGGCCGGCCATTGCCGTCGTGAGCGCCGCTCGGGGGTCGCGGGCAATCTGGGCGTCACTCAGGTTGGTGAGCGCGCGGACCATGCCCACCTGGTTCCCGTGGGCCTCTGCCAGGGCGTAGGCTCCGCGCATCGTACTGATCCCCTCGTAGCCCCGGCCGAGGTATCCGAGCGAGCCGCCCTTGACGATCAGGCCGTCGACGATGGTCTCGACAAAGTCGTTGCGCTCTGCCTCCGCCAGCGCCTTGTCGGCCCAGTCGACCGCCTGTTCCAGCTCCTCGCCGATCCAGTGGATATTCGCGAGGCGGAGCAGGAGGCCAGCGTGTTCCCTGGATCCGGCGATGTCCTCGAAGGTCGGGACCGTCTCGTTGAGGATCTTCTTTGCCTCATCGGTCCGGAGGAGGCTCGCCAGCGACCGGGTCCGGAGGCTGATCACGCGGGCCTCGCCGAGTCGGTCTCCGCGGCTCGCGAACTGCGCCTGCGCGAGGCCGGCGAGCTCCCCGGCCCGGTCGTACCGCCCGGCAGCCATGGCCTCGCTGGCCGTGCGTTCGAGAAGCTCCGGCTGGTGTTCGGCGTCCACCTGGATCGTGAGAGCCTGTTCGAGGAATGCGTACGCCTGCGCCGGGGAGCCCAGCGCGGACGCTCGATCGGCGGCCCCGGTCAAGGCAATGCGCGCCTGGATGGCGAGGGCGTTCGCCTCCGGTCCGGCCGGGCTGTTGGCGTGCGCGGCGAGGTAATGACCCGCGAGCGCACCGGCAAGCTCGTCGAGGCCGAGGCCCTCGAAGAACCGCGCCGCCGCGAGGTGGCGTTCCCGTCGATCGCGTCGTGTCAGGGTGTTGTAGGCGACTTCGCGGATCAGCGCCTGGACGAACGCGTACTGGCCGCGCTCCGGCGATCGCGGATCAGACCTCGAGGACAGGATCTCGCGGCGAACGAGGCCGGCCAGCCTTGGCTCGAGGTCCGAGGCGTCGCGTCCGGACACGGCCGCGAGTCCAGCGAGGGTGAAACTCTGCCCGAGTACCGCGGCCTCCTGCAGAAGGGCCCGGTCCGCCGGGTCGAGGACGTCGAGGCGGGCCCCGATCAACGCGGTCAGCGTCTCGGGGACGGCCAGTTCCGTCAGATCGCCGACGAGCGCGTAGATCCCGTCCTCCTGGCGCAGCCGGCCGTCCGCGACGAGCATCCGGACGGTCTCGACCGCGTACAGCGGCATTCCGTCGGCGCGTGCGACGATGGCCGCAGCCGTCGACTTGGGAAGGCCCGGCACAAGGCCGTCGAGCAGCTCGAGCATCGCCGTTTCGGTCAGCGGCTCGAGACCGAGGCTCAGGAAATTCCGTCGACCGGCGCCCCAGTCCTGCCGCCGCTCGAGAAGCTCGGGCCGGGCAAGCGTCAGGACGTAGATCGGCTGCTCGCGCGACCATTCGAGGAGGTGGTCGATGAAATCGAGCAGTCCCGGGTCGGCCCAGTGGAGGTCCTCGAACACCAGCACGACGGGGCCGGACAGGGCCAGCCTGTCGAAGAACGTGCGCCATGCCGAGAAGAGCTGGTCGGCGGGCATCTCGCCCCCGCTGATCCCCAGAAGTGTGAGCATCGCCGGCTCGATCCAGCGCAGTTCCTGCTCGTCCGAAACGACCCTGGAGAGCATGTCCGCGATCTTCGCGCGTGTGGTCGGCTCGTCGTCCGTCTCGGCCAGCCCGGCCCGTCCGCGGATCATCTCGCCGAGCGCCCAGAAGGAGATCCCCTGTCCGTAGGCTGGCGATCGTCCGTGGTGCCACCAGGCCCTGGTGACGATGCCGTCGAGATACTTCTCGAACTCCCAGGCAAGGCGGCTCTTCCCGATTCCGCCGGGCCCGATCACGGAAACGAGGCGGGCGCGGCGCTCTTTCGCGGCGGCGTGGAAGAGGTCCTTCAGAAGGCGCAGCTCATCGTCACGACCGACGAACGGTGCCTCGAGGCCCTCGGTGCGACCGCGGCCGCCCCGCTCTGCCATGACGCGCAGGGCCAGCCACGCCGGCACTGGCGATGACTTGCCTTTGAGGACCTGGTCGAGCGCCTCCTCGAAGGCGATCGCCTTTGCCGCCGCTCGGAAGGTTCCCTCGCCCACCAGGACTCTGCCAGGCGGCGCAACGGACTGCAGGCGAGCCGCGGTGTTCACGATGTCGCCCGCCACGATGCCCTGGTTGGCCGCCCCGATCGTCACGGCGGCCTCGCCACTGAGGATCCCGCATCGGGCCTGGATTCCCGGGCCAAGGACTCGGACGGAATCCACAAGCTCGAGTCCGGCCCTGACCGCCCGCTCGGCATCATCCTCGCGGGCCACGGGTGCGCCCCAGACTGCCATGACGGCATCGCCAATGAACTTCTCGATGGTTCCGCCGTAGCGCTCGATCACGTCGGTGCACAGGGCGAAGTACTTGGTCAGGACTTCTCGGACATCCTCCGCGTCCCGTTCCTCCGCGAACGGTGTGAAGCCGACCAGGTCGGCGAAGAGCACGGTGACGAGGCGGCGCTCCGCGGCGGGCCCATCACCGGCACGCGCCGCGACGGATTCAGTCGTCGTGCCGGCGCCAGGCGGCGTGGCAGCTCCGCCAGCGTCGGAAAGCGCCTTGCCACACTCTCCGCAAAACCGCTCACCGGCCACATTCAGGGCGCCGCAACTCGGGCATCCGAGGGCCAGCGCGGCGCCGCAGGAGGCGCAGAACTTGCGTCCTGGCCGATTTTCGGTTCCGCACGTGGCGCAGATCATCGGCGGAGCCTAACGGATGACCGAGACGTTCGCACCATCATCGGCGCCGCGGAGATTCATGCGATGCCGGGGTGTGCGATCCGACCGGCAGCGTCGGAGAGCACCAATTGGAACTCCGGTACCACCGCCTCGACTGGCGGCGCCTGCCGTCAGGCCGCCGGTGCCGGGATCCAGTCGATCCCCATGTACGGTCGCAGCGGGGCCGGGATATCCAGGGACCCGTCGGGCCGCTGGTACGTCTCGAGAATCGCCGCAACGATCCGTGCAAGCGCCAGCCCCGAGCCGTTCAACGTATGGACCAGCTCGGGCTTCGTGCCGGGCTCCGGTCGGTACCGGACCGCCATTCGGCGCGCCTGGAAGTCCTTGAAGTTCGAGCATGAGCTGACCTCGAGCCAGCGCTCCACGCCGGGCGCCCAGACTTCGAGGTCGTATTTGCGAGCCTGGGTGAAGCCCATCTCTCGGGTGGCCATGAGGAGCACGCGATAGGCAAGGCCAAGTCGCTTGAGCAGCTCCTCGGCCACGCCCGTCATCCATTCGAGTGCCTCGGCGGACGCCTCGGGACGCTCGAACAGGACCATCTCCACCTTGTCGAACTGATGCACGCGCAGGATGCCGCGGGTGTCCTTGCCGGCCGCCCCGGCCTCGCGGCGGAAGCACGGCGTGTACGCCACGTAGCGGATGGGCAGGTCGGCTGCCTCGAGGATCTCGTCGCGATGGAGGTTCGTGACGGGCACCTCCGCGGTCGGGACCAGGTAGAGGTCGTCGCGCGTGACGACGTACATCTGGTCTTCCTTGTCCGGGATCTGGCCGGTGCCCCGCGCCGAGGCCTGGTTGACCACGATCGGCGGCCAAACCTCGGTGAAGCCGTTCTCGCGGGTATGTACGTCGAGGAACCACATGATGAGGGCGCGCTGGAGCGCCGATCCGGTGCCCTTGTAGACCGGGAAACCCGAACCGGCGATCTTCGCCCCTCGGGCCAGGTCGATCATGCCGAGGTGCTCGGCTATCTCCCAGTGCGGTCGCCGCTCCCACGTCGCGCCGCCGGATCGCGCATCAGCGCCGATCTCCCCCTCGTGCGGTTGATCGTGGGCGAGCACCTCGCCCCACGCCCGGATCGTGACATTGGCTTCTTCGCCGCCGACGGGGATGTCGTCTTCGGGAGGGTTGGGAATCCGGAGCAGGAGATCGTCGAGGGCGGCCTCGACCTCGGCGAACTCGGCATCGAGCGCCGCCAGCCGCTCCCCGATCTCCGTCGACCTGGCGCGGAGGACCGCCACGTCGGCGCCTTCCGGAGCCGCACCGGCCTTGATCGCCTCGCCGATCGCCTTCGACGCGCTGTTCCGTTCAGCGCGGAGCGCGTCGCCTTCGCCCTGGAGGGCCCGGCGCCGAGCATCCCCGGCGAGGGCGTCGTCAATGGTCGACGGATCCTCGCCCTTGGCGAGCGCACCCCGGCGTATCAGATCCGGGTCTTCCCGGAGTCGTGCGATCCCGACGCTCATGGCTCACCTCCTGCGGTGCCCATCGTCCCACCGGCCGCGGCCGCGCGCAGCCGGTCGAGGACGAAGCGCGCCTGGAGGCCCGCGAGCAGCCAGCCGGCCCGAGGTCCGTTCGAGCGCCCGAGGAACGCGACGTACAACGCCGCGAACGCGCGCCCGGGTGGAAGCCCGAGGCCGGCGGCCGTCGCAAAGATCGCCGCCTGCCAGGCGTCACCGCCGGCCGGTCCGATCGGAGAACCGCCGGCAGCCGGGAGGTTCACAGCATCCGCCAGCGTCGCGAGGAACATGCGCTGCGCATCGTCCAGGGTCGACACCTCATCGGGAACCGACTCCCGAACGGACATCCGGGCGCGATCCGGGGCATAGGCGTCGAGCCATGCCCGAGCGGCCACACGACGCTCCTCGAGAATCGCCAGCTCGCGAGCATCGAGAGCCGACCCCTTTTCATCGGCCATCTTCGTCGGGATGTCGGCGCCGGGAACCTGGACGAGGAAGGCAAGATGGGCAAAGCTGGGCCGGAAGGCGGCCGCTTCGGCGTCCACGTCGGCGTCCGCGTTCCGGAGAGCGTAGCGGAAGACGGACGCATACCCGGGCGCCATCTCCCCCTTGACCGGCCGGCCGGCGGTGGCATCGGCGAGCTTGTCGAACTCATCGAAGAGGCGAGGGATGGCATCTGTCCCCTCGGGATCGAATTCGATCGCGTGGTTGGGGCGGGGTCGGATGAAGAGCGTCCTGAGCTGGTCGGGAGGGATGACCTCCACGATCTGATGGGCGGCGGCGCCCCGACCCTTCGAGGTCGACATCTTCCGCCCGCCGATGTTGAGGAACTCGTAGGCCACGTTGATCGGCGGTTCACGCTCGAACACTTCACGGGCGATCGCGTCGGATCGGTCTCGGGAGCCGCCCGCCGTCGCGAGGTCCTTGCCGCATGGCTCGATCGTGACCCCGAACAGGCTCCACTGGGCCGCCCATTCGAGGTTCCAGGGGAGCTTCGCCCGACCACCGAACGGCTCCACCCAGCCCGAGCTGCCGCAGCCGGTCGCCCAGGCAACGAGATCCGCCCGGCATTCGTAGAAGACCCGCTGGCCGTCCCACTTCGTGACGATGGTGGTCCCGACCTTCCCGCAGGTCTCGCAGATCACGAGGATCGGGTGCCAGGTGTCCGGATGCTGGACATTGCTCACGCGCCGGTAGATGTCGCGGACGACGTGGGCTCGATCCAGGGCCGTCCGGATGTATCGGTCCATGGCCCCGCCCGGATAGATGTCGCTCATCCAGTAGTAGCGATCCGGATGAATGCCGAGATTCGCGAAGAGGTCGATGAACGTCTGGGCATGATGCCGGGCGTAGGAGGCGTGCCCGTCGTTCACCTGGTCCGGGATGTGGGCGAGCGGGACGCCCATAGAGCGTTCCACAGCATCCGGCGTCAGGAGCGCCTGCGCGTCCATCGCATCGAGGTCGTCGACGCCGTACAGCAGCGTGGTCTCGTGGCCGGCTGCCCGGAGGGCCCGGGTGATCACGTCCAGGATCACGGGTCCGCGGAGGCTGCCGACGTGAACGGTGCCGGACGGCGTCTTCGAATCGTTGATGACCTGCGCCCCGGACACGCGCGCGGCCAGTTCGTCCGCCCAATCCATCCCTGACGCTGCTCCTCGTTGGTGGCGGGAGGCGGCGATCGGACCATTCCGCAACCTCCGACGGATGGACCGCCGCAACCCCCGAAGGCTAGGCGATTGCGACGACCGAGTACGAGATGTCGCCGGCGGGCACGCGAACCGTGATCCTGTCGCCCTTCCTCCGCCCGAGCAGGGCGCGTCCGACGGGGCTCTCGTTGGAGATGCGGCCTTCCGTCGGCCGGGCCTCCGTGGACCCGACGATCGTGAACGACTCCTGGCCATCAGGACCCATCACCGTGACCGTCGAGCCGATCTGGACGAGGTCCTTGGAGTGGTGCTCGTCGATCAGAGTAGCGTTCTTGATCAGCGCCTCGAGGGTCTGGATTCGACCCTCGACGAAGGCCTGTTCGTTCTTGGCATCCTCGTACTCGGCGTTCTCGCTCAGGTCGCCATGCTCTTTGGCGTCGTGGATTCGGCTGGCGACCTCGGGCCGACGCACGGACACCGTCGCTTCGAGTTCCTGGCGGAGCTTCTCGAGACCTTCCCTGGAGATGTAGGTCGGCTTGTTGTTCACATGGTTCGATACCGGGGACGTAGCCTAGCGCGAGCCCGAGGGCGTGTCAAAGGCCTGTACTCGTTCAGTGCGTCCGTTTACGCCTTGCTACCCGCTGTCCGGCCGCCGTCAGCCCCAGCCTCGGTGTCACGGACGTAGGTCGACGAGATCAGGACCCGAAACTGGGCTCCGGAATCGTGGTCCCTCAACCGGCCTCCCCGAGCTGGCCCAGGCGCAGCCGGACGCGCTTGAGTGCAGCCCGGTCGGTGACCGCGACGAAGACCGTATCGTCGCCAGCGACCGATCCGGCCACTTCCGGCCAGCGAGCCCGATCAAGCGCGGCGGCGATCGCGTGGGCCGACCCGGGCAGGGTCCGGACCACGAGGATGAGCCCGGATTCGTGGATCTCGGCCGGCAGGTCGCGGAGGAGCCGTCGAAGGCGGTCCTCCCCGGAGGTCTCGGCCTCGACGAGGCGCGGCGGGAGGGCATAGGCCGGGGTTCCGGCGCGCGTCACCTTGACGAGGCCGAGCTCGGCGACGTCCCGACTGATCGTGGCCTGGGTTGTCCGGAAGCCACGCTCGCGCAGCGCGGCGGCGAGCTCCTGCTGGGTCCGGATCGTGCGCTGGTCCACGAGGTCGCGGATCGATCGGTGGCGGAGCTGCTTCATGACCTCCATCTGGTTCGGCCCTAGGCCGAGCGGTCCCACAGACCGAGCCAGGTCACGACGATCAATCCGGCGAGGGCCAACCGGTAGGCGATGAAGACCAGCGTGGAATTCGATCGCAGGAACCGCAGGGTCAATGAGATCGCCCCGATCCCCGCAACGAGCGCCGCGAGCATGCCGGCGACGAGCACGGAGACGTCCACGGTGATGCCGGCCTCCCCCGCCACGAGCTTGCGGATCTCGAAGATCCCCGCTCCCGCGGTGATGGGCGTGGCCATGAGAAAGCTGTAGCGCGCCGCCGAGGCTCGGTCGAGGCCGGCCACGAGGCCCGCCGCGATCGAGATCCCGGAGCGACTGATCCCGGGGACCAGGGCGAGCGCCTGGGCGAGCCCGATGCCGAATGCGCCGCGGACCCCGAGGTCGCTGATGGACCTCGACCGGGAGCCGACGCGCTCGCCGAACCACAGGGCGCCGGCCCCGATGACGAGGGCGATAGCCACTCGGCCGACGGCCCGGAAGTCAGGGTTGTCGGCAAGGTCCCCGATCGCCAGACCGGCGATGACCGCCGGAATCGTCGAGATGACGAGCAGCCAGGCAAGGCTGCGGTCAGGATCGCCTCCCAGCGATCGATCGCGGATGGAGGCGAACCAGGCCGGGATCAGCCGGAACCAGTCGGCCCGGAAGAAGATCAGGAGCGCCAGCAGGGTCGCCGTGTGGAGCATGATGCTGAAGGCAAGACTGTCGATGAACGCGTCGTTCCAGCCGAGCAGGGCCGGGACGAGGATGAGGTGGCCCGAACTCGAAACGGGCAGGAACTCGGTGAGGCCCTGCACGAGACCCATGACAACTGCCTGGACGAGAGTGTCCATCCGGCTCCTTGAGGCGGCCGGGCAGAGCCCGACCGCCCGATTGCTTCTGGCGAGGCCTAGCGGATGAAGAGCGGTGCCAGGACGAGGGTGATGGTCGCGAGCAGCTTCACGAGGACATGGAGCGACGGTCCCGCCGTGTCCTTGAACGGATCGCCGACCGTGTCGCCGACGACCGCCGCGGCATGCGCGTCGGTCTTCTTGCCGAGAACATTTCCGGCGGCGTCCCTGAGGTTGCCCGATTCGATGTACTTCTTGGCGTTGTCCCAGGCTCCACCGCCGTTGTTGAGAACGGTAGCCAACAGGACGCCGGCAATGGTGCCCACCATCAGCATGCCGGCAACCGCTTCGGCGCCGAGCAGCAGACCCACGATGATCGGCGTCGCGACGGCGACTGCACCGGGCGCGATCATCTCGCGCAGGGCGGCCTTCGTCGTGATGTCAACCACGCGAGCGTAGTCCGGTCGGACGCTGTAGTCCATGATCCCGGGCATCTCGCGGAACTGCCGACGGACTTCGACGATGATCGCCTGGGCAGTCGTGCCGACGGCGCGAATCGCGAGCGACGAGAAGAAGTACACGAGCATCGCACCGATCAGGGCCGCGATGAAGACGTTGACATTGGCGAGGTTCACCGATGTGATCAGCGCACCCCCGCGGTTCGTCTGGATCAGGTTGACCTTGTCGATGTAGGCACTGAACAACAGGAACGCAGCCAGCGCCGCCGAGGCGATCGCGTAGCCCTTGGTCAGGGCCTTCGTGGTGTTCCCGACGGCGTCGAGCCGGTCCGTGATCTCGCGCGCGCCGGCTTCGGCGCGGCTGAACTCGGCAATCCCGCCCGCGTTGTCCGTGATCGGCCCGAACGTGTCCATGGCCAGGATGTAGGCCGTGGTCATGAGCATGCCCATGGTCGCGACGGCTGTCCCGAAGATGCCGCCGACGTCCTTGCCCTCGGCATTGACGATCCCGGCCTGCGACCCGAGCCAGTGGCTGGCGAAGAGCGCGATGCCGATCGTGATGGCGGTGACGAAGGTCGTCTCGAACCCCACGGCGACGCCCGAGATGATGTTGGTTGCGGGTCCGGTCCGGGAGGCTTCCGCGATCTCCCGAACGGGCCGGAACGTGCCCGCGGTGTAGTACTGGGTGATGTACACGAAGGCAACGCTGGTGGCCAGGCCGACCACGCCGGCGGCGAAGAAGTACAACCAGACCGGTAGGCCGGACGGCGCATTGCCGTTCGTCTGCATCATCACGTTGGTCGTCAGAAAGAGGGCCCCGATGGATAGCACGGTCGTGACCCAGTAGCCGCGATTGAGCATGTTCATCGGGTTCTCGTCTTCGCGGCCCCGCACGAAGAAGATCGCCACGATCGTGGACAACAGGCCGAACGCTCGGACGACCAGGGGGAAGAAGATCCAGGCCTCCGGGCTCGGCCAGCCGGCCGTGAGCGCGATGCCATAGACGCCCACGCCGAGGATCATCGCGCCGATGTTCTCTGCCGCGGTCGATTCGAAGAGGTCGGCCCCGCGGCCTGCGCAATCACCGACGTTGTCGCCGACGAGATCCGCGATGACCCCGGCATTCCGGGGGTCGTCCTCCGGGATGCCGGCCTCGACCTTGCCGGGACACGGCGCCACCGCGCATCGCGACCTGGACGGCCTCGACCAGGCTCCGGCGGGCCGCTGCGGCGGTCCGGACGTTCGACTTCACGCTGATGTACATGCCGATGATCCCGGATGCCATGGAGCAGGCCGCGCCGACGAGGAAGGCCAGACCGGTTCGCCAGCCGAGGTCGAGACCGAAGATCCCGGTGTCGGCGACATCCTTCGTTTCGAAGAGCGTGATGACCGCCCCGATGACGACGGCACCGAACAGCGCGAGGACGCCGATGGTCGTGTATTGACGGCGAATGAAGGCCACGGCTCCTTCGAAGATCGTCCCGGCGACGTCCTCCATCTCCCTGGTCCCGGTATCGCGAGCGAGGACGTCGCGGGCAAGGTAGACGGCGAAGAGCACGGCGATCAACCCTGCGGGCAGGATGATCAACTGCAGCTGACTGGCATCCATCGGGGTGTGCGGGTCCTCCAGGTTGTCGACTCGTTCGCGGGCCATCACCGGGCACGCGGCGCCCGGGTGGGCGCAGACCAGGAACAACTGACGCTGCTTGATGACCGCGTGCGGGAACTCAGGGCGCACGACGGACCGGCTGTTTCAGGGTGGCGGCGAGTGTATCAACCGCCGTTCAAACGGGTCAACTCGCCCAGGCGAGTGGAAAGAATCCACTGGCGGCGGGGCTGCGGGCACAGGATCCGGCCCGGCGTGGAAGATGATCGCGCCGTCCACTCGAGGGGTTGGAACCGGTCACGATGGGCTCGACCGCGCTGCCGGCGTCGTGCCCGGACTCAGGGGACCCAGCGCGCACGGGCACCGTCCACCGTCAACCGACGTGCCTGCCCCGTCGGGAGATCGACGGCCCAGATGCCGTCGGACAGGTTCGGCTCGGCCACCAGGGATCGGCCGACCAGGAGTGTGCGCGAATCTGGCGCGAAGGCCGGCCAGCGATCATCGCGTCCCGCGAGGCTTTCGATCGCGGTGATCGTTCCGTCACGAGCCATGACCTGGACGGTCGCCCGTCCGTCCGCCCCCCGGACGACATAGGCCAGTGCCCCCGTGGCGGAGATGGCAACGGGTCCGGCGGCTCCCATCGTGCCCGCCAGGACTTCGGCCCGACCACGCGTGCCAACCGCGAACAGGGTCCGGTCGCCTCCCGAGGCGGGCGCGGCGGCGAGCACGAATGCGTTCCGAGCCGGCACCCAGACCGGGGCGGCGTCGCCGACGATCGAGACCTGGGTCGGAGCGCTCAACCCGCCCTCGAGGAGATCGGGTTGCCGGATGTCGATGACCTGGACGTCCCCCCTCGCCGTGACGAGCAGGGCGGTACGGCCGGTGGGCTCGAAGGCAATGCGAGGCGCCCAGGCCGGCGTCGAGTCGGTCTGGTCGACGCCGTCGCCCCGCAGCGACACCGAGTCGGGGGGCGGCGCACCGCGAGCGAGGAGCTGGCGCTCCGAGCCGGACGTGCCGGGCATCGGCAGGAGCCAGTAGCCGAGGTCGTCCCCGCTCGCACTCCTGCGGGCCACGACCACCCACTGGTCCCCGGGCACGAGGGCCGGCGCATATTCGAGGCGCCCATCGTCCGCGGTCAGGCGCTTGAGCCCGCTGCCGTCGATGGCCATGGTGGACACGATTCCGCCCGCCGCGTAGACGATCCGCGCCCCGTCCGCCGTCGCGTCGTAGCTGCTCACTGGCAGCAGTTCCACCGTGAGTTCGCGCTGGTTCGTGCCGTCCGGGTTCATGATCCAGACGTTGCGCACGCCACCGCGTGCTCCCAGGAACGCGATCTGGTTCTGGCCGGACTGGGTCGGGGCTCCGGTCGTGAACGACCACGTCCGGCCGATCGTCACCGCCTTCGGGTCCCCGACACGGGCGACCGTGGGATCGAGTGTCACGGTGTACGTCGTATGTGGCGCCAATGGCGCGGACGGAATCAGCACGACCATGTCGCCGCCGCCCGGAGGTACCGGGTTGGACAGCGAGGCGCCGTCGCCATCAAGGGCCACCACGCGCACCTCGCCGTCGACACTCGGCGTGACGTGGATCGCCGACTGGGCGGTCGACGGATCGATCGGCCCATCAAACCGGATCGCGATCGGCGACGCGACCCCGATGCCGGCGACCCCGTCGGCGGGGATGACGGCGGTCACGTTGAGGCCGGAGCCCACGGTCGTGAACGTCTGGCGATACGGCGCGCGGAGCCGGCTGCCGCCCGTGTCGGCAGCCGCCGAGGCGACCGTCAGGGTGTAGACGGTACCAGGGACCAGGCCGGGGCCCAGCGAAAGCGTGACGACGGACCCAGACCAGGCAGCCGTCACGTTTGCCGACGGCGCCAGGCTGATCGCCCGTTCGACCGACGTCGTGTCCATGAGGCGATCGAAGACGAGTTCGATGGTTCCGTCGAGCGGGACGCCGGAGGCTCCGTCCGACGGAGTCGCGCGGAGCACGAAGGGCGGGCCGACCGTCGCGAAGGTCCACACGTCGAGCCCCACGGGATCGACGTTGCCCGCGAGATCCTCGACGCCCGATGCGATGGAGATCGTGAAGGTGGTGTCCTGCGGCAACTTGCGCGATGGCGTGAATATGGCCGTGGAGCCGTTCCAGCTGAACGTGCCATCAACGTCCGGATCGATCCGGAAGCGCGATTCGGCCGTCGCCGTCCGGACGGGTTCGCTGAATTCGATGTCGATCGCGCTCAGGACCTGGGCGACCTGGGGATCCCCGGCCGGAGCGCTCAGAGATATGGACTTGACGCTGGGCGGCCGTCGATCCACGGTCGTCGCGTTGACGAGGACGAAGCCGAGACCCACGAGCGCGACGGTCACGCTCACCAGCGAAATCAGCCGGCGCATCGCTTCCTCCGACCGGGGCTTGCTGTGCGGGGCGGGACAATAGCACAGCCCCTATACTCCCGGTCCTGTGAGTCAACGTCCCGCGATCGGCTGTCTTGTCGAGGTCCTCGAGACTCTCGTCCTCACCGTCGTCATCTTCTTCGGAATCCAGGCGTTTGTCGCCCAGCCGTACAAGGTCCAGCAGGGCTCGATGGAGAACACCCTGCTGCCTGAGCAGTACGTGCTCGTCGACAAGCTGTCGCCCCGCTGGGATTCCTTCTCGTACGGGGACATCGTCGTGTTCCACCCGCCTGCCAGCTGGAACCAGGGATCCGATGTGCCCTTCATCAAGCGCGTCATCGGCCTGCCGGGTGACGTCATCGAGCTCCAGGATGGCGTCGTCAAGGTGAATGGCATCGCCCTCGTCGAGCCGTACATCTTCGTGAACGCCGACGGCACGCAACAGCAGACGTATCCGACGCCGGGTGGCGCCACGCGCTGGGTGATCCCCGATGGCGAACTGTTCCTGATGGGCGACCATCGCGAGGATTCGGCCGATTCCCGCAACTTCGGGCCGATCGACATCGCCCAGGTCATCGGTCGCGCCTGGTTGCGCTACTGGCCGTTCGACCGGATCGGATTCCTTCCTGTGCCGGAGCATCCGGAGCTCGCCTCGCCAACGCCGTGAGCGTCGCCACGTGAACCCGATCCTCGTGGGGGTCGCGTTCGCCGTGACCGTGGGAGCGGTCGTGGCCGTGTCCGCACGGGAAGCCCGGGCGGCCCTTGTCGGCGTTGCCGTTGCCCTCGCAGCGGCGCCGTTCCTGGGCGATCCGCTACCCCCGCTCTCGACCCTGGCGACGCGAGTCGTGGGCGCCGCGCTGGCTGCCTACCTGATTCGCGTTGCCGTTGCGCCGATGCCGCTCGAAACCGACCCCCGTCGACGTGACGCCGTCCGCGACGGATCACGCATCGGATGGCCCGCCGAGGCCCTTCTGGCAGTCGCAGCATGGATCGTCGGACTCACCGTTTCGACCAACCTCGAGGCGCTCAACCCGGGCGGTCCGGGTATCAGCCCGGACGATCTGGTCGGCGCCATCAGCGCATCCTCGCTGGCGACGGGAGCGGGTCTCGCGGCCATCGTCGTGGCGATCGTGCCGGCGCTCGGATCCCGGCACGGCCTCAGGACCGCCCTCGGCCTCCTGATCCTCGTCCAGGGTGTCCTTCTCTTCCGGGCAGGGGTTGGGGGAACGCCCAGTGACCTCGAGGGATTGGCTGGCGTAGCGCTCATGGTGACGGCCGCCATCGTCGGCTCCGTGCTGACCACCCTGGAACGGCGCTCGGGCGAGGACGCGCATCGCGACCCGGTCGGCTCCCTGCGCCGTGACCCACCGATCGAATCCGGATGAGCGTCCTGATTCTCGTCCTGCTGGCGCTGCCCGGCGGCGTGGCGACCACGCTCCTGGCGCGCCGGAAGGGGGTCGCCTTCGCAGTCGGGTTGGCCACCGCGGCCGCCGCCGTCGTGGCAGCCGCATCGATCGACGCGGCCGATGTCGTCCCGATCGCCGGTTCGCTCATCGGCGGCTCGGACGGTCTCCGGACGCTGGGCACCTCCTGGGCGGCATTCGTCGTCCTCTTCGGCGTGCTCGACGCCCTCCTCGGCGTCGGGCCGGCCGTCCTGGGGCCCTCCCTCATCGGGCTGGCATTCGGTGCCGTTGGCCTCGCGGTTCCGGACCCTGGCATCGGCTTCACCCTCCTTGGCGCAGGGGCGCTCCTGACGGCGGTCGTTCCGATGATGGGGGTGTCCGCGATGCAGGCGACCGGTGTGCGCGTTGGAATCGGGGCCGTGAGGCCCGTGATCGCGTCCACCTTCCTTACCCTCCTGGTGGTTGCCTGGGCCGCATCACCGGCCGGTCCACTCAATGCGCTGGACCCGCTCGGTGATCTGGCTCCGTCGCTCGAGCTCGCGATGGGTCTGGCCCTGCTCGCCATTGCGAGCGCGATCGTCCTGCGCCTCGGAGCCATCCCCGGACATGCCTGGGTCGCCCGCTACGCGGAGGCCATGCCCGCGTCGGCGATCCCACCCCTCCTCGGCTGGGGCGCGGCCGCGTTCATCCTCGTGTCCCTGAGCTGGGTCGAAGTCACCCTCGCCCCGACCGCGGCCACCCTCGGCCCGGAACATGCAGTCATCGGCGTGGCGGCGGCCGCAACCATCATCCTCGGCGGGATTGCCGCGGTCCTCCACGACGACATCGAACACGTCCTCGCGTACTCGATCGTCCAGGACGCCGGCGTCGCGCTCCTTGCCTTTGCGGCCACCGGCCCAACGGCCACGGCTGCCGGTCGGGACTGGATCCTGGCGGCGGTAGCCGTGAAGGCCGGGTTGGCGGCGTGGGTCCATGTGACCCGCTCGACCTTCGGCACGAACCGCCGCGCGGATCTCCGGGGGTGGGCCCGACGAGCCCCGCTCCTCGGCGCTGCCTTCGCGCTGGTGCTCATCGGCGCAATCGGGCTCCCCACGTTTGCCGGATTCGAGGCGCGGTCGACGCTTTTGAGGCTCGCCCTGCCGGCGCCGATATCGAGCCTGGTCCTCGTCACCGCCTTCGCGCCGATCGTCTTCCTCGGCCGGCTGCTGGTCGACGGGGTCGGCGCGATGTCGCCGGCCGTGCGAGCGACCCCGGGCATGGCCATCGTCCACGGCGAGGGAGCTTGGGGCGCATGGGCCGGCGATCGGACGCCCACTCGACTCGTCCCCGCGCTGATCCGGACCAACCGCCTGCCGTTGGCCGCCGCCGCGGCCGCCCTCGCCGCGGTCATCGGACTGTCCGTTTCGATCGGCGGCCTTGGATCGACGGCCGTGGCCGGGGTCCCGTCAGCGGGCGTGGGAACCCCGCTGCCGTCGGGTGTCGTTGCGCCCTGAGCGCGGTCCGCTCGTCGGGCCGGGCTCGCGAGGACAACCGGCTGCGCGATGGGTCAGCGCTGAGCGATCCGGTGCTCAATCCGGGCCTGCCGTTCGATCGAATCGGCGGGCGCGGCTGGGCGCGTAACGAGCGGTCGCGCTGGCCGTTCGATCAATCGGCGGGCGCGAGGACCCAGCGATCGATTTCGCGTCCGTAGTCGAGCAGTTCCTCCGGCTTGAACCAGAGCCCGATTTCCGAGGCCGCGGTCTCGGGACTATCCGAAGCGTGGACGAGGTTCTGAGCGGTCTCGAGCGCGAAGTCGCCCCGGATCGTCCCCGGGGCAGCCTCGTTCGGGCGGGTCGCGCCGTTCATCGCCCGGACGACGGCGATCGCGTTCGGGCCGTCGAGCACGGCCGCGACCACCGGGCCGCTGCAGATGAAGTCACACAGGCTGCGGAAGAAGGGGCGCTCCGCGTGCACGGCGTAGTGGCGCTCGGCAAGGTCCCGCGATACGGTCACCAGCTTGAGTGCGACGAGGCGAAGGCCGCGTTCTTCGTAGCGCGCCAGGATCGTGCCGGCGAGGAGGCGCTGGACGCCATCCGGCTTGACGAGGACGAGAGTCTGTTCGGTCACGGGGGCGTCCTATCGTGCAGCATTCGGGTTGGGGCAAGCCGAACGATAGCAGGAAGGACCGCCCGATCCGGATGTCCGGCATTGCGCGCCGCGGAGGGCCGCAGCAACGTCAGATCCGACGATGCAGCTGTCGCTCAAGCTCGGCTGCCGCGGCGGCATAGGCGGCTTCGGCCTCGAGTACGCGTCCGAGGATCCGGAACGCGTCGCCTCGAACCAGGAGTGCTGCTGGCTCCTGTCGCCGCGTGACGAGATCCACCACCCGAGGCGCGATCGCGGGGTCCATCCTCAGGGCAAGGGCGAGCCTGTCGAAGGCGGCGGCCATCCGGTCTGGCTCACCGCTGCGCATGTCGTCCCGTGCCTCGGTGAGCAGGTCATTGCCACTGGGGAACGTGGCCGGAGCCTGGCGACGGGTCGAGCGACCACGCGCCCGCCGTTCAATCGCCGGCGGACTCGCCGTCGTGTCCGCGAGGCCTGCGATGGAGGGCTCCTGATCCGCCCCCTCGCTGGCGAGCGTGCTCGCGGTCAGAGACGGCCAATGGGCCCGATGCGGCATCCCGGCGAAGAGGCCGGCGAGCGCGTCGGGCGAGAGCGCAGCGAGCTCGGCCCGGTGGTCCTCCGTCCCGTCTCTTCGACCCGCGGCGGCCTCGGCTTCGGCGAGGATCAGGCGAGCGATGGGCAACTCACCGCCTCCGGCGAGGTAGGTCGCAGCGGCTTCGGCGGCGCCCTCAAGATCCCCCGTCCGCCAGCGAGCCTCGGCGAGATCCACCGACGCCGCGCCGGTCAGGTCGCCGCGAGCCGCCAGGGCTTCGAATTCGGCCCGCGCGAGCAGGAGAGCGCCCGTTCGGAGGTGGAGGCGCGCCATGCGCACGGCCGTCTCCGGATCGTCCGGCCGCGCGCCGGCGCCGCGCGTCTCGGCACGGGGGCTCATGCGGGCAGCCGCAGCTTCGGCTCGAGCCCGCGCAGGCGGCGGGCCGGCGCGACGACCGCCAGTCGAAGGCGATCGTCACGGAACAGGTCGCCGGCGAGGCGCTGGATGTCGTCCGAGCCGACCCTGTCCACGGCCTGAAGCGCCTCGTCCAGGGTCAGGACCCGGTCATGGAGTGCCTCCTGGCCTCCGACCCACGACGCCAGATGTCGTGTCTCGTCCATGCGGAGTTCGAGTCCCCCCGACAGGTAGGCCTTGGTCTTGGCCAGCTCAGACGCCGGGATCGACACGTCGCGCAGGCGGGCGAGCTCGACAAGGACGGCGGCGAGTGCCGCCGGCAGGCGGTCAGGATCGACGCCGGCGCTCACCTCGAGGGCTCCCGCATCGGCGTACTCCACGAGGCCCGAGCTCACGTCGTAGGCCAGCCCGTCGCGGTCAACGAGGGAGA
Organism: Chloroflexota bacterium; assembly: GCA_016191425.1. Classification (GTDB taxonomy): domain Bacteria; phylum Chloroflexota; class Limnocylindria; order Limnocylindrales; family CSP1-4; genus UBA5189. Next base: position 47,300 of record JACPOR010000022.1, read on the forward strand.
GATAGAGCCGGCTGCTCATGCCATCTCCGAGGACGGTGTTCAGGACCGACAGCGTCCAGGCATCGGGATGGTCCCGGCGCAGGGCCGGAACCCCGACGGTGAGCTGGGCCTGGCTGGTGTCGCGACGACCAATGAGGACGCGCTCCCCCGCCGGGAGGGTCGGTGCCTCCGCGTACGCCGGTCCGACGCCGTTGCCGCGCCCGAAGGACCCCTCCACGAGCGCGACGGCGTCCCGGTGGCCGATATCGCCCGCGATCGCGATCACCGTATTGGCCGGTCGGTAGCGCTCCGCCCAGAACGCGCGAATCCGATCCGGCTCGAGACTCCGAATGTCCGATTCGTCGCCGCAGATCTCGCGGCCCAGCGCTCCATTGCCGTACATTGCCTGCTGGAACAGGATCTGGCAGTACTCCGCCGGATCGTCGAGGTAGCCGCGGATCTCCTCGACGATCACGTCGCGCTCGCGATCGATGTCGGCGTCGGCGAGGGACGGCCGGCAGATGAGTTCCCCGAGGACGTCGACGGCGCGGGTGGCCTCGCGGCGCGGCACTCTCGCCCAGTAGACCGTCGACTCGCGGTCGGTCGCCGCGTTGAACGAGCCGCCGACGCCCTCGATCCCCTCGCTCAGGGCGCGGGTCGACGGATAGGCCGCGGTTCCCTTGAACGTCAGGTGCTCGAGGAAGTGAGCGACGCCGATCTGGCCATCCGATTCGCTCCGCGACCCGGCGAGCACGTAGGCCGCGACCGAGATGGACCGGGAACCGGGAAGTTCCGCGGTGATCACGCGGGGGCCCTGGTCGAGTGTCGTCCGTTCGAACATCGGGCCGATGGTACCCGCTCGCGGTTCGGGTCGACGCAAGCCCGGATCCGTGGATCGAAACGGCCGGCGCCCGCAGGACGCCGGCCGTCGGATTGGTAGGGCTTCCCGTTACTTGGGCAGGAACTGCGGGATCCAAGCCTGGAGGAAGAAGATCACGAACCCGAGCGTGACGATCCACATCAGGGGATGGACCTCGGCTACCTTGCCGCGGATGACCTTGATGAGCACCCATGTGATGAACCCGGCGCCGATTCCCACCGTGATGTCGTAGGTCAGCGGCATGAGCATCATGGTCAGGAGGGCCGGCAGCCCGTCGTCGAGTTCGCCCACGTTGATGTCCTTGACCTGTGTGAACATCAGGTAGCCGACGAGGACGAGAGCCGGTGCCGTGGCCTGGCTCGGGATGATTCCCGCCAGCGGCGCCAGGAGGATTGCGAGCAGGAACAGGACGCCGGTGACAACCGACGTGAAGCCCGTCCGCCCACCTTCGGCGACGCCGGCGGCACTCTCGATGTAGGTCGTGTTCGACGACACGCCGGCGAGACCGCCGACCGCCGCCGCCACGCTGTCCACCATGAGCACACGGCCCACTCCCGGGACCGAGCCGTCTTCGTCAGCCAGGCCAGCCTCGGCGGCGACACCTGTGACGGTGCCCATCGTGTCGAAGAAGTCGGTGAGCATGATCGCGAAGATCACCAGGATCGCGGTCAGCGGGCCGAGAACCGTGAATACATTGCCGAGGTCGAACTGACCAAGCGTCGAGAAGTTCGGCGACCAGGTCATGGTGCCGGGAATGCTGGTCACCCCGGTGGCGAGCGCCACGATGGTGGTCACGATGATCGAGATCACGAGCGCCGCCCGGATCTTCATGACCCACAGGATGATCGTGAGGGCGAGGCCGAAGAGGAACACGAACTGGGCGATCGTCGTGGGGAACGACACGGTGACCAGCGTTCCGGCGCACACCGGCAACGGAACGAAGGGCGAACAGCCCGACTTGATGAGGCCACCATTGGCGAAGCCGATGAACAGAATGAACAGGCCGATCCCGGCGCCGATCGCCCGCTTGAGGCTGAGGGGCACCGCGTTCATGACCGCCTCGCGGAAGCCGACGGCGACCAAGAGGATGACGACCACGCCTTCGAGGACGATCACTCCCATGGCACCGGCGGGTGACAGGCCACGAGCGGTCAGCGAGAAGGCGACGATCGCATTGATCCCGAGCCCCGCCGCGAGTGCGAACGGGTAGTTGGCGACCACGCCCATCGCGATCGTCATGATTCCGGCGATGAGCGCCGTCCCGGCTGAGAGCGCAATCCGCATCGGGTCGTCGGCAGCCAGTCCGAACCCGTCGCCGAGAATCCCGGAATTCAGGAAGACGATGTAGACCATGACCATGAACGTGGTCAGGCCAGCTCTCGCCTCCGTCGCCAGGCTCGTCGCACGCTCCGAGAACTTGAAGTAGCTCGCAATCGCGTCCACGCGCTTCAAGACCCTCCCTTCCCTTCCGGCGGATCGCCCACGGGGGACGATCAACGCCATCTGGAGCCCGGGCGGACCCCAGATGCCCCGTCGCGAATCGTTCAGCTGCGGGCGACGGATCCTCCCTCGAGGTCGTTCGAGCTCGCCGCGTTTCGGAGACCTCGTCTGCCGCCTTGTGCCAGGACGCCCGCGTCGGGAGCAATGCGCCGATGGTAGCGCGACCGATGGGCCGTCAACGGCCAATTCCGCAGGCGATCAGGGCGATTTCCCGAGGCGATGCCGGTCGAAGGTACCGCTACTCTTCCGCCCTTTCGAGCCCGAGGAGCTCCATCTGGACGAAGCCGGACGTGTCGAAGGCAAGCTGGCGGGGTTCGAAGGGCGCGTGCCCGGCGGCATCGCCGACCGGGGCGAACTCGATGACCACGCGCTCGCTCCCCTGGACCAGCGTGTAGATGAGCATCTGGTCCGGCCGGGTCGCGAACTCGAGGTGCTCGAACGAATCGACGTTCAGGGTCACGGCGATCGGCGTGAAGAAGGTCGACACCTCGGGTTGATCCACCACGATACGTTCGACCCAGCCGGTCCCATGCGCGATGAGATCATGGCTTCGGAAGTAGCGGTACGTCACGGTCTGCTTGAGCAGCGGCCGGAGGAGGTTGAGCATGTCCTCACGAGTGGACACGACGCCATCGTTGACGAAGAACTTCGCCGGCGGCTCGCTGGGCATGGAGGGCTCCTTCCGGGCGGGCGCGGGAGCGGACGGAACGGGCCCGATGGTACCGCACCGGTCCACCCTGGGGTCGACCCTGCGTCGGCCCATGCCCCCGCTTGCGAGCGGCGGGCCTCGGCCGCCGCGACGCTGGGCACGGGTATGATCGCGCCATGCTGCTCGCGGTCGACATCGGCAACTCGAACATCACCCTGGGCTGGTTCCAGGACGGGCGCCTCCTCCAGCGACGTCGTGCGGTCACGGCCCCGGGGGCCACGAGCCGAGAACTCGAGGCCCTCCTCGACGAGCTTCTTGCCCGCGACGGCCTGGCCCTGACCGACATGAGCGGAATCGTCCTCGCATCCGTCGTCCCGTCGCTGACCGGTGTCCTCACGGAGATCGCCGAACGGCGGGCGCGACCGCTCCTTATCGCGTCCGCAAGGATGATGCCGATCGAGGTCCGGGTGGATCAGCCTGAGTCCGTCGGCGCCGACCGGCTGGTGAACGTCCTGGCTGCGGGACGACTCCACGGCACGCCAGCGGTGGTAGCGGACGTCGGAACGGCCACGACGGTCGATGCGGTCGGGCGTGACGGCGCGTTCGTCGGAGGCGCGATTGCGCCGGGTCTGGACCTCGGGCTCGAGGCACTCACGTCCCGGACCGCCCAGCTCCCGCGGATCGACCTCGTCCCTCCGGACCGGGCGATCGGCCGAGACACGGTATCCGCGATGCAGTCGGGCACGATCTTCGGTTACCAGGCACTCGTCAGCGGCCTGATCGGCAAGATTCGGGTGGAACTTGCCCTCAGTTGCGGCGTGCCTCCGAACACCGTGCGCACGATCCTCACGGGGGGCCTGAGCGCGGCGCCATGGGCATCCGCGATCGAGGGCGTCCAGATCATCGATCCGGACCTGACCCTCAAGGGCCTCGCCCTGCTGCACGCCGCGGTCGGCGACGGCGGATCCGCCGGAGCGCCCTCCTCGTGACCGATCGCCTGGCGGGTCGCCTGATCGCCCTCGGCGTCACCGGGTCGATCGCGGCCTACAAGGCAATCGAGCTGCTCCGGTTGCTCACGGCCGATGGCGCCGACGTGGTGGTGATGCTGTCACCGTCCGCCACGAGGTTCGTCGGGCCGCTGTCCTTCGCGGCGCTGTCACGCCATCCGGTCGAGACCGAGATCCTGGACCTCCTGCCCGACGGGCGGATCGGACACGTCGTCATCGCCGACACCGCCGATGCCCTGGTCGTGGCACCGGCGACCGCCCACTGGCTGGGGTCCATGGCAGCCGGCCTGGCCGGTGACGTCGTGACGGCGACCTGCCTCGCGACCTCGGCGCCCGTCATTGCGGCGCCGGCGATGGACGGGGACATGTGGACCCATCCCGCGACACGGGCCAACGTCCAGCGCCTGCGGTCGGACTTCGGCTACATCGTCGTCGAGCCCGAGTCCGGACCGCTGGCGTCCGGCCAGTCCGGCGTCGGACGGCTCGCCGACCTGGGCTCGATCGTCGATGCGGTGGTCGAGGCAACCCGGGATCGGCCGGTTCGCCAGCCGGACGAGGCTGCTCGCCCGCCGCTGTCGACCGGGCCCATCCGCGATTCGGACCTGGTCGGGCGCCATCTCGTGGTGACGGCCGGAGGCACTCGCGAGCCGATCGATCCCGTCAGGTTCATCGGCAATCGGTCAACCGGGCGCATGGGCGTTGCCGTCGCCGAGGCCGCCCTGGATCGTGGCGCCAGGGTGACGCTCATCGTTGCGGACACGGACGTGCCGCTCCCGACCGACCGAGCGCATCTGATCCGGGTCGAGACGACCGGCGAGCTGCGGGCCGCCCTCCTCGGGGCGCTGTTCGGCGGCGATGCCCCGCCGGCCGAGGCTCGTTTCGACGCTCTGGTGATGGCGGCCGCCGTGAGCGACTTCACGCCGGCCCATCCGGCCGAGCGGAAGATCGGTCGCGAGGCTGGCCTGACGCTCGAGCTCCAGGCGACCCCCGACCTCCTGGCCGAGGCGGGCCGGATCGCCCACGGCCTGGACAGCGGCGGGGCCGAGACGCGGGCCAGGGTCACGCCACGTCCGGTCCTGGTCGGCTTCGCGGCGGAGACGGGCTCGCTTGGGCGGGCCGCGGCAAAGCTCGCGCGCAAGGGCGTCGACCTGCTTGTCGTGAATGATGTCAGCGAGCCGGGTTCCGGGTTCGGAACGGACACCAACCGCGTCGAGGTCCTGGGCGCGGCCGGCGACCGGACGGCGCTGCCTCTCCTCTCGAAGCGCGAGGTGGCCGATCGGCTCCTGGACCGAATCGCCGAGATGTTGGACTCCCGCGATGCCGAGGCGCAGACTGCCGCCATGCACGAGCCACCACGATGAGCGCCACCGGCAAGATGAGCGCCACCGGCAAGAGAAACGCGGCACGATGAACGCCACGGGCACGACAAACGCGACGGGCCGGCCTGTCCGCCGGCTCACGGTCACCGACATCCTCCGCATGCATGCCGATGGCGAGCAGTTGCCGATGCTGACGGCTTATGACTATCCGACGGCGCGGATCCTCGACGAGGCGGGTATCCCGATGCTCCTTGTCGGCGACTCCCTGGGCCAGGTCATGCTCGGGTACGACTCCACGGTCCGCGTGACGATGACCGAGATGCTCCACCACACGGCGGCCGTCGTCCGCGGGACCCGGAGAGCCCTCGTCATCGGTGACATGCCCTTCCTCTCCTACGCTTCGACCGACGACGCGGTCGCCAACGCGGGCCGGTTCCTCCGCGAGGCGGGTGCCACGGCCGTCAAGGTCGAGGGCGGGGTCCGCAGTACGCGCACCATCGAGGCCATCGTCCGAGCCGGCATACCGGTCATGGGCCACATCGGCTGGACGCCGCAGTCCGAGCACGGCATGGGCGGCAAGGTCCGCGTCCAGGGCAAGAACCGCGAGTCCGCCCGGGCGCTGCTCTCGGACGCAATCGCCATCCAGGAGGCGGGGGCCTTTGCGATGGTGCTCGAGTTGATACCGGAGCAACTCGCCGCCACCATCACGTCGCGCCTGCGGATCCCCACGATCGGCATCGGCGCGGGCGCCGGCTGCAGTGGCCAGGTCCAGGTCATCACCGACCTGCTGGGCATGGGCGATTTCTCTCCACGCCACGCCCGCAGGTACGCGGATCTCCTGGGCGCCATCCGGTCGGCCGCCGAGACGTGGGCCGCGGACGTCAAGGTCGGCACGTTCCCGGGTCCAGCGGAAACCGTGCGAATGGACGAGGGCACGCTCAACGAGGTCCTCGGCCGCACGCCCGAGGATCGCGCGTCACGTGAGCCTCGTGCCGGCGACCAGGCGGGCGACCAGGCCGGTGACCGGGCCGACGGCCGGGCCGATCGTCTCGGCGCCGGGATCCCGCTGGATCGAGACCTCTGACCGCTTGACCACACTGGTCGTCAGGACGCGCGCAGATCTGCGCGCGGCCCTCGCGGATAGCCCGCGTCCCATCGGCCTCGTGCCGACGATGGGTTGGCTGCACGATGGCCACCGCGCCCTCATGCGCCGAGCCCGGGCCGCCGATCGGACCACCGTCGTCTCGATCTTCGTGAACCCGCGCCAGTTCGGTGATCCCTCGGATCTCGCCCAGTACCCGCGGAACGAAACCCGCGACGTGGCGATGTGCGAAGCAGAGGGCGTCGATCTCGTGTTCGCCCCGGCCGTCGACGAGGTCTACCCGCCGGGATTCGACACCAGCGTCATCGTCGGCTCTATCGCCGAGCCCCTCGAGGGCGCCGCCCGGCCCGGCCACTTCCCGGGGGTCGCGACCGTGGTCGCCATCCTCTTCGGACTGGTCCGGGCCGAGCGGGCCTACTTCGGCCAGAAGGACGCCCAGCAGGTAGCCGTCATCCGGCGGATGGCCCTCGACCTCGCGATCCCCACGGAGGTCGTGGCCTGCCCGACGGTCCGCGAGGCGGATGGGCTGGCCATGTCATCCCGCAACGTCCACCTGTCGCCCGCCGAGCGCGCGGCAGCCCCCGTGCTCAGGACCGCGCTGCTCGTCGCGCGCGAGGCATGGGCCAATGGCGAACGCTCGGGCGAGGTCCTCCGGCATCGGATGCGCGCCCAGCTCGCCGAGGAGCCCCTCGCGAACGTCGAGTACGTGTCGTGCGCCGATGGTTCGACGCTTGCCGAGCTCGAGCGTGTCGACGGTCCGGCGCTGCTGTCCCTGGCGGTCCGCTTCGGATCGACCCGCCTCATCGACAACGAGCCGCTCGGCTGAGCGGCAGGACGTCGTTCAGCCTTTCGCCCCTCAGGCGACTGGATGGCCCTCCCTCGCAACCGAGAGGATCCGGTCGACATCGAGGTTCTCGGCGACGAGCCGCTTGATCAGTTCGATCTTCACGAGATCCGCGGGGTGGGTCTTGACGAGGAGGTCGTGGACCTCCGAGGTCACCGCGTACGTGTCCTCGACGACCAGCGTCGCGAACAGGTCCGCTCGCCGGATGGCCTCGATCACGGCCGGGCGCGGACGATATCCACCCGTGAGCACGAGGCCGATGGCTGCGCCCTCATGCTCGTCGACGTTCACGCGGTCGGGCGTCGCTTCGCGCTCGCCGTGGTCAGGACGATCCCTGACCCCGAGCTGATGGGCGGTCGTGAGGGTGAGGATCACGTCCTCGCGGTCACCCGGAACAATCACCAGGGTTCCCGGCCCGACGCGCTCGAGCATGTGTCGCGGTTCCATCGCCCCCACCGCCACGCCGTCGATCACCCGCTCCAGGTCGGGGCCTTCGTGGAGAACCTCCCCATGCACTCCTTCGAGGATCATCTCGAGTGTCGGGTTCGAGAGGATCGAACGGATGGGCAGGACGCCGAGCAGCGGGATGTCGTATGGCGCCAGTCCGGCGGCGATGACAGCCGCGATTCCCGGCTGCGCGGCGACGTCCACCTTGTTCACGATCGCCCCGGCGACGTGCACGCCGTTGGCCCGAAACAGCGCCGCATTGAGGACGATCTCATCGATCGGGCGGCCGACGCCACCTTCGCTGACGATGATCGTTGGTGATCCGAGCAGCGCTGCGACCCGGGCATTCGACAGGCCGATGACGGCGCCGACACCGGCATGGCCGGTGCCCTCGATGAGGAGCAGGTCGTGATCGGTGTACTGCGCCTGGGCGTGCTGGATCCGGGATCCCAGGTCCTCGACCACCTGCCCGGCGATGTACTTCTTCGTGAAGCCCCGCGGAATGTGGATCGGGCTCATGGCGCTGTACGGCTCGGCCAGGCCGAAGGTCTCATGCATCAGGACGGCATCCTCGTCCGCCGGTTCGCCGTGATCGATGACGGTTCGCTGGCCGACGGGCTTCATGAACCCGGCCCGCAGACCGCGCGCGAGGAACCCGTTCAGCAACCCGAGCGATGTTGTCGTCTTGCCGCGGTTCTGTCCGGTTGCCGCGAGGTAGAGCTGGCGCATCAGTGCGGGAGCATCAGTGCGGGAGCATCCGTGCGGGAGCATCCGTGCGGCGCCATCAGGGCTGCTGCATCAGGGCTGGCGCACCCGTGCGGCGCCATCAGGGGCTGGTGCATCAGGGCTGGCGCATCAGGGCTGGCGCCATCAGGGCTGGCGCACCCGTGCGGCGCCATCCGGGCTGGTGCATCAGGGCTGGCGCATCGGGCGATCCGGCCGCGGATTGGCGTCTCCTGGCCACGGTCGAGCCTAGGAGTGGGCCGCGGTCTTGCGCTCGATCAGCTGGACGCCATCCCGCAACCGCGCCAGGGTGTCCGCGTCGACGGCGTCCGATTCGAGGTACGGGCCCAGGCGATCCATGACGTCCGCGACCAGGCTCAGGAAGACGACCGCGTCGGCGACGAAGAACTGCGGCTCGTTGTTATACCGGACGAGCGTCAGGCGACCTTGGAGGACGCGGCGCTCCTCGACGTGCGCGATCTGGGTTGCGAAGTTGTGGCCCTGGATCCCATCCGGGTTGTTGAGGAAGTTGAGGGCGTTGTCGATCGCCAGGCCGAACCGCGCTCTCCACGCCACGAGGCGTTCATGGACATCGGGCGGGATCCGGACCTCGGCGACTTCGTCGAAGACCTCCGGAGCAACGGTCAGGAGCCCGACCAGCGTGGTCCCGGCCCGGGCCCCGAGCATGACCTGGAGGCTGCGCTCGAGCGTGAAAACCTCGGAATCGAAGCGCGGGCTCGTGATGACGTCCGTCAGCAGGTCCTCGACGTTGTCGAGCGTGCCCGGCTCGACGACCGCGTTGGCGAGATGGCCGATCTCTTCCTTGAACAGGAACTTCTCTTCGTGATCGAGCATGCGACAACTCTACATCGAACCGTCCAGCGGCCTGTCGAACGGGGATCAGACTGCGCACCCGCCTCGGGCGCCACTTCCGCGCCGCCGCCCCGGCAGCGCCTTCGCAGCCCGGGTATTCCGAGAAGGATTAGGAAGCAGGCAAAACACGCCGACCGCGCGGGTCCGGCCCACGCCAGACAGGCGCCCGGCCCTGAATCGTGTGGGGTTGCGTTCGATGCAGTGCCCGGCAGGCATAGCGGGACCGTTTAATCCGGCAAACTAGCCGCTGCGCGGGAGATGGCGACCCGAGGCACGGTGACAGCGCCCCCATAAGCCTTCTTGGAATAACGCGACCAACAGCACCCGTCGCGTCGGCGGTCCGGAAGGAATAGCCGGCCGTCGCGTCGGCGGCTCGGGTTCGGGCAACAGCACCCGTCGCGTCGGCGGCTCGGGTTCGAGGAACGGCCGGCCCGGGAGGAGTAGCCGGCCGACCGTCGGCAATCGTCGCACCGGTCCGGGTTCGAGGAACGGCCGGCCCGGGAGGGCCGGCCGTTCCAGGTTCGACGTTCAGTCGAGGGGGGCGATCACGGGTAGAGGCCGCGCATGGCCATGGCGTCCGCAACGCGCTCGACGGCGAGCAGATACGCGGCGGTCCGCATGTCGCACTGCTCGCGACGGGCGATGGCGAGGACGGACGTGAAGGCCTTGACCATGATCTCCTTGAGCTTCTCGTTGACAGTCGCCTCGCTCCAGTGGTCGCGGTTCAGGTCCTGGACCCACTCGAAGTAGGACACCGTGACACCGCCCGCATTGCAGAGGATGTCCGGGATCATGAACTTGGACTTCTTCCAGAGGATCCTGTCCGCCTCGGGCGTGGTCGGTCCGTTGGCCGCCTCGGCGATCAGACGGGCCTTGACCCGGTCGGCATTCTCGGCCGTGATCTGGTTTTCGAGGGCCGCCGGGATGAGGATCTCGCAGTCGACCTCGAGGACGGCTTCGCTCGAGACGTCGATCGCTCCCGGGAAGCCCTGGACCGTACCGTGCTCCTGCTTCCAGGCGATGACCTTGGCGACATCAAGCCCGCTCGCGTTGTGGATCCCGCCGGTCGAGTCTGAAACGGCAACGACCGTCGAACCCTCGGCCGTGATCAGCGTCGCCGCGATGGAGCCGGCATTGCCGAACCCCTGGACCGCGACGCGGGCCTTCTTGAGCTCGATCCCGAGGTGGCGGGCCGCCTCGATGATGCAGAAGACCGTGCCCCTCGCAGTGGCCTCGTTCCGTCCCTCCGAGCCGCCCAGGCTGATGGGCTTGCCGGTCACGACCCCGGGCACGGTGTACCCGGCATGCATGGAATAGGTGTCCATCATCCAGGCCATGATCTGGGAGTTGGTGTTGACGTCGGGGGCCGGAATGTCCTTCTCCGGCCCGATGAGAATTTCGATCTCGGTGAAGAAGCGGCGGGTGAGCGCTTCGACTTCGCGGAGCGACAGCTGCTTCGGGTCGACGATCACGCCGCCCTTGCCGCCGCCGTAGGGGATGCCGACGACCGCGCACTTCCAGGTCATCCACATGGCGAGCGCCTTGACCTCGTCGCGGGAGACGTTCTGGTGGTAGCGAATGCCGCCCTTGGCGGGTCCACGGCCCAGGTTGTGCTGGACTCGGTAGCCAGTGAAGACGCGGACGGATCCGTCGTCCATGTGCACCGGGAAGTGCACGGTCAACTCGCGGCGCGGTTCGCGCAACACGGCTCGCATGCCGACATCAAGACCGAGTCGCTCGGCGGCGAGGTCGAATTGCTGCTGCGCCACGGACCACGGATTGATCGGGACGGTGGCGGGCTCGGTGGTCATTGAGAGGACTTCCTCCGGTTCGATCCGGTGCGTGCCGAACCGATGCTGAGCCGTCTCCCGGACGACCCCACGGTGCGCGACGTGTCCGACTCTCGGATGTCCGACTCTCGGAACGCCTCACGCGCGAAATGCGCTGGGAGTATAGCCGCCGTCGGCGCGGTCCGACACCTGCCGGAATCCCGTTCGCAACCGGGCCGCAACCTTCAACCACCCGGGCCAAACGGCCCGGCCCGGCCGTGACCCTGGGACCGGGAGAGCCTATGCGGGATGGTAGAGGGCCACCGCTCCTACGCACCCGGGCCCGAGGTGCGGCCCGACGGACGGACCCACCAGATTGATGGAGACCATGGACGGATCGATGCCACCCGGGATCCGCGCGACGAGCTGGTCACGGAACGCCTCGACATCGGCATTGGTGGTGTGCAGCACGGCGAGGCGCTCGATGGGTCGGGCCGTGAGCATCTCGATGATCCGTTCCCGGGCCTTGCCGCGCGTTCGGACCTTGTCGGCCACTTCGACCTTGCCGTCCTTGACATCGATGATCGGCTTGAGCGAGAGGAGCGTGCCGATGGCCGCCTGGGCTGCGCTGATCCGCCCTCCCCGCTTGAGGTACTCGACCGTGTCGAGGGCCACGGTCATCGCGATGTCGGAACGGCGGGTCTCGCAGGTTCGGGCGATCCGGTCGGCCGTCGCACCGTCGGCGGCCGTGCGGACGGCGAGCTCGGCCAGCACGCTTTCGCACATCGAGGCGCCCATCGAGTCGACGATGCGGATCTCCCTGTCCGGCAGCATGCCCTTCGCGACCTCCGCGCTCTTGATGGTCCCGGAGAGGGTGCCGGCAACGTGGATCGACACGATCGCGTCGGCGCCAGCGTCGAAGGCGGCCTGATAGGCAGCCAAAAAGTCTCCCGGTGCGGACGCGGCCGTGGTTGGAAACGGCGCGTCCGGGGCCGTCATCCTGGACCAGAAGTCGACCGTCGACAGATCGACGCCGGCCCTGAACGTCTCCGCTCCGAAGCTGACGGCGAGCGGAACGATGGTGATGCCCAGCTCGGCGGCGCGTCCCGGCTCCATATCGGACGCCGAGTCCGTGACGATGGCGACGTGGCTCACTGGCTCTCCCTCCCGAGGCAGCAGCGTGGTTGGGTGCGCAGCCCTGCGTTGCCGGGATCATACGGGCCACGCGTCGCCGCCGAAACAGATTCGTACGGGCGCCGACAGCCGCATTCCCCCACAGCGACCGGCTACCCTTCCCAGATGGAACGATCCCTGCGGGCCGTGCTGATCGGGACCTTCACGCTCCGCTTCAGCACCGGCCTGACCGGGGCCATGCTCGCCTTCTACCTGGCCGACCTCGCCGAATCCGGGGCCGCGGGCATCGACGCCAAGGTCGTCGGCGTGCTGGCCGCGATGTTCTTCCTTGCGGAGCTTGTCCTCTCGCCGGTCTTCGGCATCCTGGCCGACCGCCTCGGGCACCGGCGGGTGATGCTGTACGGGCCGGCCTTCGGAGCCGTGGCCGTGATCCTCACCGCGGCGACCACCCACGTCGGGATCCTGGCCGGCACACGGATCCTGGAGGGTGCGTCGTCGGCGGCGTCGGTCCCGGCGATCCTCGGCTTCATCGCCCTCGCGACCGCCGGCGATGAATCGCTGCGAGGCAGGGCCTCGGCTCGCTTCGAGGGCGCGACCCTGGCCGGCCTCGGCGCCGGCTTCATCGTGGCGCCACTCCTGTTCCAGGCGATCGGCCCGAACGCATTTCTCCTCAACGCGGTCGTCTACGTCGGATCCTTCCTCATCTACCGGTTCGGTGTCGCCGACGCCCACGCAGGCCCGCTGCCGCGCACCTCCAGCCAGACGGGGTTCCAGCGCTACCTCGCGCTCGTTCGGCATTCGCACGTCCTGCTTCTGGCACCGACGTGGATTGCCGTGAACGCATCGATCGGCCTGTGGTTCAGCCAGTCACTGTTCCAGTTCTCGAAGGAGAACACCGCGTTCCCGGATCAATGGCTGCTCCAGGGGTTCTCGGCGGTCCAGATCACCCTGGCCGCGATTCTCATCGCGATCGTCTTCGGTGCCGGCATCCTGTGGTGGGGCAATCGCTTTGACCGCTTCCGACGGACCACGATCATCGGCTTCGGGGTCCTCGGGGGACTCGGACTCGTGGCGTCAGGACTCGTCGTCAACCACGCTGGGTTCGCGGCCGGGCACTCGGCAATCAGTGCCGGCACGGTCGTCATGGCTGCCGTCGCCTTCGCCGTTGGCCTGTTCGCGCTGGCCGGCTCGACGCCGGCCGCGGTCGGCCTCCTGGCCGACGTGAGCGAGCGCTTCCCGGAGGATCGGGGCGCGATCATGGGCCTCTACTCGGTGTTCCTCGCGATCGGCCAGATCGGCGGAAGCCTGATCGGTGGGGTCGTGGCGGACGCTCTCGGGATGGATGGGCTGCTGCTCGCGACGGGCAGCCTCCTCGTCGTCGCGCTCGTCCCGTTGCGACGGCTGCGGAACATGGAGCACCATCTCGGACCCGGCACTCCGTCGATCCTGGGAGACGCCGCATGAGCGACCGACTGCCGGCCCCGCTCGTGCCGATGCCGCTCGCCCGGGGTCGCCACGGGGCCGTCGTGGCCCCGCATCACCTCGCCACCGCCGCCGGCCTCGAGATCCTGCATCGGGGCGGCCACGCCGTCGACGCGGCGATCGCCACGAACGCCGTCCTGGCCGTTGTCATGCCGAATGCCTGCGGGATCGGCGGCGATGCCTTCTGGCTCATCTGGGACGCCGCCGAGCGGCGACAATTTGCGCTCAATGGCTCCGGGCGGGCCCCGCTCGGTGTCGACCCCATGGCCCTCCGGACGCGGGGCCTCACGGTCCTGCCCCTGCGCGGCCCGCTGGCGGTCACGATCCCGGGTGCGGTCCGCTCGTGGCGCGATGCCCATGCCCGATTCGGCAGGCTCCCGATCGACGTCCTGCTGGCACCCGCGATCGAGCTCGCCGCCGCTGGATTCCCGGCCTGGGATGGCTTCATCGAAGACGTCGAGCGGGTGGCACCAATCGTCGACGCGGCACTCGGGCCCGGATCGGGTTTCCGACGGACCTACCGCCCCGGCGATCGTCCCTGGGGACCCGGCGAGCTCGTCCGCCTTCCGGCGCTCGCCCGAACCCTTGGCCGCCTCGCCACGGACGGGCTGGACGCGTTCTACGCCGGCGAGCTCGGCGAGCGTCAGGCGCGGACGCTCACGTCGCTCGGTGGCGCGCACACCGCGGCCGACTTCCGGGACCACACCTCGACGTGGACCGAACCGATCGAGACGACCTACCGCGGCGTCCGGGTCACGACCCACCCACCCAACTCCTCGGGGATCGTGGCCCTGGAAATCCTCAATATCCTCGAGGCCGGCGGGGCACCGGATCGGGCGACATTCAGCCGGGCCGGCGTCACCGATCGGCGCTGGATCCACCGGGTGATCGAGGCATCCAAGCTCGCGATCGCGGACCGGGATCGCGATCTCACGGACCCAGAGCACCACGATATCCCCGTGGCTCGGCTGCTCGACAAGGCGTACGCCGAGGACCTTGCGGCGCGGATCCCGGCAGAACATGCGAGCCGCCCGGCTCCATCCACGAACCGGCGCGGCGGCGGGACGATCTATCTCGCCATTGTCGATGCCGGGGGCAATGCCGTCAGCCTGATCGAATCGAACTACATGGGGTTCGGCAGTGGCGTCGTCGACCCTGACACCGGCATCCATTACCAGAACCGGGGCAGCTACTTCTCTCTCGACCCCGGCCATGCCAATGTCCTCGCTCCTGGCAAGCGGACTCTCCATACGCTCCTTCCGGGCATGCTCTTCAGGGAACCGGACCGCCCCTGGGTCGTGGCCGGCGCCATGGGCGGCGACGCCCAACCCCAGGTCCATGCCCAGCTCGTGACGGCTCTCGTCGATGGCGGGCTCGACATCCGGTCGGCCGTCGCCGCGCCACGCTGGTTCGTGGAGTCCGAAATGCACTTCGCGCCGCCCGAAGCCGTCCGTGTCGAACCGCGCTTCGCGCCGGGCGTACTGGAGGCCCTCGGAGCGATGGGCCATCCGGTCCGGCGGACCGAGCCGTTCGATGGCCGGCTGGGGCATGAGCACGCGATCGAGCTGGTTCGCGGCGGCCCGGGCTCACGCGAAGGGTCGGTGGCGGCCACGACCGACCCGCGGAGCGCCGGCCTTCCGGCAGTCTGGTGAGTCCGGAAACGGCCGCGCGTGTGCGATACTCGGGCCTCCGCAGTGCCCCATTCCGGAGGAGCCGGTGACCTCGAACGTCAGCCAGAGTTACCCCTACACGAGCGAGTCGGAGACGGACCGGGCAGCCCACATCGCCGCCCTGGTCGACGCCCGAGACAACCTTGCGACGACGATTGCCACCGAGACGACGCCGCTGGACGCAAATGACCGATGGTGGGTCTGGAAGTGCCCGACGAGCGGGTGCCAGGGGCTTCTCCACGTTGCCGGGTACGCCCGAGATCTCCACGCGCTCTTGGTGGTCTGCGACGGGACCTGCGCGAAGACGTTCCTGCGCTGACCGGGCGACTGGACCCGTCCACGTCCACGTCCGAGTCCGTGACTGAGTCCGCGTCCGCGACTGACTCCGCGAGCAGCACTGAGGCTGAGGTCGCCGCCTCCCGTCGGCAGCTGCGTCTCGACGGCCTCGGCATCATCGCCAGTGCCGGCGGTTTCGGGCTCGTCTACGGCCTCGCCGCCAGGGCCGCCGGGTTCTCGCCGATCGAGGCCTCGGCCATGTCGGTCTTCGTCTTCGCGGGGGCGGCCCAGTTCGCCGCGATCGGCTACGTCCTCGGCGGCTTCTCGTGGGCCGGAGTCCTGCTGCTCACGGCGTTCCTCAATGCCCGGCATTTCCTCTACGGAGCGGCCCTCGCCCCGTACCTGGCCGATCGTCCGAGACCCCTCCGGGCGCTCATGGCCCACGTGCTGACGGACGAGGCCTTCGCCCTGTCGATCGCCCATTTCCGCCGGATCGGCCGGGGCGACGACCGAGGCTACTGGTGGGCGTCCATCGTGATGGTCTTCGTTCCCTGGAATCTCGCCACCATCATCGGCGTCCTCGTCGGGGGCCAGATCCCGGATCCGACGCGCTACGGCCTCGATGTCGTGTTCCCCGCAGCGATGGCGGGCCTTGCCGTGGGCCTGATCACGGGCCGGCGCGAGTTCGTCGCGGCGATCACTGCGGCGGCCATTGCCGTCGCCGTCGGGCTCGCCTGGGATCCGGCGGCTGGAATCCTCGCCGGTGCCCTCCTCGGCCCCGCCATCGGGATGGTGACGCCGCCCGGGCCCGGGGACCATCGCCACGAGGCGCTCATCGTCTTCGGGCCCACCATGGACCACCCGGCGGCGGCGCGGGACGACCCGGCGGCGGCGCGGGAGGCCGCGGACTCATGAGGACGGAACTGGTCTGGCTGGCCGTGCTCATGGGTGCCGTGACGTATCCGTGGCGGGCGGTTCCGTTGCTGGCCCCCGGAATCCACCGTCTGCCGACCCGGGTTCAGGAGTACGTGCGCCTCCTTGGTCCCGCGGTTCTCGCGGCGCTGGCGGCGGTGAACACGGTCGTCGTCATCGATGCCATCCGGCGTCCGTCGCTGCACGTGGGGATCGAGTGGCTGGCCGTCGGTCTGTGCGTCGTCGTGGTGGCTGCGCGGCGCGGGCTGCTGGTCGGTCTCGTGACGGCCGCCGCCGTAGCCGCCACGGCGCGGGCAGTCGGGATCGCCTGAAGTCACGGGGATCGCCTGACCATCGCGATGGCCTGAGACCACGGACGGCCGGGCCGACCTTCTCGTCAACCGTGGACCGCGTCGACCTCGATCTCCACGAGCAATCGCGGTTCGATGAGCGCGGCCACCACCACGAGGGTCGCGGCCGGCCGGATGTCGCCGAAGACCTCGCCGTGGACCTCGGCGACCGACGCGGCATGGGCCGGATCGGTCACGTACATCCGGGTCCGCACGACATCGGCGAGGCTGAATCCCACTTCCGCCAACGCTCGTTCAATGATCCCCAACGCCTCTCGCGCCTGCGCCGCGGCATCGCCGGGATGCTCGGAACCCGGGTCGGTGGTGCCGGCGACCCAGCAAGTGTCGCCAACCACGACCGCGCGGCTATAGCCGTACGGACCCTCCCAGGGACTGCCCGAGCTGACCCGCCGGCGCGGCACGAGCCGACGCCTCAGCCTTCGCGCCAGCCCGCGACAACCGGGTCCCGCCCGGCTGCCAACAGCAGCGCTGCGAGGAGCGTGGTCCGGGGAACGACCGAGCTGATCTCGAGGTACTCGTCCGGCGAGTGGTCGCGCCCGCCGATCGGTCCGAGGCCGTCGATCGACGGCACGCCCATGCCGGACGTCGTGTTGGCGTCGGATGCGCCGCCGGTCCCGACATCGGTGGTCGAGAACCCGAGCCGCGCAGCGAGGGCCTTGACGTGGTCGGCGAGCCGGCCCGAACGCTCCAGCTTCTCCATGGGTTGCCAGGTCGCCATCTCGGTGATCTCGACCGTGACGTCCGGCACGCCAGGTTCGTCGGCGACGTCTCGAATGGCCGCGAGCGCCGCGTCGAGCGCCATCCGGGTCACCCCGCGAACGTCCACCTCCAGGCTCGCGAGATCCGGCACGACATTCGGCCGCGAACCGGACTGGAAGACACCGACGTTGGCCGTCACGCCCGGCCAGCGGCCGTTGAGCGCCTGGATGCGTTCGACGATTCGAGCTCCGGCAAGGATAGCGTTGCGGCCCTTCTCGGGCTCGACACCGGCGTGTGCGGCGCGGCCGTACACGCTCAGGCGCAGATCGGCGATGCCCTTTCGAGATGAGACGAAATCGCCATTGGCCCGGGCACATTCCAGGACCAGGCAGAGGTCCGATTCGGCCGCGATCTCACGGATATGCGGCGTCGAGCTCGGCGACCCGATTTCCTCGTCCGGGTTCGCCACGTACGTGATCCGCTCGAACGGGAGGGCGTCCCATGAGCCGCCGCCCAACTCGCGAAGCCCGCCGAGAGCGTGGACCCCGGTGAGTAAGCCGCCCTTCATGTCCGTGACACCGGCACCCAGCGCGATGCCTTCCTCGATCCGGAATGGCCGCTGGGCCACGGTGCCGTCGGAGAAGACGGTGTCCATGTGACCGATCAGGAGGATCCGCGGGCCGGCGCCCTCGCGACCCCGGAACGTGCCGATGACCGTGTCGCCGAGCTTGCCCGCCGGGTCCGGCCGCCGCTCAACAGTTCCCCCGAGACCCTCGAATGCGGCCGCGACCCACGTCGCGACCTCGTTCACGCCGACCGGCGAGTAGCTCCCGCAGTCGATGTTACAGAGCATCTCCAGCTCCTCGAGGAAGTCCGGCAGGCCGGCTGTGACGAAGGCATCGAGACGTTGCAGCTCATCCGGGGCTACGCCGCCCCCGGGCGCGGTGATCGTGCCCACATGAGGAGTGTAGATCGGCGCCGATCGGCGCCGCCACAGGACGGTCGGCGATCGGCGGATTCGGCCTATGGGGCGGGCGCACCGGGTGGGGCATCAAGGCTGATTGCCGCCCTGATCTGGTCCGTCACCTGCTCGATCCCAAGCCCTTGCAGTTCCGTGGGCCAGCCGTCGACGTAGGCCGCGACGATCTTGCCGTCCGCGACGCGCATGGCGCCGTCGTTGCCGATCGTCTTGTAGCGCTCGGCCAAGTCGGTCCTGGTCGACCAGCTGGGAACGGCGTCCCACACCTTCGCGAAGGACGCCCAGCTGAACAGGTAAAGGAGCGCCGGATCCTTGGGGATCGATCGCTCAAGGTCGGCGAACTCCTTCTCCGGATAACCTCCGGGGCCGACGACGAGCACGAACTCGACTCTGAGCAGGCCATCCGGTCCCAGGTTCGGCGTCCCCTTGATGACCGAGTCGACATCGATCAGCGCGACGGCCGTCGAGTCGCTGCCGTACGTGCCGCCGCGTTCGACGCCGACGTAGCGCCCGACGACGATAAGCTCCGCGAAATCGACGGCGCCGGCGAGGGTCTCGGCCCTTCGCATGCCCTCCCCCATCGACGCCAGGAAGCTCCACATGCTGCCGGGGTCGTACGTGATCGGACCTGCAGTCTCAGGGGCGGGCTGCTCCTCGACCGGCGGCGAAGGCGCGACCGACGCCGGCTCCAAGACGACCGGCACTGGCTCGACCGAGACGGGCTCCGCTCCAGGGGCGCCATAACAGCCGGCGAGGATCACGACGAGGACGATCGGCAACAGTGGCAGCCAGCCTCGCGGACGTCTCGACACATGCACCGCTGAGGCCCCCTTTGGTCTCATAGTGAGCATTGATCCGCGCGCAATCCGCGGAAGCATTGTAGTCAATGGACGGGACGGGCGACGAACTGGAAGGTCGAGAAGCACCGATCATGCACCTCGAAGGGGTTCCCGAACGGTGACGCAGGCCAACTGTATGACCGACCTCGTCGCATCCCAGGGTCGAGGGGCCCGCGTCGTGGCGGCCGCGCGGGAGGTCGAGAGGTCAACCAACCCATAGAAGTGGTTGGCGTCGTTGGCCACGCACTGGCTACGAGGCGTGGCATCGCAGATGTTGCTGCAACTCGATCCGAAGTAGGGATCGTTCGTGTGATAGGCCAGCGCCCGATTCGCCAGGGGCAGAGCCGCAAGCACCAGCGCGGCCACGACCACCCCGAAACGCATTCGCCGGATATGCCGGACCCGCATGCGACGCACCCCCCCCGATTCGCTGTTCGGTCGCGGCCAGAGGCCCGATCCCGCCTGCACGGTTCACCCCCCCGCGCGAGTTGTCAACAATCACTGGACCGTGTGGTCGAGGAAGGAGCCACCTCGAGCCGGTATCGGGCGGAAGCCGCCGGAGCCCCGCCTCTCGGTTCGAGCCGGCAGGCGGCCAGGCGCGGTGCGGCCGATCCGGCGCATGACTCGTTGCTATCCTGCGGGGATTGTGCGAGTGATCGAGATTCGGCTCCTCGAGGGCCCCAGCGTCTACCGGCTCGAACCGGTCGTGAAGGTCGAACTTGCCCTCGGACGACGACGCACCTGGTTCGGGCAGCGCATCCCTCCCCGGCACGCCCTGGTCCGTCTCGGGGCGAGCGTTCCGCAGAAGCTCTGGCCGGAGTCCGTGATCACGCTCGCTGGATGGGCGCGACGCCTCAGATCGGCCCATGGCGAGGGCATCGGCGGCATCCGCGTCCATCGCTCATCGGATCCCGGCCACTGGATCCTCACCTGGCCCTGGGTCGGCGCCGGACGGGCGCGACTGATCGCCGAGGCGGCGGTTGCCCTGACGGACCGAGCCGCCACGCCGGCCCGGAGGGCGCATCTGACCGGAGCCCAGGAGCGACTTCTCTCGCAGTGGATGAACGTGATCGCTCGCTCGTCAGCCTCGCCGCCGACATGGATTCGCGACGCGGACCGCCGGATCCCGATCATCTCGATCTCGGGGACCAACGGCAAGTCGACCACGACTCGCCTGCTGACCAGGATCCTGCTGCGATCCGGCCGCCGCGTCGGGACCACGACCTCGGACGGCGTCCTGGTGGATGAGCGGTTGGTGGACCCCGGCGACTGGACCGGGCCGGGCGGCGCCCACGCGGTTCTCGGCCGCTCGGATGTGGACGTCGCCGTCCTCGAGACCGCCCGCGGCGGCCTGGTCCTCAAGGGTTTGGGCTATCAGTCGAACGAGGCGAGCATCCTCACGAATGTCAGCTCGGATCACCTCGATCTCCAGGGTATCCATACGCTGCCGGAACTCGCCGAGGTAAAGGCGACGATCTGCCGGATCACCAAGCCCGATGGCTGGGTCATCCTGAGTGCCGACGACCCGTTCGTGCGCGCGGTCGCCCGCACGGTGCGCGGGCACGTTGCCCTGTTCTCGCTCCAGGGGGACGCGTCCGCGGCCGTCCGCCGGCATATGGCGAGAGGCGGCCGGGTATACCTCGTCCGACGCGGGATCCTCGGCGAGGCCGTCGGCGACGCGTGGACGCCCATCGCCGCTGTCCGCGACATTCCTATCACGCTCGCCGGCCTCGCCCGGCACAACATCGCCAACGCCCTTGCCGCAGCCGCCGGCGCTCGAGCCCTGGGTCTCGGTATCGGGGAAGTCCATGATGGGCTCCTCGACTTCCATCCGAGCGTCGTTGAGTCCCCCGGTCGGATGAACATCTTCCGCAACGGCGGACGCGTGGCGCTCGTGGACTTCGCCCACAACGAAGCAGGCCTGGACGCGCTCCTCGATGTGGCCGAGGGGATCGCCGGTGGAGCCGGCGGCCGGGTCACCCCGATCACCGTGATCATCGGCACGGCCGGCGACCGACCTGATGACACGCTCCGTGGCATGGGCCGGATCGCGGCTTCGCGAGCCCAGCGTGTCGTCTTCAAGGAAACCCTCAACTACCTCCGGGGGCGGTCCCGCGAATCCGTGATCGGGGAACTGCGGACCGGCACGAAGGCGGCCGGCTGGACCCAGGACATCCCGATCTATGAAACGGAGGTCGACGCCCTTGCCGCCGAGTTGAACGGCGCTGCCTCGGCCACGGACGGGTCGCGCCACGACACGGCCAGGATCGTGGTGCTGCTGTGCCACGAGGACCGCAGCGGTGTCTTTGCCCTGCTTCGGGAGCGGCACTTTCGACCGGTCGATACAGCCGCCGACCTCATCAGCCTGGCCCCGCGCCTCGAGGACCGCCCTCGCCGCTGATGGCCTCCCGACTCGAGGCGCCCATGCTGGCGCGCGCACGGCGGCCCTTTGCGGGACGGACCTGGCCTTCCTCGGAACTCGCGGCTCGGTTCGGGACCGTGCGAATTCGCGCTGCGAGGCTATCGTGGGACCGCCATGATGTTCCGTGCCGCCGCGTCACTGGGTGGACTGCATGGATTGAGGAGTTGGCCGGATGGAGATGGCAATCGGCATCGCTCTCGTCGTGATCTCGGCCCTCGAGATCTGGGTCATCGTCAGGGCCGTCAGCGCCAACCTCAACATCGGCCGCTGAGAGTCGACTGACCGGCCACTCACCGGCCGCCAAGAGCCGGCCGACTGCCACGCACCGGCCTCGCACCGGCCGTTGAGGCCGGGCAGTTGAGCACCCGCCAGCGTCAGCCCTCGGGCGCCTCGAACTCACCGGGGTCAGCATACGCGGTTGCGCCAAGGCCCTGTCCGGCAGCGGCCATCGTCTCCCGGTAAACGCCGATCGCGTCGTCGACGCACATGACCAGCAGGTCGCCCGGATTCGCCCGCCGCAACGCGGCCTGCACCGCCGTGAGCTCGTCGAGGATCTCCTCCGCCTTCGCGGTGATGCCACCCTTCTTCCCGGCGGCCGCGATCCCGGCCAGGACCTGGGCGGAGGTCTCTGCCGGAGCCCGGCCGCGGAGGTTCCGATCCTCGCGAACGATGATCTCATCGAAGGCCGTCGCGGCGAGCGCGCCGTAGGCCCGCATGTCCTCGTCGCGCCGATCGCCGGGGACACCGATGACGCCGATCGCGCGACCGGCCCGGACGCCATTCTCGATCATCATCCTGTTCACGAAGTCGGACAGGTTTCGCATGCCGTCGACGTTGTGGCAGTAGTCGATGATGACCCGGACACCGCCGACTTCGATCAGGTTCAGGCGGCCGGGTGCCTGGAAGAACGAGGTCGTGAATGTGCGCAGGCCCTGCCGGATGTCGTGGAGGTGGGCGCCGGAGGCCCATGCCGCCGCGGCCGCGGCCAGGGCATTGGCCACGTTCATGCGGGCCTTGCCGCCGAACGTCGCCGGGATCAGGTGCGTGTAGAGGACGGGCATGACCCGGGGCCCATGGCGCAGCACGATCTGGTCGCCCTCGTCGGTGCGACGCACGACGAACGCGGCCCCGCCGCGACCGCAGTGCCCGTCGACACGGTCGAAGCCCGGGTCACCCTTCTTCGTCTCCATGGAGAAGTAGATGACCGCGCCGTCCGATCGCGACCCCATGCGGGCCACGTTCGGATCATCCGCGTTGAGGACCGCCGTGCCCGATCGCGGCACGGCCTCGACGAGGACCGCCTTGACGTCGGCCAGCTGTCGCACCGTGTCGATCCCGCCGAGCCCGAGGTGGTCTGCGGTGACGTTGGTCACTACCGCGACATCGTTCCGGTCGTAGCCGAGGCCCTCGCGGAGGATCCCGCCGCGAGCAACCTCGAAGACCGCCGTGTCGACCGTCGGGTTCTGGAGGATCATGCGGGCCGACTTCGGGCCGGACATGTCGCCGCGCTTGATCATCCGCCCGTCGACCACGATTCCGTCGGTCGAGGTCATCCCCACCCGCCGGCCCATCAGCTTCAGGATGTGGGCGATCATCCGGACCGTGGTGGTCTTTCCGTTCGTGCCGGTGACGCCGATGATCGGGATGCGGGACGGCGCACCCGACGGAAACAGGAGATCGATGACCGGCCGGGCCACGTACTGCGGTTCGCCCTCGGTCGGGTGGGTATGCATCCGGAAGCCGGGCGCCGCGTTGACCTCGACGATGGCGCCGCCCGTCTCGCGAACCGGAACCGTGATGTCGGGGCAGATGAAGTCGATACCGGCGACGTCGAGGCCGACGACGAGGGCTGCCATCTCGGCGATCTCGACGTTGTCCGGGTGGGCCTCGAGGGTCCGGTCGATGGACGTTCCACCCGTCGACATGTTGCCGGTCAGGGCCAGCTTGACGCGGGTGCCGGACGGCGGCACGGCGTCGAGCTCGTGGCCCTGCTCCCTGACGAGCGCCTCGGCGGCCTCGTCGAGCTGGATCCTCGTCAGGACCTTCTCGTGCCCGATACCGCGCCGCGGGTCGGCGTTCGTGCGCTCGACGAGCTCGCGGACGGTGGACTTGCCATCGCCGACCACCGATGCCGGCACGCGTTCGGCGATCGCAGCGACCTGGCCACCGATGACGAGGCAGCGATAGTCGTTGCCGTGGATGTACGTCTCCACGACCACCTCACCGGACCGTGACTCGCGGCGGGCTCCCTCGAACGCGGCCCGAACCTCGTCGTCGGACTGCAGGTCGAGGTGAACGCCGCGGCCGTGATTCCCGTCGAGCGGCTTGAGCACGCACGGGAAGCCCAGCCGGCGGGCGACGGCCACGGCCGCCTCAACATCCTCGACAACGTCCGCCTTCGGGACCGGCAGGCCCGCGGAGTCGAGGAGTCGGTTGGTCAGATTCTTGTCACTCGCAACGTCGACACCGATGCCGGATGTCCGCGAGGTCATCGTGGCCCGGATTCGCTGCTGATGGACGCCCTGGCCCAGCTGGACCAGCGAGTGACGGTCCAGGCGGATGAACGGAATATCCCGCGATGCGGCCTCGTCGAGGATCGCCTGCGTCGACGGCCCGAAGGCGGCCCGCTCGGCGAGGCGAATGAGCGCTTCGAGTTCGGAGAGATAGTCGAGATCGGGGTCCGCACCGGAATCGACGAGATGATTGACGATGCGGACCGCGAGCTTGCCGGCCTCGATGCCGACCAGCTCTTCACGGAACTCGTAGATGACGTTGTACTGGCCAACGGTTCCGGCGCCCCGTGTCTTGCCGTGGCGGACGTCCGTGCCGGCGAGGTTCTGGAGCTCGAGCGCGATGTGCTCGGATACGTGACCGGCCCACGTCCCATCCCGCAGCCGGGTCAGGAAGCCGCCCCGCCGATTGAGCGAGCAGGCGTGGTCCTCGAGCGAGGGCATCCACGCGACGAGGCCGTCGACGAAGCCCGGGATGGTATTGCTCGGGAACGCCTCCAGCGAGCCGAGGTCGACCAGCATGCGGACGACCGGGGAGCGCGACCAGAAGTTCGGGCCGCGCAGAATCCGGGTCTCGAGGATGCGCAGGTCGGGCAGGGGCCGGGCCTCCGGCGCGCCGGCGGTTCGCCTGGCTCGAGTGGTCTTGGCGGGCGCCTTGGGAACGATGGCAGTCCTCGCGGTTCCGGCCGGACAATCCGGCCTCGGGAGCTAGCTGGATGCGGCGGCCTCACCGCCGGGGAGCGCCTTGAGAGCGGGCCCACTGATCCGGTGTCGTCGCCGAAGGTCGAAGCGGTAGCCGGCCGGCAGCGAATGGAGGACGACGCCGCTGATCATGACCGGCCGATGACCGCGCACGTCCCAGGCGTCGGTCTCCGCCGCCGCTCCATCGACCACGGTGATGCTGCCGCGCCCGATGACCTCGAGGATGTGATCGGGGCCCACGACACCGGCCGTGTCCTCGTCGACGCCGATCCCGAGCAGGCTCGGGTTCTGGGCGATCAGGCTGAGCAGCCGGCCCAGACGATTCCGTTGCTGGAAGTGCTGGTCCACGATGACGCCCGGCAGGACGCCGAGGCCGGCCGCAATAGCGGCCATGCGGTGCTTCGGGGTCGCGCCCGATGCGCCGAAGGCGATCATGTGGCTCGACAGGGCCGAGGCGCCGGCCGATGTCCCGGCGACCACCGCCCCCTGCCGGAAGCGATCCAGGACCGCTTCAGCGAGGCGCGTGCCGCCGATGGTCGACGACAGCCGGAGCTGGTTGCCGCCGGTCAGGTAGATGCCGGTGGCATCCACGACCGCCCGGGCGAAGGTTTCGTCATTGGCCTGGGCTCGCGTCATCGCGTGGAGCGGGCGGACGGACCTGACGCCGAGTTCGGCGAAGATCTCGCGGTACCGCTCACCGGCCTCATGGCCCAGGGAGGACGCCGTCGAGATGACAGCCACCACCGCGTCCTCGCCGCCGGCGAGGGAGACGAAGCGATTGAGGATGATCCGGTCCCGGACCTTGTCCTCCGCGCCGCCGATGACGATGACCGTTCCGTCGCTCATTGTTGCGCGGGAGTATACCGGCGCCCGGGGATGGGCCGACGGCTTCCGGCGAGGACCCGGCGATCGACGCCGTACGGCCGTCACTGGTACGGGGCCGCCGTGTCAGACCGCCCTGGGGCTCCCGTTCGGATCAAGCCATACCGTGGACCGGATCGTTACGAGTCGTCGCTCGGTGGCGCCGTGGGCGACGTACTTGAAGACCGACCGGTCGATCGAGTAGATGCCGGTCCCGGCGATGCCGATCGATCCGAGGCGGAACGTGAAGACAGGGTTCTCGCGGTTGCCGGCGTAGTGGTAGGGGCTGCCGTCCGACGTGAGCAGGGCGAGGTTCGCCTGGCCTCCGAAGGTGTCGTGCAGGGCGGCGAGAAGATGCGGGACCGGCTCGCCATCATGCCATGCGTCTTCAAGCCAGCGGGCCCCGACTTCCGTGTCGGCTCGACCCTTGAGGCGGCCCTGAGCCCGGTACCGGCTGCGGTAGGCCCGATGGTTCAGCAGGTCGCCGTTGTGGCTGAAGCTGTATCTTCCCTGGGGATCGTCGAACGGCTGGGTATCCGGCATGCCGAGCGTCGACAGGCGCGACGGTCGCCGGAGATGCACGAGGGCCGTGGTCGTTTCGGTGTTCCCGACCGCCTCACGTCCCGGATCGTCTCGAAAGGCGCGGACGTCCCGGTAGCTCCGCAGGACGCCGTCCCCGTCGATCCAGGCGGCGCCCCAGCCGTAGCCCGCGAGCCCAAAGCGCTCGAGACGATCGGTGAACTCCCACAGCTCGCCGAGCCGGAACGGGGACGCGCTTCGGGCGACGTAGTGCTCGCACATCGGCGCCGATGATACGCGGCCGCGCGGCGGTCACGGCCAGCGATTTCCGAGCCCGGCCCGGAGGTTTGACAGCCCGTCCAGCCTCGCCTACGGTCAGTGTTCCGCGCGCAGGCCATCGGGACGCGCGCCGATCCAGATGCCCTTCCCCCGCTCCTGGAGTTCTCATCACGTCCTCACGGCCACGCTATGCCGCCACCGTCCCCGACCTCGTGGGTCGTCCCCCGTCCGGCCCCATGACGACGGTCCGGGCCGGTGTTCCCTACCCGCTCGGCGCCACGTACGACCGATGGGGCACCAACTTCAGCCTCTTCTCGGAAATCGCTGATCGAGTCGAGCTCTGCCTGTTCGACCAGGACGGGATCGAGACGCGTATCCCGATGCCGGAGTCGACCGGCTTCGTCTGGCATGGCTACCTGCCCCGGGTGATTGGGGGCCAGCGCTACGGGTACCGCGTCCACGGACCCTGGGATCCCGCGGCGGGCCACCGCTGCAATCCCGCCAAACTGCTCATGGACCCCTACGCCAGGGCCTTCGAGGGATCCATCGACTGGAGCCCGGCGGTGTTCCCCTACAACCCAGACGATCCCGATGGGCCCGCGTCGGACTCCGACAGCGCACCGTTCATGCCGCGCAGCGTCGTCGTCGATCCCGAGTTCGACTGGGGGGACGATCGCCCGCCCCGTCACCCTCGGAACGCCTCGGTCATCTATGAGGTCCACGTCAAGGGTTTCACGGCACGACACCCCGGCATCCCCGAGGAGTTGCGCGGGACCTACGCGGGCCTGGCCCATCCCGTTGCCATCGGATACCTGAAATCGCTTGGGGTCACGGCCGTCGAGCTGCTGCCGATCCACCAGTTCGTCAACGACGCGCGCCTGGCTCGGATGGGCCTGCGGAACTACTGGGGCTACAACTCGATCGGGTTCCTCGCACCCCACAACGAGTACGCGAGCGTTCCGACCGGGGCGGGCCAGATCGCCGAGTTCAAGTCGATGGTCAGGGCCCTCCATGCTGCCGACATCGAAGTGATCCTGGACGTCGTCTACAACCACACGGCCGAAGGTGACCACCTGGGCCCGATGCTGTCGTTCAGGGGCATCGACAACGCGGCGTATTACCGCCTCCTGGCCGACGACAGACGGCGCTACCTGGACTACACCGGCACCGGGAACACCCTCAACGTTCGTCACCCCCACAGCCTGCAGTTGATCATGGACAGCCTGCGCTACTGGATCCGGGACATGCACGTCGACGGGTTCCGGTTCGACCTCGCGGCCGCGCTCGCCCGCGATCTCCACGACGTCGACCGGCTGTCGGCCTTCTTCGATCTCATCCACCAGGACCCGATGATCAACGAGGTCAAGCTGATCGCCGAGCCGTGGGATGTCGGCGAGGGCGGCTACCAGGTCGGCAACTTCCCGCCGCTGTGGTCCGAATGGAACGGCCGCTACCGGGACACCATTCGAGACTTCTGGCGTGGCACGCCGGCCCCGCTCGCGGACCTC
The DNA here is from genome assembly GCA_016191425.1 of Chloroflexota bacterium. Classification (GTDB taxonomy): domain Bacteria; phylum Chloroflexota; class Limnocylindria; order Limnocylindrales; family CSP1-4; genus UBA5189. Next base: position 75,555 of record JACPOR010000022.1, read on the forward strand.
GGCTACCGACTGACTGGGAGCTCCGACCTCTATGCCTCGAACGGCCGCCGCCCCTACGCCAGCGTCAACTTCGTGACGGCCCACGACGGCTTCACGCTGGCCGACCTCGTGGCCTACGACGACAAGCACAACGAGGCGAACGGCGAGGGCAACCGGGATGGCGAGCGCGACAACCGGTCGTGGAATCACGGTGCCGAGGGGCCGACCGACGATCCGCACATCCGGTCCGCGCGCATGCGGGACCAACGCAACATCCTGGCCACCCTCTTCCTGTCCCAGGGCGTGCCGATGCTCCTGGGCGGCGATGAGATCGGTCGGACCCAGCGTGGCAACAACAACGGTTATGCGCAGGACAACGAGATCTCGTGGTTCGACTGGGAACACGCCGATCTCGATCTCCTCGACTTCGTGCGCCGACTCATCGCCTTCCGTCGCGAGCACCCGGCATTCCGCCGTCGGCGGTGGTTCCAGGACCGTCCCATCCATGGCGACCAGGCTCACGAGATCGAATGGCGCGCGCCCGACGGACGTCCCATGGGCGATGGCGACTGGAACGATCCCGTCGACCAGGGGCTCGGTGTCTGCATCTCGAGCGAGGGCCTCGTCGATGTCGACGGCCTCCCGATCGTCGACGACTGGTTCTTCCTGGCCATCAACCCACGCCCCGACGCACGCGAGTTCGTGGTCCCCGATGCCACCCGGGCCGCGGCCTGGCAGGTCTGCCTGGACACGGCGGCTGGGCGGCCATTCCCCGCGCGGGGTCGTCGGGTCGCGGCGGGCACGGGCCTGCTCGTGGCCGGCCACAGCCTGGCGGTTCTCAAGGGCCGAAAGGCATGAGGGCGATACCACGGGCGGCCCACCTGTCCGCAGTCGGCCTCGGCAGTCCCGATCCATCGACGCGGGCGGACGTTCGCGCCGAGTTTGACACCCCCGGCGACCGTGGCATAGGGTCGGGGGGCCAGCCGGGCCATGTCCAGTCCGGCCCGGTCGACCGTTCGGACGGACAATCCAGGAGGCTCCCATCGTCGCGCCGGCCCGCGTGAACCTTCCTACTGCGGACCCGGGTACCGCGCCCGCCGGGCTGCCCGACGACGGGCGCAGGCGGGCCATCATCGAGGCCGTCGCACCCCAAGTCGACGGAGGCCGCTTCCCCGTGAAGCGCATCCAGGGCGACGTCGTGGTGGTCGAGGCCGACGCGTTCGCGGACGGCCACGACATCGTCCTGGCAAGGCTCCTCCATCGACCGCCCGGCACGACCGGCTGGTCCGAACTCGCCATGGACGAGCTCGGCAACGATCGCTGGCGTGCCTCGTTCCAGGCCGACGCGCTCGGCCGGCACGCATACACGGTGGTCGCCTGGACCGATGCGTGGGCCACGTGGCGGCGGGACCTCCGGAAGCGGCTCGCCGCCGGCCAGGACGTCAGCGTCGACCTCATGATCGGGGCTGCCCTGGTGGACGGAGCCACGGCCCGCGCACGGGGCAGCGGCGCGATCGGCGACGCGGCGGCGCTCGACGGCTGGGCGAACGTGCTCCGGAACCCGGAGACCGCGCGAACGGCCACGCGCGCCCTGGACGGGGAACTCGATTCGCTGATGACGGTCCACCCGGATCGAACCCATCAGACGGTCCTCGAGCCGCCGCTCGAGCTCGTCGTGGAGCCGCCGCTGGCCCGATTCTCCACCTGGTATGAGCTCTTCCCGCGATCGGCCTCGCCGGATCCGCGACACCATGGAACCTTCGAGGATGTCATCGCCCGCCTCCCCTACATCGCCGATCTGGGCTTCGATATCGTCTACCTGCCCCCCATCCACCCCATCGGCCTGGCCTTCCGCAAGGGCCCCAACAACGTCATGAAATCCGGGCCGAACGACCCCGGGGTCCCGTGGGCCATCGGCGGCACCGAAGGTGGCCACGAGGCCATCCACCCGGAGCTCGGAACGCTCGCCGGGTTCCGCACCCTTGTCCGTGCGGCAGAGGCCAGGGGCATCGCGATCGCCCTCGACATCGCCTTCCAGGCATCACCGGATCACCCGGCGGTTCGCGAGCATCCCAGCTGGTTCCGGCAGCGGCCCGACGGAACGGTCCAGTACGCCGAGAATCCGCCGAAGAAATACCAGGACATCTACCCGTTCGATTTCGAGTCTGAGGACTGGCCCGGCCTGTGGGCCTACCTCGAGGGCATCTTCCGCCACTGGATCGCGCAGGGCGTGCACGTGTTCCGGGTCGACAACCCGCACACCAAGGCCTTCCCGTTCTGGGAGTGGGTGATCGCGCGGATCAAGGCCGACCGCCCGGAGGTCATCTTCCTGGCCGAAGCCTTCACCCGGCCCAAGGTCATGTACCGCCTGGCCAAGGTCGGCTTCAGCCAGTCCTACACCTACTTCACCTGGCGAACCAACAAGCACGAGCTGGCGGACTACCTCCTCGAGCTGTCACGCCCGCCGGTCGCCGACTTCTTCGGCCCGAACTTCTGGCCCAATACGCCGGACATCCTGCACGCCACCCTGCAGGAGGGTGGCCGGCCAATGTTCCAGGCCCGCTACATCCTCGCCGCGACCTCGTCCTCGAACATCGGGATCTACGGGCCGGCCTTTGAGCTCGGCGAGAACACCCCGCTCGAGCCCGGCAGCGAGGAATACCGCGATTCGGAGAAGTACCAGCAGCGGACCTGGAACCTCGAGGATCCGGACAGCATCGCGCCGCTGATCCGACGCCTGAACGAGGTACGGCGGCAACATCCGGCACTGCAGGCGAATTCCGGGCTTGCGATTCAGCGCATCGATGACGAGCGGCTCATCGCCTATTCCAAGCGCACGGAGGACCGCTCGGATCGAGTGCTGACGATCGTCAGCCTCGCCCCAGACGAGATTCGATCGGGCACACTGCACCTCGACCTGGCCGATCTCTGGCTCGATCCCCTGCGTTCGTACGAGGTCGAAGACCTCGTTTCCGGCAGCGTTGAACGGTGGACGGGCGATGAGATCCCGATCGTGATCGACCCCGCGATTCTCCCCGCCCGGGTTCTGCACATCCGAGGGCGGCGCTGATGGCCGTGACGAGACGGACCGCTGCACGGGCCGCCGGAAGCGCCCGCTCCTCGGGCCGCGTCCGCTCCTCGGGCCGCGTCCGCTCCGCCGGGGGCCGGCCGATCGGCGATGGGGCCCTCTGGTACAAGGACGCGATCATCTATGAAGTACCGATTCGGGCCTACCGCGACAGCAACGGCGACGGGATCGGGGATTTCGCCGGGCTCACCGAGAAGCTGGACTACATCCGCGATCTCGGTGTCACGGCCATCTGGCTCCTGCCCTTCTACCCGTCTCCACTGCGGGACGACGGCTACGACATCGCCGACTTCACCGCCGTCAACCCGAGCTACGGCTCCCTGAAGGACGTCCGGAAGCTGCTCCGCGAGGCCCACGCGCGCGACCTCCGCGTCATCACGGAACTCGTCTGCAACCACACCTCGGACCAGCACCCCTGGTTCCAGCGCGCCCGGCGAGCCAAGCCGGGAACCACCGCCCGCGACTTCTACGTGTGGAGCGATACGCCAGCCAGGTACGCCGACGCGCGGATCATCTTCACCGATACCGAAGCCTCCAACTGGACCTGGGACGCGGTGGCCGGCGCCTACTACTGGCACCGGTTCTTCTCCCACCAGCCCGATCTCAACTACGACAACCCGGCGGTGCACGAGGCCGTCATCAAGGCGATGGAGTTCTGGCTCGAGATGGGCGTCGACGGCCTCCGCCTCGACGCGATCCCCTACCTCTACGAGCGCGAGGGCACCAACTGCGAGAACCTGCCGGAAACGCATGCGTTCCTCAAGAAGCTCCGGGCGCACGTCGATGAGCACTTCCCCGGCCGGATGCTCCTGGCCGAGGCCAACCAGTGGCCCGAAGATGCCGTCGCCTACTTCGGCACCGGCGACGAGTGCAACATGGCCTTCCACTTCCCGGTGATGCCGCGGATGTTCATGGCGGTCCAGATGGAGGATCGCCTGCCCATCGTGGAAATCCTGGAGCAGACGCCGGCCATCCCGGCAACGGCCCAATGGGCGATGTTCCTGCGAAACCACGATGAGCTGACCCTGGAGATGGTCACGGACGAGGAGCGGGACTACATGTACCGCGCCTATGCGGCGGACCCTCGGATGCGTGTCAACGTCGGCATTCGCCGCCGCCTCAGTCCCCTCCTGGGCAACAACCGTCGGCGCATCGAGCTGATGAACGGCCTGCTCTTCTCCCTTCCGGGCACACCGGTGCTTTACTACGGGGACGAGATCGGGATGGGCGACAACGTCTATGAGGGCGATCGCAACGGCGTTCGGACACCGATGCAGTGGACGGGCGATCGCAATGCCGGGTTCTCGAGCGCCAACCGCCAACAACTCTATCTCGGGGTCATCGTGGACCCGGAGTACCACTATGAGGCGGTCAACGTCGAGGTCCAGCAGAAGAACCCGCAATCGCTCCTGTGGTGGATGAAGCGCCTCATCGAGCTGCGCAGGCGACATCCGGCCTTCAGCCGCGGCACGCTCGAATTCCTGGATCCCGCCAACCGCAGGATCCTTGCCATCATCCGGCGCCACGAGGGCCAGACACTCCTGGTGGTCGCCAATCTCTCGCGCTTCGCGCAGCCGGTCGAACTCGACCTGTCCGAGTTCGTCGGGCATGTCCCGGTGGAGCTGATGGGTCGGGTCGAGTTCCCGGTCATCGGTGAAGCCGGTTATGCGCTCACCATGGGCCCGCATGCGTTCATGTGGTTCGTCCTTGAGCCACCGAGGGAGGAGCCGGCGGAGATCGGATCGGGCGGGATCCACGACCTGCCGCTCCTCCCGGCAGCAACCAGCCTGGCCGATGTCCTGTCCCCACGCCGCGCGGATGCGCTGCTGCCCGTCCTCTCGGCCTGGATCCGGGAGCGGCGCTGGTTCCGCAGTCGCACCCGACGGATCAGGAACATCGAGGTCCTCGACGTCGTGCCGATCCAGGTCGGCGACCGCGAGGCGGCCGTGATGCTCGCGGAGATCGGCTACACGGACGGCGACCCGGAATGCTACGTGCTCCCGATGACGACGATGAGCAGCCACGAGGCAGCCGGAATCATCGAGGCGACCCCGCATGCCGGCATCGCCAGGATCGCCCCCGGCAGGTCTCGCCGCTCGCCAACGATACTGCTGGACGCGACGCTCGATCCCGCGTTCATGACGGCGCTCCTCGATGCGATCGGCGCACGCCGGCGGTTCCGCGGGCGGCGCGGCGAGCTGGCCGGCAGGCCCGAGCAGGCATTCCGGACGGTGGTCGGCGGCGATCGCTCAGCCCTCCTTCCCAGCCCGATCCGCGGGGAGCAGAGCAACAGCTCCACGATCTTCGGGGACCGTGCGGTGCTGAAGCTCTACCGGGTGACCCAGGCCGGGGTCAATCCCGACCTCGAAGTCGGGCTGATGCTGACGAAGCGCGACTTCACCCACACCCCGGCGATCGCCGGCTCGATGGAATACCGGCCGGATGACGGCACGTCGATGACCGCGGTGCTGGTCAGCCAATTCGTCCCCAACCCGGGGAACCTGTTCGGGCACACCCTGGCGGAGCTGGGCGGCTTCTTCGGTCGCGTCGCCGCCAGACCGCGCATGGCCAAGCCCGGGGACCTCGACCCGGCCAGCCTGCTGGCCTCGGTCGGCGTCGAGCCGCCGATGGATATCCGCCTGGCCATCGATTCGTACCTCGACACGGTGCGCCTGGCCGGCCGAAGAACGGGTGAGATGCACCGCACGCTGGCGAACGCGGACGACGACCCGGCATTCAGGCCCGAGCCGTTCAGCGAGCTCTACCAGCGGTCGATCTTCCAATCGATCGGCGGGTCGACGCGGCGGGCGATCGACCTCTTGGCGGGGCACGGCGGCGACCTGCCCGAGGGTGCCGCCGCCGACGCGACGCGCATCCTGGCCGGCCGATCGAGGATCGACCGCCACCTGCAGGTACTCCTGAGCCACAAGTTCGGCGGCATGCGCATCCGGACGCATGGTGACCTCCACGCTGAACAGATCCTCTACACGGGCAGCGATCTCGAGATCATCGACTTCGAGGGCGAGCCCACCCGACCCCTCAGCGAGCGCCGCCTGAAGCGCTCGGCGCTGCGCGACGTCGCGGGCATGCTTCGGTCATTCCATTACGCGAGCTACGGGTCGCTCCTCCGGCCCGAGATGGGTAACGCGATCCGGCCCGAGGACGTCGAGAGGCTGTCCGGCTGGGTCATGGCCTGGAACCATTGGGTTGGGGCGACGTTCCTGACCGGGTACCGGGAGGCGACGGTTGGGGCAGAATTCCTGCCCACCGCCGATGCCGAGTGGGCGACGCTGCTGCGTGCCTTCATGCTCGAGAAGGCCTGCTACGAGCTGACCTACGAGCTCAACAACCGCCCTGCGTGGGTCCGGATTCCCCTGCGCGGGATCCTCCAGCTGCTCGACGGATGAATCGGCGCCGGGATCCGGCCGCCGTCCGCCTCGCGCGGACGGCCCAGGCCCGTTATGGACTCCATGCGGCACCGACCGGCCGACGCGGGGACATCGGCCTCGCGGACGGCCCGACGTCGCGGGCCGTGGCCGCCCAGATGAACGCCAAGCGAGCACCCGGTGCGGGGTCGGTCCAGGCCGGCGATGTGGCCGCCCTCAGCCTCCTTCACGAGATCGCGCATCTGCTGGTGGAGCGGTTCGAGGAGGCCAGACCGCGGGCGCGCCAACAGGCGGCGGATGGCCTTCGAGCCCGCCTCGGCCGCGATGGCGATCGTGTCCTGGAACGCTTCGCGAAGAACTTTCCGGCTCGGTTGTCCGAACCCGAGGACGCGGCCAGCATCGTGGGCGAGCTGATCCTGACTCGCCTCGCGAACGAGAACCCGGCCCTGGGGCCGGTGCGTGAGCTCGTCGACGACGCCCCGCTCGCCAGGTCGGCCAAGTACGGCCGCGCGGTCGCCGAGCTTGAGGAGCTGCTCATCGCGGCCGGGCCGGTCCCCACGGCCGGCGACGGCGGTCGGGCGGCCACGAATCTCCTCGACCTGTTGCGCGCGCCGACGCGTCATGCCCCGACCTCGCTCGCCGGACAGCTGCGTTACATCCGCGAGAACTGGCCGGCGCTCCTCGGCGACAACTTCGGTGGCCTGCTCGACCGCCTGGACGTCGCCCTCGGCGTCCTCGCCGAGGAAGAACGCGGACTCCATCGCCGGTTCGGCGGGGGTGGTCCGGGCGGCGAGCCGCGCGAAGGGCCCGAATTCCTGGGACTCGACGCGGAGGTCGAGCGATTCAGCACGGATTCCGAGTGGATGCCGAGGCTCGTCCTGATGGCCAAGGCCACCTATGTCTGGCTGGACCAGCTCTCGAGGCGGTACGAGCGCGATATCCGGACACTCGACGCCATTCCGGACGAGGAGCTCGACCGGCTTCGAAGCTGGGGCGTCACGGGACTCTGGCTCATCGGCCTGTGGCAGCGCTCGCGGGCGTCGGAGACGATCAAGCGTCGACGCGGCAACCTGGACGCGGTCGCGTCGGCCTACTCCCTCGATGACTACCGGATCTCGGACGATATCGGCGGTGAGGGCGCCTTCGCGAATCTTCGCGACCGGGCGTGGGCCCGTGGCATTCGCCTCGCCAGCGACATGGTGCCCAACCACATGGGCATCGACTCGTCCTGGGTGATCGAGCATCCCGAGTGGTTCCTGTCCGTGCCCGAGCCCCCCTATCCGGCCTACACGTTCAACGGACCGGACGTGTCGCCGGACGGACGCGTCTCGATCGTCCTCGAGGACCATTACTGGGACAACACCGATGCCGCGGTCGTGTTCAAGCACCACGACCATGCGTCGGGCGTGAGCCGCTTCATCTACCACGGCAACGACGGGACGAGCTTTCCCTGGAATGACACGGCCCAGCTCGACTTCATCAAGGCCGAGGTCCGGGAACAGGTCATCGGGACGATCCTCGCCGTGGCCCGACGATTCCCGGTCATCCGCTTCGACGCGGCGATGGTCCTTGCCCGCAAGCACGTCGAGCGCCTCTGGTGGCCGCAACCGGGTGCCGGCGACGGCATCCCGTCACGGGCCGAGCACGCGATGCGCAAGGCCACCTTCAACAAGCTGATGCCCACCGAGTTCTGGCGTGAAGTCGTCGATCGCGTGGCCGCGGAGGTTCCCGGCACCCTCCTCCTGGCCGAGGCGTTCTGGCTCCTGGAGGGGTACTTTGTGCGGACGCTCGGCATGCACCGTGTCTACAACAGCGCCTTCATGCACATGCTCCGGGACGAGGACAACGCCGGCTATCGGCGGGTCATCCGGGAGACCCTGGAATTCGACCCGGAGATTCTCAAGCGCTACGTGAACTTCATGAGCAACCCGGACGAGGAGACGGCCCTCGAGCAATTCGGGTCCGGGGACAAGTACCTCGGCGTCGCCACGCTGCTGATGACGCTGCCCGGCCTGCCGATGCTGGGTCACGGCCAGGTGGAGGGCTTCACCGAGAAGTACGGGATGGAGTTCCGGCGGGCCCGCCTCGATGAACGGCCCGATGAGGGCCTGGTCGCCCGCCACGAACAGCACGTCTTCCCGCTCATGCACCGCCGCGCGATGTTCGCCGAGGCTCGCGACTTCGTGCTCTACGATTTCATCAGGGATGACGGATCGGTCGACGAGCACGTCTATGCCTATTCGAACGGATGGGGCGACAGCCGCTCGCTGATCGTCTACCACAATCGCTTCGGCGACACCGCCGGGACGATCCGCGAGTCGGTTCCGTTTGCGGTGAAGCAGCCCGATGGATCGAAGACGCAGGTCCGGCGCTCGCTGGCCGATGGCCTCGCCATCCCGTCCGGTCCGGATGTCCTCATCGGCTTCCGTGACGAGCGGGCCGGCCTCGAGTATCTGCTGCCCGCGACCCGCCTGCACGAGGGCGGGCTGCACCTCAGGCTCGACGCCTATCGCTGTCATGTTCTGACGGGCTTCCGGGAGCTCCGTGATGTGCCGGGCCGACCCTGGAGGCGGCTTGCAGCAGACATCGGCGACCGCGGCGTGGCCAGCCTGGACGACGCGATGCGCGACCTCGAACTCGCGCCCATTCACGATGTGCTCAGCGCGGCGGTGGCCGATGTAGGTCGGCTGCCGGACCTGATCCGCGCCATCCGGGTGGCGCAGGGTCCGAGTGACGTGCACGCGGCGGGCGAGCCGCACGCGGCGGGCGAGCCGCACGCCTCGGGCGATGGGGTCGGAGCGGGAACTCCGCGGGTTCCAGGTGAGGCGGCTCGCGCCGATCATGAACGCGCGGCGATGCGCCGGGTCGCCATCGCCCGGATCGCACCGGACCCACGCACGGCCGCCGTCCTCGAGGCCTGGGCGCTCCTCGATCCCCTGCTCGAGGCATTCGGACCCGGTGTGTTCAGCGAGCTGCGCCTGGGCGGACCGCTGGATCACACGCTCGCGGAACGACACGGCCTCGACGTCACGACGGCACACGACACCGGCTGGGACGGAGCGGCCCTGGTGGCGGCCAAATCGGCGCCGAACGGCGATCGGGCTTGCCTGGCGGCATGGGTCGTGGATCCAACGGTCCGGGCCGCGCTCGGCGTTCACGAGGCCGGCGGCATCGAGTGGCTGGACGGCGACGCGGCCGCCGCCCTGATCGAGCGGGTCGCCCTCGCCCAGATTGTGGATGGCGCCCAGCCACGCACGGCGCACTTGCGCTCTGCGCGACTCCGCCGGATGGTGGATCGATCCGGTTATCGCACCGACGCACTCGCCGGCCCCGGCCAGCGCCGACGCCCATACGCCTGACGCGATCCTGCCATCCAGCAGCAAGGCACGGCGCGGCCACGTTGGTGCTGCGAAAGCCGCCGCCACTGATGAGAGTGATCGACAGCCCGGCCCGGAGCGCCGTGTGGAACGCCTGGTCGACGGACCCGAGGCGAAACGACGGGCGTCATGGCCTCCCAGGGTGCGCGAGTCGTGCCTGGGATGGGCGCTCCCTTCGAGCCGACCCGTCAGCGGACTCGCAGCACGAAGCCTCGATATCCCACAGTGAAACCTGAGGCAAGAAGCACGGCACGTCGAGGCGAGTCGGCCACGGGCAGCCCGTCGATTCGGGTGATGACCAGCTCCCGATCCCGTCCGTCGCCGACGAGCGAGCGGAGAGCCGACAGGGCCAGGGCGGCGATGGCCGCGTCATCGAACGCTGGCAGCGTCTGGAGCGTCCGTCCGCCACGCTCGACGTACAGCACGGCCGACCCGTCCACCATGGCCACGTACGCGCCGGCTGCGCGTGCCAACGGGCGCCGGTCCGTGTCGCCCCGGCGCGGCCAGGGCAGCGCAGCGCCGTACGGGTTCGCCGGATCCGCGGCCGCGAGCACCTGTACGACAGAGCGCCCGCCGCTGCTCGTGGCGTCGCGCACCGCCCGAAGTCGATCGATCGCCCCGGGCAGGGCGAACTGGGCCGCGCCGAGTCCCTCGACGAAGTACCCACGTCGGATCCGCCCGGCGTCCTCCAATGCGCGGAGGACCGGGTAGACCCCGGCGAATCCGCCGGCGATGCCCTCGGCCATGACGGCATCACGAACGAGCACACCGTGCCGATCGAGCAGGGCAAGGGCCGTGGCATGAAGACGCTCCGTCGGCGTTTTGGATATCGCATTGCCCTGCACCAGGGACCATCGCCCCGCCGCCTCGGGCGGCCCGAGTGCCGTGAGCCGGCCGTTGCGCGGCCGGGACGTCGACCGAGTCGGCCGCTTCCAACGGAGGGCCCGGAGTGGCGCGAAGGTGTCATTGGTGACCTCACCGGCCCAGACCAGGTCCCAGAGGGCGTCGAGCGCCGCGCGATCGGACCCGGCGCCGGCCACCGCGAACAGCTCCCGATAGAACGACGCACCACGACGTTCCAGGTGCTCCCGGATCGCCGCATGCGCGGGGCCGCCAGGGCGATCGGATGCGTCGAGGGGCCAGTCGGGGCGCAGCGCTTCGCGGCCGGGACGGTAGAGGACGACGCGGCCATCGTCGCGGCCCAGGCTCCCCCGCCCGATCCAGGCGACTTCGCCGAGCGCCCCCAGCTCATCGAGCAGCCGCGGTTGGTACCCCGGGATGCGGGCCGGCAGGATGTCACGTTCCAGGACGGACGCAGGGATCGCCACGCCGGAGAGCTGGTCCACCACGTCGGCCAGGCGCTCGAGTGCTGCCGTCCCGCGGAGCGGGGCAGCAACGTCCGGGAAGGCAGCAACCCTCTGCCAGGCCGGAAGGAACCGAGCCAGCGCCACCGCATCCACGGGCTCGACGGCGTGGCGCAATCGTGCCAGCGAGCGACGTCGCAGGAGGCGCAGGACCTCGGGATCACACCACTCACGCTCGCTGCCTCCGGGCCGGAATTCGCCGCGGACCAGGGTGCCTGCCTCGCCGAGTCGGGCGAGGGCGTCGGCGACGACGCCGACGGGAAGGGCCCACCGACCGGCCGGATCGGTGGCGAGAAACGGACCATGGGTCCGCGCCCAGCGGGCCAGCAGCCCGTCCAGTGCCCCAACCACGGGCTCCAGGAAGACCTCTGGCAGCCCGTCGGGCGGCATCGCTCCAACGCCGTCGCGGTACCGCCCGGCATCTTCGACCGCGATCCAGCGGTCCTCGCCGCCGATCCGGCTGACCACGGCCCGCCGCGCCGTCCGCAGCTCCGCCAGCCAGGGTCCGGCCGCGTCCGCACCACCGGTCGCCCGCGCCGCCACCTCGATCGAGGACAGGTCGCCGAGACGGCGCAGCAGGTCGTGCACCTGGTCGAGCGTGTCGGCCCGGCGGTTCTCGCGGAGCGCCTGGAGCGACAGCTCGAGGTCCGCCAGGGCCTCGGGATCGAGAAGCTCACGGATCTCCTCCTGACCAAGCAACTCGCGCAGGAGGTCGCGATCGAGCGCCAGCGCACCGGCCCGCCGCTCCGCCAGCGGGGCGTCACCCTCGTACATGTAAGCCGCGACGTAATCGAACAGGAACGACGACGCAAACGGCGAGGCCCGGGTCGTCTCGACGGCATGGACGCTGATCTCGCGCCGCTCGACGGCCGAGAGCACCGCGCAAAGGGCCTCGAGGTCAAAGACGTCCGACAGGCACTCCCGGTAGGTCTCGACGAGGATCGGGAAGCTCCCGTAGCGCGAGGCGACCGCCAGCAGGTCGGCGGCTCGCTGGCGCTGCTGCCAGAGCGGGGTTCGCGTCCCGGGCCGCCGGCGCGGCAGCAGCAGCGCTCGCCCGGCGTTCTCGCGGAATCGCGAGGCAAACAGCGCGGACCCGCCTACGGCTTCGATCACGAGGTCCTCGATCTCGTCGGCCGCCGGAAGAAGCAGCGCCTCGATCTCGGCGAGGCTTGCGAGGCTGTCATCACCCTCGCCCTCAGGCAAGCGCACGGCAATCCCGTCGTCAGACCAGATGGCCCGGACCTCGATCCCCAGCCGTTCGCGCAGGCGCTGCTCGATGGCAAGCGTCCACGGCGCGTGAACGCGTCCACCGAACGGGCTCAGGATCACGAGTCGCCAATCTCCCAGCTCATCGCGGAAGCGTTGAACGACGATCCGGCGATCGGTCGGCAACGCGCCGGACACGTCGCGCTCCTCCTCGAGGTACGCAAGAAGGTTGTCCGCTGCGAGCTGGTCCAGGTCGTGGGTGGTGCGGAGCCGGTCGTGGAGGGCCTTGCGGCCACGTTTGCCGCGCCCGAGATCGGCCTCGGCCTCCCGCACGAAGGCACCGATCGCGCGGCCGAGTTCGATCGGGCGGCCGACCGCATCCCCCTTCCAGAACGGGAGCTTGCCGGGCACGCCCGGCGCCGGCTGCACGATGACCCGATCCGGCGTGATCTCGAGGATGCGCCAGCTGCTGGCGCCCAGCACGATGACATCGCCGTGCATCCCCGCCCGGAGTTCGTAGACCATCTCCTCGTCCAGCTCGCCCACCCGCCGGCCGGGCGTGCCTGGTTCGCCGGCGAGGAACACGCCGAACAGCCCTCGATCCGGGATGGTTCCGCCGGACGTGATCGCCACCACACGCGCGTCTCGCCGTCCCTCGACGCTGTCGGTCACCCGATCCCACACGACCCGGGCCCTGAGTTCCGCGAATTCGTCCGACGGGTAGGCTCCGGCCAGCATCGCGAGAACGGACTCCAGGGCCTCCCGCGACAGCGTCTCGAACGGGGCCGCCCGCGTGACGGCGCCGAACAGGTCGCTCACGGACCACGGTTCCAGCACGGTCATGGCCACGAGCTGCTGGGCGAGCACGTCGAGGGGATTCCTCGGCATGAGCGTCGTTTCGATGGCGCCTTCGTGCATTCGTCGGACCACGACGGCGGCTTCAAGCAGGTCGCCCCGGAACTTGGGAAAGAGCACGCCCTTCGACGGCTCACCCACGTGGTGCCCGGCACGCCCGACCCGCTGGAGGCCCGATGCGACGCTCGTCGGCGATTCCACGAGGATCACGAGGTCGACGGCGCCCATGTCGATGCCGAGCTCGAGGCTGCTCGTCGCGACGATCGCCGGCAGGCGTCCGGCCTTGAGCGCCTCCTCGATCTCGAGGCGCTGTTCTCGCGCGATGCTCCCGTGATGCGCCCGGACCAGGTCCTCGCCGGCGAGATCGTTGAGGATGTGAGCGAGACGCTCCGTGAGGCGTCGGCTGTTGGTGAAGATGATCGTGCTCTTGTGCGCCCGGATCAGGTCGAGGATTCGCGGGTGGATGGCCGGCCAGATACTCGTCCGAAGGTCGTCCCGCCAGGCCGGCGCATCAACGGCCGGCGCGCTAGTCGCGGGCCTCGCGGTGGTTGCAGGCCTCGCGGTGGCCCCGGCGACGCCTGCGGTATGGGCGGCATGGGCGGCATCGGCGGGAGCGGCGGCGGCAGCGGCATCGGCGTGTTCGCCGATCCGGCTCATATCCTCCACCGGAACGATGACCTCGAGGTCAAGCGCCTTTCGGGATCCCACATCGACGATGGCCACCTCGCGGCCCGGACCGACGCCGCCGAGGAACCGGGCGATGGTCTGGAGCGGCCGCTGGGTGGCCGACAGGCCGATTCGCTGCAGCGCTGGCCCGTCGGCGCCGCGGAGATGTTCGAGCCGTTCG
>JACPOR010000045.1 GCA_016191425.1 Chloroflexota bacterium
CGGTGGTGCTTGCCGGTGGCATCGTCATTCGTGATGCGACGAGCTGGGTCAGGGACGAGATGACGGCCAGGATGCTGAGGCCCGAGAAGATGGCCCCGGGCTTGCCGAGGATCACTTCCGGCACCCCCCAGTCCACGCCGAAGGCCGTCGGGTTGAGGCACGGATTGAGGACCCGACCGGCCGCGTCGAAGATCGGGGCCGTCGCGCAGCCGAGGTCCAGGATCCGGAACCCGAACACGTCGAGCATGGCCTGCGGGTTGAAGTTCTGGAGGCCCTGGCTGAAAACCGAGTACAGCGGGATCAGCAGGAGCATCTGGAGGACGGCCGGCAGGCAGCCCGCGGGAGAAACGCCGCGCTCCTTGTAGAGTGCCGCCGTCGCCTGCTGGGTCTTGACGCGATCGCCCTTGAATCGCCGTTGGATCTCCTTGACCTCGGGCCCGATCAGCTGCATCCGTCGGGTCGACACGATCTGCTTCCGGAAGACCGGGATGAGCACGATCTTGATCAGGAGGGTCAGGAGGATGATCGCGACCGCGATATTCCCCGTTGCCTTGTCGAGGAGGGCGAGGGCGATGAAGAACACCTGGAAGATCGGGGTGAAGAGCCACGAAAGCAGGCTGAAGGGATCGGCCTTCAACTCGGCCGCAGCCAGGGCGATGCCCGCCTGCGGGGTCGCGGTCGGCGCTGCCGTCACGCCCGGAGGGAGACTCGACGCCGCGCCCGGCCCGCAGGCCGCCACGGACAGCGCGATGAGCGCGATGGCGAGCAGCGGTGCGAGGCGGATCAGCCGGGTGCGGGGCGTCACATCAGGTCCCTTCGTTCAGCGGACTGGATCGTAGCCGCCGGGCTTGCCGGGGTGGCAGCTCGCGATCCGGCGGGCCCCCATCCAGCTGCCCCGAACGAGGCCGTAGCGTTCAATCGCCTGCTCGGTGTAGCGCGAGCAGGTGGGTTCGTAGCGGCACGAAGACGGAAGCCACGCGAACGCGAATCGGTACAGGTGGATGAACCCGATGCCGAGGCGCTTCACCCGTTACTCCCTTCCAGAACCCCACCGCGGACCAGTTGTCGCCGGAGCGTCTTCACCAATGTCTCGTAGTCAACGTCGACGAGCCCCGCACGAGCGATCAGGAGCACGTCCCAGCCGGGCTGGATCGTGGGCCCCATCGAACGGAGCGCCTCGCGGATGCGTCGCCGGACGCGATTTCGAATGACCGCCGTACCGATTGCCCGGCTGGTCGCCATAGCGAACCGCGTCGTCTCGAGATCGGTCCGCAGGACTCGGGCCGCGAGGAGGGGGTGGGACCGCATGGTCCCTCGCTCCTGGACGGCCGCGAAATCCTGAGGGCGCGAGAGCATCACGATGCGCGACCGAGTCTGGGCGCGCTCGCTTGTCAGGCCGACAGGCGCTTTCGACCGCGAGCCCGGCGGGCTGCCAGAACACGTCGGCCGCCCGAAGACTTCATCCGGGCGCGGAAGCCGTGTTCCTTGGCGCGATGGCGCTTCTTGGGCTGAAAGGTCTGCTTCATCGGGACTGCGCGGGGTCCTCTCCATCAGGCCTCGGGGCTTGGCCAATCGACTGACCCCTGGAGGCACGCGAACGCGCCCAGCGCCCAGTGGCGCATGGCGCGTTCTTCGTCCGGGGGATGATAGGCCCGGCCCCGAAAGGGTGTCAAACGTTTGTACGCGTTATCGATGCCGCAGCCAGATCGCCCGGCATATCGTCATGTGGCGATACTCCCCAGGGGTATCGTGGAATCGCGTTGCGTGCCTCCATGAGCGGTGCTATCTTTCGGGACCCCTGCCACCTCGCCCGCCACCATGGCGGACCCGGTGACCGGGACCCGTAGCCGGCCGGAGGTCGGCGACAGCATCTCGGATCCCCGTGGCGCCACGGCCCCCGCTCCTCACGCGGCAGGCTGATCGTCGGTCCATCGCATGTTCCCACCAGTGAGCCCTCATCGACGAATGGATGCGAAGCAGGTCTGGCGCGCCGCCCTCGGTGAGCTTCAGGTTTCGCTGTCCCCAGCGAATTTCGAGACCTGGCTCCGCGAGACAACACTCGTCGATGTCGATGACAACCGCTTCCGGATTGCCGTCCCGAACGGATTCGCCAAGGATTGGCTCGAGAGCCGCTATCGCTCCCTGATCTCCCAGACGCTCGCGCGCATCGTCGGCTACAGCGTCCAGGTGGAATTCGTGGTCGGTACCTCGCCCGATGTGGCCGAGGAGAGCGTGGCGACCGCCTCGGCGCTTCCGCCGGAGCGACCCATCGCGACGCCGAGCTCGCAGCACGTCCGGGTCGAGGCCACCCGAGTCGGCGGGGAGGGCGGTGCCACCAACCTCAACCCGCGCTACACGTTCACTAACTTCATCGTCGGATCGGCCAACCGCCTCGCCCACGCCGCGAGTCTGTCCGTGGCCGAGCGTCCCGGCCACGCCTACAACCCGCTCTTCCTCTATGGCGGGGTCGGGCTCGGCAAGACCCACCTGATGCACGCCATCGGCAACCAGGTCATGGCGAAGTTCCCCCGCAAGCGGGTGGTCTACGCCACCTCGGAGAAGTTCACCAACGAATTCATCACCTCGATCCAGCAGGGCAAGATCGACGAGTTCCGGGCCCGCTACCGGCGAATCGATCTTCTCCTCATTGACGACATCCAGTTCATCGCCGACAAGGAACGGACGCAGGAAGAGTTCTTCCACACGTTCAACACCATCCACGAAGACGGCAAGCAGATCGTCCTCTCGTCGGATCGGCCGCCCAAGGGGATCCTGACGCTGGAAGAGCGCCTCCGAAGCCGGTTCGAATGGGGCCTGATCGCGGACCTCACCGCCCCGGATCTCGAGACCCGCATCGCGATCCTTCGGGCCAAGGCGGAAGAGGGCGCCGTTCCGATCACGTCCGATGTCATCGAATTCATCGCTCGGAAGGTCGTCAGCAACATCCGGGAGCTCGAGGGCGCCCTCAACCGGATCGTGGCCTACGCCTCGATGGGCGCCGTACCGATCTCGATCGAGCTTGCCCAGGCGGTCCTCTCGAACGTGCTGTACAACCCGAAGAAGCGCCAGATCACCCCGGAGCGGATCGTCAAGGCGGTTTCCGACTACTACGGCGTCGGCCTTGACGCGCTGAAGGGCCAGAAGCGGGACAAGGCGATCGTCATGCCGCGCCAGATCGCCATGTTCCTGATGCGGGCGGAGACCGATGTCTCTCTGCTCCGCATCGGCGCCGAGCTCGGGGGTCGCGACCACTCCACGGTGCTCCACGCCTGCGACAAGATCACCCGCGAGACCAGCGCCAATGACGAACTTCGGCGTGAGATCTCGGCGGTTCGGGAGCTCATCTACTCCGACTGACCGGCCCTGCCGGTGCGCCACACCACATCGCCGATCGGTTCCTGGCCCTCCGTATTGCCGTCGAGCCTCGGATCCCGCGTCCCGACCCGACCGTCGACGTGGGCAACGATCTCGGGACCGGTGGACATGCCCGTCAAGGGCGTTGATGACTCGCCGGGGCCCGCGGGCGACCTCCGCCTCGAACGTGGATGAGCGCGGACGAGATCAGGCATCGAGGAATGGCCGTCCACACTGCCTCCTGCGCTGTGCCGGCCTTGGCCACCGATTCAGTCCCTGCGTCAACACCCCGACGGTGCCTCGTACACCGGCACCGTGATCGGGGGCGAGCGCGGCCATCCACGGTGTCCACAGCATGATGATGACGATGACGGGCTTTCAGGAATGAAGGAAGATACACATTCAAGCGCCCGCGCCCTCGAGCGTGACGCGCCCTGGAGCTGGCGGTTGAGCACCCGTCCTGCCGCCCCGCACAAAACCTGACTCCGCGAAATCGTTTGACTCAGGGGCCGATGTCCGTCCACGCGATCCGTCTGGCCGGTACCATCTGTCATATCTCGTCATCGCCCCGTTCGTGGAGTGGACCACACGTGAAGCTCTCAGTCATGCAGGAGAACCTGGCACGCGGCCTGTCCGTGGTCAGCCGTGCTGTCTCGACCCGCAGCACGCTCCCGGTGCTTGCCAACGTCCTCCTCCGAACCGAGGATGCCGGGCTGAAGCTGACCGCCACGAACCTCGAGATCGGGATCACCTACTGGGTCCCGGGCAAGATCGAGTCGGACGGCGCGACGACCGTGCCCGCAAAACTCCTGACGGACCTCGTGAACTCACTTCAGGGGGGCGATCGGATCGACCTCGAACTCGGAGCCGGCGAAACGCTTGACCTCCACTGCGGCCGGTTCGAATCCCATATCAAGGGGATCGACGCGGAGGAATTCCCGGCAATCCAGACGACGGGCGAGCGTCCGACCACGCGCATCGCCCAGAACGTCCTCCGGCGTGCGCTGGAGGAGACGGCCTTTGCCGCAGCGACGGACGAGGCCCGGCCGATCCTGACCGGCGTGCTGTGCCGATTCGAGGGCGACACGGTCACCCTGGCCGCCGCTGACAACTACCGGATCGCGGTCAAGACGATCCCGGTCCTCGATTCCGTGGCGGACACGAGCGTCGTCGTGCCGGCTCGTGCCCTGACTGAGCTCATGCGGGTCCTGTCAGACAGCGAGGCGCCCGTCGAGATCGTGCTCGCACAGGCGCGGAACCAGATCCTGTTCCACCTGGAGGGCGTCGACCTGGTGAGCCGCCTGATCGACGGCCAGTTTCCGAACTACCAGTCGGTCATGCCCCAGTCGCATACGACGCGGGCCGTGCTCGATCGCGAGGAACTCCTTCGCGCCGTGCGTCCAGCGGCGCTCATCGCCCACGAGTCCGCCAACATCGTGAAGCTGCAGGTCAGCAGTGGCGCCGACGCCGACGCCGGCATCACCGTGAGTGCCAACGCCGAGGTCGGTGATCACGTCGGCCAGGTCGAGGCCAGCGTCGAGGGCGATGGGACCACGATCGCCTTCAACGCCAAGTATCTGGCCGACGTCCTGACGAACGTCAATGCGGACCAGTTCGCGCTCGAATTACAGGGCCCCCTGGCGCCCGGGGTCTTCAAGCCGATCGGCGATGACCAGTACGTCCATGTGGTCATGCCCGTCCGCACGACGTCCTAAGAGTCCGCCACGCTCTCTTCCGTCCGCCTCACCGATCTTCGAGGCTACGCGGACCTCGACGCTCGGTTCGGAGCCGGCCCCCAGCTCCTGTGGGGCCCGAATGCCGCCGGCAAGACCAGCCTGCTGGAAGCGATCGTCCTGCTTGCCTGGGGCCATTCGCACCGGACGGGCACGGATATGGATCTCATTCGCTGGGGGGCCGACATCACCAGGGTCGAGGGTTCCGTCGGCACGGCCGACGTCGACGTGACCCTCGTGCGCGCCGGCAGCGCCCAGGCGTCCGGCGGCGCCAGAAAACGAATCCGCGTGAACGGCGTGCCCCGACGGGCCAGCTCGCTGTCCGGGGTCCTGCGTGTCGTGCTGTTCGCCCCGGAGGAGATGCTGCTGATCGCGGGCTCACCCTCGCTCCGACGGGCGGCACTCGACCGGATAGCCACCGGTCGATTCCCGGCATACGGATCGGCGCTCGCCACCTATACCCGCGCACTCCAGCAGCGGAACGGGCTGCTCCGGGCCATCCGCGAGGAAGCCGCCGATCGGGCCCAGCTCCGCTACTGGGACAAGCCATTCCTCGACGCCGGAGGCGAGGTCGTCGAGGCCCGGGTCCACGTCCTCGAGGAACTGGCCGCGCCGCTTGCCACGGCGCACGCAGAGATCGCGCCCGACGAGGCGGCCCGAGCCCCGCTCCGTATCCGCTATGAGACGAATGCCCCGCAGCGAGCCGGCGAGACCCCCCGCGCCGCCCTGGAACGTCGTCTCGCGGAGACCGCTGAGAAGGAGGCCTGGAACGGCACCACCCTGGTCGGACCGCACCGGGACGATCTCGCCTTCGTCCTCGACGACCGGGACCTCGCCGGGTTCGCGTCGCGCGGGCAGCAACGGACCGCGATCCTTGCGTTCAAGCTCGCGGAGCTCGATCTTCTGACCGCGCTCGACGGCCAGCCGCCGGTGCTCCTGCTCGACGACGTCTTCTCGGAGCTCGACCCCGATCGCCGAGCCCACCTTGTCCGACGGATCGCCGGGCTGCCGCAGGCCTTCGTCACCACAACGACCCTGGACGACCTGGATCCGGCCCTCCTCGCGATCGCCGAGACCTGGCGCGTCGACGCCAACGTCCCGGATCCTGCCTCGAAAGGTGAGTCGGATCCCGGCCACCCCACCCTGACTCCGGCGCGCGGTGCCACGCTGACGGGGCCTTCGCGGGCCGATCGGTCATGAGCGACGAGCCGGAGCGCCGGCGCCGCGGACCGATGTCGCGGATCGGCGACCTGATCCCCACGGCCGCGGCACGCCTTGGGCTCGCGGACGAGCTCCGACGGGCACGCCTTGTCGCGACCTTCGACGCCCTCGTCGCGGAGCGTGTCCCGGCTGCCCATGGCGCCTGCCGTGCCGTTCGGGTTGACGGCCAGACGCTCCTGGTCGAGGCCGACGCGCCGATCGTGGCGCAGGAGCTGCGCCTCCAGTCGAGGACCCTCCTCGCCGCGTTCCGCGCCGCGCCGGGAGGAGCCCCGGTGACCGAACTCCGCGTCACCGTCCGGACGACGCGACCGTCTCGTTGAGACCGGCCTCCCGCGCTCGCGTGCGATAATCCCGGCCCGGCCACCCGACCAGACCCTTGGCAGAGGCTCGCATGGCCCCTCGGTTCCAGATGAAGCTCGGCGTCCTCGCCGACCAAGATCGCCACCCCGACTCGCCAGATACGGCAGTCGTCGTCGAACCCACGGTCGGCTCCCGGGCTCGATCGAAGGGCCAGCTCTACCTGCTCGTGACCTCGATGGTGTCGGGGCCGAAGGCCCGCGAAGCCACGCGTCTCGTCGCCGACGTGATCCGCCATGAGTACTACTACGACGAGTCGGCCGGGATCCGGGTCTGCCTGATCAAGGCCATCCTGACCGCCAACAAGCGCCTGACCCACGCACGCGAGCGGACCGCTCTTGGGAGCGGTGGGACGGCTGGCCAGGGGGCCACGGCCCCGATCGGCGTGGCGATCGCGGTTGTACGCGACCATGAGCTGTACGTTGCCACGGTGGGGCCCGCCGAGGCCTACCTGAGCCGCGGGGCACGCCTGAGCACCCTCCCCGACCCGGATCGCGATCGAGGCCTCCCCACGGCCGACCTGGAGCCTGACGTCTGGAGAGGAGAGATCGGGATCGGGGACCAGCTCGCCCTCGTATCGCCGAATCTCATGCGCCAGCTCGGCCCCGACGAACTCAAGGACGCGCTCGTGACCCTCCATCCACAACCGGCGCTTGAGCACCTTGCGAAGCGCTTTGCGGAACTCGGCGGCACGGGCAGCGACGGCGGGCTCATCCTCGAGGTCGCCGAGCTGACAACCGTGCGTCCCGGTCGGACCCTCATCGCCGTGAAGCCGCCGGAGCCGCTCGCCGGTGCTCCGGACCGATCGCCGATCCCCCTCGCAGATACCGTCAGCGGAGGCGTGGCCGCGGCCCAGGCTGGCGCTCGCCGCGCTCGTTCCGCGGCCGGAGGCGTCCTCGGGCGCCTTCTCGCGCGGATCCAGGACGCGATGCCCGTCCGGGCACCGGCGGCGCGCAGGGTCACCCCGATGGGCGCGCGCCGGGAGACACAGCGGCGAGCGGCCGTGGCGGTCCTCGTCCTGATCGCCGTCGCGGGCTCGCTGGGCGTGGGGGTCTCCCTGCTCGGCGGACGGCAGCCCCCGGGAGTGGTGATCGCGTCGGCCGAAGTCGGCCAGGGGGCCCTTGACCAGGCCCGGAAGAACCTGGACCGGGTCTTCGGGCCGGGCGTGAACCTCGTCGTCAACGACCCGAAGACCGCCGAGCGACTCCTGACCGATACGCTTGTCCAACTGGACACGGCCAGGACGGCGGGCATCGCAGCCGGGGTCACCTCGTCATTGCGGACACAGGCGGTTGCCGGACTCGATCGTCTCTACGGCGTGGTCGAGGTCACGCCGGTCGACGCTTTCACGTTCCCGGCCGACCTTGGAGTCGACCTGGCGAGTCTCGTCCGCGGACCCGATGGTTCGCCCTACGTCATGGACCCGACGACCGCCTCCGTATACCGCGTCAACCTGACGGATCTCACGGCCGTGGTCGTCTACCGGGAGGGGATCAAGGCAGCCGGAGCCACGGAAGCCGCACCGCGACTGATCGCGGCCGGCGGTCGGGACCTTCTGATCCTCGATGTCAAGAACGTGCTCTGGCGCTGGCGCCCCGCGGATGCGACCGGCAAGGGAACCACGACCAAGGTCAAGGTGACGGGGGCTGCCGAGTGGGGCGACGATTTGCTGGCGCTGGGAACCTTTGTCCGGGACAGTTCCGCCGGCCTCTACAACCTCTACATCGTCGACCCGTCCGAGCAGGAGATCCTGGCCTATGCCCCGGCTGCCGATGGCAGCGGCTTCCCGGCCGCGCCGAGCAAGCGCCTCACGACGCCCCGACCCGTCGATGGGGTGACCAGCCTCTTCATCGACGGGGACATCTGGATCTCCGAGAGCGGCGCCATCCTCCGGGTCGTGGGCGGGACCACGGAGGGCTGGCAGGCCGAGGCCCTACCCGACACGGTCCTCCGGCCGGCGCCGTCGTACACGGCTGCGATGTCCGGCTCCGAGCGTCGGACCGGGCGCCTGTATGGATACGACGCCCGGAATGCGCGGGTCGTCGCCTTCTCCAAGGCCACGGGCGGCTATATCGAGCAATACCGCCTGGCGCTGGGGAGCAAGGACTGGGCCGACGTGCGCGGTTGGTACGTCGAGCCGGGCATCGCCGACGCGCTGGACACGCTGGTCTGGATCACGGCGACGGGACTCCACCGCGCGGTCCTCGAGCCCGCCACGAGCGGCGTCGCGCCCACCGCTTCGCCCGGCGCCTCCGGCGTCAGCGCGCCGTCCGCGTCGGCGTCACCTGCCCCCTGACCCACACCGCCCATCAGGCGGCCGCCCCTCCGGCGCGAGCGGGTATCCGGCCACGTCGGCAGCGCTGACGAACTGACACGCTCGAACCGCTCCGTCGGGTGGATAATCAGGCCATGGGCCGTCTCGTCGAAGTGGTGGTCGAGAGCGTCCGCGTCCACATGCTCTCGAACCGCCACGTGATCATCCTCAAGGACGCCGAGCGAGATCGGTACCTGCCGATCTGGATCGGCGCGTGGGAAGCCAGCGCCATCGCCATGAAGCTCCAGGGCCTGAGTGTGGAGCGGCCCATCACGCACGACCTCTTCGTGGCCGCCCTCGAAGCCCTCGGGGCGCGGATCCACCACATCGTCATTGCCGCCCTTGCCGACGAGACCTATCACGCCCGCCTCGTCCTCGATGTTGGCGGCAAGTCGGTGGAGCTCGACGCGCGGCCCTCGGATTGCGTGGCCCTCGCCGTACGCACCCAGACACAGATCCTCGTTGCCGAGGAGGTGCTCGAGCTCGCCGGGCTCGGCTCGGACCCCGACGAGGGCGAATCCGCGGGCTCGGATGTCGACCTGGCAGGGGGGCGGCCCCGCACGAGCGTCGATCGCGACTATCGACGCGAGGTCCCCATCGAATCGCTCGGCGAGGCGGTCGTGGACGAACGACTGGACATGTTCCGCGACTTCATCAACTCGCTGGAGAAGGGTCCAGGTAGCGGGTAGAGGTCGGGGCCCATCAGCCGGCGGGGCACGTCTGCCGGCGGGGCGCTTCCATGCGCGCCAGTGCGTGTCGGCCCAGGCCGTCCCCAGGCCAGGTCGGCGTCAGGACCGCCCGAGGATCGGGGCGCCCCGGCCGAGGGCACGGTCACGAGCCAGCCACATGCGGATCCGCAGCAGCCAGAAGTCGCGCATCGCCCGGAACACCACCCCCGGGCGCGCCCCGGTCGGTGACCCGGCGGTGCGGGGATAGTGGGGAACTCCGACCTCGACAACCCGCCGGCCCGAGGCCCCCAGCTTGATCAGCAACTCGGCCGAGAAGAACGCCCCCTCGGACTCGACGCCGATGCCCGCGAGAGCCTCCCGGCGGAAGAGCTTGCAGGCGCAGTCCACATCCGCCACGCGGAGCCCGAAGAAGATCCGGTTCGCCAGCCGGTAGGCGCGCGCATAGAGCGTTCTCACCAGTGGATCGGCCCGCTTGATTCGAAAGCCGACGACGACGTCCGGGTCATCGACCTGGAACCGGGTGATGAGGCGCCCAAGGTCGGCGATGCGGAACTGTCGATCCCCGTCTGTGAAGGCGATGAGGTCGTGGCGAGCCGATCCGAAGCCAGTGCGCAGCGCCGCCCCGTAGCCGCGATTGCGCTCGTGATGGACGACCCTGACGCGGGGATCGGCCGCGGCGAGGGCGTCAGCCAGGGCGGGCGTGGCGTCATTCGATCCATCGTCCACGATCACGACCTCGAACGCCTCGGCAAGGCCCGGCAGCGTCGACAGGGCGTCTTCGACCAGACCCCGCAGATTTCCCTCCTCGTTGTGGGCGGGGAAGAAATACGACAGGGCGGGCAGGCGGACCGTCGCGCTCATCCGCCCTCGCTCCGGGGCCCGACGACCCGGTAGACAGCGGTGGCGCCCTCGCCCGTGACCGGCTCGAGCACGAATGCGTCCGCCACGAGCTGCAGATCGCGGACGTTGGCCCGGATGACGTACACGGGCCGCTGCCCGAGGAACCTGGTGATCACGTCCGTGGCTTCTCCGTACTGCAGATCGAGTCGGGTGCGGTCGTCGACGACCGTGATGTCGGGTCGCAGGCGATCGACGTACTGGGCATACCAGAGGACGGTGGAGGTGCTCCACCAGCTCACAACGACGGCATTGGGCTCGACGATTTCGAGGACCGTGGTGACCCATCGTCGTGCCGCCGTATCGTGGCTGGAATCGGCGACCCTTGCTCGCTGGCTGAAGTCAGCTGCCGTCGGCAGGAGCATCAGGCCACCCAGAACGACGGCGAGCAGAGGTGCGACGCGCCGATCCGGGCGAACCGCCTTCGCTGGAACCGGCGCGGAGGCCGGCGCCGCCACCGGCGCCGCCACCTCCGCTGGAACCGGCGCCGAGGCAGGTTCGTCGGCCGCGGTGGGATCCCATTCCCCGGCTCCAGGCGCGAGCCCCGGAAGAGGCGGCGCCATGCCGCCCTGGATCGTCAGCACTACCTGATCGACCATGAGTCCGCCGAGAATGGCCAGCCACGTCCACGCCCACAGCGTGGGCCCGAGGTAGTAGCGGCTGATGTCGGCGTTGGAATAGGACGCGTTAAAGACGAGGGTGATCAGCATCGCGGAGCCCGTCAGGAGCGCATAGCGCCGCTGGCGGATCGCCGTTGCCAGGAAGGCAACTGGGATCACCGGGGCGAGAACGCCGAACTGCGCTGCGGTCAGCTGGGCAAGCTCGCTGAGCTTCCGCGGCAAGTCCCCGAGCGGATCCTGCACCGACCCGCGGAACTGCTCGGCCAGGGCGATGTACCAGAATCCGTCCCACGTGTCCGGCCGGCCGTAGACCAGCGGTGCCCGGAAGGGCCCCGCCCGCAACGGCAGCTCGACGTAGACGGCGATGATCGTGCCGACCAGCGCCAGGACGAGGCGTGCCATGAACCGTCGACGCATGAGGATTCGGGGTTCGACGCTCAGGACGAACAGGCCGACCACGTTGCCGGTGTCAGGGCGACGCCGACGCCGCCGGCAATCGCGAGCGGCAGCCGTCCGGTGAGTCGATCGACGAGGCACACGGTGGCGCCGGCGGCCACGGCGACGGAGAGGAGCGAGAGGACGTTCATCCGGAAGGCCGGTTCGCCAAGCGGCGTGAGCAGCAGGTTCACGATCCAGCCGAGGACCACGTAGGTCGGATAGCCGGTCGGATGCGCGGTGCCGAGGATAGGGAGGACGGTCTGGAACTCACCGGTGTCCCAGTAGCCGACGTCCGGCATCAGGCCGGGCCAGACCACGAGGATCACGGCCATGGCGACGGCCAGTGGTGCGAGGAGCACCAGCCACCGCGCGCCCCTCTCGACCCATGACTGTCCGTTGACGGTGTCGATCACCATCCGAGCAGGTTGCCCCAGGTCATTCCCCAGAAGTTGACCGCCACCGATATCCCCACGAGCCACGCGGCCAGGAGCCCGACCCCTCCACGACGGGACATGCCGAGCGCGACCAGCGGCAGCGCGAAGACGACGAAGTCATTGCTGAAGCGATAGCCGAACTGGACCCAACCCTGGCTGAAGTGCATCAGGTTGATAAGGGCGATGGCGAGCACGCTGATCGTCGCGCCGGCGACCAGTCGCGAGGTGCCGAACCGACGGAGTACGGGGAGCGCCAGCAGGTAGGCCGGGCTCGTGAGGATGATGCTCATTCCCACGTCTCTCGGCAGCGCGATCGGGCAGGCGGGGTCGAACAGCCCTCGGACCGCCTCAGGGGCGGTGCACAGGAACGGCCCGGGGGCGAGGCCGCTCGGGATCCGGTCCGGGAGGATCGCCGGCAGGCCGAACAGCATCAGGCGAAGGTTCTGGGGGATGTAGCGCAGATCCTCGATGCTCCAGGCCCCGTTGTAGCCGAGGCCCGGATAGCCGGCCGCCTCGAGTCGGTAGAGGTATTCGTAGCCGGGTGGAAAAAAGCTGCCTGTCGTGACGAGGTTGTAGACCAGCAGAAGCCCGATCGGAATCAGGGCCCCGAGACCGGCCGACACCGTGCGGCGCGCCACGCTGCCGCCGCTGCCGACGAACATGAAGAACGGGGCGCCGAACACGATCGTGAGGCGTGCGGTCGCGGCCAAGCCGAAGAGCACCCCGGCCGCGAACTGGCGCCGGTCGATGAGTGATCCCGGTCGTGCCAGGCCGTCGATGACCTCGAGGAGCGCAACCTGGGTCGCACCCACAAGCCGATCCAGGGGCGACACGGCGCCGATTGCCATGGTGCCGGGACGTGCGTCAGCATCGGTACCGCGATGGTTGTAGTAGTCGGGCTCGGGCTCGGGGTCGGGGTCGGGGTCGGGGTCATCCCGCGCCCGGACGTCATCCCGCGCCCGGACGTCATCCCGCGCAGGGGCGTCATCCCGCGCCCGGACGTCATCCCGCGCAGGGACGTCATCCCGCGCCCGGACGTCACTTGCCAGGTCTCGATCTCCACCAAGGGCCACTCCGACGGCCAGGAAGGCGGGCATCAGGGCCACGGCATGGGCAAAGAACCAGGTTGTTCCGAGTTCGGCCGTGTACCAGAACACCGTCCCGAAGGCGAAGAAGATCGTCGTCGTCAATCGAACGGGCCGGCTGACCGGCAGGCGGCCCAGGGCCCACCAGCAGAGGCCCACGTCGATCGCGCCGACCATGACCGAAACGGCGCGCTGATCTGTGGCCAGTCCGAAAATCGCCACGAACGGCATGAGCACGATCGCCGGCAGCGGGGGAAACGGGAGGAGCCCGTAGCCCGTCAGATTCCCGTTAGCATCCCGGAGGGGAAAGACATCCTGGAAGAAGTCGTTGCCCGGGACCGGCCACGGAATGGCCGCTTGCCCGCCCAGAAAGGCCATGGCCTGCCAGACGAAATGGTTGTAGTAGCGCACCGAGCCCGGCAGCCAGTAGGCGGCCACGGCGACGACCATGAGGCCGGCGCCGATGAGCGCCGGGGGCAGCAGGTCCAGCCGCCTCGAATCGGATCGGCCGGACCCGGCTTCGGCCCGACCCTGTGCTACGCTGGCCTCCACCTCATCGCTCGGGCAGGAGGCCGATCCGGTTGACAGGCCCCGTGTCGGGTGAGCCCGTGCGAGGCGGGAGCAATGCGCGTTCCGGGCCGCGGGGCGACGTCGGCGGCATCCTCATCCTCCTCGCGCTGGGGCTCATCTTCCGCGTCATCATCGCATACCTCCTTCCGGGTTCCGGCTTCGCCAACGACATCAGCGCGTTCCAGTACTGGGCCTCCAACCTGGCGAGCCAGGGCCTCTATGGCTTCTACGATCGCGACTTCTTCCATGACTACACGCCCGGGTATCTCTATATCCTGTGGATCGTCGGGCTGATCGGACAGGGGCTGGGTGGCGTCGGCGACCTGATCAAGATCCCGCCGATGCTGGCGGATCTCGCGCTGGCCTACCTCGTCTGGTCGATGACGCTCGAGCTGGGCGCGAGTCGCCGCGCTGCGCGCCTGGGCGCCGTCATCGTGATCATCAATCCCATCACCTGGTTCGACAGCGTGGTCTGGGCCCAGGTCGATTCATTCGGACTCGTATTCCTGCTGCTCGGCCTGCGGGAGTTGTGGCGCGATCGCCCTGAACGCTCGGCCGTCTTCACGGTCATCGGCGCACTCATCAAACCGCAGCTGGGCATCCTGATCCCCATCGTGGCGGCTGTCACGATCCGACGCGCCCTCCGCCCCCACGGCGGGTACGGCAACGAATCCGCGCCAGCCGGGCGTCGCTTCACGACTCGATGGGAAGCGAACACGCGGGGATGGGTCCGGATCATCTCCACGGGTCTGGCCGGCCTCGCCACGACCCTGCTCATATCCCTTCCATTCGGGTTGTCGTTCGCTGGCCTCATCGAGCAGATCTTCAAGACCGCCGGCGGGTATCCGTACCTCTCGGTCAACGCCTGGAATCCGTGGGCGCTGGTGACCTTCGATGGCAACGGCATCGCCAGCAACTCGGCCTGGGTCTGCGACATGGTCGCCCCCAACTGCGGACGGGCCTTCTCCATCGGCCCGCTGCCGGCCGTCGCGATCGGCACCGCCCTCACGCTCGCCCTGTTCTTCGTGACGAGCCTGCTTGTGGCGCGCCGCCCGGATCGCCAGACCATCCTTGTCGGTGTCGTGGTCCTCGCGGTCGTCTTCTTCGTCGTCCCGACACGGGTTCACGAGCGCTACCTCTTCCCGTTCGTCGCGCTCGGCGCAATCCTCGCGGCCGTGTCATGGCGCTGGCGGATCGCCTACCTGCTGTCCGGGCTGGCCACGCTCGTGAACATGTACTTCGTCCTCACGACGCTCTACCCGAACAACCCGGGCATCGACGACTGGCTCGGCACCGGCAGGGCCCTGGGATCCTTCCCGGTCGTCGCGCTCGCTGCGATCACGCAGGGTGGCGTGCTCGTCTTTGCCCTTCTGCAACTTCGCGCGGGCGCCGCCGCGCGCCTGGCCGCCGAGGCGCGCCTGGCCGCGCGCGCGAGCCTGGCCGCCGAGGTGAACATCCGCCACCACGACCCGACCCACGAAGACGTCGGCACCGCCTGGCCTCCCGCGCGAGACGAGTCCGCTGATCAGGAGCCCGTCGCGGATGAGGAACGCCCGGCGCGGGACGCGCGGATGCGGGACGCACGGATGCGGGACGCACGGATGCAGGACGCACGGATGCAGGACGCGCGGATGGTGGGCCCGGCCATATTGAGCGTGACCCCCGCATCACAGGAGCCGGCACCGTTTCCGGTCTGGGAGGACCGCCCGTCGTTCAACGAACTCGGCCTGTTCGGCTGGCTGCGTCATCGGCTCAAGGAGCGGCCGACCCGGCGAGACCGCTCAGCGGAGCTGCATGGCGAAACCGGCGGCCGGGTCGATCGGCTCGACATCTGGATGATGGCCGTCCTCGCCGTCTCGCTCCTGACCGTCCGGGTCTGGCGCCTCGGAGAGCCGCCCCAGATGATCTTCGACGAGGTCTACCACGCCCGAACCGCCACAGAATTCCTCCAGTTCTGGCGGTATGGGATCTCCCACGACATCTACGAGTGGACCCACCCGCATGTCGCGAAATACGCGATCGCGGGCGGGATCGTCGCCTGGGGCAACGACCGAACGACCGCGACGAGTGACCTCGGCGTCCCGGTCGTGGCCGCGGTCGTCGAGCCCCGCTGGGACGACCCGACCGCGGCCACCCGGTCCGGCGACCGCCTGTGGATCGCAACCGGGGATTCGGTACGCGCCTATGACCTTTCGACGCGGGCGATGCTGCTCGACGTGTCCGTTCCGGGCGCCGGCGCGCTTGCGCTGGACAGCGTGACCCACCGAATCTTCGTGGGCACGGGCACCGGCGAGATCCGCGTCCTCGACACGACGGGCCTGGACGCTGCGCGCCGAGCGGGCATGCGGCCGGACGCGGCCTCGATACGTGCGCAGCCCTTTGCCACGATGGATGGACCGGTGCCGTTCCTGAAGGTGACGCCGGACGGGAGCACGCTCGTGGCGGTGCGGTCTGTCCAGGCCGGCCAGCCGCAGGCCAACGGCGAGTCCGCGGTGGTCCTCGATGCGGCTTCCGGGTCCGAGGTCGGGCGGACGAGCGTCGTCGGGGTTGCGGCGGTGGACGACGCCGGCACCGGCTCGGTCGCCCTGGCCACGTCGGATGGCGTGTCCATCCTCGACGTCGCCACCGCGAAGATCACGACAACCATCCCGCTTCCCGGACCGGCACTCGGGCTTGCCCTTGCCACGAGCCTTGACAAGGACCGGCTGTACGTCTCCTACCAGGCCGCCGACGGACCGCGCGTGGCCACGATCATCGCCCCCGGCTCCGCAGGAACGGCCGAGCTCGACACGACCTTCCGCCTGCCCGGAACGGGCGCCGGATGGGTGGGCTATGACCTGGCGACCCGGATGGTCCATGTCCTCGGTACCCGCCCAGATACGGGGACGCCGACTGTCTATGTGATCGAGCCGCGCTCGAACGCGGTCTACGCCGACGCCGCGCTTCCGTTCGCGCCCGCGGTCCTGGTCCTGGACGAGAACCAGCGCTACCCGTCGTCCGACCGCGAGCAGATCCTCGCCTTTGCGGCGGTCGGCACGAGCGCTTCGATCGACGTCGGCCAGAACACCTTCGCGTGGCGGCTCCCGGGCGTCCTCGCCGGCGTGGTGATGGCGGTGCTCCTGTACCTCCTTGCCCGCATCCTGTTCCGGCGCCGCGAAGTCGCGCTGTTCCTTGCGTTCCTCATCACCGTCGACGGAATGCTCTTCGCCCAGAGCCGGATCGGGATGAACGATTCGTACGTGGGGCTCGGGATCGTGGCGGCCTATACGATCTTCGCGGCGCTCTGGAGGTGGCCGGGGGGGAGTCGGCGACACTGGCTCGCGTTCCTGCTCGGTATGCCGCTGGTCGGCGTCATGCTCGGTTTCGCGCTGGCCTCGAAGTGGGTGGGCGCCTACGCGATCGGGGCTCTGGGCATCCTCGTCCTGACCAGGAGTGCCCTCGGCCGGCTCGTCCTCATCGGTGGCCTGATCCTCGCGACAACGGCGCTCGGCTACCTGGCGATCTCCGTGCCGGCGGGCCAGACCGGGGGGAACTATCTGTTCCTGTTCATCATGATCGGCCTCACCCTCGTGACCGTCGTGGCGAACGTCCTCCACCCGATCGCCTGGACGTGGGAAGAGCAGCGTCTCGCGGCCTTCGGCCCTCTGGCCCTCGGTGGCGTGACCTTCCTCGCGGCCATCGCGCTCGGGAAGGCGGACGCGCGCCTCGCACTCGGCCCGATCGCCGTGGCACCCCAAGAAGTCGCGTTCGCCCTCGTCGTCCTGGGCGCTGTCATCTATACCGCGTTCTCCGTCATCGGCCGGTGGGGCTTCGGTCCGATGGCGGCCGCTCCGCCGGCCAACGACCCGGCGTCCCTCCTCGATCCGCCGGGACCGGCACCCGCCGGCTGGCTGCGGCCCGGCGCGGGCTATGGGCTCCCGCTCGTGTGGGTGCTGGTGAGTCTGATCGTCATTCCGGTGGCGCTCTACATCGCCTCGTATATCCCATGGGCGCTGATGGAGAACTACCAGCTCTTCACCGGCTGGCCGCCGGGCCACGACGGGCAGACCCTCATCGAGCTGACCCAGCAAATGTACCGCTATCACAACACCCTGAGCTCGGCGCACGCGGCCAGCTCCCCGTGGTGGGCGTGGATCTTCGACTTCAAGCCGGTCTGGTTCTACCAGGAGTCGTTCGCCGGGGGGACGAGTGCCGCGATCTACGACTCGGGAAACCTCATCGTCTGGTGGCTCGGGATTCCGGCGATGGCCTTCGCCGTCTGGCAGGCATTCATTCGGCGCAACGCCGGACTCGCGCTGATCGCGATCGGCTTCGCGCTCCAGTGGTTGTCCTGGTCCCGGATTGACCGGGCGGCATTCGAGTACCACTACTACACGAGCCTGCCATTCCTGTTCCTTGCACTGGCCTACTTCCTGGCTGAGCTGTGGCACGGGGCGTCGCGTCGAACGTGGCTCCTGGTCCGCCTTGCCGGAGCTGCCGCAGTCCTTGCTCCGACGACGCTGTGGTTGTTCCATCGCCCGCTGTGCGCGTTTGTTCGTGTCGAAGCCGTCAATCCGGGTTCGCGCGCCTGTCCCACCCTCATCCCCGACTTCCTGCTGAGCG
This sequence comes from Chloroflexota bacterium, assembly GCA_016191425.1. Classification (GTDB taxonomy): domain Bacteria; phylum Chloroflexota; class Limnocylindria; order Limnocylindrales; family CSP1-4; genus UBA5189. Next base: position 18,315 of record JACPOR010000045.1, read on the forward strand.
GGCGCGCGGCGGCCATCGCGGTTGTCGTCGGCGTCGGGGTGCTGATCCTGTTGCGGCTCCTCCTCGCGCTCGCGGACGAGGCGTCAGACGACCGCAGACTGCTGCGGCTGAAGCTGCGGAACGCCGCCTTCGCCGCCCTCGTCATCAGCCTGGGCCTCGTCGTGGCATCCGCATTCCTCGACGATACCCCGATCGTGACCGCCGCGAACATCCCGGTCGAGCCCATCGCGCTGATCGTCACCCTGGCCCTGCTCCCCCTGGCGGCATTTGTGGCGACGGCGCGCGATGCGCGGCGATTCGTCGCCGGGCTGGTCGTTGCGATGGCCGGCTGGTTCGTTCTCTGGTACCCGAATCTCTCCGGGCTGCCGCTGCCTTCCGCCATCTCGAATGCCTATCAGGGCCTGCTGCCGACCTACGTCTATCCGTTCCAGTTCCCTGTCAGCACGGTGGATCGAAGCGGCCCCGGGCCCAGCCTGTTCAGTCTTCAGCCGGCCCTGCTCCTCGTAACCCTGGCGATGGTGGCTGTGATCGTCGGCTATGCGGCGTGGGCCTGGCGCGTGGCCCTGGCTGAAGAGACTGCGCTCGATCGGCTCGCGACCGACGAGCTCGAAGCCGATGCGGTCGATTCCGCTGCAACCCCCTCGGTCCCTGACGCCGACCACGCACCGAGCGAGCAGGGACGAGGCTAGGCGAGGCCT
>JACPOR010000046.1 GCA_016191425.1 Chloroflexota bacterium
ATGCCAAGCCGACGATCCGACACCGTATCCTCATGAGCTGAGGAGCCCGCGCCGTCAGCGCTTTTCCCGCAGATCCGGGACGCGACCCGAACCGGCTGGAATGCACGACGTAGCCGTGCGCGGTCAACAGTTGAGCCGCGTTCATGAATGACATGTGCCCCCCGGGGGTATTTGGGTACACCTCCACGTCGTGGCGGATCGTCCAGTTCCGTGTCTGGAGAGCCCACCACTGCTCGTACTGTGTTGCCACCGCTAGTTCCTCGCTGTCTCGGCCGGAGGAGGGGGTGCCGCCTGGGCCAGCCGACGTCACCCTACCTCGCTAGGCTGCTGGGCGCTACTCATAGGCTGTAGACCTATCGTCATCGGCTTCACTAGCGTCGGCTCATGGCCGATCCTCCGACCGCCGATGTCCGCGTGGCGTTCGGTGCGGCCGTGCGAAGGCTCCGGACCGAGCGGGGCCTCTCTCAGGAGGGGTTTGCCGAACTGGCCGGACTCCATAGGACGTACATGGGAGGCATCGAGCGCGGCGACCGCAACGTCGCGTTGGTCAACATCGAGCGGATCGCCCGGGCGCTGGAACTGGATCTTGCTGGTCTGATGGCCGAGGTCGAGGCCACCCGACGCCCTTGACCGGCACAGGGGTCACGTGTCGCTAGCTCGACGTTGAGCGCGGCGCGGCTCCACCCTGAGGACCGTTGGGTTGATACTCCACGTATGGGCGTCGGCGACACTCAGGCTGCATTTCGGCTCGCGGCGGCCGGAGATGGGATCGCACTCTCGGCCGTGGCAATCGAGGGTCTGACCGACGCGGGCCATATCGGGCTGCCGGATCAGTTCGAACCGGTCGCGGGACTCTTGCGGCGGATCTTTCGTGCTCTCGACGGCGACGAGGCCGATCTGTCGGCGGGGACGCATCGCCTGCTCAAGCCGGATTGGTTTCACGACCCAACGGGGACCGTCGTCGAGGTGGATGAGTTCCAGCACTTCACGACCGACCGGCTCCGGACGCTTCTCGCGTATCCCGACGATGTCGCTCTCGGCTTCGACCGGCAGCAGTACATCGATCTGTGCCGCCGTTGGCGCGGCAAGGCGGACCGATACCGGGCTTTCAAGGAGGCCCGTGGCTTCCGCCGTTCGGGTGGTCGCCGGGCGCAGCGCGCCTACTTCGACACGGTTCGTGACCTCGTCGTCCCAGCTCTCGGGTTCAACCCGGTCATTCGAGCGGCAGCGTACGACGACGATGGAGCGGCCACGTACACACGAATGCGCGAGATGATGATTGCCCTACTTAGAGGGGCGTCGAACTAATCGAGCGGGAGCGCGGGCGAAGTCTGTAGAAGGAATCCGACCGCCAGTCCTCCGTGGAGACGGCCGTGGCGCAGAAGTCGAGGCCCGACCGACGCGTCACTCTGCCTCGTCTTCATCTCCGTCACCTTCGTCACCGACTGTTGTCGGCACGAGCCCCAGCCGCCTGGCCATGTCGGGAGGGATGGCTAGGACTTCCCCTGGCCTGGCGGCTGATGTCGTGCTTAGCGACGCCTGTGAGGCGGCCCGTGCGGCTTCCTCCGCGCGCCTTCGCGCGCGCGCCCGCTCTTGATGGGCCGGGTCCCATCGCTCGGGATACCTGGCCTTCAGAAAGAAGGCCGCCGCGCGCGTGTTTCGCCGGGTCTGGGCGACCAGGTTCGCTACTACTTGGACTTCAACGGCGGCTTCTTCCTGATCTAGCCTGTCCCGAAAGTCCCGAAATGGCGGCCCCGGGTTAGCCATCCAACGGTGGAACGTGCTCCGCCCAAGTCCTGCGAACGCGGCAGCTTGACGCCTTGTGCTCCCAGCTCTGATGGCCGCGAAGAACCGATCAACCACGCGCGGAGTAAGGCGTGAGGGCCGGCCTCGTGGCCGGGTCCGACGGGAGTTCTGTGGATCGGCAGGATGCCCTCGCGTCGTTGCTTCTCGGCGCTCGAAGTCGGGCACATCGCTAATCAGGGACGGGGCTGTCCGCGTCGGGGGTCTACTCATGCCGTCGCCGCTAGCGCGATCACGGACGCCCCCGCCTCGATGGAGACTGACACTTGGATAGTCTGGGCGCGAGTCCTCTCGCCCCGACCACCCCCTGTTTTATTTGACTGGGAATAGTCCGCCAGTTTGAGGCTGTGACACGGGCCGATTCGATGGGCGCGTCGGATGAGACGGCAGGGCCACCCGGGTCGAGAGGGACGATCAGGCAAGGCGGGTCGATCGCCCGATTGCCCGGGCTCTTGCGGTCGCCGACGAGGGCGGGCGGAGGACGGTCAGACCGCCTCGCCCTCAGTGGGGAGAACGTGGAGGGCCACGACCTTGGTCATCGCCGCCCCGTCGCGGTCACGCCGGGCGCGGGTCTTGCCGGCCTTGGTGCGTGCAGCCGCCTCGAGCCGATAGCAGGCGGGGCAGCCAGATCCCGACAGCGTCCGCTGGTAGACCGGCGCCGACCACTCGTGGCCCTGCTCGCAGCGCCAGACGACCTCGCGGGCCGAGGCCCGCGTCACCTGGTCCGGCCGCAGCGCGTTGCGGGTCGGGTGCCATTCGAGGGCCAGCCACGGGAAGTAGGCGGCGAGCGACTCGGCCGGGTGGACCCGAACGCCCATGTGATACGGGCAGGCCGAGTCGTGGTAGGTGCGGTCGGCGACCTTGGTCTCCCAGACGTGGGCCGCGGTCAAGAGGCAGCGCCAGGCGACCCGCTCGTGGCTGCCGGCAGCGAGGCGCGCGGGATCGAGATCGGCGTTGCCCTCCCAGGCCCACTCGAGGACGAGGTCGGGGTAGTCGGCCAGATGCAGCCCGCGGACGGAGCTGGCCTCGCGCGGGCTCGCTCGCTTCGGCCGACCGGCGGGCGGGACGGGCAAGCCGAGGCGGGTCCGGAGATCGGTCTCCGACGCGTAGCGCTCGGCCAGGCGCTCACGGACCCAGGCGGCATGGTCCGACGCAGCCCGCTGGCGCCAGCGCCGGGCTGCGTCGCGCACCAACGGGGCAGGGACGCGGTGGCCCGGTCGTGCCACGTCCGCCACCAGCTCAGCTGGCGCACCTGGCCGCGGTACGTCTCGGTCGGGAGCGCGTTCTCAACCTCGAGGTGGGAGCGGTTGCCGCGGGCCGCAAACTCCGAGCGGATGAGCTTGGCATAGCGGGCCTCGCGGGCCGCGCCCCGGCCGCGCAGGGTCATCAACCCCAGCACCAGGTTGAGCCGGCGGGCGTTCTGCCAGCGGCCGGCCCGCCGCCGGAGCGGCGCCAGCCACTCGCCGATCGCGCCTTCGAGGGCGCCGGTCGAGAGCGGGATGTCCCTGAGCCTGTCGGCGATCAGCCAGCCCCGGCGGATGAGGGGCTCGTTGGTCGCGATCCAGGAGCGCAGCTCGAGCCGGTCCGGCGGCACGTGGCGCTCGACGAGGGCACCGAAGGCGGCCCATTCGGCCGGACCACGCTGGGCGCGGAGCAGGGCGTCATGGAGCGGGTGCGTCCGCCCAGCGTCGGAGGCGCTCGCCGGTCCAGGGCAGCGGCCGCAGCGTCGGGACGGGCGCCTCGAGGCGGATCCGCTCGGGGACCCCGTCGGCCACCGCCCGGGCGCGCATCTGGACGGCGAGGTGGTGGCGCGAATGGAGCAGGATCGCGTCGGGCCAGGTCTCGCGGACGGCCCGCCCGATCGCCTGATCGAGGTCGGCCACGATGACCTCCGGAGCGCCGTCGAGGGTTCGGAAGAAGTCCTTCCAGCACTCCGCGTCCTTGGCCCCGGCGACCTGCATCAGGCACGGCCGGGCGCGTGGGCCGGCGGTTCCGTCGAGGGCGACCAGGATCGTGCCGGCCTTGAGGTTGCCGACCCGGGACTCGGTCGCGGTTCCGTCGGCGGGCTCTGTCCGTGAGGCGCGGTAGCCGCGGGTGAAGAGGGTCGTCGTGTCGAGCACCACGATCTGCGGCCAGTCGGTCGGGTGGAGGGCGGCGACGACGGCCGAGGCGAAGGCGTCGAGGTAGTTCACAGCGAGGTTGGCCTGGCGGCTCGTCTCGCCCGGGCGGATCGATCGGAACGGCCGCGTCGAGCGATGGCGATGGCAAGCCCGGAAGATCGACTCGCGCAGCTCCCGGCTCGCCGCGCGCAGGCTCATGCCCTCGCCGATCCGCAGGAACAGGCGGGCGATCTCGGCGTGAGCGAAGACGAAGTCGCGTCCCGTCTTGACGCCCTCGTGGCGGCCGTACACGTGCTCGCAGGTCGGGCAGGCCACACCCGAGTCGGGGTGGTGCTCGGTCGGCTGGCGGACCGCGACCGGGACGCTGAACGAGTGGCCGCGGGTGCCCGGTGCCGTCACACAGCACAGCGATACCGGGGACGACGATGGGCGTCGCTCCACCGGCAGCGCTCGAAGCCGTCGAGTCTGACGCGGCTGCCGGGGTGCTCAGGGCAGCTCGGCCGGACGACCGTGTGATCGAACTTGGTGCGCGGCATGCACCGATCCTGCCCGCGACAGGTGCCACCTCGGCTGGCACGGACGGGTGCCTATTGGCGCACGAATTCCCAGTCAAATAAAACAGGGGGCCCGATCATTGTCATGAGTCGCGACATGGGCGACAAATGCGTCGCGTCATCGGCGACACCTGTGATCAACCGGTCTGCTGTGACCCCGGCCATCGGCCGGGGTCTCTCCCCGTGTTGCGCCAGTAGCCCCTGGCGGCGATCGTGTGGGACGAGAGGATCTCGCCGGTGTCGAGGGAGACGACCGTGTCCTCGCGCTCGTCGACGATGGCGAGGACCCGCCGGCGGGCGTGGGCCGCCCCGACCATACATCGAGGCTCGTCGGGCCGATCCCGACTTCAGACGGCGCCTGCGGGCCAGCATCGAGCGCAACCGCGAGATCCTCGAACGCCTCGCTCGGTGACGGTCTACCTCGAGCTCGCCGACTACCTGCTCATCGCCGAGGCGGTCCTCGGGGTGCCGGCCGAGCTCATGGCGACGACGGCGGCCGCCAGGTGGGGCTCAAGCCATCGACCGCGAACGGGGCGACCTTGCCGTCACCCGATGTGCGTTCGACCTTGCGATTCGGGCGTTCCTTGACGCCGTGTGCTCCCCGTCGGTGGCGAGTCAGCGGCCTGCGAAGAGCGAGAGCTGGACGTCAGCAAACGGATCGACCTGCTCGAGGCCCCGATCCTGCTCCCAGGCGGACTCCGCCAATGAGAGAAGCCGCGGAGTCGCGATGTAGTAGCGGCCCCGCTTCTCTCCCTTGGGCTCCAGGAGCTCCGCCTCCACCATCCGCTTGAGGTCCCGTCCGCCGGCGTGCTCCGAGAGCTCCGCGTGCTCCTGGTAGACACGGTTGCTCACGCGGAATCGCTGTGCCGCGTCGAAGAGAGCCAGGACCGCGCGATCTGGGATCCCCAGTCGCTGGACCTCAGCCTCGAGGAGCGCCCAGAGGTGCTCGGTCTGGCGGACGCGGCGGAGGAGCCGCTGCGCCTGGCGGAAGTGCGCGGTCAGGGAGAACCGGACCCAGGGCCTCGCGTCCCGCTCGGGGTGCCACGCTCCGGCGCCCACCTCGGCGAGGACGTCGTAGTAGTCCTGCGTGTTCTTCCCGAGGTACTCCTCGACGCTCGAGAGCTCGGCAGCGAGGATCCCGTCCTGCGAGAGCACGAGGGACTGGAGGATCCTCGCCATCCGTCCGTTCCCGTCACGGTACGGGTGGATCATGACCAGGTTGAGGTGGGCCATCGCGGCCCGAACCACGACCGGCGTCGAGCCGGGCTGGTTCAAGTTGACCATCAGGTCGTCCATGAGACCCGGAACGCGGTCGGCGTCCGGGCCCTCGTACACGACTCGGCCCGATGGCTCGTGCTGCACGAACACCGGCCCGGAGCGCAGGAGGCCCGGACCCTTCGTCATGTCGTAGTTGAGCATCATGAAGTGGAGGCTGTTGAGGAGGCCCTCGCTGTACCGGAAGTGCGGCGAGCCCGCGAGTTGCAGTACGTAGGTCATGGCATTCCGGTAGCCTGCGACGACCCGGGCGGTCTCCTCGACGGCATCGAGGGGCTCCTCGCCCTCGGCGACCGCCATCGCATCGGCGAGGGTGACGTTGTACCCCTCGATGGTGTTGGAGCCCTGAATGGCCCTGGCGAACATCACGCGCCGCAGCGATCCCGTCCAGCGGCGAGGCGTCTGGACGACCTGGTATCGGAGTGTCGCCCGAAGCTCCTCGATCCGCGAGACGACCTCGAGTTCCTCGGGGCTGAGCTGCGGCGCGTGGAAGATGGACCGCGGGAAGGGGGTCGGCTGACTGTCCATGTGCAGGATAATAACCTGCACATTGCAGGATGACAAGTTGATAACCCGCGGCCGAATCAAGGCGTGGGGCGTGCCCACTGGCGCCCGAGCCCGGTCGCGAAATCGGTCGACCGGCCTGCGCCGCGATTTTCACCCCGATTCCCTGGGAGCGGCACTCATAGTGGATGAAGCGTCCCACCAGGGGCCGCGAAGCTGGGAGCCGCATGGATGAACCTCGCCCTCGTCGAGGCGGCACGGTCCGGGGACGAGGAGGCCTTCGCCTCCATCGCTCGCGGCTCGGTTGACCGGCTGTTCGTCGTCGCGCATCGGATCCTGCGTGACGTCGGGCGCGCCGAGGACGCTGTCCAGCAAACGCTCGTCACAGCGTGGCGGGACCTGCCGGCACTCCGCGAAACCGAACGCTTCGAGGCATGGCTCCATCGAATCCTGGTCCATGCCTGCTACGCCGAGGCCAAGCGCGTCTCGAAATGGACCGCCAACGTCGTGGCCCTGCCCGTCGACGGGCCCGCGACGCCGGACGCCACCCAAGACATCGTCACGCGCGATGCGCTCGATCGTGGGTTCCGCCGGTTGCCGTCGGAGCAACGCGCGGCGTTCGTGCTCCACCACTACCTCGGCTGGTCGGTCGCCGAGATCGCCGAGAACCTCGGCGTCCCGGCGGAATCGATCAGGTCGAGGCTCCGCTACGCGACATCCACCCTCCGGGCGGCACTCGATGCCGATGCCCGGACGACCAGCACCACATCCCTGGAGCGGATGGCATGAACGAGAACGAGTTCGACCTGACGGCCCGAGCCTGGCTCGAGGACGGCCCGATCCGAATGTCCGACCACGCCCTGCTGTCCGCGCTCGAGGAGATTCACGCGACTCGACAGCGCCGTGCCGTCGGGCCGGCGTGGAGGGCGACACCTGGGAGCATCTTCGCCCGCGTGGCCATCGCCGCGCTCCTCGTGGTCGCGGTCGGCCTCCTGGCCGTCAACGTCGTTTCGCGCCAGCCGGACGGATCGAGCGTCGGTGGTCCGCCGACCCCGAGCTCGACCGCCGACCCGACTCCCAGCCCGTCACCGTCCCCTTCTCCGGCCCACGCGATCGACTTCCCGAACCTGACGACGACCTTCGTCTCGCCGAGGAACGGCTTCTCGGTCAAGCATCCCGACAGGGTCGCGCTCACACCGGCAGAGCAGCTCTTGGGTTTCAGCAAGCAGGTCGACGACGGATTCGATGTCGTGGAAACCGGCTTGGCTGCCGTGTTCAAGGGGGCGTCGACGACGGAGTTCCCGGACGGGGACTCGACCGATCAACGGGTCGACGAGTACTTGTCGGGTGACAACGTCTTGCCTGGCGGCTGCGGTGTTCCTCGAAGCCAACAGGCAGAGATCACCATCGATGGGCAGTCGGGCCGGATCTCGCGGTGTCCGAACCGGATCGAGGCAACGGTCATCGCCGGCGGGCGGCTCTATCTCTTCATCCTGTTGCACGACCGCAGTGACGCCAGAGCCGTCTTCGACGCCTTCGCCGCCACCATCGACCTGACGCCGGAGACCGCGATCGACTATCCGGGCCTGACCACGACCTTCGTTTCGCCGACCAACGGCTTCTCCTTTGGGTACCTGGACAGGGGAGGGCTCGAACCGGCCAAGGAGCTCTGGGACCCCGTCACCCAGCCACGCCCTGACTCCTCCGGCGTGTATGACTACCCATTCGATCGTGTGGAGACCGCCCTTGGCGCCTACTTCAAAGGCGCGTCGACAGTGATCCCGGATGGGGTCTCGATCGATGCATGGGTCGACGAGTACGTCTCGCCCGGCTGCGCGCCTCGCAGCCAGCAAGCGGAGATCACCATCGATGGGCAGCCGGGCAGGATCTCGGAGTCTCGACCAGATTGACCGACTCTTACCCCATCGCCGCCGGCGCCGCGCCCGCGGTCGAACGCAACCTGTGGCTGCATGGCCGCGTTGCGCGTTCGGCGGCGTGGCGAGGCAACGGGCGAGTCATGCGCTCCGCAGCCAGTCGAACGGCTCTGGCGGCTCGGCGAGCCGCATCGTGACCGGAAGGTCGGTGGTCGCGGGGCTATGCCTCTCGCCCCGACCATTTGTTCTATTTCGAACTCAGAACCGCAAGTCCATCGTCGCTGACGACACCATCGGCGGCAGCCCACGAGGGACGCTTAGGTCGGTGGTGCGACATGGGCCTGGGCATTCCCGGAATGGTGTTAGGTTCGTTCCGTCCCGCCGGAGCCACTTGCCCGATTGTTACGTCTGACGTAACATTGGCGAATGTCTTGGGACGATCTGCTCACGACCGCGGCGGCACAGCATGGCTACTTCACGACCGCACAGGCTGCTGAGCACGGGATCAGCCGGCGGGCACTGACCTGGCGCACGCAGCACGGCTCCGCCGAGCGCGCGGGCCATGGCCTCTATCGGCTGCCGCATTGGCCGATCGACCCAGCCGACGAGCTGTACGCCCTGCAGGCCCTCGCCCCATTCGGCACGTTCAGCCACCAGACGGCGCTGACCCTGCTCGGGCTGTCGGACATCATTCCCTCGAGCATCCACTTCACGATCCCGGAGACATCGCGACTCAGATCGCGTCCTAGCGTCACGCTCCATCGCTCACGTCACGGCGCCACGACCGACCGAACCCTCCGGGATGGACTGTGGGTTAACTCTGCGCGCCGGGCGCTCCTTGACGCCGCCCGGGAAGGCGCTGACCCCGATCAGCTGATCTCCGCCGCCCGTGATGCTCGAGAGCGGGCGATGCTCACGTCGAACGACCTTGCCGAGCTCCGGCGATACCCACCCTTCGCGGGCGCCAGGCTGTGACGACCACGCGGGGTGGAACGCCCGCCGCCCGGCGGACCAGTCTTCTCGTCCGGATGGGCAACGCGGCCCGCGACGCCGGCGTGGTCGCCCGACGGATTCACCTCGTGGTCGCGATCGACCGCCTCCTTGTCCGGTTGCTCGCAGCCGCGCCGGGACGATGGGTCGTGAAAGGCGGCTACGCCAACCAGCTTCGCCGACCCGCCGACGCCCGGTTCACCGAGGACCTCGACCTCAGGATCGACGCCGCCATCGAGACGGTGCCAGAGCTCCTGGCGGCCGGCTTCGCGGTCGACCTGGGCGACGACTTCGGCTACGAGGCCGCGGCGCCGGCGGCGCCACTCGAGGGACCGCCCGGCGGCGGCCTCCGGTTCGTCGTCGTCGCGCGCCTCGGTGGCACCGAGCTCGTCCGCTTCAAGGTCGATGTCAGCGCCGCCGATGTCATCGTCGGCAAGCTCGAGGCGTACACGTCCGACCCGGTCCTCGAGCGACTCGGCTTCCGACCAGCGCGCTTCCCGGTCTACCCGATCGACCAGCATGTCGCCGAGAAGCTCCATGCCCTCACGCTGCCGCGCGGCGTGGAGAACACTCGGGCGCGGGACCTCGTCGACCTCGCCTGGTTCATCCGCCACTTCACGTTTCAGTCGGAGGCCGTCGCGGTCGCGTGCATCGCGACGTTCGACAGGCGGGCGACGCACCCGTGGCCGGCCGTCATCGCTGCGCCGCCGCAATCCTGGGCACGACCATACGCGAGGTGGCGAGCCGAGCTCGACCTCGCCGATGCGACGCCTGCGGCAGCTGCGTCCTCGGTCCGCCGGTTCCTGGAGCCGGTGTACGCCGGGCTCGAGGGGAGGACCTGGGATCCGCCACGACAAGAATGGAAGATAGCGCGCGATCGATAACGCGTGGCCTTCACCCGGAGCCACGATTGTTCGAGGGCCAGGTCAGCTATCTCGCCTCGTGGGCATCGGCCTGACCTGCTGTCGTTACGACCAGCCGTGATGCTCTTCTTCGTCGCCGTGATCGGCGGTCGCCGATCCTTCAAATGGACGAGCACTCGTCATCCTTGGCAGTGAGCATGAGGTCCCTCGTGAACCGCGATACAGAGCAGCTGCGTGCGTTCGCCAAGGGCTACACCGCCGCCTGGTGCTGCATGGACCCGGCGCAGGTGGCCGGGCACTTTGCGCCTGAAGGGTCGTTGACGATCAACGACGGCCCGCCCGCCGTCGGTCGTGCCGCCATCGCCGATGCTACCCGCGACTTCTACACCGCCCTGCCGGACATGCAGGTGTTCATGGACGATCTCATCGCGGAGGGTGACCGGATCGAGTTCCACTGGACCTTCACCGGCACGAACACCGGGCCAGGTGGTACCGGCAAGGCGGTGCGGGTCAGCGGGATCGAGGAGTGGACGATCGACGACGACGGGCTCATTGCCGCCTCGCTTGGCCATTACGACCAGGCTGAGTACGCCCGCCAGCTCGAGCACGGCGTGTAGGGCTGCCGGGTCGGCGGAGCATCGATGACGTAGGGACCGAGCGCGATTCGATTGGGGATGTCGTCGTGAAGGTTCGGATGGTCCGCACCCTGGCTTCCGTCCCAGCGCCACGACTCCGCCCGGGTAGGCCTCGCCTGCCCCATGGGGCTCGCGTGACATTTTGCGCATGCTGAGCGAGGCGCGTGACCGACGGTATCGGTCGCGACCTCGGTCAGGTTCCCTCCTGTAACGCAGGCAGCACCGAGACTTCAACCCCCGACGGTTGCGTCCGGCACCGCATGATGCGCTGCGTCGCGGCCCGGTAATCCTCGGGCTTCGCGGTTGGGATGTTCACGAAGGTTTGCGGATTTCGATCCACCAGCGGGAACCACGTGCTCTGCACCTGGACCATGACCCGATGGCCGCGCCGGAACACGTGGTTCACGTCGGGCATCGTGAAGGTCACCGTCTCGAGAGCCCCGGGGACGAACGGCTCGGGCTGCTCGAAGCTCCGGCGGAACTTGCCGCGGAACGGTTCGCCCCGCACGAGCTGCTGGTACCCCGCAAGCGTCACCGCCGGCGGGCCTACGTCCCGATCGCCGTCCGCTCCGCCTTTGGCCGCCGGCGTGCTGCGGGTCGGTGGGTAGACGTCGATCAGCTTTACGATCCAGTCGGAATCGGTCCCCGTAGTCGCAACGACCAACTTCGGCGAGACCGGCCCGGCCAGCGTGAGGTCCTCCTCGAGCAGCTCCGTCGTGTAGACCAGCACGTCCGGCCGCGTCGCGGCGAACCGCTGGTCGGAGACCATGTACTCCTCGGGCATCGTCTGGGCCGTGTAGCCAACCCATGGCACTGGTTTCGCCGGATCGCTGACGTAGGAATCGCTGGCGTCTGCTTCGTCCGGCGGCTCGAACGACAGCCCGCCAGCTTCGCGGAAATAGAGGATCCGTGGCTCCGCCTCTGGTGGCGGCCACGCTGAATATTGCCGCCAGGTGTTCGTGCCCGTCTCGAACACGTAGGCCTCTGGCAGCTTCGGGTCACTCCCGTCCTTGAGGTGGAAGTCGAAGAACGGCAGCAGGATGTGCTCGCGGTAGAACGCTGCGGTGTTCGAGGCGAAGTCGACGCTCCCGAGGTGGTGGCCGTCCGTGTACGCCCAGCCGCCGTGCACCCACGGCCCAACGACGATGCTGAGAGCGAGACCCGGGTTCTCGCCCTTGATCGCGCGGTGACGCGGAACGGTCCCATGAGGTCCTCCGCGTCGAACCAGCCCGCGACGGTGAGGACCGGGCAACGGACATCCTTCAGGTGCCGCCAGATCGCACGCGACTGCCAGAACTCGTCGTAGGTCGGGTGGGCGAGGAGCTCGTCCCAAGTGGGATTTCCGGTTCCGAGCTTGGCCGCCAGGTTGGCGATCGGGCCGGCTCGGAGGTAGAACTCGTAGCCGTCCTCGGTGCCGTAATCGAAGGGGACCGTCACCTTGGCCGGCGGCGTCGGCTCCGATTGCGGTTGGTAGACGGATACCGAGTTGAAGGCATGCGCGAGCATGAACGCGCCGCCGTGATACCAGTCGTCATCGAGGAACAGGTCGGCGACCGGCGCTTGCGGCGAAGCTGCCCGAATGGCCGGATGCGTGCCAATCATCCCCGCCGCCGTGAAGAACCCCCCGTACGAGATGCCGAAGAGGCCGACCCGGCCGTTGTGGTTGGGCACGTGTCGCAGGAGCCACTCGACTGTGTCCCACGTGTCGGATTGCTCATCGACGTCGGTCGGCGTTGGCTTCTCCGGCCGATGCGGGGTCACATGGGTGAACGTGCCCTCCGACATCAGCCGGCCGCGGACATCCTGCCGCACGAAGATGTAGCCGGCCCGCAGGAGCGCCTCGGACTGGAGGCTGAAGGCGCCCTGCTCGTCGACGCCGTACGGGCTGACGCCGAACGGCGTCCGCGTGAGCAGGATCGGGTAGGTCGTCGAGGTGTCCTTGGGCACGAGCACTGAGGTGAAGAGCCGCACACCATCGCGCATCGGGATGCGGTACTCGTACTTCGTGTAGCGCTCTCGGACGTCGTAGCCCGCGCTGTCGGCTGCGGATCCGCCGGAGGATGTCATTCGGACGAGCGCGCGCGCTCTGTCATGCCCGAGCCCTCCTTGCTCCCAACCGACGCTGCCTCTCCGCGCTGCATGGGCGGCTCCCGAAGCATAGAGTCCGCGGGGGAGCGGCCGAGGCCGTTCTGAGCGAGTGACAAGCTCCTATCTTGTCACGCTGCCTCGGGATCAGGCCTGCGATCAGCAGCACGGGCCCATGTGATAGCCAGGGACGGGAAGCGGCTGGTGGAGTCGCGGGCCCCCGGGACATGGTTGGTGGACGCGCGGCGCGTCGTTGTTCAGGACAGGATCGGGATCTCGCGGATCAGGTCGCCTGCGAACCGATAGACCAGCACCGCGCGCACCATATCGGGCCCGCCGGGCGAATAGCCGGTAACGCGTTCCTCGTCGATGACGTAGGGACCGAGCGCGATGCGGTTGGGGATGTCGTACTGAAGGTTCGGATGGTCCGACATTGATTTCGCGTAGCGCGCCCGCACGGCCTCGGCACCGTCCATCAGGATCGTGCCGTCGGCTCGCTTCACGACGACGTCCGGTGCGTAGAAGCTCAGACACCGATCGAGGTCGTGGGCGTGATACGCGTCGATCGCTGTGCCCGTGGACGACATCGCGCGGTTCCACAGCGTGCTGCCTCCTATCGCGCCGTGGCGTGCTTCCGTGAGCATTGCGCCGCCGGACTGCTGGCGCCGAGAATCCTGGGCGCATCGTCCAGGCTATCGCGCGCGTCACTTCGACGGCCGAAGGAGATCTGCTGACCCCTACTCGTGCTGGTCAGTCGGACCTGGCTCGTCTGGCGCGTGCGACTGCCTCATGGCTGCGTTGCCGCTTGAGGAACGCACACGGCACTCGAAGCAGTGGACCTGCACAGGCGACAGGCGTTCCGCGACCTGGTGGCACCTTGCGCACTCGAACAAGGCGACCTCGAGCCACTCGCGAGAGCGAGCGCGATGAGGAAGCGAGATCTCGTTTGCGGCGCTGCCTCGCCGATTCAGTACACGCCCGGCTCCCGCCCCACGGAGCCAACGCTTCGTTCAGGGGAATCCGGGGCCGCGGCGGCGCATGATCTACGTCTTCGAGCACCTCGACGGGTAGCGGCTCCTGCTCTGGCTGCGTAGCTACCTTCGACCGGCCGAGCATCGCGGAGAGCCGGTCGTTTACCAGCGAAACCCGCGACGACGGGAACCGATTGCATCACAATGCTATGATGCGGTGATGACAAAGGTGCGCACGACCCTGACGATCGATCCCGACGTGCTCCGCGCGGTGAAGATCCGAGCCGCCCGACTCGGCAAGGGCGACAGCGACGTGATCGAGGAGGCGCTGCGCCGGGATCTCGGGCTCGACCTGCTCGACCGGCTGTGGGCAGCCAACAACCTCGACGAGGCCGATGCCCAGGCGCTCGCGGTCGAGGCCCAGCACCGCACCCGAGCCTGACGGCCCGCCTCGTGGTGCGCGCCATACTCGACGTCAACGTCTTCATCTCAGCGATCCTGTCGCCGCGCGGGAGCCCGGCTCGGCTGCTCCTCGCCTGGCAGGCGGGTGCGTTCGAGCTCGTTGTCTCGCCTGCGCTGCTGGCCGAGCTCGCGCGTGCGCTGGCCTACCCGAAGCTGGCTCGCCTGGTCCCGCCCGCCGATGCCGACGCGTTCGTCGCCTGGATCGCTCGTTCGGCGGTCCTCGCCGCGGATCCCGGGCGTGCGCCGCCGATCCGCTCGGGCGATCCGAATGACGACTACCTCCTGACGCTTGCCATGGCCGAGCGCGCGGTCCTCGTGTCCGGCGATACCCATCTGACCGTCCTCGCCGACAGCCTGCCTGTCCGCACCCCCGCCGACGTCCTCGCGTCGCTTGGCGAGCCGAGTCACTGATCAGGAGCACATGTCCAAAGCACCCATCGTTGACATCCGTGACGCCGACCTCCCCCGCGACGTTGCCGCCGTCGAGCGGTTGTGGCTCGACTACCTCTCGTGGGGCAACGACGAGATGGAGGCGCGGCACGGGTTCCGCCTCCCGGTAAGGGAGACCGTCGAACACGACCTCGCCGGCATCGCGACCTTCCAGCCGCCCGATGGGCGCCTCGTGCTGGCCTTCGATGGCGACCGTGCCTTCGGGATCGGGTGCCTCCGCAGGATCGGACGTAACGCGGCGGAGATCAAGCGGATGTACGTCGAGCCCGCGTACCGGCGAGCCGGCGCGGGTCGCGGCATCCTCGATGCGCTGATCGCGGCCGCGACAGCGGCCGGCTACGCGCGGCTCCGGCTCGACAGTCCCGACTTCCTGACCGCCTCCCACGCCCTCTATCGATCGCGTGGGTTCGAGGAAATCGGGCCGTACCCGGAGAGTGAGATCCCCGATCGGTTCAAGCCGCACTGGGTCTTCATGGAGCGCCTGCTGGCGGCGCGGTAGAGCGGGCATCTCGGCGGACCTACCAGCTCGATCGTCGTGGGCGTGACGGCCCAAGCTGCTCCTGATGCCTTGTTCGGCCGGCGTACGATTCGTTCGTGCGGGTCGCGGTCGTCGTGGTCGTACTGGCGCTCCTCGTCACGGGCTGCGGCGCCGCCGTGAGCGGGAGCTCTACCCCGACCCGCGAACCCGAGGCGGCGACGCCCTCGACACCGCCTCCGTCAACCAGCCGCGAACCGACTCCGGAGGCATCGTCAATGCCAACCGTTCCGCCGACTCCGAACGTTTCGCCGATGCCAATCGAGACATCGCCGCCGTCCCCGTTCACCATCACCAGCCCGAGCTTCGCCGACGGTTCGGTGATCCCCCGCCAGTACTCGTGCGATGGCCGCGACATCTCGCCGCCCCTCGCCTGGTCCGGCGTGCCAGCAGGCACGAAGGCGCTTCTGCTGACCGTCCTCGACCCCGATGCGCGCGGCTTCGTTCACTGGGTCGCGTGGGACCTGGCGCCCGATCTCGGCAGCTTGACGGAAGGGGCGTCCGGCGCGCTGCCGGGTGACGCCATGGAAGGTCGCAACGACTTCGGGAGCATCGGCTGGCGCGGCCCGTGTCCGCCTTCGGGCTCACATCGGTACGTGTTCACGCTGACGGCGCTCTCGGAGCCGCTGGGGCTGCGGCGCGGTGCGGAGTTGGCGGCGGTGCAGCGCCAGGCCGAGGGGGCGACGATCGGCGAGGCGAGGCTCGAGGGGACGTACCGGCGCTGAGCCTCACCGCAGGCAGGCGACGGAGGTCGGACGCGCGACTGGACCGAGCGGCGGCCGATCAATCGCCCCGTAGTTAGATCGGACGGCCCCTCGCGGAGCGTCATTGGATCGACCGGCTTCGGCGACCAACCAGGTGCCCTCGTCGGCTTCCAGCTCGGGAGGGAGCAATGGTTCGGAAGCGGTACCTCGGAGCGCTCGTCGGTGCTGTCGCCCTGGTGGGGCTCACGCTCACGCCTGTGTCCGCAAGCTATCCAGGCACGGCCAACGGCCGGATTGCCGTTGGTGTTCGTGGGGCGGACGGGAGTTTCACCATCTACTCGATGCAGCCGAACGGGGCAGGCGTGACCGCCCTGACCAGCAGCGCCGGCCGACACCTTTGCCCGGACTACTCGGCCGACGGAAAGCAGATCGCCTTCTGCAGCAACGTGACCGGCGCGTGGGAGATCTGGACGATGAAGCAGAACGGGACCAAGCCGCGGCAGGTCACGCACTTCGGCGCCTTCGCGATCTTCCCCGACTTCTCGCCCGACGGATCGAGGATCGCATTCAGCGGGTACGTCGGCGAACCCCAGAACGACCAGATCTACGTCGTTGACGCGATGACGGGCCTCGCGCCCCAGCAGTTGACCGGGTGCCCCGCCGCTAGTCCGGACTGCTTCAGCGACTACCCGGTCTGGTCGCCCGACGGGACGAAAATCGCGTTCACCCACGGCGACGGCTTCGATGCCGACGACAACCCGGTCAACGAGCAGGTCTGGGTCATGAACGCGGACGGCTCGAACGCGCATGCCCTGACGTCGGGCGCCTTCCCCAAGGACCAGGTCCCCGACTGGAGCCCGGATGGCTCCAGGATCGCATACGCGAGCGGGCAGTTCGGGAGCGAGGGGATCTGGACGATGAACGCCGATGGCTCGAACCAGCAGCAGCTTACCGGCTGCAGTGCCACGGACCCCACACCATGCTCGGCCGGCGACGACTGGGGGACCGCCTGGTCGCCTGACGGCTCAAAGATCGCGTTCCTGCGGGACCTCACGAGCCTGGGCATACCGGATCGGCCCATCTACGTCATGAACGCCGACGGCAGCAACCCGACTCGGATCACGCCGACGCCTGCGCTGCGCGGCGTTCCGGCCTGGCAGCCGCGCGGCGGCGCGTCCGACGATTGAGATCCGGGCGGGCGTTCTCGACGGGAGGACGGCCGCCCGATCATGCGGGGGGTGATAGTCGTGCGACGGCAGGCCCGCCGGCTGGGAAGGGAACGGCGAGAATCGTGATCATGGGAGAGGTGGAGCGAGCGATGCGCGGCGACCACGACGCGTTCGCGGCCCTCATCGGAACGGCCGCGAACCGGATGTATGCGCTCGCCTGCCTCATCCTCCGCGACGCGGATCGTGCCGAGGACGCGACCCAGGAAGCGATCGTGCGAGCGTGGCGCGAACTCCCGCGGCTCCGGGAGGCAGCCCGGTTCGACGCCTGGCTTCGCCGCCTCGTCGTCAACGCCTGCTACGACGAGGCGCGTCGGGGGCGACGGCGGGCGGAAATATCGCTCGTGAATCTCAGCGATCGTTCGAGCGGCGATCCGTCCGGAGCACTGGCCGAGCGGGATCGGATTGAGCGGGCGTTCCGCCGATTGCCTCTCGAACAGCGGACCGTCCTTGCCCTGCAGCATTACTTCGAGCAAAGCCACGCCGAGATCGCCGCCACGCTGGAGGTTCCGGTCGGGACGGTGAAATCGAGGATTCGCTATGGCCTGGTCGCGATGCGTGCGGCCCTGGCCGCCGACGATCGCGTGACGACGGTCGCCTCGGACGGGAGAACAGCATGACCCGGGGACCAGCGATCCATGACATCGAGCCCATCCTGCAGGACTGGATGGAGGACGTCGCTCCGGCGCGCGCGCCGGAGCGCCTGCTCGAGGAGGCGTTCGCCCGGACCATGGCGACGAGACAGGTGCCCACCTACCCGTGGGACCGGATCCGCCGTCGAGGACCTCGCGCGGAAGGTCAGCGATCATCCCCGGGGCGGTACGTTCTGGCGGTCATGGCCGTCGGAATCGCACTCGTTGTCGGGACAGCACTGCTCGTCCCGCGATCCAGCCCGGAGAGCATCGGTGGGCAACCAGCGACGGCGAGCCCAAGTCCGACTCCAACGCCGGTCCCGAGTCCCACCGTCACCCCGATCACAGTCACGCCGGAGGCGACCATCCCGGTGACTGGACCGCTCGGCATGGCATCGGACGGTCAGGCCGTCTGGTTGTTCACCGCCTCGGGCCAGCTGGTGCGGATCGATCCGACGACGAATACGATCGGCGCCTCGGTCACCGTGAGCCCGGCGACCGCCGCCTACCAGGGCCTGGCGGTGAACAAGGCCGGGCTGTGGCTCACCGATTGGGATGCCAGCCTCGTCGAGCGATTCGACCCGACGACCCTCAAGCTCGTCGCATCGATCGCCGTGGGGCCCAAACCAAAGGGCGTTCTCGCGACGGATGCCGGGGTCTGGGTGGCCAATACGCGCGGAGGCAGCGTTGCCCGGATCGACCCGGCCACGAACACCGTCGTCGAGACGATCAGCGTCGGTCCGACAGGCCCGTCCGGGCCGAACTGGCTCGCCGAAGGGCTCGGCAGCGTCTGGGTCGGGGTCCCGAATGCCTCCTCGGTCATCCGGATCGATGAGGCGACGAATGCCATCCTGGCGAAGATCGGCGCGCTCGGGACGACCCCATGTGGCGGCCTCGCCGTTGGCCCGACCGCCGTGTGGATCACGAGCTGCGACACCGGCAATCTGCTCGCTCGAATCGACCCGACGACGAACAGCGGCCTGCCGACAGTCGATCTCGGCGGCCGCGCCTACACCATCGCGCTTGTCGCCGGCGCCCCATGGACCTGGCCGGAGGGGGGCCTCGTCGTCCGGATCGATCCGACGACGAACGCAATCGATCGGGTCGTTGCACCCGGCTCACTGTACGGCGGCGGGGGCGGCGATGTCGCGGTCGCGGCCGGGTCCCTGTGGGTCGTCGACAGCGCGAACAAGCAGGTCATCCGACTGCCCTTGAGCGCCTTCGGCGGCTGACGGCGCGGGGACCCGCGACCGGGTGGGCACGCGATCCCGTCAGCGGGCCTGGCTCGAGCACAAGCTCGCGCTGCCCGGCGGTCCTACGCCTCGGCAATTGCGCCGATCGAGACGCGGAAACCGGCGCGGCGGTGCGAGGGCGGCATCAGGGTGCCCTGGCCGACCGGGGAGTCGACCGGGAACCAGCGGACCCACTCCTCGTTGAAGAGGTCGAACTCGGTCGGCTCGCGGAGCGACCAGTTTGCCCAGACGACCTTGTCGAGCGAACTGCCCGACGCCTCGAGCTTCGTCTTGAGGTTGTGAAGGCACTGGCGCGTGTGCTCCTTGATCCCGCCGTTGACGACCTGTCCCGTCTCGAGGTCCACCGGTCCGATGGCCGAGACGTAAACCATGCCACCGGCCTTGACGGCACGGCCCTGACCGAAGCCCGGCCGGAATGCAGCGGCCGCGTCGGTGCCACCGATCGTCCAGCGCCCCTTGCCGGGGCGGGTCGGGTTCGCGGGGTCCTCGGGCGGGATGCCGAACTCTCCAGGCGGCAACTCGATCCCGTTGGCGGCAAAGACGCCCATGAACGTCGGCCGCTTGCCGGTCGGCCGCAGCTCGCCCTCGACCTTGCCGTCCTGAACGCCCGTCTGCTCGAAAACGAAGATGTCCTCCGTGAGGATCTCGTCGTCCTCGATGCCCAGGATCTCGGTGATGTTGACGATCTTGCGAGTACCGTCCCGGAGGCGAGCCGTGTGGATGATCAGGTCGACGGCGGAGGCGATGCCCTCGCGAATGGCGCGCAGCGGCAGCTCGTAGCCGCTCATCAGGATCATCGTCTCGAGCCGGCTGAGCATGTCCCGCGGGGTGTTGGCGTGGCCTGTCGAGAGGGACCCCTGCTGGCCGGTCGTCATCGCCTGGATCATGTCGAGCGCCTCGCCGCCACGACACTCGCCGACGATGATCCGGTCGGGGCGCATGTGGAGCGCGTTCCGCAGCAGGTCGCGGATCGCAATCTCGCCGGCTCCCTCGAGGTTGGGCGGGCGCGACTCGAGGGTCACGACGTGCGTCTGCCGGAGCTGGAGCTCGGCCGCGTCCTCGATCGTGATGATCCGCTCGTCCTCAGGGATGAACGAGGAGATGACATTGAGGGTCGTCGTCTTGCCCGAACCGGTACCGCCCGAGACGAAGATGTTGAGTCGGGCCCGGACGCAGGCCTCCAGGAAGTCGAACATCTCGGCCGTCGCCGTCCCGAACCGGACGAGGTCCGCCACGCTGTACGGCTTGGCCGAAAATTTCCGGACAGTGATCACGGGGCCTACGAGCGAGAGCGGCTCGATGATCGCATTGACCCGCGACCCGTCGGGGAGTCGGGCGTCCACCCGCGGGCTCGTCTCGTCGATGTGTCGGCCCATCGGGGCGATGATCCGGTCGATGATCCGCTTCACGTGCTCGTCATTGACGAACGCGGCATCGACCCGCTGGATCTTGCCCGCCCGCTCGACGTAGATGTTCTTCGGGCCGTTGACCATGACCTCGGTGATCGACTCGTCACGGAGGAACGGCTCGAGCGGCCCGAAACCGGTGATCTCGTGGACAACGTCCTCGACCAACGCCATCCGCTCCTCGCGGGTCACGGAATAGGAATGCTCGAGGATCGTCCGGTTGACGATCTCGACGATCCGGTTGCGGGCCTCGTTCGGGTCGGCGATGTCCACCAGCGTGTGGAACGAACCGATCACCTCCTGCTGGACGCGACCCCGGATGTCGGCCAGCATCGCCCCGCGAACGGGACTCGGGGATGCCCTGGTGCGGACGGACGGCCCTGCCGGTGCCGCATCGACGCCCGTCGCCTCGCCGGCTCCCGGCCCGCCGGCCGTGTCGTCGCCGCGTAGAGCCCTCTCAACCCGCTGGTGGAGCGACACTCGTGGACTACCCCCGTCTACGTCGCGAGCGCGAACGGCGCCAACGCACGCGCGTCCAGGATCGCGGCGGTGGTTCGCCGCCTGACCAAGGGCAGGATACCCGCGGATCAGCGGCTGTGTCCGTATCGAGAAGCCGTTCGCGAAGCGAGCATCGGGCGTGCCGCCTCAAGGGGCGTGCCATGATCCTGCCATGCACCTGCCGCACATCCTCGTCGTCGATGACGAGGCACCGATCCGCGACCTCGTCCGGGGCTATCTCGAGCGAGAGGGGTACACGGTCGCGACGGCGGTCGACGGTCCATCGGCCGTCGAGGCCGTTCGGACGGGCGGACCCGAGGTCGTGATCCTCGACGTCATGCTGCCCGGCCTCGACGGAGTCGAGGTCTGCCGGCAGATCCGCACGTTCTCCGATGCCTACGTCCTGATGCTCACGGCCCGGGACGACGAGATCGATCGGATCGTGGGCTTGACCGTGGGCGCCGACGACTACCTCGCGAAGCCGTTCTCGCCGCGCGAGCTCGTCGCCCGAGTCAAGGCCCTGCTGCGGCGACCACGACGTCAGGACCATCCGCTCGCCGCCGTCCCGCCGGGGCTCGAGCTCGACATCGCGCGCCGCAGCGTTCGCATTGACGGCGTCCCCGTGGAGCTCACCGTCCTCGAGTTCGACCTCCTCGCGGTGCTCGCCCGCGACCCGGGTGTGGTCGTCGGTCGTCAGGCGCTCCTCGACCGGGTGTGGGGTGTCGCGTTCGTTGCGGACGATCACCTGGTCGACGTCCACGTTGCGAATCTCCGAAAGAAGCTGGGCGACGACCCCGGCGAACCGCGGTTCGTCGAGACGGTGCGCGGGGTCGGGTATCGCCTGCGCGAGGGACGGTGATGCTCCCGAGATCTCTCCGCGCGCGCCTGCTCGTGGCGTTCCTCGTCGTGGTGGCCGCGTCGCTCGGCACGGTCGGCGTGGCGGTTCTGCTCGTCGGCCCGGGCTACTTCACCGAGGCGATGGGCCACTTCCCGGGCGATCCGATGGGCGACATGATGGGCGAGGCCACGCTCACCGCGTTCACGCACGCGATCCGTCAGGCGCTCGTCGCGGCGACGGTCATCGCGGTCGTGACCGCCACGGTCGTCAGCATCGCCGTGGCGGCCCGGATCGCCCGCCCGATCAGCTCGCTGGTCGCAGCTGCGCGGCGTCTTGCCGGCGGCCACTACGCCGAGCGGGTCCCGGTCGACGATCCGAACGAGCTCCGGGAGCTCGCGACCTCGTTCAACGAAATGGCCGGCTCGCTCGAGGCAACCGAGCGGCGGCGCCTCCAACTGGTTGGGGACGTTGCCCACGAGCTCCGCACGCCGCTCACGACGCTCGACGGCTACCTCGAGGGTTTGGAGGATGGGGTGATCGAGCCGAGCCCGGAGACGTGGCGGCTGCTCCGGGCCGAGACCGGCCGCCTCACCCGCCTCGTAACCGACCTGTCCGAGCTGTGGCGAGCCGAGGCCCGGCAGCTGCCCCTCCGCACCGAGAAGATTGACGTCTCGACCGTGGCGCTCGCCGTCGCGGAGCAGTTCGCCCCGACCGCACGCCTTCGCGCGATCACGATCGATGCGACCGGTACACCGGCGTTCGCCCGCGCCGACCGCGACCGGGTGGCCCAGATCGTCGGCAACTACCTGTCGAACGCCGTTCGCCACGCGCCCGACGGCTCGACGATCCGGGTCTCGGCGGCCGCGACGCCGACCGGGGTGACCGTCTCGGTCGCCGACGGCGGGCCCGGGCTGGCAGCGGACCAGCTCGACGCCGTCTTCGAGCGGTTCTACCGCGTCGATCCGGCTCGCAGCCGGGCCGCCGGGGGGGCGGGCATGGGCCGAGAGCGCAGGACCAGGACGCGGCTCGACGTTCCTCCTGGAGCTTCCGCCCGCCTGAACCGGTTCGCCTTGACCGAATCTTGAGGAGGCCTTGCCTGCTCCGCGACGACGGCCTGATCCTGCGCCCCCAGGCTCGTGGTCAGCCGGTTGTGTCCCCCCGGCCCGTGACGAAGAGGTCTCGAGGTGGTGACCGACTGGACGATTGGGCTCGAAGGGTGGCTCTGGTTGGGGACCTGGGCCGTCGTTCTGGTCGGCGTCGTCTGGCTCCTC
Organism: Chloroflexota bacterium; assembly: GCA_016191425.1. Classification (GTDB taxonomy): domain Bacteria; phylum Chloroflexota; class Limnocylindria; order Limnocylindrales; family CSP1-4; genus UBA5189. The sequence continues at coordinate 22,950 of JACPOR010000046.1, forward strand.
GTCCGCGAACCGCACCACGCGGATCGTGACGATCCGGTCGCGGTGCTCCGCGGGCGACTCGCCCGCGGCGAGATCAACCCCGACGAGTTCGAGCGAGCGATGCGCCTGGTCGATGCTCGTCGTGAGCCATGACAGGAGACTCCGTATGACCACTCGCGCGCAGCGCCGCCAGGCGGCCCGACACCCGGAGGGCGCCATCGACCGGGCAAAGCCGGTCGTGTTCGGCCTGATCGTCGTCGGCGTTCTCGCGGCTGGAGCTGTCCTCGCCTTCGGCGACTTCCTCAACCGACCTTCGGCTGCGGCCGGGGCGATCGATGTGCAGAGCTCGATGGCCGGGTTCACGCCCTCGGAGATCCGTGTCCAGGCCGGAGCCACCGTCACGTTCGATTGGTGGACGCAGGATGCCGCAGTTCACCTCGAGAACGGCGTTCACACGATGATCGCGCCGGAGCTGGGGCTGAATGAAGCGCTCCCGGCCGAGAGCCGTCGGCCCGTCACGTGGCAGGTCCCGAACCGGCCCGGCACGTATGACGTCTACTGCGACTCGTGCTGCGGCGGAGTGGACAGCCCGACGATGCACGGCAAGATCGTCATCGAGGCAGCCTGATGCGACCCGGTGTGGTCCAGGGGCGAGCTTCCGAGGGTGTGGTGCCCGAATCGACGCTGCTGTTCGGCTGGCCGCGTCCGGCCCTCGTCCTGGCCGCGCTCATCTTCGGCGTGGGCGGAGCGGCCTCCGCCTATCTCGCCGTGGTCCCGTTCAGTTCCGCTGCCTTTGGCGGGCTGACGGTCCCGACGGTGCTCGCGGCAGGCGTGGCCGACGGGTTCAACCCGTGCGCGTTCGCGCTGCTCGTCCTGTTCGCGACCTACACGCTCACGCTCGTGAATGCGGTCACGGCGGCCGGGACGCCCACGCTCGAAGCCCGGCGGCGCCTGCTGGGAGCAGGCTCGCTGTACGTCGGGGCCGTCCTGGTGACCTATTTCGTGATCGGGCTTGGTCTCCTGAGCTTCCTCAGCTGGCTCGGGCGCGACCATCTCGTCGCGCGGGGCGCGTCGATCCTCGCCCTGCTCATGGCCCTCTGGATGCTCAAGGACGTCTTCCTGCCGGGGGTCGGGCCGTCGATGATCGCGCCGGTCGGTACGCATGCCCGGATGCAGAAGGCGATGGAGCGCGGCGGCCTCGCCGGAATGCTCATCGCCGGGGTTCTCGTCGGGATCTGTACCGTGCCCTGCTCCGGAGCGATGTACCTCCAGATCACGGCCATCCTCCACGCCTCGGGTGGTGGCCTTACCGGCCTCGCGCTTCTGGCGCTCTACAACATCGCGTTCATTGTCCCGTTGCTCGCGCTGCTCCTCGCGGTGAGCAATCGCCGTGTCCTCGGTCAGCTGGGCCGCTGGAACCGGGCGAACTCGCCCTGGATCAAGGTTGGCCTGGCCCTCGCTGTGATCGCGATGAGCTTCGGCCTGCTGATCTCGCTGTGAGCGACATCGCGCCCACCCCGCGGCCGGCTGCCGAGACCATCCGGTTCCCCGTCGCGGGGATGATCTGCGGCGCCTGCGTGAGCCGGATCACGAGGGCGCTCCGGAAGGTGGACGGCGTGACGAAGGTGTACGTCGACCTTCAGCGGGGCACGGCCACCGTGCGTCACGAGCCCGCACGTGTGTCGAACGCGGCGCTCGCGGCCGCGGTGGCCGAAGCCGGCTACGAGGCTGACCTGTCGGCCGCCGTCCCAACCCCTGACGCGGCGACCCGCAGCCTGCTCGACCGGCTTCTCCGCCGCGGCTCCCGGTAGCATCCGAACGATCGGGTCGACGGCGGGCAGACCTCGAATCGTTGGGCCGTCGATGAAGCGTGCGGAGACGGGCAAGCCGTCTTCGGCGTCACAGCAAGGTCGAGGCACCGGCCCTCTGTCGACCCGTGTTACGCTGAACCCGTGTAACACGGGAGGACCGTCATCGTGGCGAACCTGACGATCAGCGTCGATCCGCGGCTGCTCAAACAGGCCCGGCTGCGCGCCATCGAGGATGGGACGTCGGTCAACGCCCTGCTCCGGGCATACCTCGAGCGCTATGCCGGGATCGGCGGTGTCGATGACGCCCTGAGCGGGTTCGCTCGGCTAGCCCGCGGAAGCGTCGCGAGGAGCGGCCTCGGCGGCCGTACCTGGACACGGGACGAGCTCCATGACCGATCCAATCTTCGTTGACACGAACGTCTGGGTCTACGCGGTCGATGCCGCGGACTCAGTCAAGCGCGAGCGCGCCCTCGAGGCGATCGTGCCGGCGCGAGGCCGCGACCTCGTCGTCTCGACACAGGTCCTGACCGAGTTCTACGCTGTCGTCACCCGAAAGCTGGCCGTACCGCTGCCGCGCGACGATGCCGAGGCGATGGTCCGCCAACTCGCCGCTCTGTCCGTCGTGGCCATCGACGCCGGGCTCGTCGTCTCGGCGATGGCGGGGAGCCGGGAATGGCAGATCTCGATCTGGGACGCCCTCATCATCAGAGCCGCCGAGGTGGCCGGATGCCGGAGAATCCTTAGCCCGAACTTCCAGCGCTGGTCGGGCCTGACCGGGCCCCGTCACGACCCTTCCTGATCTCGGATCGATGGCCGTCGCGGTCTGTTGCGCGGTGTGAAACGTAGTCAGTAGATGACTTGACTATCTGGTTCGGATGTGC
>JACPOR010000012.1 GCA_016191425.1 Chloroflexota bacterium
CGCGACGACCGAGCCGACGAGCGTGTTCAAGAGGGTCGATTTGCCGGCGTTCGTGTAGCCGACGATGCCGACCGTGGCCATGAGGCGTCGGTCGCGCCCGCGGGCCGTGGTCTCGCGATTCTGGCGGACTTCCTCGACACGACCCTTCATCTTCTTGATCCGTTCGCGGATCAGGCGTCGGTCGGTTTCGAGCTGGCTCTCGCCCGGACCCCGGGTCCCGATCCCGCCGCCGGTTCGGGACAGATGCGTCCACAGGCGGGTCAGGCGCGGCAGCTGGTACTCGAGCTGGGCGAGCTCCACCTGGAGGCGGCCCTCATGGGTCCGCGCATGCAGGGCGAAGATGTCCAGGATGAGTCGGCTGCGGTCGATGACCTTGACATTGAGGAGGCTCTCGAGCGACTTCTGTTGCGTCGGCGAGAGCTCGTCGTCGGTGAGGAGGAGATCGAACTTCGTTTCGTTCCGCGCCGCCACGAGCTCCTCGGCCTTGCCCTTGCCGACGTACCAGTTCGGGTCGATGTGCCGCCGGTTCTGCCATTCCGCGCCGACGACCTCGGCCCCGGCCGTCGTCGCGAGGTTGGCCAGTTCGGCCAGGGAGTCTGCTGCGGACCATCCGGCGTCGGCACCGGTGTCGACCGCGACGAGGAACGCCTTCTCGGCGGGTGCTTCGAGTTCAATGAGACCGGTCCGCGCTGCCATGTCGGCCAGCATACCGGCTGGCACGGCGCAACGGTCTCAGGTCCTCCCTCCCGACGGCCGGGACGCCACCAAGGCTCGAGCGATCCGGAGTACCCGTGGAACGGGGTCCGCGCTCGCGGGATCATGCCATTCGATCCCGCGCTCTCCACGGAACCAGGTCCGCTGACGCTTCGCGAACGCGAGGTTGCGCTGCGCATCGAGATCGATGGCCGTCGACCGGTCGATCCGGCCGTCGAGCAGCGACCAGGCCTCCTGATAGCCGATCGCGGTGAACGCCCGCAGTGACGGGTCGTAGCGCCTTCGGAGGGCAGCTGCTTCCTCGACAAGCCCGGCATCGAATTGCGCGCGCGCTCGATCGGCGATCCAACGCGCGTGCTCCGCCGGCTCGACATCCACGCCGATCCACGAGGCCGCTCCCGGGTATCCGACGGGCGCTGGGCGTGGACCGTCGCCGCACAGCTCGGCGATCTCGAGGGCACGGGCAACCCGCCGCGGATTCCGGAGATCAACGCCAACCGCGAGTGCGGGTGCCAGCGATCGCAGCCGCGTCGCCGCGGCCTCGATCCCGGCATCGGCGAGCTCCGCCTCGATCCGGGCTCGCACGTCCTGGTCCGCGGGCAGTGCGTCCATGTCGAGGCCCCGCACGACGGCACGCAGGTAGAGCCCGGTTCCGCCGACCAGAATGGCAAGCCCGCCCGATGATGCGAGATGGTCGAGGACGCCCGCCACGTGGGCGGCAAAATCGGCCACGGAGAATGGCTGATCCGGTTCGACCAGATCCAGCCCGTGGTGCGGAACGCCCTGGCGCTCGGAGACGGTGGCCTTCGCAGTGCCGATGTTCAGGCCGCGATAGACCTGGCGCGAATCGGCCGAGATGATCTCGGCCGGGATGTCGTCCGCGCGCAGCGCGAGCGCGACACGGATCGCCAGCCCCGTCTTGCCCGTGGCCGTTGCGCCGGCGATCACCAGGAGCGGCGGCGCCGGTGTCACCCGACGGGCGTGCCCCGCAGCGCGTAGGGTCCCGCGTGCTCGATTCGGACGGTGACCAGGCTTCCGACCCAGTCGGCATCGCCGGCCAGATGGACAAGCTTGTTGCCTCGAGTCCGACCGGAAAGGGCCACCTGCCCCGGCCCGGTCCGGACGCCGTGTGGCCCACTCCCCTCCCCGCCCGCGTCCGGCCCACTCCCCTCCCCGGCCACGCTCGGCTCGTCGTGTTCGTGGGAACGTTTTCGGGTGACCAGATCGACGAGGACCTCGACCTCCCGCCCGAGCCAGGCCCGGTTCCGTTCCAGCCCGATCGGCTCCTGCATCGCGAGGAGCGTATTCAGGCGGCGGCGCTTCTCGGCGGTCGGAACGTCATCGGCAAGGTGCGTCGCGGGCGTGCCCGGCCGCTCCGAGTAGGCCGCCGAGAACACCTGGTCGTAGCCAACGGTTTCCAGGAACGCGAGAGTCCGTTCGAACTGGGCCTCGGTCTCCCCGCAAAACCCCACGATCACATCCGTGCTCACGGTGATGTCCGGTACGGCAGCGCGAATGCTCTCGAGTCGCTCGAGATAGTGCTCGGTAGAGTACTGCCGACCCATCCGTCTGAGGACATCGTCGTCCCCCGACTGGACAGGGAGGTGCAGCGATTCGCATAGCGACGGACACTCGGCCATCGCCTCGATCAGCCGGTCCGACAGGTCCCATGGATGCGACGTGATGAAGCGCAGGCGTGGGATCGCCGGGGCACCGTCCGCGGTCCGAATGCCATCAATGGCCCGGATCAGCTCGGCCAGGTCCGGCTTCGACCCGAGATCCAGGCGCCGTCCGGCCCATCGTTCGGTCCGGATGTGCCCAAATCGTGTGTCGGCGGCGAGGTCGTGGCCGTACGAGTTCACGTTCTGCCCGAGGAGCGTGACCTCGCGGAAGCCCTGGGCCGAGATCGCCCTGGCCTCGTCCACGATCTCGTCGAACGGACGGCTCCGCTCGGGGCCGCGGCTGAACGGCACGATGCAGTACGTGCATGTCTTGTCACAGCCGTAGATGATCGGCAGCCAGGCCGACACGCTCGACGAGCGCCGCACGGAACCTGCGGCAACCGCGGCGGCCCGTGTCATCGCGAGGTGATCGGCGACGCCCACCACGGTCCGGCCAACGACCGTGGTCGCTCCAATGACACCCACGGGCGCCTGTGCGCTCGCGAGCCCCAGACGATCCAGTAGCTCAGGCTCCTCGTCCGGGCGGAGGAACAGGTCGACCGCCGGGTACCGGCGCTCGAGGCCGTCCCGATCGCGCTCCCGGACGGCACATCCGGTCAGGACCACGCGCATCGAGGGGTTCGCATCCTTCATGCGCTGAAGGTGTCCCTGCCGTCCGATGACCTTGGTTTCGGCGAGTTCGCGGATGGCACAGGTGTTGATGACGACGAGGTCGGCGTCGTCCATCGTCGGCGCTTCCGCGGCCCCCGCCTGGAGGAGGCGTCCGGCCATCTCCTCGGAATCGCTACGGTTCATCTGGCAGCCGAGCGTCCACACGAAGAAATGTGGGAGGGCCCGGGGCTCGGGACGGAATTCGTGCAACCGGCCATCATCCGGCGCCATCGCGGAGCGGGCAGGGGATGGTGTCGGTGGCGTGACTTCGAGCATGGGAAGGGCCGCTCGTCTCGAGCGCCGATAGTCGATCATCCGGAGACGATACCCTTTCACGGTGGAACTGCTCACGAGCCCCGAGACCTGGATCGCCCTGCTGACGCTGACGGTCCTCGAGATCGTGCTCGGGATCGACAACATCGTGTTCATCTCGATCCTCACCGGCAAGTTGCCCGTTGCGCAGCAGGCGCGTGGCCGGACGGTCGGTCTCGGCCTGGCCATGGGCATGCGGATCGTGCTTCTTCTGGCGATCTCATGGGTCATCGGTCTCACGGCTCCGCTCCTCACGTTGCTCGGCCAGGAGCTGTCCGGGCGCGATCTCATCCTCATCGGCGGGGGGCTCTTCCTGCTTGCCAAGGCCACTCTGGAGATTCACGAGACGCTCGAGGGGGAGGAGACGCACGAGGTGAAGCGGGGAAGCGCGTCCTTCGGCGCCGTCCTCGTCCAGATCGCCTTGCTCGACATCGTGTTCTCGCTGGACTCGGTGATCACTGCGGTCGGCATGGCCGAGGAGGTCCTCGTCATGATTGCCGCCGTCATCATTGCGATCGGGGTCATGCTGATTGCCGCGGGCCCCCTGGCGGCGTTCGTGGCGCGCCACCCGACGGTCAAGATGCTCGCCCTGAGCTTCCTCCTGCTCATCGGAATGTCGCTCGTGGCCGATGGCCTCGACCTGCACGTGCCGAAGGGCTACGTCTACTTCGCCATGGGCTTCTCTGTCTTCGTCGAGATGCTGAACCTGCGACTTCGGCGGACCGAGCCGCCGATCCACCTGCGGCCCACGTTCCTCAAGGAGCGGGTCGCTGCGGAGCCCGGTGCGGAGGGAACCCTCCCGCCACCCAGAGCCTGACTCCCTACCCGATCAGCGGCCCAGCACGAGATCAGCGGCCCAGCACGAGATCAGCGGCCCAGCACGAGATCAGCGGCCCAGCACGAGATCAGCGGCCCAGCACGGCCCGGACGCGATCACCGACCACCTGCGGCACATCGAGACAGGCGTGCGCCTCACCGTACGTCTCCTGGTCACCGTGGTAGTCCGTGCCGCCGGTCGCCACGAGGCCGAAGCTGCTCGCGACGGCCTTCATCGTCGCGACGGTGGGCGCGTCGAACGTTCGGTAGTACACCTCGAGGCCGCCGAGCCCGGCTTCCTGCAGTTCCCGAATCACCTCCGGGTGGTACGGAGCCTCCGCAAAGTGGGCCAGGGACGCGAGCCCGCCCGCGGCCCGGATGGCCCCGATGGCCGCGATCGGTCCGAGCCCTTCCCGCGACACGTAACCCGGGCGACCCCGCGACAGATAGCGGTCGAAGGCTTCCTCCACACTCGTGACATAGCCCTTCGCGATCATGGCCCTGGCGACGCGCGGCCGACCCAGCGCGTCATCGTCGCCGGTGGCCGGGAGTGCTTCGAGGGCGTCGTCGATCGGCCGTCCGATCGACGCGAGCCGCCCCACCATCAGGTCGAATCTCGCCCGACGCCGATCTCGCTGAAGGGCAAGGGTCGCCTCCAGCCGCTCGTCGTCGGGATCGACGCCAAGTCCGAGGACGTGGACCTCGCTCTCGCGCAGGTCGGGTCGATCAGTCACGGCGTTCAACTCGATCCCCGGCATGAGTTCGAGACCGGCGTGTACGATGC
>JACPOR010000048.1 GCA_016191425.1 Chloroflexota bacterium
CATCGGCGGCCATATCTCAACATACGCCTCGGCGGCCACGCTTTATGAAATCGGCTTCAACCATTTCTTCCGCGGCCCCAGTGCTCCGGGGGCGGACGACGGCGACTTGATTTACTTCCAGGGTCACGCCTCGCCGGGCATCTACGCGCGGGCGTTTCTCGAAGGCCGGCTCACGACCAAGCAACTGGAGCACTTTCGCCGCGAGCTGGCCGAGGGCGGCGGACTGTCGTCGTATCCGCATCCGTGGCTGATGCCGAATTTCTGGCAGTTTCCCACGGTGTCGATGGGTCTCGGCCCGATCGCCGCGATCTACCAGGCCCGGTACAACCGCTATCTCGAGAACCGCGCGCTCCTCGACACGTCGAGGTCGCGCGTCTGGGCGTTCCTCGGCGACGGCGAGACCGACGAGCCGGAGTCCCTCGGCGCCCTCCACGTCGCGGCCCGCGAGGGTCTCGACAACCTGACGTTCGTCGTCAACTGCAACCTCCAGCGCCTCGACGGCCCCGTCCGAGGCAACGGCAAGATCATCCAGGAGCTCGAGGCCGTGTTCCGGGGCTCGGGCTGGAACGTCATCAAGGTCGTCTGGGGCCGGGAATGGGACGAGCTCCTCGCCCGCGACGTCGACGGTGTCCTCGTCGAGAAGATGAACACCACGGTCGACGGCGAGTTCCAGAAGTTCTCGGTCGCCGGCGGCGCCTACATCCGCGAGCACTTCTTCGGGCCGGACCCGCGGCTCCGCCGGCTCGTCGAGCACCTGACCGACGACGATCTCGCGAAGCTTCGTCGGGGCGGCCACGACTATCGCAAGGTGTACGCGGCCTACAAGGCCGCGACCGAGTACCGGGGTGCCCCGACCGTGATCCTGGCCAAGACCGTGAAGGGCTGGACGCTTGGCCCGGGCGTCGAGGCGCGGAACATCACCCACCAGGCGAAGAAGCTCTCGGAGGTCGAGCTCAGGACCTTCCGCGACCGCCTGGAGCTCCCGATCCCGGACGAGCGGCTCAAGGACGCGCCCTACTACCATCCGGGGCCGGACTCCGAGGAGGTCCAGTACCTCATGGAGCGGCGCCAGGCGCTCGGCGGCGCACTGCCGAAGCGGGTCGTTCGGTCCTCGCCGCTGCCCGCCCCCAAGCCCACGTTCGACGCCGAGTTCGCGGCCGGCAGCACGACCGCCGTCTCGACGACGATGGCGTTCACCCGGATGCTCCGGAACCTCATCCGCGACCCGGATCTTGGCCCGCGGATCGTCCCGATCATCCCGGACGAGGCCCGGACGTTCGGCATGGACCCGCTCTTCAACGAGGTCGGGATCTACGCCTCGGGCGGCCAGCGCTACGACCCGGTTGACTCGGAGCTCGTTCTGAAGTACCGCGAGGCGAAGGACGGCCAGGTCCTCGAGGAGGGGATCAGCGAGGCCGGCTCGATCGCCAGCTTCACCGCGGCGGCCACGTCATACGCGACCAACGGCCTGCCGGTCATCCCGTTCTACATCTTCTACTCGATGTTCGGCTTCCAGCGCACCGGCGACCAGCTGTGGGCGGCCGCCGATGCCCGCGCCCGGGGCTTCCTGATGGGCGCCACGGCCGGCCGGACGACGCTTGCCGGCGAGGGTCTTCAGCACGACGACGGGCACACGCACGTCCTGGCGTCCACGGTCCCGAATCTGCGCCAGTACGACCCGGCCTTCGCCTACGAGCTCGCCGCGGTGATCCGCGACGGGATCGACCGGATGTACGCCAAGGGCGAGGATGTCTTCTACTACGTCACGATCTACAACGAGAACTACCCGCAGGCCGCGAAGCCCGAGGGCGTCGACGACGGCTTACTGCGAGGGATCTACCGGTTTGCGGCGGCACCCGACGCCGGTAAGGCAGCGAAGGCCGCCCGGCTCGTGGGCTCCGGCGCCATCCTCCAGCAGGTGCTCGAGGCACAGAAGCTCCTCGCCGAGAAGTTCGGGGTCGCCGCCGAGGTCTACTCTGCGCCGTCGTTCCCGCTCCTCCGGCGGGACGCACTCGAGGTCGACCGCTGGAATCGCCTCCATCCGGCCTCGAAGCCGCGCGTGCCGTTCGTGACCGAGGTCCTGGGCCCCCCCGGTGGTCCGATCGTCGCCGCCACCGACTGGATGAAGGTCGTGCCCCAGATGGTCGCCCCGTGGGTTCCGGCGACGTTCGTTGCGCTGGGTACGGACGGATTCGGCCGGAGCGACACCCGGGAGTCGCTGCGGGCCTTCTTCGAGATCGACCCGGCGCACATCACGGCCGCCACGATGACCGCGCTGGCCCGCGCTGGCGCGATCACGTCGAAGGCGGCGGCGGCGGCGATCCGCGAGCTCGGGCTGGACCCGGACAAGGCGGATCCGGCGGCCTACTGAGCCGATCCACACGCGGCTCAGGCGACCATGAGGAGCGGACGCAAGGAGCCTTGCGCAATCCCAAGTGAGGCACTAGGATTTGCGACGGCGCCGGCTCCGGCCGCGCCGCCCGTCGCCTTCAGCCTGCAGCCCAGGAGTCACCCGTGGAATTCGGCGCCCTGACCTCCGGCTTCCTGATCGGCCTTCGCGAAGGGGTCGAGGCCGCTCTCATCGTCGCGATCGTCCTCGCCTACGTGGTCCGGACGGGCAACGGGCGCCATATCCCGAAGATCTGGATCGGCGCCGGCAGCGCGGCGATTCTGAGTGTCGTCCTCGGTCTGCTCATCTTCCGTACCGTCGGGTCGTTCGAGCCGCCGTACGAGCAGCTGTTCGAGGGTTCGGCGATGCTCCTGGCGGCCGTGGTCGTCACCTGGATGCTGTTCTGGATGCGGCGCCAGTCCATCAACCTGAAGGGGGCGCTCCAGGCGGCGATCGACCGGGTCCTCAGCGAGGGGACGGCCTGGGGTCTCGCGGTCGTCGCGTTCACCGCGGTCATCCGTGAGGGCATCGAAACGGCGCTCTTTCTCGCCGGCCAGGCGACATCGACCGCGAGCGGCGCACCGAGTGTCGCCATGGGCGCCGTGATCGGTCTCGCAGGCGCCGGCGTCATCGGCTGGGGCTTCTACCGCGGCAGCCGCGCGATCGACCTGCGGCGGTTCTTCCGCTGGACCGGCATCGCCCTCGTGTTCATCGCGGCCGGACTCCTGTCCACGGCAGTCCACGAGTTCCTCGAGGTCGCCGAGATTGCCGGCGTCCCCGTGATCGGGAGCCAGACGGCCTTCGATATCAGCGGCCTCCTCTCCCAGGACGAAGGGATCGGCCAGTTCCTCGCGGCCATCTTCGGCTACACGTCCCGGCCCGAGGTGCTGACGCTCGCCGTTCACGTGACATACGTCGTCGCGATCCTCGCCCTCTACCTGCGCCCGGTTCGGCCGGCGCCGCCGGCGCCCCGTCCGGATCCCGTCGTGGCCTGACGCGGTCCAACCCGCGCCTTGGTCGGAGTGCTAGCCTCGAGATCTGCGATCCGCACCACGGGAGCCGCCAGATGGAGGCCTTCGAGATCGGCGACCTGGTCGCCGCGCGCGCCGCGACCGGGCGCCTCTACCATGAGTTCATCCGGACCCACGACCTATCGGTGGGGCTCTATGGATTGCCGGCCGGTGGCTCGGATCCTCAGGGTCCGCACACGGAGGACGAGGTCTACCACGTCGTCTCCGGCCGGGCAGCGATCACGGTCGGGAACGAGGAACGGGCTGTGGGACCGGGGTCGGTCGTGTTCGTCGCCGCCGACGTCGCCCATCGCTTCCACGACATCCACGAGGACCTCGTGATCCTCGTCTTCTTCGGCCCGGCCGAGTACACACACCGGGTGGACCACCAGCACCACCGCCCGCACGGCGCCGCGCCTGCCTGAGAGGGCCCCGCTCGGCGCCCGGTTAGTGAAGTTAGCGCCCGGTCGACGCCCGGTTGGCCGCCGACCAGTTCCGCTCCGCGCCCGTTAGCCCGAACTTCCAGCGCTGGTCGGGCCTGACCGGGCCCCGTCACGACCCTTCCTGATCTCGGATCGATGGCCGTCGCGGTCTGTTGCGCGGTGTGAAACGTAGTCAGTAGATGACTTGACTATCTGGTTCGGATGTGC